>JBFLZS010000080.1:0-1009 GCA_040756135.1 Nitrospirota bacterium
ACATTTGAAACATTAGTAGTTTTCATATATGACAATGATATATTATATTGTCACATATTTCAATAGTGCTTATTAGAAAGTTATTGTTTATAGGGGTTTAGATAAGTAATATCAGACCAACACCCTCTGAAAGTCAATGTGATTATTGGGGGGCTGAGTACTATGGATATAGCTCTTATTATGATTGTTACGCTTGTTGGAAAGATTTTAATTCTGGAACATCATACAAAGGTGAGGCATATAGTCAATGTCCTATTCAAGACACGTGGGAGGAGTTTGAATGGGAGGAGTTTGAAGAGGAAGTAAATACTACTCCTGGGGGATATACCTATTATGGAAATGACTGTTCTGGTTTTGTAAGTATAAGTTGGAAATTACCATCAAGATATACTGTTTCCGGTATCGAGAATAATTTGGGTTACGGGTATTTTTATGCGATAGGGGAAGTCGGTTATGCTGAATATGTGTCTTTGCTACAAGGAGATGCCCTTACGTCTCTTACTTCTTGGGGAGGTGTAGGACATATAATACTTTTTAATCGCTATATAGATTCTGGTGGAATTGAATCTATGGAACAAACCCCTTGGAGAGCACAACGGATTTCTTATACTTGGTCACAATTATCAAGTTTGAAGTACAGGCCAATCAGGAGAAACTTGGTTGAGGGTAGTTTTACAATTGGAGACAGGGTTGAAATAACAGCTGATGGAGTGAATGTGAGACCATGTGCAGGGTTTACCGGTTGTGATCCAATACCGGGGGCGGAAAGATCAAAAGGCGACAGAGGGACCATCATCGATGGGCCTCAAGATGTTGAGAAATTTCGGTGGTGGAAAATAAGGTATGATGATGAAGTAACAGGTTGGACAGCAGAAGGATATCTTCTAAAAATAAGTGGTGAGACCCTCTCAGTAACACCATTAGATGATTTAACATCCTCAGGGAATCAAGGAGGGCCATTCAGTCCATCGAGTAAGAATTATACTTTACAGAACACAGGAGGCAGTTC
>JBFLZS010000080.1:1109-13470 GCA_040756135.1 Nitrospirota bacterium
CATTAACTGGACAGCCTCAAAAGGGCAGGCATGGGTTAGTCTATCATCAACGGGTGGGACTCTTGGGGCAGGTGCAAACACAACTGTAACGGTCTCTATAAATAGCAATGCCAACACCCTCACCCCAGGTACTTATAACGATACGGTTAGCTTTACTAACACAACCAATGGAAATGGAAACACAATAAGACCTGTAAGCTTGACTGTTAATGCTCTTCCTGGGGTTCTCTCGGTAAGCCCATCGGATGGATTATCATCCTCAGGAAATCAAGGTGGCCCATTCAGTCCATCGAGTAAGAATTATACTTTACAGAACACAGGAGGCAGTTCCATTAACTGGACAGCCTCAAAAGGGCAGGCATGGGTTAGTCTATCATCAACGGGTGGGACTCTTGGGGCAGGTGCAAACACAACTGTAACGGTCTCTATAAATAGCAATGCCAACACCCTCACCCCAAGTACTTATAACGATACGGTTAGCTTTACTAACACAACCAATGGAAATGGAAACACAACAAGAGCAGTGAGCCTGACGGTAGAGCCCTTGCCAACAGTAACCATTGCCGCAACCGACCCCAATGCTACTGAGCCTTCAGACCCGGGCACCTTTACAGTCAGTCACACAGGTAGTACGTCATTGGCTTTGACAGTGTACTATAGCACTTCGGGAACAGCTACTGCAGGAAGTGACTACAACTCCCTCTCAGGTAGCGTAACGATTGGGGCAGGTTCTACTTCAGCCAACATCACTGTCACGCCGATTGATGATTCCCTTGTGGAAAGTGATGAGACAGTTATAGTAACGCTGAGTTCTAATCCTGCCTACATTGTAGGTTCTCCAAGTAGTGCTACTGTGACGATTATTAGCGATGATGTGGCTCCGGCAGGCACCTTACAATTTAGCTCTGCCACTTACAGTGTCAATGAGAACGGTGGCAGTGCTGTTATTACAGTTACCCGCACAGGTGGTAGCAATGGTGCGGTATCTGTTAACTATGCAACAGCGAATGGGACAGCTATAGCTGGTTCTGACTACACATCTGCCTCTAATACACTAAGCTGGGCAAACGGAGATACATCGAACAAGACCTTTACTGTATCGATAATGAACGATAGTATAGATGAAACAAACGAGACCTTTACGGTGACATTGAGTAGCCCAACGGGCGGAGCGACTCTTGGCAGTCCAAGCACTGCAACTGTGACGATTCTGGACAATGATACAGCGGGGATAACAGTAACCCCAACAAGTGGTCTTGTAACAACAGAGGCAGGAGGCACAGCGAGCTTTACGATAGTACTAAACACACAGCCAATGGCGAATGTTACGATTGGCCTGAGCAGCTCTGATACAACAGAAGGAACGGTATCGCCTGCATCAGTGACATTTACAACAGCAAACTGGAATAATCCTCAGACAGTGACAGTGACAGGAGTGGATGATGCTGTAGTTGACGGTAACATAGCATATACGATTGTTACGGCAGCAGCGACATCAACAGATACAACCTACAATGGCATGAATGCATCTGATGTATCAGTTACAAACTATGACAATGATTCACTGCCGACAGTACTCTACGTGGAGCCATATGGTCTCTGTGGCGGAAATTCCCCATGCTATTCAAGAATACAGGATGCAATCAATGCAGCGGGAGATGGAGCGACAATTAAAGTAGCTCAGGGAACATACTATGAAAATATCATTGTTTATACATCAAAAGAATTTACCCTTCAAGGTGGATGGAATTCTTCATTTACATCAAAGGCTGAAGACCCCTCACTTACTATAATTGATGGCGATGTTACAGGGGATGGAATAGGAGACGGAAGTGTTATCAGAATATCTGCTGGAGCTGGTGTTGAAGATATTATTACCATTGAGGGATTTACTATCAAGAATGGATGGAGTGAATATGGAGGCGGGGTTTATGCTTATGCCATTTCTTCAGGGTCTATTTCTTTTACACTAAATAGTAATATTATCTCAAACAATAATGTAACCAATTACGGAGGCGGGATCGGTGCCTTTTCTCAGAATTTAGACTCTAATACTTCAGTAACACTGGCAAACAACATCATCGTAGACAATAATTCTGATGTCAACGGAGGTGGAATTTATGCCTACTCTGAAGATTCAGGCAATACTGCAGTCACTCTCATTAATAATACTATAGCAGACAATTCCGCTATTAATAATGGGGGTGGGTTACGTGCCTATTCTTATAATGCAAGCATTACAGACTTAACACTTAAAAACAACATTATCTGGGGTAATCAAGCGTCAAATGGTGGTGATATTGCAATTACCCAGTATGGTGGAACAACTACTGTCAATTCCTCTTACAACGACGTAAGGTCTATATATAATGACCCTGGTACTTACAACGACCTTGGGAATAATATCAACGCAGATCCTCTTTTTGTAGATCCAGCATCAGGAGACTATCATCTAATTGGCGGTTCACCTTGCATAGACACAGGTACAAATACTGGCGCCCCTTTAACTGATTTTGAAGGAGACCCAAGACCTTTTGATGGAGATGGGGATACAGTAGCAATAACAGACATAGGGTCAGATGAATATGTTGGTGCACCAAGCTTTACCTTAACAGTCAACGGTTCAGGTACTGGTTCAGGTATGGTAAGGGACCAAGATACAGGAAGTACAAAGATCAACTGCACTATCACAAATGGCTCTACCAGTGGAGATTGTACAGAGAGTTATGAAGATGGAACTTCTGTAACATTATCCGCTACCACAGATCAAGGCTCAACCTTTTCTGGCTGGTCAGGTGGTGGGTGTTCAGGTAGAGGGACATGTACTGTAACAATGAGTGATGATATTACTGTAACAGCAGAATTCAATAGAGAAACAGGAATTACTGTAACCATACCTAACGGAGGAGAAGAATGGGAAGCAAATACTACCCAAACTATTAGATGGAACTACTCAGGTAATCCTTGCTATGGAGTGAAGATTGAACTCCTGAAGAATGATGTGCTCAACCGCACGATTGCCTATTATGCTTCGATAGGGAGAAACGGATCTGGTTCGTATAACTGGAGGATTCCGTCGAACCAGGCTGAAGGTAATGACTATAGGGTAAAAATAATATGTACAACGAATAGTTCTGTTACAGACACAAGCGATGGTGATTTTATTATAGAAGGGCCACCGCCTCCAGAGATTAATATAACAAGGCCGGTTGGAGGGGAGACATGGGTAGCAGGAAACACTGAGGCGATAACATGGACAACAGAAGGAGCAGTAGGTAGCTATGTAAAGATAGAGCTACTGAAAGGAGGAGCAGTTGCCAGTACCCTCACTTCTTATGCACGGACATCAACTGGTTCGTATAACTGGAGGATACCGACCAACCAGTCTTCAGGAACAGACTACCAGATCAGGGTAAGCGACAGGACAAACAGCGGTGTCAATAGCACAAGCGGTTATTTTACTATAGAAGGGCCGCCGCCTCCAGAGATTAATATAACCCGATATAGAAATTACAGATAATGTGCTGTACGAGATTTAGAGGCAAATTTTTAACTATACAGAGGTCATCTCTCTCAAATTAGCCTCATAATCTCTTTTTCAATGAAATACTGCTTTGTAGCCTATATCGTTTTTGCCCTTTCGAGACGTACCACTCCTTCTGTTTTCGTTTCGCTTATAATTACAGTAGTATTTTTTATCCATCAAGAACTAAACTCAATTCAAAAATACTTTTCCTTATCCCTTTAAATAACTCTAATTTCTCTATATCTGCTGCAAGCTTTAAAATAATACTTTTAGAATGTCTCACTATCCGACCTGCTACCTGTATCATCTTCCAGCGAAATGTTGCTATCGTATGTTTTACCCATGACTCAGGACACGACAGCCTCTTAAATCCTATGAAAAGATTGTATGCTATTACTCCTCTCCTGAAAAATACTGCATTGGCCTCTGTCTGTCCACATGGCATTCGCTCCATACCAAATCCATTCTTTAGTTCTTTGTTGAAGTTTTCAGCCTGCCCCCTCTGATTATGCCACTGAAGCACTTCAAAGGCATCCTTTTCTTCTTCATCCCAGTTTGTTGCTACTGCATGATGGAAATATTTCCCTATCTCAAATAAGTTCTCTTGCTTTCGTAACTCTCTTTTTATTACAAGACGAAATGCCTTCTTTGTATCTTCCATGCTATGAACCGTCTCTGCTATTTCATAACCACAACCCTTTACAGGCTCTATCCATTTATTATCTGGAATTGTCGCTATCAGTGTCTTCACCGCATGATCTAAATCCACTGTTATTGCCCATTTAACTCCGTCTGCTTCTAAGTCATTTATTAATTCCGCCTGATATGAGGCGCTGTCTGCTCGATAATATCCTATCCTCTTGCCCTTCGGCATCCGAGCTTTGCATTCATGGTAAAATTCCTTCTGCCCATATGCGGGCGCGGTATTGCCTTCCCTGAATTCATCGTATATGCAAAGATTAAGTTCATATAAAAATCCAACTACAGGCATGTATCCTTTGTTTCCTTATATATGTGTAAAAAGCATCTGCCTTCTCTCCTATTATCTCCATCGCATCCGCATCTAATGTGTACGCCTCTGTCTTGTCCCTCTTCATTATCCTGTGATTGAGTTTATCTCTTACTTCTCCTAATCCCTTTAATCCCAGCCGGATATATCAAATTACCTCCCAGGAAATTTACTCCTAACAATCCTCTTGCCAATCGTAAGAAACCCTCTAAAACAGATGTTGATCAAAGGCCTATATTTACTACATTATCAAAAATTCAACCACTTGAAATACGACAGGTACGGTATACTCCATACGAGAAGTTATTCAATAGTTTGATAGCTCAAGAACATTATTTGGGCTATTGCCATCCTGTCGGAGAACATCTGAAATATATTGTCTTTACCGGCGAAAGACCCATCGCCTGTATGGCATGGTCATCATCTCCACGTCATATTGGATGCAGGGATAAGTTTATCGGCTGGCCAGCAGATATTCGCAAAAAGAATCTACACCTTATTGCTTATAATAGTAGGTATCTTATATTACCTTGGATCCACGTTCCGTATTTGGCATCCCACTTATTAGGTAGGATCGCCGAGGTTCTTCCTGCTGATTGGCAGAGGGTATATAATCACCTAATATATTTTCTTGAGACCTTTGTTGATACGGAGCGTTTCAGGGGCACCTGTTACAAAGCAGCCAACTGGATATATCTTGGAAAGACTACAGGACGTGGGAAGAATGATCAAACTAACAAACCTAACCGATCTATTAAAGCAGTTTATGGGTATCCTTTATCCAAAGACTTCCGCAAGGTGTTGTGCTGTGGATAGAAGAGAAGCTGAAAAACTGTACGATTCTGGTAAAGAGCCTACAGTAGCCAAACTGCTTGAACAGGATGCAGAAATCAAGCTATTGAAAGAAAACATTGCACAGATTAAAAAGGACTCTCAAAACTCATCAAAACCTCCATCCTCTGATAATCCCAGAGAAAGAAATCAGGAAGAAAAAAATCATAATAAGAGCAACCGCGAATGTGGTGGTCAACCTGGACATAAGGGAACATATCGGAGCTTGATTCCTGTTGAGGAAGTAAATGTTATAATTTCTCTATATCCTGAAAGATGTGAATGTTGCGGTAAGAAACTACCGAAAGATAAGAAAGCCAATGTAGTCAAAGAACCCTTCAGGTGGCAGGTCACAGAAATACCTCCTGTTACACCTGAAGTAACCGAATATCAATGTTACACTGTACAATGCACCTGTGGGCATATTAATAAAGCACATTTGCCTGAGGGGGTTGCCAGGTCAAACTTTGGACCAAGGTTAGCTGCAATCATTGCCTATCTTGTGGCAGTCATGCATCTTTCTCGCCGACAGACAGAAGTTTTTTGTCAGACTCTATTGGGTATAAATATCTGTCTTGGTTCTGTTCAAAAATTACTCGAAGAGATGTCAGATGCAATAGAGCCTGTTGATAAACAGTTAAAGGAGGCCTTACCTGCTGAACCAGTTATAAATGCTGATGAGACTGGCTGGAGAGACCGCTGGTTATGGATATTTGTTGCTTCAACATTCATCTACTTTAGGGTATCCGTAAATCGAGGTTCTCAGGCATTAATAGATGTACTGGGAAATATCTACAGGGGCATCCTCTGTGTTGATAGATGGGGCGCATATACAAAATACCATAAAGGTTTGGTACAGTTTTGCTGGGCTCACCTTAAAAGGGATTTTAAAGGAATTGCAAAAATTGGTGAAGTTAAACTATCTTCTGATGCCATAACCTTTGCTAAACAGATAGAGAAGCTAAGAAAAAAGTTAATGGACTTGTGGTACATCTTCAAAGAAGGCGACATGTCTCGCCAAGAGCTTATCCAAAAAACAAAACCAGTGAGATCGGCTATAGAAGGGCATCTTAAAGCCTACAAAGATTCACAGGAAAAATGCGTTCGCACTCTATCTCGTAAATTATTGAAACAGATTGACAACCTTTTTACCTTTATCTGCTATGAAGGAGTCGAACCAACAAATAACCTGGCAGAAAGAGGCATCAGACCCGCTGTCCAATGGCGTAAGATATGTTTTGGAAATAGAAGTGATAACGGCGCTGCCTTGACCTCGCGATTGTTAACGGCCACTCGTACCTGCTGGTTGCAAAAACGCAACCCCCTTGAATTCCTCGTTGATACCATTACCGCTTTTAGATCAGGTATCCCCCCTCCTTCTTTGTTATAATTATGTTGTCAAAAAACTATATGTGTATTTTACTCTATATATAATTTAGGGCTGAACTATTACCAAATTGCAATTTTTATAATTTCCTATACGTGAAGCAAACTTACTTTGATCCCGCCGAAAACTGCATAGCCACCGAGGGTATTCTTACGGCGCTCCACAAGTAAAAAAGAATCATGCTCGGAATTGACGAAGCACTCAGCGAGAAATAGCCCTGAAAAGCCGCCCCCCAATAATAACGGTATCCACCGCGATTTCTGTCTTCTTCATAAATTTTTAATTTTCACCCACTTCGTCCTAATTAAATACGTTTAGCTAAAAATATAACAAGACGCTGAATATTTTTCCAATATGGCTTTCTCCTACCACTCAACCAATCCATCAACTGCCCAAGGTCTCTACCTATCAACTCCCCTAATCGTTCATAAGACAGCCCCTTTACCAGCTTGAAGTACCTGAGTCTCCCCATCGGATCTTCTGGACACTCAAAGGGCACATACCCGAGGAACTCTATAATCTTCGGCATATGCTTTAACTCAGGTCCCCTTCCATGCTCCCAATTCCACACTGTTGACTCGGTAACCCCGATTATCTTTGCCACATTAGATTGCAGGAGTCCAAGATCGAGCCTTCTCTTTCGCATGTGTTCACCTATTGTTTTAGGGTCTAAAGGATACCCCTTAGGTGGTATAATAGGTCGTGGAAGTGATAGACTATACTTGGGGTACTCGAAAAAGCTTACTGAATCCCTGCTCCTGCGGGTTCTGGGGGGATCCAAAACATCGATGCACATGCACACCTGGACAGATACATCGTTACAGGCACAGAGTTTCAGGTCCTTTGCTTGACAGGATTGATATACATATAGATGTACCAGCGGTACCGTATAAAGAGTTATCTACGGAATATTCAGGGGAGAGATCAGAAGAAAAAGGGGGAGGCTATACAGTATAGGACTCTGGATAGAGGAGTGTTTTAAAGATATCAGAGGTTTGCAATCTCTTCAACAAAGGATATGAAGTTTTTAAAATCCTTTTCGAATGATTTAAAACTTTCACTTGCTTTCTCTGCGATTGTTGTCACATTTTCTGGAATTATCATAAAGCCGTAGATATGTCTTATCTTGTGGCGAAATGTCCTGTAAATATCAAGTTTTTTAGCAGTCTTAACTGATATAACTTCTGGACGAAGCCTTTTTATTGGAAGAGTCATCCTCTCAAGGATTTCTCTGTGCCACTCATGTCCAGAAGGCTTTTCTTCACCTGTAAAATCCATTATTTTCTCGAAGATAGTTTCGATGCCCTCATAAAAACTATGTAGATTCATTGCCAGGCTTTCGATATATACAGCCCTTTCCTCTTTATGAGTCTTTCCCTTTATTGCTGAAAGTCTTTTTTTGATTACCTCAATGCACTGTTTAAGGAGTAATATCTCCTTTTCGGTCTCACTGAGAAGTACCAGTGCTTTTTCTTTTGTCATAGTATCTTGCCTCTACTAATCCTTTCTTTTATCCAGGGATAAGCCCTTTCATAAAGGACTAAATCGAAATCAATATCTGCCGTGGTAAGGATCTTCTCAGTCTCAATTATAGCCTCAATGTATTTACTCTCCGGCAGACCTTCTACTGCTATATCTATATCAGAGTCTATCTTAAAGTCCCCTTCGATAAGAGATCCGAAGACGATGACTTTCTTTGCACCGAGAGATTTGAGTTTCTCACCTACCAAAGGAAGAAGTTCCCTTACTTTATTCTTGAAAGAAGAAAGTCTAATCTCTAAAAGCTTATCCTTTTCTTTCCATCCCTCAATATATTCAGCAAACCTACTCATGATGAAAGTATATCAGATTTCTACCTTTATGTTTAGCCGAGACCGCTTGAGGCAAGCTAAGAATTAAAAAGGTAATAACCGTACCCTGTGTCTTGTTTCTTCAACACTGATTACAGCGCCTTTTAATAATGCCTCAGAGGATTCTTTTAAAACCTGTTGCAGTCTTCTGATAACATTTGAAGGGGCTTCATTTTCAAGTCCGAAGATCACTATACTTGGGCACTTTTCTTTTGAAGCAGACATGATATCCCCAAAATCGAGATCACAGGTTAAAACGATGCGGCCTTCGGCACCTGCTCTTGATATAATCTCTGCATCTGAGCACGGTGCATAACGAGATCTCGTATATGAAGTGCGTCATAACCTTTTTCTCTTAACCACATGACAGTTGTCTGGGATATGCCCATGTCTGCAAGAAATTTCATAGCTTAAATTGCAGCGGGATGGAGTTCCTCTTTGGCAAGCCAGGAGGCATACTGGAGCGCTTCCCTGATATCATCTGGTTCGAGATCAGGATATTCCTTAATTATTTCATTAGCAGTCAATCCATTTGCGACCAAATTGACTATGAGGGAGACGGGTATCCTCATTCCCCTTATACATGCCTGTCCACCCATAATTTCGGGATTAAATGTTATCCTCTTAAATTCTCTCATGACTATCTCCTCCAAAAAACTCGCTTCAAAATATGATAACCTAAATAGTCTGCTATTTGTATAAAAAACTAAAAATCGCAAAAGGTTAAAATGATAACGGTAGGCCTACATTTCGGTGTGTCTGCTACGCCCGCCCACCACTCCGCAGGCACAAGATTATCCATAGCCCCCATCGCTTAGGCATTGTGCTTGTCCCAAAAGCTTTCGGGATCATGCCCCTTGCTATTAAGTGCCTAAATAATCTTTGCCTACGCAAGAATATTTAAGCCCTGCAAGGGTATGCTTCAAGCCTCCGTTTCACTTCAGCTTCAAGCTCATGCCAGAAGCAAGCTCGTGCCTTCGCTCCTCCATGCTTGCCTGAACCCTCGCGGGTTGCGCAGTGCAGGCATGCTTCGGCAAGCTGCCCTTCGGGAGTCGAATAATTCCTCTCGAAATCACAATAATTGTTTTGCTATAGTATGTGTGCAGTAGCTTTCATGGAAAGTCTCCAAATTCGGAGGTTTTAGTGGGTTCACAAAAAGAGATCAAATTTATGAAACTGGCAATACAGGAGGCCAAGAGGTCCCAACGCGAGGATACGCGTCCTCATCCATATGTCGGGGCTGTTGTGGTACGGGATGACCAAATCTTGGCTTCTTCCTGCCGGGGTGACTTAGCCCAGGGTGATCATGCTGAATTCAGTGTGCTTGAAAAGAAACTTCCTCATGAGACACTTGCGGGATGCACCGTGTATACAACCTTAGAACCTTGCACAACCAGGCACCATCCGAAACAACCTTGTGCAGAGCGACTTATAGCAAGAAAGGTTGGGAGGGTCGTAATTGGCATGCTGGATCCAGATCAACGCATTACCGGAAAAGGCGTTCTTTGCCTTCGGCGGGCGGGTATCGCTGTTGATCTATTTCCACCCAATCTTATGGCCGAACTGGAAGAGCCTAATCGCGATTTTACAAAAGATCCGAAAGTCGAGTTGCTTCACAGGCAAGTAAAGGTATTGAAGAAGCCGGTTTAACCACTTTCTACCCATCTCGGGATTTCTATAGTCGGTTGCGCCGTGATGCCTCCACAATAGATCGGTATGTCTCGACTGCTGCGTCCTCCGTAATAATGGTAAGTATTAACCTAATGACAGGCATTCCATTTCATGATCTCTGCGTTTGTTTAGGAGAAAAAATGAAAAAGCCTGATGGCAACTTTCGTGCCTCAATTTCATTACTTGACCCTCGACGACCAGAATTGATGAGTGTAATGGCAAGGATTCTCAACATTCAGCCCCAGGATCTTGCTTTAAGTATTGAGAAAAGTCTTAGGGAGTTAACGAGTAAAGAAGTTGCAAAAATGCTCGGGATCTGTACAGATACGGTTATGGTCTGGCACAGGGCCGGACTACTGAATGGCCGTGTTGCAAACGATAAGGGAGAATACCTTTTCGATTTTCCCAAAGGTAATCTTCCTCCCAAAAGACCAGGAGAAAAATTGTATGTCAGAAAAAAAAGTTGAGGACTTCGTTCATACCCCACATAGGGTGTAGTATGAAACCTATGCCTTCAATTCCGGCGAGCCGGGCGGCAGACATTCAATTGTGGTGCCGTAATGTGCGGCAAAACGCTCATACACAGGGTTAAGCAGGGGTTCATATTTGGATGCCTCAAGAGCAAAACATTTCGGATTATCAGAAACGATTCTCCTTGGAACGCCTCCCAGTTCCTTGAGCATTTCCTCCAGGGTTGAAAGCGTGGTCGGTACATCGTATGACCATACAAGATGTACCATCATATACCTTGAGTATCCCAGTACACCGATAAACATCCATAGAATACGTTTCTTTTTAGTTTCAGGATCTATAACGTCTCGAAGTTTGCCCCAATCAACTATGAGCGCCTCTGCAGGGGCGTAGATGATCTCCTCGATGAGTGCCCTTCTGGCATTTCCGCCAATGTCGATTAATTTGTGACGGTGCAGAAACCGGTAAAAACTTGAACGACCTGTATTTACCGGCAGTTCTTCAAAAATGGTGATAGGCTGCCAGCCGGCCTGCAGCCGGTCTTCAATCCACTGTCTCTGCCCTTGTAACTGCAAGTCCGCTTCTGATGTTTTTAATGACCGGCCGTCAACCGGATCAGAAAAGATGACTTCGGGATAAGGGGGGAATAGGTATGTTTCCGTCAAGATAGCCGTATTCCCGCGCTTTCTCCTTGATGTAGGCTACACGGTTCTTACCTACTTTAAGGTCTCTGCAAATGGCATTGAAGCCTTTGCCGGATACCAGTTGCTCGACTATTTTTTCTCTCCATTAAACGCCTCCTGTTCTTGCCTGTCATGATGCCCTCCTTGCAAAAAAATTTGGACATCATAACTACTTCTACAGGTGGTCTCGTTTACCTGGGAATAGACCCCCGAAAACTGGTATCGTTTTGGTGGGAATGGATACCTTAAAACTGGTATCGTTTATGTGGGAATTGCACCCCTAAAATCGGTATCGGATTGCTGGGACGTAACAGGTAGCGAAGAATCTCGAAAAAGAGACCTTTCACGGCGTTTATCTTGAGCCAGGAACCAAGACACTTTGCTTCGCTCAGGGTGACAATAGCGAAGGATTCAGGGTAACAATTCTTCAGGTTTGATAAATATACCTTCCGTAATTCAGCTTAAAATAACTCACAAAGAAGGCAAAGAATATGAAAGCCTTCCTGCACGTCATACATCTTAAGGCCTTGATATAGATGCAGATAATACATAGAAAGATAGATTTTGAGCGGTTCCAGAAAAATCTCATTTTTTCACAGTTATAAACAAAACATCAATTCCTGATATCTATTTAATTCCCATTCAAGCAAACAAAGCAGGAAAAGGTCAGAGTGTTTCTTTCCAGTTCAACGACACGGTTATTAAAATTTACAGGGCGTTCAAGAAAAGGTATTGTTATTGTCAATATCTTTTTAATGGGAGGGACAAAAGTCGCATCATTACGAAGAAATACGTGATCATGATCATGGGGTCACCCATTAAAAGGCCCTTTGTCAAGAGGCAAACGATCCCTATCGGAAAAAATTCTTTTTCCTTTTTTGCCATCGCGGTTAAGTGTGGCACTTTTTTCACACCCGTTATTTCTTTCTATAT
>JBFLZS010000081.1:0-13385 GCA_040756135.1 Nitrospirota bacterium
TATTATTAGTCACTATTTATAATTTCTGAGGCGTTTCATTCATTGTTTCTTTGAATATCAATAGGTTATGTGTTTGAATTTTTTTAAAAAGTCTGTTTTTGTGAAAATTGTGCGGAAGTTAGGCTAATCTTGTCTTTCTCATTGCTTCTTTCGGAGTATTTATTTTCATTCAAAACCTCCTCCAACTTCTCTATGGCGCTCAGATACTAACTCTGAGAACCTGGCCTGTGGTTGAAGGCTATCAGATACTAACGGCGGTTATAACGCCAATTCAAATACTTATTATTTCTGCCTCTATCGTTCTTTTTATGATTCTCTGGGTTATCGTGGATAAGACAAAAATGGGAAAGGCAATCAGAGCAGTGGCGGATGACGCTGTAGGAGCCAGTGTTTCCGGGATTTATCCTGAAAAAATCATACTCTATGCCTTTGGCATCGGTTCTGCGCTGGCTGGGATGGCAGGGGTTTTAATATCTCTTGAGACGAATATCGAGCCTACGATGGGAATGAACGCAATTCTTAAAGGAATCATCGCCTCTATCATCGGTGGTATCGGAAGTATTCCCGGTGCCTTGCTCGGTGGGTTTTTCCTTGGCATTGTTGAAAACCTTGGGATCTGGAAGATCCAGGCAGGGTGGAAAGATACAATAGCTTTTGCAGTGCTTATTATCTTTTTACTGTTTAAACCGGAGGGGATATTAGGCAAGAAGAATAATAAAGAAAGGTTATAATTGAATATGCGTATTTATTGTGACATGAATATTTACAACAGGTGTTTTGATGATGGTTAAGGCAAAATCAGGAGAAATGGGAATAAAGGTCAAACCAATAAATCCAATTGATTTCATTAGAAAGGAGGGAGTAAAAATTGCAGAAGGTTAAAGATGATATTGAAATTAGAGAATTAGGCGTTAAGAGCCTTATAAACACGCTCGGGTATGCCGGCATGATAAGGTTTTTGCGTCAGTTTTCTAGGGGGAGCGGCGACTATCTTGAACTCCAGGAAAAGATTTTCAAAGGGATGTCTCTTGACAGGATATATGAAAAGGCAAAAAGGCATTATGAGAAGAAGATGAGGAAAGTGTAAAGATTGGAATATTTTCTTCATATATTAATTATTTCGGGGATATATATTATCCTGACACTTAGCCTCAACCTTATTCTCGGCTACACAGGCATCCCTGCTCTTGGACATATAGCTTTCGCATGTGTTGGAGCTTATACATCAAGCCTTCTTGCCTTGAACTATGGAATATCACCATGGATTGGTATTGTTATCGGTGCCTGTTTTGCCTCTTTGCTCGGCGTTATTGTTGGGTTCCCTTCGATCAGACTCAAGGGGGATTATCTTGCACTCGCTACCTTCGGTTTCGGCGTAATTGTATATTCGGTTTCAAAGAACTGGGTTGATCTGACAAGAGGGCCGATGGGATTGCCCGGCATTCCAAAATTCATCCTATTCGGTTTCGAACTTCAACCAGTCTGGGCTTATCTCATCCTTGTTATGGTTTTCGTTGCCTTGACTGGATTTGCGATCAACCGTATTGCGCACTCCCCTTTCGGCAGGATTCTCAGAAGCATCCGGGACGATGAGATTGCAAGTCTCTCCATTGGAACAAATGTCAATAAATATAAACTTATAGTATTCGTAATCGGAGCCTTATTTGCCGGTATTGCCGGAAGTCTTTATGCGCATTATATAACCTTTATTGACCCTTCGAGTTTCACAGTGATGGAATCCATAGCAGTCCTCCTCATGGTTGTTTTCGGCGGCATGGGAAGCATCAAGGGGTCTTTTATAGGAGCATTGATTCTTGTAATTTTTCCGGAGATGCTTCGTTTCCTTGGGATGCCGAGTTCTGTTGCAGCCCCTCTCCGGCAGATGATATACGGCCTTCTCTTGATCGTCTTGATGCTTAAAAGACCACAGGGAATAATAGGTGAATATGGTTCAAATAAGATGAGTTTATTGCTAAAGTCTCATAATTGAATAGACATGAATTATAAAATCTCCCCTATCCCCTCTTTGCCAAAGAGGGGTATTATCCCTCCCTTTGGGAAAGGGAGGTTAGGAGGGATTTTGCAGATAAATGTTGTAATTATTTTGAGACTGTTAATAATGGGGTGACGAGTTAAAAAACTTATGAGTATAGTGCCGGATAAAAGAAATGCTTGAGGTACAAAATCTATCCAAAAGCTTTGATGGCGTGAGAGCAGTTGATGATCTTTCATTTTCTGTTAAGAAAGGAACAATAACTGCGCTCATAGGGCCGAATGGTTCGGGAAAAACAGTCACCTTCAATCTCATCACAGGCATCTACAGACCCACTGCAGGAAAAATTATTTTCAGTGGAAAAGATATTACCCGCCTTGCACCACATAAAATTTTTTACCTTGGCATCGGCAGGACATTCCAGAATATCAGGTTATTCCCACAGATGACAGTCATTGAAAATGTGCTTCTCGGGATCAAATATGACAGAGGGGAAACTCTTTGGGATGCGCTTTTCAGAACCACAGCAATGCTGGAAGCTGAGAAGGAATACACTGAAAAGGCAATGGAACTACTGAAAATAGTCGGTTTGGAAGGCAAGAAAGACGAACTTGCCGAGAATCTTTCACATGGTCAGAGGAGGCTCCTTGAGTTTGCAAGGACACTTGGAACCGAATCAGAGTTCTATCTATTCGATGAACCAACAGCAGGAGTATTCCCTAATACAGTCCCGAAAGTACTTGAAATCATTGAGGGTCTCAAGAATAAAGGCAAGACTATACTTTTCATAGAACATAACATGAAGGTTGTCATGGATATCTCTGACAGTATCGTCGTCCTGAACTATGGAAAGAAGATAGCTGAAGGTACCCCTTCCGATATCCAGGAGAATGAAGCGGTGCTTGATGCATATTTGGGGAAGGGAATAAGAATTGCTTGAGGCAAAAAGCATAAGCGTTTATTATGGATCTGTGAAGGCTATAGAAAACGTGTCCTTCACAGTTAATGCCGGCGAGATCGTAGCAATGATCGGACCGAATGGCGCAGGCAAGTCCACTGCCCTTAAAGCAGTATTCGGAATGGTAGATATAGAATCCGGTGACATACTTTTTAATGGTGAAAGTATTAAATCCTTAAGACCAGATGAACATGTCAGGGAAGGGATATCCCTTGTTCCCGAAGGCAGACACTTATTCCCAACCATGACGGTTATAGAGAACCTTGAGATTGGAGCTTTTCAAAGAAGAGAGGGCAACATTAAATCAGAAATGGACAACGTCCTTAATCTTTTCCCTGTGCTGAAGGACAAAAGGAATCAAAAAGCCGGAGCGCTTTCCACAGGAGAACAGCAGTTAGTCGCTCTTGGAAGGGCATTGATGCAAAAGCCTAAACTGCTCCTTGCCGATGAGCCTTCATTGGGACTCTCCCCTTCTTATGTTGATACGATATTCGAGAAGCTTATCGAGATCAATAAAGCTGGCACAAGCGTGCTCCTTGTTGAGCAGAACGCACGCATTGCCCTTGAGATAGCACACAGGGCGTACGTTTTTAAGATCGGCAGCATATTCATGGAAGATACGGGGGAGAACCTTCTCAAGAGTGAGCAAGTGAAGAAAGCATTTCTTGGAGGAACAATTGCTGCAAACACCAAATGACGCTCAACTGACAGTCTTCGATTACGCTCGGACCTATCTGTCGAGAAGATTTCCAGTCATTCCTGTGATTTGGTATTTTCTCTATTTAACCCTATTTAACCCTTAAAGTCCCAGGGCCTCAATTATCCTTTTTCTCTGTTTTTCGATTGCCTTCTGTCCGTGCTCAAGGGTTTTTATAACTTCTTTTTTAGCATCGTCTGACAATTCTACGCCCTTCTTGATTATCTCTGATACCTTGTCTTTTACATCATCAGCAAAATCGTGTATCCCCTCAACAGTGTCCTCGACTAAATCAACAGTTTCTCTCTTTATGCGTCTTGCAGCCTTTGAGATATCTTTCCTTGTCTCACGGCCTGATTTAGGTGCATACAGAAGTGCGACAAATACACCAATCATTCCGCCTAATAAAAAAGCCCCTGCAATCTTTTTAGAATCGTTATCCACGGTCTCCTCCTTTCCGGTTGCATTTGTTTTTACACTTTAACAAGTATAGACAAGAGAGTCAACTATGAAAGTTGTGACTATTCCTTAGACAGAAGAATCTTCTTTGCTTTCTCTAATATTTCCTTTTCACCTTTGTAACTGACCTTCTTCAATGCCTCATCGATTGGAAACCATGATGCATTGTCCACCTCCCAGTCGTGGTTTAAAACATCTCCGCCTTCATATTCCATAAGGAAGAAGTGCACGGTCTTCCTGCACTTAGCGTTTTCTTCTTTTATGTAATACCAGTATGTTATCTCCCCAAGCTTTTCGATGACCTTTCCTTTAAGACCTGTCTCTTCTGCAACTTCTCTAATCGCGGTTTTTTCAGGTGCCTCCCCTTTATCAATAAGTCCCTTCGGCAGACACCATACATTGCCTCCTTTTACAGCTACAAGGGCTATCTCTATGATGTCATCGTGCCTCCGGAATATCACTCCGCCTGAGGAGACCTGCGTTTTTAGTGATACTGGTTTCATTAATCCAAATATTAACAGTCTTAAAATAATGACTGCATTATTTTGTAAAATCCCTCCTAACCTCCCTTTACCAAAGGGAGGAATAATACCCCTCTTTGGTAAAGAGGGGGAAGGGGAGATTTTCTCATTAATGTCTATTCAATTATGAGACCCTTAATAAGGGAATTGCTTTCCTGTAATCAGCCTTACGATATCATTATATAGTGCGAAGGCCATAATGGTAAGGATGATCGCAAGCCCTACCCTCTGTGCAACTGCAATGACTTTTTCGTTAAGTGGTTTTCTTCTTATTGCCTCTATCCCGAGAAACAATATATGCCCGCCATCGAGGATCGGGATAGGAAGGAGGTTCAGTACTCCCAGGTTTATGCTTATAATAGCCATAAATAAAAAGAAATTTAAAGGTCCTCTGGATGCCTGTTCACCTGCCATCTGAACAATAAGTATAGGTCCGCCTATCGTATCTGCGGGTATCACCCTCTGAATAAGCTTTACAACAGACACTATAGTCAATACGGATATCTCCCATGTTCTATTGACGCTATTCGCCAACGCGCTGAAAATGCCTTCCTTTTTTGTAAATGTGCTCCCCGATGGTTTTATCCCTATCAGTCCGATCTCTTTTTCTTCTCCAAAGATGTCCTTTATTTTCTTCCTTTCAGGCGTTATTGATACATTGAAAATATTGCCATCTCTTTTAATATTAAAACTGAGTGGGTTACCCGGATTTTTATGAATAACCTTTGTCATCTCATCCCACTGATTTATAGTCACCCCGTTAATCTCTGTAATCTTATCTCCCTTTGTGAGCCCTGCCATCTCCGCAGGTGAATGGGGTACTATACTACCGATCTCCGGAACCAATGTAGGAAGCCCTGTTAAAAAAATAAAGACAAAAATAACTATAGCAAGCACTATGTTAAAGATCGGCCCTGAGGCCACTATCACGAATCTCTTAAAAACAGACTGACAATTATATGCGAATGGCTTTTCCTTTTCTTCAAGTTTTTCACCAGATTCTTCTCCTAACATTTTGACATACCCACCAAGTGGTATAGATGAAATGAGGTATTCTGTATCACCGTATTTTCTTCCCGCGACTTTTGGTCCGAACCCGAGTGAGAATTTCAGGACCCTAACACCCATCAACTTTGCAGCAAGAAAGTGCCCGAGTTCGTGTACAAATATGAGTATGCCGAGAAGGATTATAGCTGATAAAAATGCCATTATAACGCCTTAATAATCTCTTCTGCCTTTTTTCTTGCCCACCTGTCAGCTTCCATTACAACGTCAAGTTCTGTTTCAGGCATCACGATATGGCGATCCATAGTCTTTTTGATTATGACTGGTATATCGGTGAACCTGATTGTGCTTTTGAGAAATGCATTCACAGCAACCTCATTTGCTGCATTAAGCACAGAGGGCAATGTGCCTCCAGCCTTTATAGCCATGTATGCATAAGAGAGGCATGGAAAACATCTGTTGTCTGGTTTACAAAATGTAAGAGATTCCATTCTGTCAAGGTTAAGCCTATTTATTACATCCTTAAGTCTTTGCGGGTAAGCAAGGGCATATGCAATGGGCCCTTTCATATCAGGTATTGAGAGCTGCGCAATACAGCTTCTGTCATTAAACTCAACTATAGAATGCACAATGCTCTGTGGATGGATAAGCACATCTATCTTTTGTGGAGGAAGACTAAATAAATAATGTGCCTCAATTACCTCGAGCCCCTTGTTCATGAGTGTTGCTGAATCTATTGTTATCTTCTTCCCCATTTTCCATCTCGGGTGTTTTAGTGCATCCTCGGGCTTAATATCATTTAATTCATCAATACTTTTGCCAGCAAAGGGTCCACCAGAGGCTGTGAGTATAATCCTCCTGACGTCAGATTTTCTGTGACCCTCAATACACTGGAATATTGCACTATGTTCGCTATCTACAGGAAGAATTTTCACCCCATATTTTTTTGATTCCTCCATCACAATCCTTCCTGCCATTACAAGTGCTTCTTTGTTTGCAAGTCCGATTGTTTTCTTAGAGCGTATGGCTGAAATTGTCGGAACCAGACCTGCGGCACCTACAATCGCTGAGAGGACGAAGTCGGAGTCTTTGTAAGCCGCAGCCTCTGCGATACCATCCTGGCCAGATAATATCTGCAGGGAAGAAGCTCGCTTCCCTTTTACTCTCTTTTGCAGTTTTCTGGCAGATGCATCATCAGCGACAGCCACAAGCTCAGGGGAAAAAGACCTTACCTGTTTTTCAAGCAGGTCGATGTTGTTTCCTGCGGTTAAGACAACAACCTTAAACCGACTCTTGTGAGAGGAGATAATCTCAAGGGCATTTCTTCCTACCGAACCTGTTGAGCCAAGAATTGTTATGCGCTTCATATATTTATTACTTGTTTTTAAAAACGTGTCACCCTGAACTTGTTTCAGGGTCTCATAAGGTATTAATTTTAGATGCTGAAACAAGTTCAGCATGACATATAATAAACTTTTAGCGAATACTACTGCCCATTATTCCCATAACTTTCAACATCCAATAAAGCATTGGACCTGCAAACAATACCCCGTCAATCTTATCTAATACACCCCCATGCCCTGGGATTATTATGCCTGAGTCCTTAACACCTGCATCACGTTTGAACATGGACTCGACAAGATCACCTATTATGGAAATAGTTCCTATCATTATACCACTTAATACTGCATAGGATAAGGTCAACAGCGGTATAATGGTAGCCCTCAAAATTAATGCAGCTATTACACCCCCAACAAGCGAGCCTGCTGCACCCATCACAGTCTTGTTGGGGCTTACCTCGATGTAAAGTCTTCTCTTTCCAAACGAGGTGCCAAGATAGTACGCCATTGTGTCTGACATCCATACTGAGGCATAAAGAAAGATTATCCACTCGGGCCCGAGCCTCCTGATCTGCGTCTGGAATGCAAAGAACCCCGGGATGTAAAGCAGCCCGATGACAGAAGGAGAGATATCTTTAAGCGAGGAAAGAGGATTTCTCTTAGCAAAAAGTCTTATGGCCATTATTGTCATTATAGAAAAGATGACGACATTTAGCAGTAGATCTTCTGAGATATAGGATACACTGAGGATAAATGCCCCAAGGAATAAACCGGCATATCTTAATATCCCCGTTACACGATACATGGAATAAAATTCTAACATTGCTATGACGGATGAGAATATCAGCAGGAGGATAAAATAACCTGAAGGAAGGTACATAATATAAAGGTAAATAACAGGCAGAAGAACAACAGCAACTATCAAACGCTTAAGGTGCATCTACTCTTACCGGGATAGCGCCAAACCTCCGCTCCCTTCGCTGATAATCCTGTATTGCAAGCAGGAATTCGTCCTTCGTGAAATCAGGCCAGAGCGTATCCGTAAAATAGAGTTCTGAATATGCACCCTGCCAGAGCAGGAAGTTGCTTATTCGCATCTCTCCACTGGTTCTTATGATTAAGTCCGGAGGAGGAAGGCCAGCAGTGTCGAGATAAGAATCGAAAACCTCTTCCGTCAGTTCCTCGGGTCTGACACCTGAATACAGTGTCTTCTTCACAGCCCTTAAAATCTCGTTCCGTCCACTATAGCTCAGGGCAGCAACGAGGATCATCCCTTTATTTGAGGCAGTATTTTCCTCTGTCTCCTTTATGGTGACCTGAATATGCTCTGGCAGTCTCCATATCTCACCAATTGCTTTAAAGACGATGCCATTTTTTATTAACCTGTTAAGTTCTTTGGTCAAATATAATTCAAGCAGCCTCATCAGGGTCATTACCTCTGATACCGGTCTCTGCCAGTTTTCTATAGAAAAGGCATACAGGGTTAATGCCTTCAGTCCGAGCTCCGCTGAAACTTCAATTATCTCACTTGAACGCTCTGCACCACGCCTGTGGCCTTCTATTCTGGGAAGGCCGCGCAATTCAGCCCACCTTCCATTTCCATCCATTATAATGCCTACATGCCTTGGTATACGACCGCTTAATAACAATTCTTTACCTCCCTATTCCCCTTTAATTGAATAAATATAGAGTACTGTTTTTAGCGGACTTTCACCCTTTAGTATATTCCCGGGTTTTATGCCAAACATAGGACTTATAAGAATAATGATCTTATCACCAGCAAGTGCATAATCAAGGACAGTACCCTTTATGTTGTCTATCAGAACGCCCTCCTCCATGGAAAGCCCATTCCACCATAAATTTTTAATCTGAGAACTGCTATAACCGAGCCCTTTTACCATCTTTAACAAAGGGACCCTTTCAACTAAGAGTATCTCTCTGTTTCTAAGAAAAAGTCTGTCTTTAATTGCCCATTCACCCCTTTCAACAAGTATCGAAGGGGCCGACTTCTTGAATGTCGAGAGAAAACCTCCTGTATTGTCTTTACTCCTCCATAACACTATACCGTTATTATCGTATAAATTAAGGAATCCCTTTTCATCATATGCGAGTACTAATCTGCCTGTTCGGGGGTCATCAATGTATATAAAATCATAAATGCTAACATTCTTCGGAAGCTTTACGGTACCCCCTTTTTTATATTCTCCTTTCCATACTATGGTGAACACGTCACCTTCGAACCCTTCAGCACGTGAATATGCCTGTGCTATAAGTCCATTCTCTATTCTTCGCATGAAGACATTGTCTTTATATTGCAGAACAAATTTATTATCTTTCAGCTCATAAATATAAGAAGTGATATCATTCCCTCTCATTGACGTTATGATTATCTCATCCCTTCCATTGCTATTGAGATCAATTGAGTCAAGCCAGAGGTGGTCCTCAAGATTGGACCCCTTTATCCGAACATCACCTATTGCAGGCTGAAGATCAACACCGAGCGCATAGACCTCGATATCTTCTCCTGTGCTGAGAATAATCTCCTGTTTCCCATCCCCATTTATGTCGCCTGTTGTTATAAACCTTGAGCTGAATGGCAGATCAAATGTCAGCAATGTCTCTTCCTTATGTAGTGTGAAGAATTCTTCACCAAACCTCAGTTCCTTTGCATAAGCAACGTCAATCTTGGTGTCCAGCTCGGAAAATTTAAGACCATCGGATACCCAGAAAAGCCTTTGTATAAGAAATGTACCCGAACCTGCAGGCTTAGCTGTCAGAAGAAGGGCAACTTCCGCATGAAGTCTTCTTGCCTCCTCAATAACCTTTGAGGGCTCATCCGTTTCAAGATCCGTGTCGATCATATTAAATCTTCCCGTCCCCTTCAGATTTCTATAATATGAGTCAGCTAAATACCAGTCGATATCTTTTGACTGGCAGAAGAGCATATTCACCTTTATCTCTGATATCCTGACCTTATCGCCTTCCTTTGCATCACCTTCAACTATAATGCCTGTAGATGAATCTGGCCCCACCTCTTTTATCTCGATCCTTCCGATGGATGATTCTAATGTGCCTAATGTCTCTTTTGTGACAGGGTGTTTAAAGGGGGCTTCTTCTCTAAGTATTTTAAATCGCATCCCTGTCTTTACAGAGTCTTTTGTCCCGAGGCTAACCACAACTTTTTTATCTTCAACCATTATTATTCTACCTGTCACGGGTTTAAAGTATGAAATTGTTTCATCGCGCATCTTGTTAAGTGGATTATCATCAGCATAAGAAACAACCGTAGCGCATAGAGCGCAAAGCGTAAAGCTTAGAGCATAGAGCATAAAGCATAAGGCATCGAATATAAAATATTTGCCTTTAGCTCTTAGCTCTTTGCCCTTAGCACTTTGCCCTTTGCGTTGACTCATCTTTTATCTTCCTGTTGATAGCCTTTCCCCACCTCTTTTGCAAGTCTATCAAGAACGCCATTTATAAAAGGAGCAGCCTCTGTTGACGAGAATTTTTTTGCTATCTCTATTGCCTCATTTATTGTAACAGCAAATGGGATATCTTTCCTGTAGAGTATTTCGTAAGCTGCAAACCTCAGTATGTTTCTGTCAATCGCAGCCATCCTCTTTAATAACCAGTTTTCTGTAACTCTTTCGATCATCGTGTCTATCTCATCAAGTCTGCTTAAGGTTCCCCTGACTATCTCCTCTGCAAATTCTTTAACATCTCTACTTTCTCTTTTGTCTGACCAAAACTCTTCGAGGTCATTGCTATCAATCTTTTTCTCTTTGAAATCTACCTGGAATAGTATCTGCAGCGCGTACTCTCGTGCCTTGCGCCGTTTCATGATTTTAGTAGACAGGAGTCAGCAAACAGTAAACAAGGATTGTCAAAAATTTCTCCCCCTGAATACTGTTTGCTGTTTACTGTATGCTGGTTTCATAACTTCTTAAGGAGTTGCGCCATTTCGATAGCTGTTATCGCTGCATCCCATCCCTTGTTGCCACTTTTTGTACCAGCCCTTTCAATAGCCTGCTCTATAGTATCGGAAGTTATAATTCCAAAGGCTATAGGTAGTCCTGTCTCCATGGATGCCAGCGCAATCCCTTTCGATACCTCCGCTGCAATATATTCAAAATGTGGTGTTGCACCCCGTATAACTGTTCCAAGGCATATTATTGCATTGTATGCCCCTTTTAATGCCATCCTTTTTGCTACCATCGGGATCTCAAAAGAGCCTGGAACCCTGATAACATCTATTTCATCTTCATTTGCACCATGTCTTAAAAGCGCATCCTTTGCACCATCAAGAAGCTTACTTGTAATGAAGTCATTAAACCTGCTGATTACAATGCAGAATTTTAACCCTTTAGCCTCAAGCTCACCCTCAATAATCTTCATAAAACCCTCCCAAAAACATTATTATAGTAGATGTCTTTATTGTATGTATACCCCAAAATGAACTTTGAATGCAACCCCTCTACAACCATTTTTTGATCCTCACTTAGTATTAAGCAAACATTTTAAGCTTTAGTGTATGACTTTCATCTTACCTCGTCACGCCAATTGCAGCCACTCCTTCAGGATCGAAGTTTGTCCCTGAAAAATCAAGCTCAAATTCCTGCCTGTGGCCTATAGGCAAAGCACTATCTGAAATATTAATTATACCTATAACACGCTTATCGCCTGTCTGCCCCTCAACAATATAGGTATATACTATGTTCTTATTGTTTATCTGGCAGGATGTATATTTTATTTTCTGTCCTAAGCTTACTTTATTTATAGTTGTACTGCCCTTAAGTTTATATGCTAAGAAATATTCTATGGTTTCGGTAGCAGGTGGTTGAGATGATTCACTTTCATCTCCTTCTGTCCATGACCAGAAGGAATTAACATTTGACCTGGAATAAATACAAATAAAACTCTCATCCCCATCTAAATTGTCGTAATCTACTAATTTTAATTCTCCACCCTTTTGGGTTGTTTTATTATATTCTTTTATATATGGGTCTATTGTTTTTGTTGGTGTTTTTTCATAAGACCCTCCGGGTAGACTAAAGCCTTCCCAAAAAGTAAGACAGGGAGAACCAGAAAAAGCATCAGCCCAGGATTCATTAAAATATTCATACGTTATCCAGCTCTCATAATTATCATATTGACCCATATAACTGCCATAAGATATACCTTCTTCTATTCTTGAATATGATGCTTCATCTATTTCATAATTACCTATTTTTAATTTAGCTATAGAGTTATATTCTATATTATCTTGAATATATGGTAAAAATTTCTTTGTTCTACTAAATCCATCAAAAGTATATGGAACAGAAACTGTATCCCCCCCATAATAACAAACATAACCACATATTCCAGTTCCTGATGTCGTAGAAGTAAGTTCCAGGAACAAATTTTTTTGTTCGGTTATTCGTTTTGAATGTTGCTCTTCAGAAATAACTAATGCTTTACCCATACCGATAGCAGATTTATAAGAAAAAGTCTCTCTATTTTCTGTAATAGTATTAGAACTTTCAAGTGGTACTTCTATATCATTAAAATTTACACCCCCTCCAGTCCATTTTTTGGATAATAAATAATGTTGACTTGGCCAGCCATATATACTACACCATGTATTAATAGTTGCTCCTTCTTTTTTATCTTCAATTAATTATACTTCAGAACTATGATAACTTTCGTTGTGTTCATGTATTTCCGTTGGAAGATTTCCAAGAAATTTCCAACCTGTTTTGCCTTTTCCATAAATACTTCTCTCTTCACCACGCTTTACAATTGTTTCACTATGTGTTTCTAAAATGGAATCTCGAACTGTAAAATTATGCCTTCCTGTGCAGTGTTTATTCCATCCTTCTGGCAAATCCTCATCAGATGAGAAATATTTATAGATAGCATTTTTCTCAAAATTTTCTGGACGATAACATCCTAAGGTTCCGCTATCTACTCCCCACTGCCTTATATCAGGTGACCAAGAGGCAAAGGTCACAAAATGTTTATCATGTAATTCATTTGATTGTACGGAAGCCCCGCTAATTTCAGGTGCAGTGCCTTCGATATTTATTTCTCTTTCAGAAGGTATTAATTGATAGCTGCCATTTGATATTTCGATTTTAAATAATTGAATATCATTTACAAGCTGAGACATAAACCATTTCTGATTAATCAAAAATAAGTACTCCGGCTCTTTAAGTTCAACTGTTCTTCCCACAACCGCATCTTCTTCACTACCAAGCCTTCCCCTGAATACAAGCATATATTTATTTTCTTCTTTTGCATTAGTACTACAGCGAATGGATTTTTATAGACAAAACACTAAAAAATGTGTAATATGAACATTGGAAGGACGGAGGCGAAGCAATTACCGCACATGGCGGCGGTAGAGCGATGCCGCATATGGCGGGAAGGG
>JBFLZS010000082.1:0-13060 GCA_040756135.1 Nitrospirota bacterium
TGAAGGTGGACAGAATGTTTTAAGTCTTAGAGCATTGATTTTAAGTAATCGCTGGGAAAAGTTTTGGAATTATTTTCTGCGATCTCATTTTCCCGAATATGGTACGTAATATCAGACCAACACCCAAAATGGGTGATAACATGGAGCATTTTTGATTTATAACCCTGCGGAAGTTTTTTCAGGTCATCTAATGTGGTTATATTTTCATCCTGAAGTTCTTTTATCAAGTCATGTAATATCTGGTTGTTTTTAAGGATTGCTTTTTGTAGCCTGTCCCTGAACCCCAAGCTTGAAGCTGTAAGGGAGTCTTCTTCAATTATAACGATATTAGAGTAGCGGACTAACTGGTAATTTTGGAAGAAATGTAACACCCTCTTTTTGCAGGTTTCAAAGTCTGATCCTTTAGTCAGGATTTCATGATAAAATTTTGTTTTCCCAAGGTCTTCCTGTCTTGATAATATATCAGTGAATGGCATCTATTCCCCTCTCTATTTGGTAGGTTATCAATATTGATTAATATTTTTCAATAAATAATAGTTATTAATAAAACCATAAGTAAGAAGACATTAATTATAAAATCCCTCCTAACCTCCCTTTGCCAAAGGGAGGAAATGTACCCCTCTTTGGCAAAGAGGGGCGAGGGGAGATTTTTCAATAATGATGCCTTACTTGTAAACTCTTTAGTAATATAAGACAATACTGAATTTTGGATGCTTCAAGGGAGATTTTGTGTTAAGATTTACTATGAAAAAATATAGACCTGTGTCATTGAAGCGAGTTAAGACTTATTCCATAAAAAAAAGGAGCAGCAAGGTTTCACTCGATAGCCTTGCCGTCCCACCTGTAAGGGGCGATACCTTTAAGAGCTTTATAGAAAAGCTTCCCGATATTCTTGCCGCTAAGGATTTCAGGTCTGCTGTTAAGGCTATTGTGAGGGCAAGGCTGGACAATAGGCCCGTAGTCCTCGGTATGGGAGCCCATCCGATAAAAGTAGGCATTTCGCCGGTAATTATTGATCTTATGCAAAAAAGGGTTATAACTGCTGTGGCTACGAATGGTGCGTGTATCATCCATGATTTCGAGCTTTCTTTTATAGGCCATACCTCTGAAGATGTTGAAAAAGAATTATGCATGGGAACCTTCGGGATGGCAAGTGAGACAGGAAGTTATCTTAACAAGGCTATAAAAGATGGTGTGGAAAAAGGATATGGGATTGGAAGGTCTGTCGGTGAGATGATACAGAAGAGCAAATTCATTTTTAAGGAAAAAAGTATCTTTGCTTCTGCCTATGAACTTGGCATCCCTGCAACCGTGCATGTTGCAATAGGCACAGATATAATTCACATGCATCCCGAGGCTGATGGATCCGCGATTGGAGAAGGGAGCTTCAGAGATTTTAAATTGTTTACTTCCGTTGTCTCAGACCTTGAGGGTGGGGTTTACATCAATCTCGGCTCTGCTGTTATTATGCCAGAGGTTTTTTTGAAGGCACTAACAATAGTTAGAAATCTTGGAAATAAGGTTGAAAACATAACAACAGTAAATATGGACTTTATTCAGCTTTACAGGCCGGGAGAAAATGTCCTCAGAAGGCCTACTATAAAGAAAGGCTCCTCTTATGCCCTTACAGGACATCACGAAATAATGTTCCCGCTCTTAGCAGCAGCAATTTTAGAAGAGATAGGGTGAGATTTTTTTATTTTGCCCAATAATGCAATATTACAGCCAGAGAATAATAAGAATCGGTTGATAATCCCTAACCCTTATAATGCCCCGCTCTATCAAGAGAAAAAAGATCCTGATTGGAAATAAAAAATAAATTCCTTTTAAAAGGGGACATTGATTTCTAATGACTTACAAAAAAATTCTATCTCTATAAGGCTTTTGTGATTTGTCCTCTTAGGAGAGAATCAGGAGGGAAAGGGGAACGTTATTAATTTAGTCAATTCCCATTGAGATTCCTGCGAAGGATTGCATGTTGGAAATGAAAAACAGAAGAAATAAAGTACCTGATTTAATTCAAAAGATTAATTCAAACATCACTTGACATATGTTAGCAATATTGCTAACATAGTGAACATGAAATATACCATCGAGTACTTCCATGCCAGCGTTAAAAACGATATCGAAAGCTGGCCAGATGGCATATTGGCCGATTATGCGCGATTGGTGGAACTCTTGATGGAGTTCGGACCGAATCTGCGAATGCCGCATTCACGCGCTATGGGCGGTGGTCTTTTCGAGCTGAGGCCACGTGGTTCCGAAGGTATCGGTCGGGCATTTTACTGTTTTGTTGTTAATAAACGCGTTGTGATACTACACGCATTTATAAAGAAAAAGTGGGAAACTCCGGAGAAAGAATTGCAGATTGCCCGGAGGAGGATGAAGGAGGTTAAAAATGGCTGATTTAAAATATAAACCAGTTTCCCATGATCATGAAGCTTTCCTCAAAAAAGCCTTGAAGCGGAAGGAATTTAGGAAAGCATACGAGGATCTGGAAGAAGAATACAGACTTACCCGTGAAATGCTTTCCGCTCGCTATAGGTACGGTCTTACTCAGGAGGCGGTTGCTGAATTAATGGGGACAACAAAAAGCGCGGTATCACGTCTTGAAGCAGCGGGCAAGCATGCACCATCCCTCACGACCCTCAAGAAGTATGCTCAGGCGGTCGGCTGTCGGTTGGAAATCAAGCTGGTCCCCAACGCTCGTCTAACCAAACGCTCAACACGGGCCGCCAAAAAGCAGGCGGCCAGTTAGCTTCGCGTTGAACTAATATAGTAAAAATAACCCCCGTTAGAAAGGGCGGAGCTTTCTAACGGTAAACAATAAGGACTGTATGCAATCAAGGCTTCTCATTATTAACTGCCCCAGTGAGCATTTTTTACATATCCCCATGGGGACGTTTGGTCTCTGTGATTACCTTGCTCAAAAGAATATTGATGTAAAATTATTGAATCTGGCCCTTTACAACATAGAAGAAATGGATAACATTCTCAATAAACATATAGAACTATTCCAGCCTACACATATTGGCCTCATTTTTCACTGGCAGGATACCGCGGAAGGTGTCCTCTGGACCGGTGAATATATAAAATCCCATTTTGATCATATTAAATTAATCTGCGGTGGATTCACAGCAGGGTATTTTGGAAAAGACCTGTTAAAAAAATGCTGGTTTTTTGATTACCTGATAAAAGGCGACCCTGAGAAACCATTGGAGCTGTTACTTAAAGGCACGGAACCTTCTCAAATCCCGAATATAATTTACAGGGATGCAGAAAGAATAATATCTAATGATGTCTCTTATATAATAGATCATGAGACCCTCTCTTCCATCTCATTCTGTACAGTAACTTATCTTTATGACCATGAGTTATACATTAAGACTGTTGAGGAAAAACTCGGTTTCCCTATATGTATCGGGAGGGGATGTTTATATAATTGCCATTATTGCGGCGGCAGTCTCGGATCATTCAAATTACATAGTGGAAAAAATAAACCGGTTGTCAGATCAATTGATGCAATTATCTCGGACTTGAGGCGACTTAATGATTTTACGAAAAAAATATACATATGTTATGAAATCGACCGGAAATATATAATGGCTCTTTTCAAGGCAATGAAACATGAAGGTACCCTGATAAAAACCTTTCAGCTCAATTATGGTGCCTGGCAATTATTCGACAGAGATTTTCTTGAGCTGTACAGGGATATCTTTCTTATTGATGAAAAGAGCAAACCCCTGTTTGAGCTTTCTCCTGAGGTCTTTGATGATAAGAGCAGGAAAAAAATAAAGCATCGAAATGTAACCTATACAATAGAAGACCTCAAACAGAATCTGCATCTCATTAATGATTTTTTTCATAATGGTATAAATATAAGTCTCTTTTTCAGCCGATACCACGATGCTGCAAAAACGTATCCTGATATGATGAAAGAGATTTCCGGCATTTTTAAACTCAAGCATGATATGGTACGGAATAATATTAATGCAGATATCTTCTACGATCATCTCTCTACTGATGTTGCAAGCAACTACTGGGAAAAATATGTTGAAAACCCTCATGATTTTGATACACTCGTACATGCCGCAAGGAAGCTGAAGTCCCAGGAAGAATACAGCTTTCCTGTAAATAATCTCTGCATTTATAAACCGGGAACCTTATCCAATGATGAGATATTCAGATGTGAATTGATGATATTCATATTGAAAGTTCTCGAGAGATATTTCAGTGAACTCTTTCATATTCTGTATGCATGTCTGAAAGAACTCATGATAAATATCATTGAGGAGATTATTATTGAGGAATATTCAAAGAGACCCGGAAATGTTTTTACTGACATGAATTACTCCGAATTGCTCAATTTTATGAAGATAAAGATTGCAGGACGGAAGTCATTTTCTTCAAAGGTTCCATTTATTGATGATCTCATCGGACTCAATATAAAAAAGGCTATGTATCAGCATAGGTCACAGTATATGAAAAGCTCCTACCAGACAAAACGCCCAAAGATAAATAATGCATTTATTTCGGTTCATGATCATGATTATCTTGATCTGATAAATTTCTTAAAGAGATTGAAAAAAGAATGGATGCACAATCTCACTCCTGACAGGACTGTCTTCATCTTCCTCATAGATGAGATACTCAGCATGTCTTACGAGACTTACCATGTAACTATAAAGAAGTTTGAAGAAGGGATCACACTTGATGAATATTATGAACTAATGGAAGAAAGACAAATCTTCACCCCTTCATATCATAGGGGTCTTATTGCAAAGCTGTTTCAGAGCAATGTACTGTATTAACCCGAAAACTGCAATTATTAATAAGGTCCTAAGTATAAAGACATTGATTTATAAAATCCCTCCTACCCTCCCTTTACCAAAGGGAGGGAATGTCTCCCTCTTTGGCAAAGAGGGGAGATTTTTCAATAATGATGCCTTACTTATGAACTCCTTAGTAACCATAGAGGGCACAGAGAAAATTGTTTAAAGACATAAGTTTTTTAAATTTTATAAAATTATCTCTGTGTTCTCTGTGGTTTTTTAATGCATTTTAGGCAACATGACATTTACCATACCTGTAATCAGAGAATTGCTCCTTAATTCAGTAAGGCAGAGGAAAGAACTTGAAAAAGCTTACGCACTTCTGCCACCAACTAAATGCCGGCGTAAAACACAATGCTGTTCACTTTTGCCTGACATGACACTATTAGAGGCATTAACTGCTATTCAGCAGTTAGCCCGAATGCCATCCACGATGAGAAAAAAACTTACAAAAAAAATGATCTCCTATTTCATTTTAAATCCAATAGAGATTCTATCGTGTCCTTTCTTAGATTATCAGGACTGTCTTATTTACCAGAATCGGTTTTTTGGTTGCAGGGCATATGGCTTATGGTCTCAGGGATATTATGAAAAAATCGCATCAAACAATCGTGAGATGAAAAAACAATTTCAGATGCAATGGCAAAAACTTGGCGTATCTTTACCACAGTCGGTTATTGATTTTCAGGTGCCATATTGCATGTCTGTAAAGATTGATGGAAAAAAGGTAATGAACGATGAGATGCTTTTGCATACTGCAGAAAACATTACGGAATTATCCGAACAATTCCCGGAGTGGCATCAAGTGTTTGGCCAGTGGTATTTTTCTGACCTAAGTTTTCTTCTATCTTCTTTTGTATTTGGCTTTCAAGATGCCATTAAAATGAAATTTTACATAGTCCGTGAGATTGTTGCAACAGGAAACAGGTCAAGACTGGAGGCAATACTTGAACAACTTCCGGATATTTGCGCGGAATTCACTGGATAATTAGGAATAATGGAATCTTATTCGGAAAGGATCGAACAAACAATTAACCTCCTTAAAGAGGCAAAGCAGGTAACTGCTTTTACAGGGGCGGGGATATCTACTGAGTCAGGGATATCGGATTTTCGCAGTCCTGGAGGGAGAGGGCGATGATAGCTTGCTATGGTTTAACAAATGATTAAGAAAATTGATCTGGATCAAAAATGTCCACTTTCGGTGTAATCTTGTTTTCTGTAAATATGTCGTTCATCAATTTGTTTTCTGATGCCTTCATTATAGTGTGCTCATTTCCTGAGCTAATCCAGGTATTAGGAGTAAGCCAGGATAGAGTGGCAAGTTCTGTGTAGGGGTAGGGGCCTTGCCACTGATGTTTTGGATCAAGTGCGTAATAAACAACTTCAGGGGCATCTGAAACAAACGTCTCTGTTTTTTCGTTAATCTTTGCCTCTAACCCTGATATACTCACACGGGCCATCTTCAATAATATCTCCATTCTTTTTCTGATCGGAGGATGCGTTGACATTAAATCAGCCCACCACCCCTCAGATTCATTCAGAGAAGTTATCCGCGGACTGACAATACAAAGCATTTCAATCCCGCAGCTTATGAATCCGGATCCTGTCCAGTTCCGTGAGATCATATGCAGCGCTTCCGCCATTGCTAAAGGATTGCGCGTCATACGTACAGAGGCAGCATCTGCCCGGTATTCCCTCTCTCTTGAAATAAACATGTTGAGCAGATTGCTGAACTTCACCAGAAGATAGAAGAGTAAAAAAACAGGATGAAAACCTACAGGGTCATCCTGAGCTTGTCGAAGGATGTCGAACCATGGATTCCCGCTTAAGAACTGCGGGAATGACGGACAAGGCTTATTTTTATGTTCTTTTTGTGTCCTTACTGCTTTTGGGGCAGCCTCAAAGCAAGTTCGGGGAGACCCTGAAACAAGTTCAGGGTGACATATTATGCGGCTTTATAAATATCCTTTGTAATTTGGGTTGAGAATAATTCAGTACCGAGGGTATGATTATACGAGAACCTTGTTGGGAGGTCATTGTGATAGATTTAGTCGGAAAGATTGTTGATGTAGAAACACCAGATATAATATATACAGGCAAACTCATCGAGGTCGGTGAGGAAGAAGTCCACCTCGAATCAGAAAGTGGCTGGATTGTTATACCTGTTGAAAAGATTATGCTTATAAGGGAGAAAGAAGGTTAACCCATATCTCCTAACAGGAACTGTACCAAAGTTACTGCTGTTATTGCAGCGGTTTCAGCTCTGAGGATCCTTCTTCCCAGAGAGGTAACAAAGAGACCTTTTTCTTCTGCGAGAGTAACCTCTTCTTTTGTAAACCCGCCTTCAGGACCGATAAAAACAAAAAATCCCCCTTTACCCCCCTTTACTAAAGGGGGGATGGGGGGATTTGACTGCTTTAACATTTCTACCGCATAAGATATTTTCATACCACCTTCTTCATAGAAGATAAAACCAATCCCCTTAATTCCCCCCTTGGTAAGGGGGGACCGAGGGGGGTAATCTATAGACGTTTGCTTAGAAAAAAACTCCTTAAACTCCATTGGATCATGGACAACAGGTATTACGCTTCTTCCGGACTGCCTTGATGCCTCTTCAGCAATTTTTCTCCACCGGGCAATCTTCCTTGTTTTTCTTAGTTGGCTCCTTTCAGTAACAATAGGAATTATTTCTTTAATACCGAGTTCTGTTGTTTTCTGAACAACCATATCCATCTTTTCACCTTTGAGAAGTCCCTGCACAAGGATAATATTTATATGGGATTCGGTATCGCAGGGAAATCTTTCTATGACTTCTGTGACTACCTCTCTTCTGTCAACCTTTAATATTGTTGTTCTGAAACAATCGCCCTTCCCATCAAATATGGTCAGTTCATCCCCTTTCCTGCATCTGAGAACAGAGGTGAGATAATGTGCCTTTTCGTCTGTGATTAATATTCGATTATCTTTGATGTCAGAAGCTGGCAGGTATATTCTTGGCATTATTAAATCTTACTTACTTTTCGGCGCCGGTAAACAGATCTTTGAGTTTGTCTCTGAAGGACTTTGATACCTCATCCCCGCTTATCTGTGCAAATTCTTCGAGAAGTTCTTTCTGCCTCGATGTCAGCTTCTTTGGTACATCTATATACACTCTCACTATCTGGTCTCCTTTGCCGTAGCCACCGAGTCTCTGTATGCCCTTCCCTTTCAGATAGAATACCCTGTTAGAAGGAGTTCCCTGAGGAATTTTAATCTTGGATGTTCCTTCAAGAGTCGGTACTTCAATTTCAGCTCCAAGGGCCGCCTGAGGGAATGACAAAGGAACCTCGCAATAAAGGTCATTCCCTTCTCTCTTAAAGAAAGGATGTTCTTCAACATTAAGTATAATAAAGAGGTCTCCGGGCGGGCCACCATGAAGACCCATTTCTCCCTCGTTAGAGATTCTCAGCCTCGAGCCTGTGTCTACACCTGCGGGTATCTTTACATTTATGCTTTTGAATTTCTTGATCATACCCTGACCTTTACAGACCTTGCATGGTTCTGTAATAATCTTCCCTGTACCGCCGCATTTTCCACATGTTTTAGAGATGCTGAAGAAACCCTGCTGAAATCTTACCTGGCCTGCACCCTTGCAATTCGGGCATGTACCCGGCCCCTTACCGGGTTCTGAACCTGTTCCGTTGCATTCGGCACAAGCTTCCCACCTTGGTACTTCAATAGTCTTTTCCGTGCCGAAAGCTGCCTCCATGAGTGTTATATCAAGATCGTACCTGAGGTCATTACCCTTTGCTGGCCTTGGCCTGCGGCGACCTGTAAATGTTCCAAAGAAATCTCCGAAGATATCTTCAAAGATATCGCCAAATCCTGTTTCAAATGGGCCAAACCCTGCCCCGACACCTTCCGCTGTCCCAAACCTATCATAATTTGCCCTTTTCTGAGAATCAATAAGACAGGAGTAAGCCTCGTTTATCTCTTTAAATTTTTCTTCTGACTCTTTATCTCCGGGATTTCTATCAGGATGGTATTTCAGGGCAAGCTGTCTGAATGCCTTCTTAATATCGGCATCAGATGCGTCTCTTGGCACACCAAGAATCTCATAATAATCTTTCACCTGAAAATACCCTCTTTTCCGTCATTCCCGCCGTCTCCCTGCTTACTACCTGCAGGGACAGGCTTAAGCGGGAATCCAGTAAAATCAACAGCCTCTGGATTCCCCGATCAAGTCGGGGAATGACAGTTTAAATTTTCATCGTCTTTTGTGTCTCTTTGAGACATGAATGTTTCATTAATTATATAAAAGTTGAAAAATAAAGTCCCCCCTTTTGTAAACCCCATAAGACCTTTGGTCTCTTACGGGGTAAAGGGGGACAAGGGGGATTACCTTAAGTTAATTAAGAAAATTTAATCTTATTTCTTGTCCTTATCAACATCCTCAAATTCTGCCTCAACAACCTCTTCTTCAGGGCCTTTTGCACCAGCCTGCGTTCCAGCTCCGGCACCTGCACCAGCGCCTGCACCTTTATAAATGTGTTCTGCCAGTTTATGGGATGTCCTTGTAAGGTTTTCTATAGAGGATCTTATTTCAGATATTTCATTACTTGTATCCTTCGCTTTTTTGCACCTTTCAATGGCGTCCTCAATCTCCTTTTTCTCAGATTCAGTCAGTTTATCGCCGTAATCCATCAGGGATTTCTCAACAGTATAAATAAGTGTATCAGCTTCATTCCTTGCCTCTGCAAGCTGCTTTTTCCTTTTATCTTCTTCTGAATGTGCATCGGCATCCCGCATCATCTTTTTAATATCTTCTTCGCTAAGGCCACTCGATGCGGTTATCCTTATAGACTGCTCTTTACCTGTGCCAAGGTCTTTGGCAGAGACATGAAGTATACCATTAGCATCAATATCGAATGTTACTTCTATTTGTGGGATACCTCTTGGTGCAGGAGGAATGCCTATAAGTTCAAAATTTCCAAGGAGCTTGTTATCCGCAGCCATTTCCCTTTCCCCCTGACATACTTTTATCGAAACAGCAGGCTGGTTATCTGTTGCTGTTGAGAATATCTGGCTCTTCTTTGTCGGTATAGTAGTGTTTCTTTCTATTATTTTTGTAAAGATCCCACCCAATGTCTCGATACCGAGTGATAACGGAGTAACATCAAGCAGCAGCACCTCCTTTACGTCTCCTTTAAGAACTGCTGCCTGTATCGCTGCCCCCACACCAACTACCTCATCAGGGTTTACAGTCTTATTCGGTTCCTTACCAAAAAAACCCTGCACTGTCTGCTGAACCTTAGGTGTCCTCGTCTGCCCTCCTACAAGAAGGACTTCATCTATATTTGATGAAGGAAGGTTAGCATCCGATAATGCAGCTTTGCAGGGCCCTATCGTAGCTTCTATTAGATCTCCAACAAGCTGTTCCATTTTTGACCTCGACAGTTTTATGAGCAGATGTTTGGGTCCTGACGCATCAGCTGTTATGAATGGAAGGTTTATTTCTGTCTCCATCGCTGTGGAAAGCTCTATCTTTGCCTTCTCAGCGGCCTCCTTCAGCCTCTGTAATGCCATCTTATCTTTCTTCAGGTCTATACCCTGGTCTTTCCTGAACTCCTCAACCATCCAGTCCATAATCCTGAGGTCAAAGTCATCCCCACCTAAATATGTATTTCCGTTTGTGGATTTTACTTCTATAACTCCTTCACCGATTTCCAGTATGGATATATCGAATGTTCCGCCGCCGAGGTCATAAACAGCAATCTTTTCCTCTTTCTTTTTATCCATACCATATGCAAGTGATGCAGCAGTCGGCTCGTTTATTATCCTCAGGACATTAAGCCCTGCAATTCTTCCTGCATCTTTTGTGGCCTGCCTCTGGCTGTCATCAAAATATGCTGGCACAGTGATGACAGCTTCCGTTACCGGTTCTCCTAAATAATCCTCAGCAGCCTGTTTCAGTTTCTGAAGAATCATTGCGGATATCTCCGGCGGTGAATAGCGTTTTCCCCTTATCTCAACATGTGCATCGCCATTAGGTGCCTCAACAATTTTATAAGGAAGTCTTTTTCGTGCATGTTCCACCTCAGGCGAGTTATATTTCCTTCCCATGAGCCTCTTTATAGAAAATATTGTATTTTCAGGATTTGTTATTGCCTGCCTTTTTGCTATCTGACCGACAAGTCTTTCTCCCTTTTCAGTAATAGCAACAACGGATGCTGTTGTCCTGCTTCCTTCCTGGTTCGGAATTACCACTGGCTCACCTGCCTGGACAACAGACACCACAGAGAATGTGGTTCCAAGGTCAATTCCAACTGCCTTTCCCATCTTAAAATTCCTCCTCTATATTTTTAATTTCCTCTTCCACTTTTTCTTCCTCTTTAATCTCAACTGGTTTTTTTCGATACCGTAACGAGAGGTGCTCGTAAAACCTTATCTCTGAACATATATCCCTTCCTGAGCTCCTCAACAACTATATTTTCCTCAATATCTTCTCGCTCGACAACCGACATAGCATGATGTATCGCAGGGTCAAAAGTTTTGCCAGTTGCCTCAATAACACTCAATCCGAATTTTTCGAGTGTCTTCTGAAGTTCTTTCAGTGTGATTTCAACTCCCTGCACAACCCCTTCTGAAACATTGTTCGAAGCATGTTTTAACGCCATCTCGAGATTATCAATAACAGGCAATAGTTCATAAAGAAGACTTTCATTGCCATATTTTACGAGCTCTTCTTTATCCTTATTAACCCTTTTCTTATAATTTTCAAATTCTGCATAAAGCCTTAAATACTTGTCATTTATCTCCTGAAGTTCAGCACTCAACCGTTCTTTTTCATCAACAATAGCCTCTTCAATAACTTCGCTACCTTTCGCTTCGGTTTCTTCTTTATTAGAGATCGGTTGATTTTCGCTCATAATCACACTCTTATAATGCTCTACATACCTGTAAGCATTTTTGAAACAAATTTTGCTGTATTATTAACTATGTAAATTGCCTTTTCATAATTCATTCTCGTTGGCCCGATTATCCCGATAATACCGATGGGACGATCATCTTCTCTGCAAGTAGAAACAACCATGCTTAATTTTTTCATCTCATCCATTGAGCTCTCCGAGCCGATTAGTACCTGAACACCATCACGCTCCGAGAGTTTATCAAGCAGCTTAATTATAGTATGTTTGTCCTCAATAGCCTTTGATAACTCTCTTATTTTTTTGAGATCCGCGAAATCAGGTAGATCAAGCACCTCTGAAAGTCCAGATATGAATAGGTCGCCATGATAAAAAGAAAGCGTCTCCCGGCATATCCTCATTGCCTTTGAGATCAGGCTTTCACATCTAATTTTCTCCTTTGACATCTCCTTTACAATCCTCAGACGTATCTCATCAAATGTATGTCCAGAAAATTCAGAGTTAAGGTAACTGGCAATCCTGTTAAGATCTTTTTGGGAAACTTCAGAACCAAGTGATATAACCTTATTTTTAATCAGTCCTTCATCTGTGAATAGTATCGTAACTACTTTATCGGCTTTATATTTAAAAAGTTCAATCCTTTTCAGTGTTATCATGTTAGGCCTCGGAGACAGCGCAACCCCGAGGTAATGGGACAACTTGGAGAGGGTTGTTGTTGTCTCGCCAAGGAAAGTGTCTATATCACTCTTTAATGCCTCGATTCTTTTATAAAGTTCCTGCAGAATCTCAAAGTTTGAATAATGCTCACTTTCTGCTACGAGTGAATCTACATAGAATCTGTATCCCATGTCTGTCGGTACCCTGCCTGCTGATGTATGGGGCTGTGTGAGAAATCCCATCTCTTCAAGATCTGCCATTATGTTCCTTATAGTAGCCGGAGAGAGGCCAAAGGGATACCTTTTCGTTACAAACCTCGATCCCACTGGATCAGGAAAATTAATATAGCTCTGGACAACTGCACAGAGGACTTTTTTACTTCTTTCGTCAAGTACCTGCATCTTTAGCACTCTCAATGGTTAAGTGCTAATAATCTAACAATTAACCCCTTGATGTGTCAAGTGCAGGTAGTAGTATTTCAGGGCTATATTTGTGCAACAGGCTCTTTACAATTCAGTTATCCAGCACTTCTCTTACCTTTCTCAAAAGGTTATTTGCCGAGATGGGTTTTGGGATAAAGCTTAAACCTTCTTCAATAATTCCCTTTTTATGTATAATATTTGCAGTATAACCGCTTGTAAAGATGATCTTGATACCGGGGCTTAT
>JBFLZS010000083.1:0-13032 GCA_040756135.1 Nitrospirota bacterium
ATCCGAAGTCTAAGAATAAGTTTGTCAAGACAGTGACCTTGAGCAAAAAACAAGAAGAGATTCTCAAAAAAGTCAACCCTCTGCTCTTGTCAAAGTGTAGTGTATAAAATTAAGGGAAAAGTCAGGTTATTTAATCTGTTCAAATTTTTTATTCCATGTCCCGTTGCAATGGTTTCAATTTCCCTGATTGGTCCTTTTATCTTGAAATACATATTTAATTCTAATCAATTTCAGTAATTATTTCATGGCATAACACGAAGCTAACCGGCCGCCTGTTTTTTGGCGGCCCGTGTTGAGCGCTTGGTATACGCCGTCATGGAAAGACATTCCCTCGATCCTGTCTCAGTGCAGTATGTTGTCAGAAGAGATCGACAAAATTAAGGCGTGGCTATCAGCCATCGCCTTGAATGTCTTGTTGTACGCTGCCTTTCTATTTGGATTTAGATGCGCTATATTATCTGTCGGTGATGGCTGGCTTTATTAAGCTGCTTTCTGCCAATAACCGCTTCTTATTGCTCTAAGAACATGAAGTTCAAACATCATTTTGTCTTTAGGAAATTCAGCCGCTACTTCTTTTTCGATCTTCTTAAGAATTGAAACTGGCATCTTCATGTCTTTGGCAACTTTTTGATAATCAAAATATTCTATCTTTTTCATAGTGGCCTCCTCATAATTCCTGCGGTGATACGATTTCAATATCTTTGTATCCCTCTAAAATATTGACCAAGTTTACAGTTTTTCTCGTCTTTACCTTAACTAAGTGTTCAAAATTCCATGAAACTAAATAGGAGATATCATGGCATGTTGCAATGGCAACATGAAGTGCGTCATCAATGTATTTCTCTGGAAAAACTCCGTGATTAATGTAGGCAGTGGCCAATGCCTTTACCTGCTTATTTAACCTCAACACGTTCATATTCATGATGAGCTTCCTGAACTTGATTTTCAATATTTCGTCCTTCGTATTCTCTAATTCAGTGACCGTAATTTCAGAGACAAAGACCTTATAGTTGGGAACAACCTTTTCCCAGAACTTGACTGTGGCTGCCTGACGCTCTTTGGCACGCCCATCATAATAAGCACTGATAACCGAGGTATCAAGATATAAGGTCTCTTTCTTCATCTTGTTCCTTTTGTTCTTATTTTAGCATGTTATCTTTTGGTGGACAATTTTTATTTTAAATGGTCGCTTGCCCTATTTTTTAAAACCCAATCTATCCCAATTATTAACCCTGCCAATCACCTATTCCGCCCCAAAGCATTTCCAGTGTTCGTGAGCCACGTATGCTGTTGAGTTGTTTGAAAACTCGCACCATTTCTTCAAGTCCTCCACGGCGATTAAGTTCTTTACCAATGTCTGTTGCAAGAGGCTCAAGGTTCTCAATCTCTGTTCTGTCATTCGTAACGTATGCCTCACACAATTTCTGTAATATTGTGAGCATTTCCTGGTATGTCATTCTCTCAACGACTAAAATCAGCGGCGGTGTTTTACGCCGTCCGCTGGATTTGATTGTTATACGGCTTTTTTTAATTCAAGTATTTTAGCCTGAGATGACTCTAATACAGAATCGCGAATAAAAGAACTCGCCTCTAATATCTCTATGCCTATCAATTCACCTCTTTCATTCATCTCAGCCGTGATATTTGGGCTTAACTCAATACTATTGGCTTCTTTTTCATCGGAAATAACTATATGCAGGATGTCTTCCTCTTTAAAATATGTCATTGTTGTTTTATTCATATATAAACCTCCCTGTTTTAAGACGGAAATTAATTTGTTGGCGAGTAGTTGCATGAATTGTAACTGGTATTATTTCATTTCCATGTTTCTCATATGGAATTATAACCAGTCTATCATCATGTTTTCCTACCGCAATCAATCGTCTGGTCACAGTATCAAAGTACCTTTCTCCTGAATGTCGTAATATATTTTCAATTTTTGAAAGTTCAAATCCCCTTAACTCAGTTCTATATTTCAGATAATTAGACCATATTATTATAAACTCTTCAGGGTTTTCCACAACCCCTCCAATCTTCTATTTTATTATGCCGTATAATGCCATATTATGCGATACTCTCATATTTTATTCATCTACATGTTTAAAGAACTTTGATGCAATTCGTGCAATTTCGGCAGATGAAAACGCTCTATTTCTCGCTTGGCGCACTTCTTTTGAAAGCTTATCTAAACTAAGATGGTATAGACTCATTGATACCTCTTCTCCTATGTCTTTGTCTTCAAGCAAATCACGCAATGTAACTCTAATCCATAATTCAAGACGATCACCTTCGATTACACCAGCATCTTTGAGAGATGTTCGCAGAGGGATTGCTTCACCTTTATGTCTAAGTGCATATGTGTATGACAATTCAACGCCAAGCGTTTCATCTATGTTTGAGAATTTAAGTTTAAGAGTATCTCGAAGCATTCCGAGCAAGTAAGTTGGTGTTGCCTCTGGTGGCACATGAAGGCGAAAACTACGCCCAAAACGGTTAGAGTGAATTATTACTTCGATGGTACTCTCAGAATCTGGAAAAGCCTTTTCTACCTCATTCGACATGTTTGATGGTGCAGGACATGGAAGCCGGCCAATATCCCTTGATGTTATTTCATCATCTTTTAATCTTGCAATTAGCCTGAGAAACGCTGCTTCTGTATCTTTGCGAAAATCAATGTAAGATTTGGCTTTTAAAAGAAACGGAATATTCTTGTCATCCAGCCCGGGAAGGATAGCAGGTATTACAAATGTTCTTCTTAAATCTGCCTCCTTCATTAATGCGTTAGACCATTCCATTTCCACCCAATAACGCTTTACAGAATTTGGGCTTAAGAGCACCAAAAGATAATCTGATTCACTGGCGGCCTCATTCATCCACGTTACGATATTATCTCCAGCTTTTATTTCTACTTGATCTAATCTGGCTTCGATTCCTGCTTTTTGTAGACCGACAGCAATCCACTTAGCAAAGTCAGAATCAGGGCCAGCGTGTGAAACAAATACATTTGGCTTACTATATGAAGGGCTCAAATCCTATCCTCCTTTTATTCATACGCATAAGTTGAGGACAATGACAGGATCCGATTGAACTCGACAGCAAGATCGAGAGTCCCATAACATCGCTTCAGTGCGGCGGCAAAGTTTTCCCACGACAGCGGGAGTCGATTCAGCACCTCCCCCAGCGATACCCCAGACTTGTCTTCTATCCAGATATTGATTCGCCGCCCATTCTCGTCGCTGCGTAACCGCAGCTTTTCTCGAACGCTAAGGGTAAGTGGATCTATAGCACAACGGGTGTAATCGGCTGCGACTACTTCTAGATCCAGTCCGTCACGTCTCCAGTGCTCCATTGCTATCCACTGAGCAGCGCTGCGCAATGTGATAACGAAATTAGATGTATCGGATGTGGCGTATGTGCCGCGAGAGAGCTGAATCTGCGCACGGGCCTCTCTTAGGGACACAAATCGGTTCCTCAAGACTCCTATTAACTCTTCTCTATAAAATTTCACCTCCGATGCAATCAGTCCCTTAGACTGATGCGTACGTCTGTCATACGCGTCGTGATGTTGCATGCAGAGAAACACAAGATTGTCTGGCGTGTTGTTCCTTGGGTTTTGGTCTAAATGGGCAATCTGACCGCGTTTCTCCGAAACATCGGCGTCCAGTCCCCAGCATAAGCAGCACCGCCGTCTGCACATCAGTGACGACGCTCTTTGGAATACTCGCCCGCTGTTTTTGCATCGTCATGGTTTCGCCCAACGATAATTAGGCTGTAATTTCATTATATATAGGCATTTAATGCTATATCAATACAATTTTCAAGAGTGTCTCTTAAAGGAAAACCAAATTCATTTGTTGAATAGGATTCTGTGCTGTACTTGAAAATAGCAAATCCCCAAATTTCCTTTTTGCCCAAATATCTTAGGCGACAAATGGGTGAATTGTCTTCGTTTAAATAAACAAAACAATTCTTAATTCTGAATTGAAGGTTCCTTCCAGAAGCTATTGCCTTTTCAATAACAATTCTATCAATTTCTTTTTTCATTTCTTCGGGAATCTCGATTTGCCTTTCTTCTTGTTTCCTTTTTTTCTTTAATTCTTTCTGTCTTATCACTTGCTCAAGGGACATTACTTTTTCAGGTCTCGTTTTTCCAAATCTTCTGAAATAAATCCTTTCAATGAATTCAGGCAGTGGGAGTTTCCATTTTTCTTGATCAGGATTATTTATTTTCCCAATTTTCTTTGGATTTAATCCAAGTTCACGAGCCATTTGAATATGCACATCTGATAGCTTATATTTCTTTCGAACATCAAACCAAATTTTCAATTTTTCAGGAATCTTCATAGACTCACGCTCTCACATATAGACATTGTCTACAGATAACGCCTGAGCTAACCCGTGCGAATGAAGCGGAGCGTAATGAGCATCGGTGTTGAGCGATTTGTTACACATTTTTCTTATAATGCTTGAGTCATCTGTTTATTTTCAAAGATATTCAATTGGTTTAAGTGTTCTTTGATTCTTTTTTCTGCTAATTTCACATAGGAAGGTTCAATATCATAACCAATATAATGTCTGCCGTCTTTAAGTGCAGAAAGGCAAGCAGTCCCACTGCCACAAAATGGGTCAAGAACAACATCACCTTTATATGTGTATAACTGAATTAATCTATGCGGTAATTCTTCAGGAAAAGGTGCAGGATGTCCAATACTTCTTGCAGAAACTGCGGGGAATGTCCAAACGCTTTTTGTCCATTCAAGAAAATCTTCTTTTGTAATTGTGTCTTTTTTATGCCCTCTTTTCCTCGAAAACGATTCCTTTGAGAAAATTAGGATATATTCATGGATGTCTCTTAATACTGGATTCCCTGCGGATAACCAGCTACCCCACGCTGTTGAAGGACTCGCGCTTGATGCCTTGTTCCAGATGATTTCTCCTCTCATGTGAAAACCAATTTCGAGCATGTCCTCAATAATATAGCTGTGAAGTGGAATATATGGTTTTCTGCCGAGATTTGCGACATTAATACATGCCCTTCCACCTGTAACAAGGACTCGATAGGTTTCCTTGAAAACTGTTTTTAATAATGCTCTGTATTCATTTAATGATAAGTCCTCATCGTATTCCTTTTTTACATTGTATGGCGGTGATGTAACCATTAAGTGAATACTGTAATCAGGAATCTCACTCATTACCTCGCTGGATTTGCAGTATATTTTGTCAAGATTTTCAGATGAGATAGGATTTTCAATAAATTTGACACGCTCAGGAATTTTTTGGTCTTCATATAATTTGCTGTTATAAAATTCTGTAGAGTCATGATTTATCCTGCCCGGAGTTCCAAAAGAACTCGTCTTAGTGCCGTTGCGTTTATATTTTTTTATCGGTTCGCTTTGATTACTCATTGATTAATTTTAAGAAGACCTCTGCTTTCTTCTCATACGTTTGTTCTTTATTTGCTTTTTCGATTATTTGACCCAATTCTTTTTTGCTTTTCATGCTTGAAAAATAATTTCTTTCCTCTGATAACAGAGTTTCAAGGGCATTCTTAAGTTCAGAAAAACTGTCAAACCTATAAAAGCCCTGTTTGTTAGTCTTCTTAATATTCTCTCCGTCATTATCTAATGGTTTGGGATTTACAGACCAGAAGCCTTGTATAATTCCAGCAATTTTCAGGTGGTCAACTTTTGAATAATAGCTATTCGTGATGGGCGTATTGCCCATGATAATTATTGGAACTTTTGAGGCTTTGAAACTTGAGACCCTTATGTTTATACTTTTACCGATAGCTTTGAGCATTGAATCAGAACGTAAAAGGCCGGGATTGCCTTGATGGGTTTTGTAGTCACCAATACAGACTAATGATTTACTCTTTTGAAATTCCCAGTTCCAGACGATAGACATTTTGACTTCAATTATCGCAAGAATATCTTCTGGAGTTTGATTGATATTTTTGCTTCTTGAGATAACGACGTCAGCAGGGGATTGATTTGATAAGACTATCTCATTACAGATAGCCCCTTGAACAGCAAATAAGCCTTTGTCTTTTACAATCCCATGAATTAAGTCTGTTGTCCATTTTTCTGTAAAATTTCCGATAAGAGCGTTTCGGCTTTGGAGCGTGCTCTTAGTGCCGTCATAGCCTTTGGGCCAGTAGGCTACATACTTGCCAGAATCGGTAACATAAAATAACTGTTCGGGCGTTGCAAATTTCTGTGCCTCATTGAAAAACCTCTGTTCGACTTCTTTGTTCCATAGTTTTTCCATTTGGGCTATTTTACCTTTTTTCGATTAGGTAATGGAAGGCGGGAAATATTCTTAAAAATTTCAGTATTGAATATGTTTTTATCTTATGTGTAACGATTAATATACGAACTGTCGTATTTTCCTAAAACTATTTAAACTATAGCAAATTCTTAAAATTTTTAATATAGAAAAATCTCATAAAAATCAATTGAATAATATTTTACTATTACGTGTTTTATGATATTATGGATAAAAAACGAAAAGGTGGGAAAAGTGGATAAATTGTCAGATGTTAACAAAATAGTCCTTCCTGAGTTTCAAAATTTCCTTATAGAAAGAAAGCTTGCCCCTGAAAAAAGTGTGCCGTTTCTTGCTTACTGGGTAAGCCGATTTTTAAGATTTGCTCGAAGTCACGAGTATCCAGTTACTGAATATAATGAAACAATTGTGCGGGAGTTTATTGAGACCTTACGAGCCGACAAGCGAACTCTTGATTGGCAGCCGGGACAAGCTAATGATGCGATAGTTCTCTATTTTTTCAATTTTCTCGGTAAAACCGGCGGACAGGCGGGAGGCGTTCTCAAGATTGCGGATGTATCCGGCACATTGAAGGAGTTACAGCGCTTAATAAGATTGAAGCATTATTCTTACAGCACTGAGCGAACATACCTTCAGTGGGTTGAACGTTTCTTTTCCTATGCCCTTACGTCAGAAAATAAAAAAGTCGAAAATATATCCTCTGTCGACTTCAAAAACTTCCTGAGCCATCTTGCGCTCAAGCGGAGAGTTTCTTCATCCACGCAAAATCAGGCATTTAACGCTATTTTATTTCTCTTCCGGAATGTGCTTGGCAAAGAGACTGACGATCTTGGCGATACTGTGAGGGCAAAGCGAGGACAAAAACTCCCGGTTGTCCTTACCGTGGAGGAGGTCAGAAAATTGCTCAGTCATATGAACGGGACTAATCTTTTAATTGCAGAACTGCTTTACGGCGCTGGTCTTCGTCTTATGGAGCTTGCACGGTTGCGGGTGCAGGATATTGATTTTGGCACAAACACAATTTTTGTCCGAAGCGGCAAGGGTGACAAAGACCGTTCAACAATGCTCCCCGCAGCGGTCAAAGAGCGATTAAGGGAGCACCTGAAAAAAATTAAGACACTTCATGATAAAGACCTTGCGACAGGACATGGAGAGGTTTTTCTGCCGGATGCGCTCGGGCGGAAATATCCAAATGCCGCAAAGGAATGGGGTTGGCAATATGTTTTTCCCTCATCCAGGCCTTCGGTAGACCCGAGAAGCGGCAGGGTTGGAAGACATCATATCAGCGATAAGTCTATTCAACTTGCATTCAGAGATGCGTTGCGGCAGGCCGGTATCGCAAAACACGCTACTGTCCATACTCTCAGGCACAGTTTTGCCACACATCTGCTTCAAAACGGCATAAACATCAGAGAGGTGCAGAGCCTACTCGGCCACAAGCATGTCGAAACGACTATGGTATATACGCATGTGCTAAGGAATATGTCGAACGCTCCCCTGAGTCCGCTTGATACGCTGTATAAGGAATAGAAATCATGATCGAAGACAACAACGGCAGCGCCCAAGATGAAGGTCGCAAAATTATATAATTTTAATGACATCCGCATTGAGGACATCCCTATTCCACAGATAGGCCCCAGAGACGCACTTCTAAAGACAAAGGCCTCGGGGATATGCTCGGGTGATGTCATGCCGTGGTATATAGAGAAAAAAGCTCCATTGGTTCTGGGACATGAACCAGCAGGTGAAATAATTGAGATTGGTAGTAAAGTAACATCCTTTAGGCCTGGTGACAGGGTCTTTGTACATCACCATGCCCCCTGCCTTACATGCAGATTTTGCAAACGAGGTGATTATGTTCATTGTGAAACATGGAAAAATACAAGGATAATACCCGGTGGGATTTCAGAGTATATACTCATTCCTGAGATAAACCTTGAAAACGACACACTGAATCTACCCGATAACTTAAGTTATGAGGACGGCACGCTCGTGGAGCCTCTTGCCTGCGTTATAAAAGGGTTAAAAAGAGCTCAAATAAGGCATGGCGACATAGTGCTTGTCATAGGCCTCGGTTTCATGGGCATTCTCAATGGAATCGTTGCAAAAAGATATGGTGCGGGAAGGGTAATCGGCGCAGATAGAGTGCCTTACAGGCTTGAACGAGCCATAACACTTGGGTTTGATGATATCATTGATGTTTCAAGGGTTAAAGTCAAAGAAGCATTGTATAAAAGTACCGTAGGTAATATGGCTGAACTTGTAATCGCATGCCCTAATAGTGTAGAAGCAATGAAGGACGGCATTTCATCAATAAGGGCAGGTGGCACTTTGCTCATGTTCGCTCCGGCCAAACCTGACGAGAGACTAACAATTAACCCAAATGAGTTATACTTTAAGGACATAAGCATTATCACAAGTTACTCCTGCGGACCGACAGACACGATAGATGCACTTGAAATAATTAAAGAAGGGACTGTAAGGGCTGAAAGGCTTGTTACACACAGGTTCCCGATAGAGACGACAGCGGAGGCATTCAGGTTGACAGCAGAGGCAAGGGATTCATTGAAGAGTGTTATTGTTTTTGATTAAAAATGATATCTTTGAAAAAGCTTTTCTGTCACCCTGAACTTGATTCAGGGTCTAATACCACATTGAAATTATTAGATGCTGAAATAAATTCAGTGTTTTCATACTTATGACCTTATTAATAAGTATAGGGAGGCTTTAATTGTCTGAAAAGAAAAAAACTCTGATATCATGTGAATGGAAAAAGAAAAAATCTTCATTACACAATGAAAATAATCCCCCCTCACCCCCCTTTAGTAAAGGGGGGTTGGGGGGATTTTCAGATAAAAAGAAAACGTTTAAAGAAAACAAAAGCAGATTCTACAAACACAAGGGCAGCTTTATGTGGCAGGGGATAAAGACCGAAAGATATAAACCTACGGGTAGAGACTGGGCTGATATTATAAGACAGACATTAATTGGTAGCCGTGGAGAAACAACGAAATTTCATCTCAGGTATTTTGAGATTGCTCCCGGTGGATATAGCAGTTTCGAGATGCATAAGCATGAACATGTCGTAATAGGGGTAAGAGGTAAAGGAACATGTATTGTCAATAAAAAGACTTATAAAATTGGATTCCTTGATACGCTTTACATACAGCCAGACGCACCTCACCAGTTGAGGAATCCATTTAATGAGCCTTTTGGTTTCTTCTGTATAGTCAATGCCAGGAGGGATAAACCAAAAATACTTAGGCCATGATGAATCTTTTTCTTTTCATAAAGAGAATATTGACAAATAATAAGCGCTGGATTAATATTACATTTTCCTTTATAGGCAGCGTTATTGCCTTGTTATATGGTATTTGCGAGGAATCATGCGCGTACTTACATGGTTCTATTTTTGGTTCAGACATTCACTACTTAGGAATATTTTATATGGGAATGCTGATTCTTTTTAATTTCCTGAAAAGGAATCTAATCTTTTTATATTTGCTATCTTTTGGTATGGGGGCAGAAATATACCTTTTAGGATTTCAAATGAATAACGGTGTTTACTGTTACTACTGTCTATCCTTTGGTGCTATTATCTTCCTTTTATTTTTATTAAACCTTGAAAGGACTAAAAAGATTTTTATAACCATCTCCGTAGTTCTTGGTTTTATCCTGTTTTTAGTTTTATTCAAAGGTTCAACTACCCCTGCTTATGCAGAGGACATTCTTCTACCATCCTTTGGCAATGGCCAGATAAAGGTGAGATTATATACTGATTATTTCTGTAATCCCTGTAAGGCATTAGAACCAAAATTAGAACCTGTAATTACCGATTTAGTTAAAAAAGGCATCATAAACATTACGTTTATTGATACGCCTGTACATACTCAGACCAGTTTATATGCAAGGTATTTTCTTTATATCTTAAATGAGAAGAAAGATTTCAATCATGCCCTTCGTGCAAGGGCTATTCTATTTGAAGCAGCAAAAGAAAAGATAACCGAAAACGAAAAATTAGAGGCATTTATTAATAAAAAAGGTATAAGATTTAAACCATTTGATGCAAAGCCTGCGTTTGATGTTTTCAGTAGTTATTTAAAGGAAGATAAAATTAATAAAACGCCTACCTGTATAATATACAATGGAGGAAAAGAAGACAGGGTTACAGGTCTTGATATTATAAGCGCTCTGGAGAGTCTAAAATATTAATGGTCTCATAATAATGTGTACATAATTATCATAAAAATCCCTCCTAACCTCCCTTTGCCAAAGGGAGGAATAATCCCCCTCTTTGGCAAAGAGGGGCAAGGGGAGATTTTCAAAAGAATGTTCATTCAATTATGAGACTCTTAATAAATCTTTTAAAGTCCTTGTCTTAATTTATCTAAAAATATTAAAATTTTAGGTTTAGAGAGGGTTTATAGATTGGAACAAGGTAAAAACAAAACATTTGTAGATAAGATATGGGACTTTTTTGCCTCTGTAAGGCTCGCGATTGTCATTTTCGCTTTGATCTCTCTTACGTCAATTATAGGAACAATCTTAGAGCAACGGGCTGAATCTGCCAAAAATATACAGGTATTAACCAGGCTCTTCGGTGAATCTCTCGCACCGAGTTTATACAAGGTATTTGAAAAGCTCGGTTTCATGGATATGTACCATTCGTGGTGGTTTGTTGGCCTATTGATCCTGTTTTCAGTTAACATTGTCATCTGTTCCCTTGACAGGCTGCCGAGAATATGGAAGTTAATCAGAGAACCAATCGGTCCGATGAAAGAAGAACAGTTAAAAAGATTTGCCATAAATAGAGAGCTTGTATTAAAGGGGAAACCTGACAAGGTTAAAAATGATATTACAGGCGCAATAAAAAGAGCAGGTTTTAATTATATAGAGTCAAAAGAAGAGAAAGGTTATCAGTTCTTTTCTCAGAAAGGAAATTACAGCAGGCTTGGGATATATTTAACTCACTTTAGTATTCTTATAATACTTGTTGGCGCCTTAATAGGCATATTCTTCGGTTTTAAAGGGCACCTGAACCTTCCAGAGGGCGCTGTTTCGGACGTAGCTTACACAGACAGAAACCAGGCAAAGCCATTAGGCTTTGAGATAAGATGCGATAATTTTGATGTTGAATTTTATGGCAGATCAGACATGCCAAAGGAATATAAAAGCTGGCTTACAGTCATAAAAAATGGCCAGGAGGTTCTGAAAAAATCGATAGTAGTCAACGACCCTCTTACATTTGAAGGCATAACATTCTATCAGGCAAATTATGGTCTGATTAATGAAAGACTCGGAAGTGGCATCTTCATATTCAGGGTAATTTCCAATGATGGAAAACCATACAATCTCAATTTGAGATTAGGAGATACATTCCAGATACCCGGTACCAACTTATCGGGAAAGATTGTTGACTTCAGTCCTGCCTTAGAAATCGATGAGGGAGGACATGTATTCACATATTCAAATCAGATGAATAATCCTGCAGTCTATGTTGACTTTTCAGAGTCTGGAAAACATAAGTATTCAGGATGGATACTGAAAAGGTATCCAGAGACATGGCAGATGCCGGAAGGTCCCATGGTGGAATTCATCGACTACTGGGGAGTTGAGTTCACAGGATTGCAGGTGAGAAAAGACCCGGGTGTCTGGATCGTATATTTCGGGTGCATTACAATATCCATCGGTCTCTTTATAGCCTTTTTCACGAGCCACAGAAGATTATGGGTCAGGATTACCGAAGACAAGAATAATACGAGGGTGCTTGTCGGAGCGATCTCTAATAAAAACAGGGCTGCATTCGAAAGAAAGATAGACAAGATAATCTCTCTCATACAGAAAAAACTGGAAGGGGGAAAATAGATGAACAGCTCCTTTTTCTTTGGATTATCAACCATGGCTTATATACTGGCCATGATAATCTATATTACCTATCTTGCATTCAGGAAAAAACAGATCGGGATAACTGCAACAACAATAACGATTACAGGATTTATCTCACAAACATTAGCGATCATATTAAGATGGAAGGAATTCGCAGATTTAAGCGGGATGGGCTTTTTAAGGTCAGCGCCTCTCACAAATCTTTATGAATCACTTATATTCTTTGTATGGTGCCTTATTTTAGGATATCTGATAATCGAGTTTAAATTTAAGAACCGTTCATTCGGAGCATTTATTACACCGATTGCAGGTATCGCATTAGCATTCATTGATATATCAGGCGTATCAAAGGAAATCCAGCCACTCGTACCTGCGCTGAAGAGCAATTGGTTACTTGCACATGTAACAATGAGTTTTATCGCTTATGCTGCTTTTGCACTCTCTTTCAGTACAGGACTCATGTACCTTATTATAAAAACTGAGAAAAGAAGGGAACCATCTTATCTATTCTGGACAATAACCTTCGGCATATTCATAGTTGTTTTTGTTGCAATGGGTATCGACTTCCTCACATTCAAGGTTGCAGTCAAACCTGAGGAATTCATTAAAAGTTATATGTTCAAGGCTTCGTTTCTTAATCCCTCCCCTATTATTAATATTTTGAGCTGGATATTAACAATAATAATTATATTTCTTGTCTGGAGATATGGCTCTATACTTAAAACAGTCATAGTAAAATTCAACATCAGTTCTGAAATACTGGATGAAATTACTTATAAGAGTATTGCTATAGGGTTCCCTATATTTACATTAGGCGGTCTTATATTCGGCGCTATATGGGCTGACCAGGCATGGGGTGTC
>JBFLZS010000084.1:0-12804 GCA_040756135.1 Nitrospirota bacterium
AGGGCCAGATACTTTGTTATCGCTGATGTGAGTGTAGTCTTGCCATGGTCTATATGACCTATCGTCCCAACGTTTGCATGAGGCTTTACCCTCTCAAATTTAGCCTTTGCCATAATCCCTCCCTCTTATAAGTGCTCAGTGCCAGTTTTCAGTGTCAGTTTTCTGTTGTCAGTTTTTAGTATCAGTTTTTTTAAACTGTCAACTGACAACTAACAACTAATCACTGTCTTTATTCTCCTTTCACCACAGCTATAATTCTATCAGAGACCACTTTGGGAACCTCGTCGTAATGTGAAAATTGCATTGTATATGTAGCCCTGCCTTGTGTCTTTGACCTTAAACCAGTAGCATAGCCAAACATCTCTGAAAGCGGGGCCTGTGCTTTTATTACCTGAACATTGCCCCTTCTCTCTATATTCTGAATCTTTCCCCGACGGGAACTAATATCTCCAATTACCTCACCCATATACTCTTCCGGGATCACTACCTCTATACTCATAATCGGCTCAAGAAGGACGGGCTTAGCCTTCTTTGCAGCCTCTCTAAATGCCATGGATCCTGCGATCTTGAATGCCATCTCAGAAGAGTCAACCTCATGATACGAGCCGTCATAAAGTGTTGCTTTCACGTCAACAACAGGGTAACCTGCAAGAATTCCCCTTTCCATGGCCTCTCTTATTCCCTTCTCGACTGCAGGGACATATTCCTTTGGAATCACACCCCTGACTATCTCGTCAGCAAATTCGAACCCCTTATCAGTTTCTAATGGCTCAATCTTTATATAAACATGACCATATTGTCCACGTCCCCCGCTCTGTCTTATAAACCTTCCCTCTGCCTTTGATACTGTTTTGATTGTTTCCTTATAGGCAACCTGGGGTTTCCCAACATTCGCGCTGACTTTAAACTCCCTGAGTAGCCTATCTACAATAATCTCAAGATGAAGCTCTCCCATACCAGATATGATCGTCTGGCCTGTCTCCTCATTAAAAAATACCTTAAATGACGGATCTTCCTGAGCGAGTTTAGATAAAGACTGAGAAAGCTTCTCCTGGTCGGCCTTTGTCTTTGGCTCAATCGCGACAGACATGACTGGTTCCGGGAACTCTATTGATTCAAGTATAATGGGATTTTTTTCCTCGCACAATGTATCACCTGTAAGTGTATTTTTGAGTCCAACAACCGCTGCAATATCACCAGCAGATACCTCTTTTATCTCCTCCCGCTTGTTCGCATGCATTTTAAGCAACCTTCCAACTCTTTCGTTTATATCTTTTGTCGAGTTATATATATAGGAGCCTGCATTCAATACCCCAGAATAAACCCTTATGAATGTAAGTTGCCCTACGAAAGGGTCTGTCATCACCTTAAATGCGAGGGCAGAAAATGGCTCGCTATCATTAGCATACCTGATTATTTTAGAACCATTATCTGGCGCTATTCCTGTAACGGGTGGGATATCGAGTGGTGAAGGAAGATAATCAACTATTGCATCTAAAAGAAGCTGAACGCCTTTATTTTTAAAGGCGGATCCACATAAAACAGGCGTAAGCCTCATCTCTAAAGTTCCTTTCCTTATTGCTGCCTTTATCTCATCTACGCTTATATCCTCTCTCCCCAGAAATTTTTCCATAATATTCTCATCAATATCAGCCAATGCCTCAAGCATCTTCTCCCTGTATTCATGCGAATAAGGCATAAGTTGATCTGGAATATCTCCCTCGGTATATTTTGCAACTAATGTCTCGTCATCAAAATATACTGCCTTCATCCTGACAAGGTCTATAGGTCCTCTGAACTCATCCTCGGCCCCTATAGGTATCTGAATGGGAACAGGATTAGCATCGAGGCGTTCCATCATACTATTCACACTCATAAAAAAATCAGCACCAACTCTATCCATTTTATTCATAAATGCAATTCGCGGCACTCCATATTTATTAGCCTGTCTCCAGACAGTCTCTGACTGAGGTTCAACACCCGCAACAGAATCAAAAAGGGCAACAGCACCATCGAGTACCCTTAAAGACCTTTCTACTTCAACAGTAAAATCGACGTGGCCTGGGGTGTCTATGATATTAATCCTATAATCTTTCCAGAAACATGTGGTAGCGGCAGAGGTAATAGTTATACCCCTCTCCTGCTCCTGAACCATCCAGTCCATAACAGCAGTGCCTTCATCTACTTCGCCTATCTTGTAGGTAACCCCTGTATAATAGAGGATTCGTTCGGTGGTTGTGGTTTTCCCTGCATCTATATGTGCCATAATACCGATATTGCGTGTCTTCTCTAATTGAAACCTTGACAAGTGCCCTCTCCTCTATTATTCCTACCATCTATAATGGGCAAAGGCCTTATTAGCCTCGGCCATTTTGTGGGTATCTTCTTTCTTTTTGATAGAAGACCCTGTATTGTTAAAAGCATCCAGTAATTCTCCTGCCAACCTTTCCTGCATAGTCTTTTCACTTCTGCCTCTCGAATAATTGATAATCCACCTGAAGGCTAAAGCCATACGTCTATGTGGTCTTATTTCTACCGGTACCTGATACGTTGCACCGCCAACCCTTCTCGGCTTAACCTCTACAACCGGCTTTACATTTTCAAGCGCTGTCTTGAATACCTTAAGCGGGTCACTCCCTGTTTTCTTCTTTAAAACATCAAATGCACCATAGCAAATTCTCTCTGCTGTGGATTTCTTGCCGCTCTCCATCATTGCATTGACAAATTTGCTCACAATTTTGCTGTTGTATTTCGGGTCAGATAAAATCTCTCTTCTTTCTATTACTCTTCTTCTTGGCATTTATGACTCTCTTATTTTGGCCTCTTGGCCCCATACTTCGACCTTCCCCGTCGCCTGTCTGCAACTCCCATGGAATCCAGGGTACCCCTGATGATGTGATACCTAACCCCGGGAAGGTCTTTCACTCTACCTCCTCTTATCATCACTATAGAATGTTCCTGAAGATTATGACCTACTCCGGGTATATATGCTGTGACCTCCATTGCATTCATAAGCCTTACCCTTGCAACCTTCCTCAGTGCAGAGTTAGGTTTCTTGGGCGTTGTTGTATAAACTCTTACACATACTCCCCTCTTCTGGGGACACATTCTTAATGCAGGACTTTTGGTCTTCCTCTTGACCTTTTCACGCCCATATTTTACTAACTGTGCTATAGTAGGCACATAACCTCCATAGATAAACTTTTTAAAAAGTGGATTCTACAACAAGTAGGTATGCTACCAGAGTAACTTTTTTTTGTCAAGCATAGTCAAAAAACCATGATCCACCACCATGCAGCATTTTCTCCAAAATCCCCGGAGGGAAACTGCCCACCTGCTAAATCGTTCTTCATCGCCGCATGCGCTTCCTCACTCTTCCCGCATCGCTGATACAGGGTCAAGTACTTGACTTGACTTTTACACATAATAATGTGATACTTTCTCAGAAGCTAACAGAGTATTTTGTTATATAAAAACCGCAAAATATCTGGCGGTTTTCCTATGACATTACCTCTTTGACTTTAACCCGGATTACGAAAGGGTATACATAAAATGCTCATAATATGTCATTCCGAGCGAAGCGAGGAATCTCTTTTAAAGTGACAAGATTGCCACGTCGCTTCACTCCTCGCAATAACATCTTGAGAGGCTTTCGTAATTCGGGTTTAACTAATGGTAAGATTCATAATTTTAAAGCAGGGTAAATATATAGTGTGCTTTACGCACTTCTAAGGAGGAAAAAGGAAGATGTCAAAAAAGGTTTATGTAGGGAACCTCCCTTATCAAGTTGATGAAAATTCCTTGAGAGAGGTGTTTGCTGCAATCGGAAAGGTTCAGTCCGTGAGGATAGTTACAGACGAGACAGGGCGTTCAAAGGGGTTTGGATTCGTTGAGATGACCTTTGATGCGGATGCCGATGAGGCTATCTCCTCTCTCAACGGTACTCCACTTATGGGCAGAAGTATCGTCGTCAATGAGGCCAGGCCTCAAGCCAGCAGCAGAAGCAGAACAGGCGGCACTCGAAGGCAGAGCAGTTCATACGGGAGAGGAAGGGAACGTGGTTGGAGATAAGGGTAAATAGCAATGATATAGAAAATGCTTTAAAACTTCTTAAACGAAAACTTCAGAGGGACGGCCTTATGGGAGAGCTCAAGAAAAGGCGTTTCTATGAGAAACCTTCTGTGAAGTTAAAAAGTAAACAGAGGCAGGCGCAGAGGAGAAGAGTAAAGTACGCAAAGCAGAGGATGCAAAACAGGCAAAGTAGTTATGAATAACTGAAGGAGGGCCGGTTTTGGCAAAACGTGCAGGCGCATATAAGAGTGAGAAGAGGAAAAAAGAATTGTTGCGTCAGAAAAAACAGGAAGAAAAAAGGCAGAGACGTTTCAAGAAAGATGTCAGCATGAAACACGATTCTGAAATTACGGGTCCAGAGCATGTAACTGAGGAAAAGGGATGACAGCCTCAAAGGATTATTAACAAGAGACATCGATCATTTTTTAAATGTTTACTGACTGTAATTTAAATATTTTATAATTTGGGAGTTATGAATAATAGTAATCACTATAAAATACACCCTATTGTCATGGGAACTAAGGCATTTGATAAAGGCATGATGACTTACCAGTGTGACTATGGAAAACCCTATACAATCCCTATATATTGCTGGTATATAGAAGGAAGCGACAAGAAGATACTTATTGACACAGGAGAAAGGGCGCCTTTACTGTCTAAAGAGAGAGAAAGTGCGATCGGAGGAAAGATTTATACATTTGAGGAAGGATTAAACAGGTGGGGGCTTTCGCCTAGGGACATAGATATTGTTATTCACACCCATCTACATAATGACCACTGTGAAAATGATTTTAAATGTATAAATGCAGCCTTCTATGTGCATGAAAAAGAGTTAGAACAGATACATAATCAGCATCCTCTGGATTTCCGATACATGGAAGACTATATCCTGGATATAGAGAAAAACGGCCAGATAATAAAGGTAACAGGTGATCAGGAAATCCTTCCCGGCATTAACGTTATCCATACGCCTGCACATACAAGGGGAGGACTTACGGTACTCATTAATACAGATGCGGGGAAAGCTGCCATAACAGGATTCTGCGTTATTATGGAAAACTTTAATCCTCCTTTAAAGATAAAAGCACTTGAGATGGAAATAATTCCACCGGGAACGCTTGTAAATGCATACGGGGCATACGATATAATGCTGAAGGTAAGAGATATGGCTGATATATTAATTCCTCTTCATGAACCAAAATTTGCCTCGATAGATACGATTCCGTGACATACACATCAGAAAAAAACTTTACATCTTTTCAGGAGCACTTAGACCGAGTATCTCAAGGCCATCCTTGAGCACAACTCTTATAGCCTCACATAATGCAAGTCTTGCATTAGTTAATTCTATATCCTCACTTACAACCCTGTATTTATTGTAATAAGGATGGAACATGCCCGAAAGTTCCTGCAGGTAGAATGTAATCCTGTGCGGCTCATGGGCATTGACAGCTCCTTCAAATATCATCGGATATATAAGGAGTTTTCTGATTATCCTGAACTCCTCATTAGCAGACAATAGCTTGAGGTCTGTATCATAGAGCATGTCTGTGTTGACCCCTTTTTCTTTTGCATGTACAAATATGCTGTTTATCCTTGCATTTGCATATTGCACATAAAAAACAGGGTTTTCTGATGACTGGGCCTTTGCAACCTCAAGGTCAAACTCAAGGTGGCTGTCAGGCCGTCTTGTAAGGAAAAAAAATTTTGTTGTATCCGGGCCGACCTCATCTAAAACCTCTCTCAATGTCACAAACTCACCCGCCCTTTTTGACATCTGGACAGGCTTCCCGCCTCTCAGCAGTGTAACCATCTGCACAAGTAAAACCTTCAATTTTTCTTTATGGTAGCCAAATGCCTCGATGACAGCCTGAATACGCTGAATATATCCATGATGATCCGCACCCCATATATCAATTATTTCATCATATCCCTTTTCAACTTTTTTCCGGTGATACGCTATATCAGAAGTGAAATACGTATATTCTCCATCCTGTTTGATTATAACCCTATCTTTGTCATCTCCAAAGACAGTTGATTTAAACCATATGGCCCCGTCTTTTTCGTATATAAAACCTCTGGTCTTAAGGTCTTGTACAGACTTTTCCACATCTTTATTTTTATAGAGATCCCTTTCACTCTGCCATGTATCAAAGGTGATACTGAAATCTTTTAAATCATTTTTTATGCCGGATAGTATTTTCTTATAAGAATAATCAATAAAAAAATCTGATACTTTATCAAAATTTGCCTCAAGATATTTCTCACCCTCGTCTTCAATTATTTCATTTGCAATATCTTCTATATATCCACCTCTGTAACCTTCCTCCGGGAACGGATATTTTATACCGAGTAATTGCTGATAGCGGGCAAACACTGATAGACCAAGGAGTTTTACCTGTTTCCCGGCATCGTTTATATAATATTCACGCTCAACCTCATAACCGGCAGCTTTAAGAAGATTCGAGAGTGCCTCACCTGTTGCACCACCCCTTCCATGTCCTAAATGGAGCGGGCCTGTGGGGTTTGCACTGATGAATTCAATCTGAACCTTTTTGCCCTTCCCAATATCTTCTCTCAAAAACCTGCCTTTATACTCAATCAATTTTTTTAACTCCGCATACAGATATTTTTTTGAGAATGTAAAATTGATGAATCCAGGACCTGCAACATCTATTTTCTCAAAGTAAGATTTATCTTTAATAGCACCTACAAGCTCTTCTGCTATCTTTCTCGGAGGTTTTTTTAGTATTGTTGCGAGAGACATTGATACAGGTGTTGCCAAATCACCCAGGGAATCGTGTGGGGGTACTTCTACTTCAATAGAAGGGATTGTTTCCATACCAAGTGCTTTAAGTGAATCTTCAATTATCTTTACAAGCTCTTTTTTCATGGAAACAAATTTTAAACAACTTACTACCTCTTCCTCACTGCCAATTTATTCAACGCATTAATATATGCCTTTGCTGAGGCAACTATTATATCTGTATCAGCACCACTTCCTCTTACAGTCCTTCCTCCTTCCTCAAGTGAGACCATAACCTCTCCTAGCGCATCAGTACCACCTGTAATGCTCTTTACCTCGAATTTCAGGAGGTTACTCTTTGTATTTGTTATCGAGGCAATAGCTTTGTACGTAGCATCTACAGGTCCGTCACCATGCTCCATCCTATCCATTATATCCTCTCCAACCTTGAGTTTGACTGATGCTGTAGGCTTTTGATTAATACCACTTACAATATATAAATCAACAAGGCTATAAAACTCGGGGGCCTTTATAACCTCTTCTGATATCAATGCCTCTATATCTTCATCAAATATGTCTTTCTTTTGGTCAGCAAGTTTTTTAAAACGCCCGAAAGCATTATTCAATTCTTCATCATTAAGAACATATCCGAGTTCCTTGAGCCTTGTCTTAAATGCATGACGTCCTGAATGCTTTCCAAGAACGAGCTTTGCAGCATGAAGGCCTATACTCTCAGGTTTAATAATCTCATATGTTAACTTCTCCTTAAGAAGTCCATCCTGATGAATCCCTGATTCATGTGCAAATGCATTAGCTCCTACGATCGCCTTGTTTGGCTGCACAGAAATACCGGTTATCTTTGTCACAAGTTTGCTTGTTCTCATTATCTCTTCTGTATTTATATTCGTATCAGCATCAAAAATATCTCGCCTTGTCCTCAGGGACATTACAACCTCTTCTAATGAACAGTTACCTGCACGCTCTCCGATACCATTAATCGTACATTCAATCTGTCCGGCGCCATTTAATATAGCTGATAAGGAATTTGCCACTGCAAGTCCGAGATCATTATGACAGTGTACCGATATCACTGCCTTATCAATATTCTTGACTCTGTTATGGATCGTTTTTATCATTGATCCGAATTCAACAGGTATGCTATATCCAACTGTATCCGGAATATTTACTGTTGAAGCACCTGCCTCTATTATAGCTTCTACAACCTCACACAGGTAATTAATATCAGTCCTGGTTGCATCCATAGGAGAAAACTCCACATCATCGACAAAACTCTTTGCAAGCTTGACCATTTCAACAGACCTCTTCAATGCCTCTTCTCTGCTAACGCGAAATTGATATTTAAGGTGGATATCAGATGTTGAATGAAATGTGTGAATCCTTCTTTTAGGGGCGTCCCTTATAGCCTCCCATGCGCTCTTTATATCATCTTCCCGTGCCCTTGCAAGACTGCATATAATCGGGCCTTCAACCTCATTGCCTATGGTCTTTATTGCCTCAAAATCACCAGGTGAACTGAATGCAAATCCAGCCTCGATAATATCAACGCCGAGCCGTGAAAGCTGCTTTGCAAGTGTTAACTTCTCCTCAACATTCATGGATGCACCTGGTGACTGCTCACCATCACGAAGTGTGGTATCAAATATCTTTATTATCCTCATTGTGTATCACCTACCTTGCTTATCTGCTTTCTCTTTCTGTAGTAGAGAACTATATTTTCAATTATACCGCTAATCAGATAAATCATTGCAAAAATAAAGAGCGCAATCGGAGGATGTGTAACTATAATCGCAAGGGCTATAACTATTGCGACTAAGATCCAGAACGGCTTCCTTTTGCTGAAATCCAGCTCCTTTACGCCATGGTACCTTAACGTGCTGACCATAAGCACTGCAAGGGAAAAAGTGAATATCAGAATAAAATAATTTCTGGCTGGCATGGTTCCCCATATTTCATGATAAAAGATTACAAGTGTTGCAACAATCGTTGCAGCACCAGGGATAGGCATACCTGTAAATGATCTGGATTCTGTCGAGCCCATCTGAACATTATACCTGGCAAGCCTCAGGGCACCACAGGCCACAAACAAAAATGCAGCCGCCCATCCAACCCGGCCAAATGGTATAAGGGCCCACTTGTAAAGCATCACTGCTGGTGCGACACCAAAGGCAACAAGGTCTGAGAGAGAGTCCAGTTCTATACCAAACCTTGTGGTACTATGTGTAAGACGTGCAACCCAACCATCAAGGCCATCAAATATGTTTGCTATAAGTATAGCCCATGCAGCATGAACATAATTACCCTTGAGCGATGCAAGTATTGAAAAAAACCCCAGGAACATCCCGCATAACGTCAGGGTGTTGGGAAGTATGTATATCCCTTTTCTCATTAAACTTAATTATATCCCCCTATCACTGTTTCTCCAGCCTTCACCTTATCACCTAACTTAACCATAATCTTTGCATCTTTCGGCAGATACACATCAAGTCTTGAACCGAATTTTATAATTCCATATTTCTGTCCGCGCCCCAGTATATCGCCTGCCTTCACCCTGCATACAGCCCTTCTTGCAATAAAACCTGCCACCTGTCTTACAAGCACCCTTCCATCTTTCCCATCAATAATCATAACAATATTTTCATTTTTGATTGATGATTCATCTTTATATGCTGCCATAAATCTGCCCGGTGAATATTTTACAACGCTCACCTTACCATCACACGGGGAACGATTTACATGTACATCAAGAGGTGACATGAATACACTTATCTCTTTTGCATCAGTCTTCAGATAATCCTTCTCATATGCATCTTTTATAAGTATTACCTTCCCATCTGCAGGCGAAACAAAAATGCCTTCACCCGTTGGTATTTTTCTTTCAGGGTCCCTGAAGAAGAAGGCCATAAAGATTGTCAATGCAAATGAAAAGCAAAAAACAAGGAGTAAGATGTAAGAAGTATAACTTTCCGGTTCCCATTTCCAGAACAAAAATATTGAAAATATAACAGTAATTACAAGGGAACCAAGAATAAAAGGATAACCCTCAGGGGCGAACTTGATCACGCCTTTGTTTTATCTACGAGTTTTCCTTTTTTAAGCCATGGCATCATAGCCCTCAGCCTTGCACCCACCTCCTCTATGGGATGTTCCTCACCCTTTTTTGTAAGGGCATTGAATACAGGTTTGTTTGCCCTGCATTCCAGAATCCACTCCTTTGCAAACTGACCGGATTGTATCTCTTGCAGTATCTTCCTCATCTCTCTCTTGGTTTCTTCTGTTATAATCCTCGGCCCCCGAGTGAGGTCTCCATACTGTGCGGTATTGCTTATAGAGTATCTCATGGTGGAGATCCCACCCTCGTATATAAGATCAACAATCAGCTTTACCTCATGGAGACATTCAAAGTATGCCATTTCTGGCGAATAACCAGCCTCAATAAGGGTCTCATAACTTGCCAGTATAAGGGATGTAAGACCACCACAGAGAACGACCTGTTCGCCGAATAAGTCTGTCTCGGTCTCTTCCCTGAAGGTCGTCTCTATAACACCCGCCCTTGCGCCGCCAATTGAAGATGCATATGCAAGAGCGACTTTTTTTGTATTCTTTGAAGGGTCCTGCTGTATTGCTATCAGGCATGGTACACCGCTACCCTTTAAATATTCAGACCTGACAAGGTGGCCTGGCCCCTTTGGTGCAACCATAAAGACATTCACATCTGATGGAGGCACTATCTGTCCGAAATGGATATTGAAGCCATGTGCAAATCCCAGATAAACCCCTTTCTTGATATTAGGTGCTATTTCTGTTCTGTATACATCCGCCATATACTCATCAGGGACGAGCATCATTATTATATCAGCCTTTTTAGCAGCCTCTGAAGCCGTCATAACCCTAAAACCAGCTTTTACTGCCTTTTCCCAATTTGGGCCTCTTATTTCGCCTACCACCACATCCATACCGCTTTCTTTTAGATTATTAATATGGGCATGGCCCTGACTTCCATAGCCTATTACAGCAATCTTTTTACCCTTAAGAACATTTTTATCTGCATCTTTATCATAGTAAATCTTAACCATCATCCCTCCTTTAGTACCTTATAATATCTCAAATAGAATAAGCCGTATTATATTACAACTCAGTGATTTTTTTCTATTTATTAACAGTCTTAAAATAATGACAACATTATTTATAAAATCCCTCCTAACCTCCCTTTACCAAAGGGAGGATTTATACCCCTCTTTGGCAAAGAGGGGCAAGGGGAGATTTTCTGATTTATATAAATTCAATTTTGAGACCCTTAATAAGATGTGTGTCTGCTATAATGTGAAATCTCAGGGGTGATAACCTCACTCCCATTTGCTCTTAATGTCTTATAAGTATACATAGTGCCACAAAAGCATGGTGTTTAAGTTATTTTAGGTGGATTGCCTGATTGGTAGGGGATACTTCCCAATTAAGAATGGAACCTTGCTTATTATATACGTCAGTGGGAAACTGAGTGAGATTCCAAGAAACGCTCCAAAGACACACGACAACACAAAAGTAAGGTTAGAAAATGGCAAGTTGATAAAAGTTACTTTTATTATAAAGTAATTTAAAAACCGAAGAAAAAGACCATTAATGCCCATAAACATTAGAGAATTCCTACCTATGTAAGTAATCAGGGGCAGAGGTCTAATTATTTTTGATAAGCTAATAACCATTATCGTACCTGAAATCGCATTTAAATAGAAAAGAAGAGGATTCCCATTGAGAGCCTCATTTATGCTTACACACCTCCAGTAATTTGATGGCTGATTCTGATTGAATAGCAGTGATAGCAAAACAAAGCAAACAATAAACCACCCAGCATAGAAATAATTACTTCTGGATTTTTTGAAGACCTTCAATTTATACAGCAAGACGCCGAAAAGATAAAATGACAGACCGACTAAAGCTTCATCGAGGTACCAATATTTTAGAGACAAAGTAAACGTTTTTTTCAATAAACACCCTGTTACTCAAGAAAAATCCTATTAAACCAAAAATAATAATTGATAAAATTAAAATAATGCTCGAATTAGACTTTATGATGAGGTTTACTCCAAGAAAATAATATATCTCGACAATCAAGATAAATACGAGGAACCATGTCGGGTAATTAATGTTAGGCAATCCCAGAATTAGTTTCGTTATAAACTCGTTGATTATTACCAACCAAAAATACTGCTGGGCAAAAAGATAATAACATGGCATAATCAATAAATTTAAGAATATTAGCTGAACTAATCTAGAATAAATTCTTGGAATCAAAAAATTATTCATATTAATTATCTTGCCCGCTGTAATATATCCTGAAAGGATCAAGAAAAGAGGCATATGAAAGGAATAAATAAATCGAAACTGTAAAAACAAAAGGTCTTTTTTGGTCAAGAAGAACGAATTGAAGCTCTGTAAAAAATGACCGTAATAAACTAAAACTATTCCAATTGCTTTAGCATTGTCAATCCATTCTACTCTGGAACGGACAGGAGCGTATGCAACATCAGAATTCGACTCCAATAGGGATTTTGTGAAAAACCGTCCCAAGAAGCCTGATACTTTTGTTACGGGTATATTTTTCTTCATAACAACAGAGATAAATTACTAAAAGCTTACTATTACAACTTAAAACTCGACTTTCTGTCTAATTCCCTAAAAGCTAAAAGCGTTTACTATCAATGAGAGCTATGAGTCCTTTCTCCAAAATCAATGGCCTATATTTTATCATTGTTTCCCCATCCCATCATATTTCCCTTTGCGCAAATATTTTTTATCATGCCCATGATAGGATTTGTGCAATAGGCTCATTTATAAGTTATAATACAACTTTCGCAGGACTAATGCTGACGTGGTCTTGTCATTCCTGCGAAAGCAGGAATCCAGAGGCAAATAAACGACTGGATTCCGTGTCAAGCACGGAATGACGACTGAATTACAACTGCGAAAGT
>JBFLZS010000085.1:0-12566 GCA_040756135.1 Nitrospirota bacterium
TTGCTTAAAGCTGCTGGTTTTGAAGAAATTGAAACCCCTATACCTTGGTTAGGGAATAAAATACTTCGTTTTATTTTTGGATAGCATGGTGTTAGGTCAAAAAACTAACATGGGAATCCAGGCTAATGTATAAATTCGTAAAGCTCCACAATATCTCCAAAGGGAGTTGTATATTTTAGTGTGGATACTTCCTCCCATGGAAACATTGTAAGTCCGAATTTGTTTATTAGTCCTTTGTGCTCATCTTTAAGCCTTGTCTTTATATAACAGGCATCAAGAATAGACTGGTAATGCCCCTTGAATAAATATGTATACAGTGCTTTTAGTTTATTGTTCGGGAAATCTGATAGTTGAAACTCTCTGATAGCATCAATCAGTTTTTTAAAATCATCAATAGAATAAGGTCTTTTTGTAATATTGTGAGTTCCTATATCGTTACGCTCTAATTCTCTTTTTCTTTTTGAGACTGGGTCTTCTAATGCTGAACCTGTTACAACGATAAAATCTATAAAACTGCCACCATCCTTCTTCCTGCTTTCTGCCTTAGCATTTTTAAGAAGAGAGTCTGCGGCATTTAAAACATTTTTTATTGGTAGACTATCATGGCAAATAACAATTGAAGCAGAGGTAGAAATTCCACGAGATTTTAATCTACTATTGAATTCTTCACAGAAATCTATTGCAATATCCATTGCCTTATGCGCAGGAAGAGCTAGAATCAGGTCATCACCACCTGATAGAATCATCTGGATTGGGATGAATTTGTCACCAAAGTGAGTTTTTATCGCTGTAACAGTAGCATCAAAAGTTGCTTCTTTTATATCATTACTAAAACTTGCAAGCGCATCAAAGCTATTAATTTTATTAGCTAAATACTCTCCCATCCTGTTTCCATCTGCATAGATAAAGCCAATATACCCTTCTGGATCTGACACTTGACCTATTTCATTAAACTCGGATGGAAACTCTGGGGTAAAACCGATTTCTTTTGTCAGTCTCTTGTAAAGTTCTGTTGTGACATAGTTTCTTGATTCATTTACCTTTAGATCGCAGGTCTTACATATATAGCGCATCCCTTCTGGACGCAGGTCCTCATATTCAGCAGGATATAAACCGCATGCTTGGCAAACTTTAAAGAAACCATTTGTGACAATCTGCCCTTTTTCATGTCTCGCATATTTTGCAATCTGCAATTCCTTCTCAGATCTTTTAAGCCATTGTTGTTCAGATTCTCCATTTCTCTTACTAAGGATAATAGCAATCTTTGTCCCTGGTGCTTCCTTTCTGAAAGACTCTGTTAGAAAATTCTTGTATTCCTCTGCCTTACTCTCATCGCTAAAAAGTACCTTTATGTTACCGCCACCTGCGATCAAATACCTCCAGTCTTTGTTTTCATTACCATATTTACCACTTTTAATCTCATTTAAAGGAATTTCACTATTAAGCTTATTAAGAAGACTACTGGCGCCCCTTATCTCTCGGAGCCTGTTAGTGCCAAAAATATAGTTGTGAATGCTACCAATATCAAGAGATATAAGATATTCCCAATTCATAATATTACTTGACCATTAATTCTTTTTCTCTTTTCCATACAAATCCTTAGCCCCTTAAGAACAACCGCTGCTCCATTTATAGCATAAAAACCACCATCTGCAATTACAAAACCATCTTTACTCTAAACTTGTTCTGGTATCGTCATCCTGAACCCTGGCCTGAAGAGATTCTGAAATCAGAGACCCTGAACTTGATTCAGGGCATGGTTTAGAAATGACACTTTCAAGGTTCGGAATGACACTTTATCATCCTGCGACTCTCTTTTTTAAAAAACTCAATCTCATATTATCTTTTCAGTATTATTACTCCTGTCTTTTTTATTTCTTCAGCCAGTGTTCCGCCATTATCGAAATCTTCTGGTTTGAAGGGGATGGGTTCTATCCTGCTGTCGATTTTCCGTCTGAGTGGGACTATCCTTCTCCGATCTTCAAACCTGTCTCCTGTAAAGGCATCGGAAATTAATGCGACATCTATATCGCTCTCAGGTCTTGCTATTCCTTTAGCATAGGAACCAAAGATAACTGCTTCCTGTATATGTATTTGATTTTTTTCCAGTTCGTCTATGTATCTTCTGACAGCATCAATTATTGAATCTGTTCCAATAGCCATTTTCTGATCTCTTCTATCTTTTTTAAATATTTTTCAGTAAAGTCCTTTGTGCATCTTTTTTTAAAAGAAAACTTTTCATCCGGATACCTTGCTTCTATATTGAAATCAGTGATCGTCTCAAGGAGTCCCAATTGTTCTTCTGTCAAATCGAGTGATAGTCTTTCTGCTAAATAGACAAGCCGGTGTGTATAAGGTGGATTTTCATTTAGTCTATCAACATAGATTGCCTTAAGAATCTTTTCGATGGTCAGATGTCCAAAAAATAACGAGTAGGAGTAATCGCCTTTTTCAAAAAGATGGGTTGAAACTCTCCAGTCGTCTTCAGCGGATTCAATCCAATATTGAATACTTCGTTTTTTATCCACAAACACCTCTAATCTTCTCATTCACGCCCTGAGGATCTCTTATCCCTTTAAATACAACTGCTGCTTCACCTTCGGCTGCCGATATTGTTATGAGTGTTCCAATCCCGAGCAATCTTTCAACTATATTCTGCTTTGCCATCATGGTTCTGATATGTCTTATCCGCATTTCGGTTGTATTCCTGGCAATTAATCCAACACGTACCATAATTCTATCATTAGTGACAATAAATAAATATCTGAATCTGAATATTGCCGCTAACAAGCCAGTAATCAGTAAAATAATAAGACCTCCACCTATCTCACCTGCTTTAAGAGTAATGCCAGAAATAATGAATCCCATGATATACAACACATAATAATTTAACCATGACGGTCGTTCCCGATATATAGTTTTCTCATCTGTATCATTCATTAAAATTCAATAAAGCACTCCCGTATCTTTCCTTAGAGAGATCAGCCCCGCATTCTTTGAAGTATCTGAGCCAGAAATTCTGAATTGCAAAAAATTTATTACTTTCCTTTGTTCCGGCAGCAACAACATATATTTTTACTCCTTGAAGATCAGGTATTCTATTCCTTAATTTTTCTTTTTTGATAATATCTTCGATTCTCTTATCTGTTAAATTTTCTTTTTCAAAATTGTATTCCTTTGAATCTTCGATCATGTCGGAAAATATTACAAGAATAGTATGATTACGCTTATAGTTTTTAAATATCTTTTCTGCAACATGCAGCGAACTCACAATATCTGTATTCAATATTTTTCTATAAATGTCTTCTTTTACAAGTAGAATATCATTTGAAATTTTTTCCAATCTTGCTTTCTCATCTGCAAGTTTTTTATTTGCCTCTTTCAAAGACTTCTCCACCAAAATAGGATTATCTGTACGGTTACCCATCTTATCGGTCGGCACAAACTCTGGGAATTCTTTTTTTATAGGTATCTCTGGCTCAGAAATGGATGAATTTGTGATTTTTGCTGCAACAATAACATCTCCATGTCCTATTGAAGATAAAATTGTTTTAAAGCTGTCAGAATATACTTTTTTTAAATTTCTTGTACTTTCTGACAAATCAAATAAGACTACTATGGTTTTTTGAGGTTTCTTCTCTTCTTTACTCTTTATTTTTTCACATGTCATGAAATTTAAAGAAATTAATACTGCAATGAATAATAAAAGGAATCGTTTCATTTTTCGTCCTCTGTTTTCACCTCAGCATAACAACACTTGCTACAATCAAGCTGTTTTAAGACATCCGGGATCTTAATTAATTCCTCCGGATCTCTCTTAAAAGACTTCGGCAAAGTCTTGTCAGCTCTTGCGTCCATATTTGAGGCTCTATACACCCGGACATATCCTGCCCACCCATCTTTTTCTTCTTCAGCTTTATATTGAATATCTTCAAATTTATGTATCCTTTCTGAATGTGCTGTGCTGAAAGCTAACTTTGCATTAATAAGTTTTTTAGCAGACTCGTCAATATCTCCAGTTTTTTCTTTAAGTACTCTTTCAGCTTCATCTAATTCTTTTTTTGCACTCTTAAACGCAGAAGGATTTTTATGTCCAGCTTCATAAGATAAAATTACAATTGAAGCAAATAAAACAATATTCACTATGAGAAATGTTATAACAATACTGTTTGCATCCCATTGTATTCCTAATGCCTCAATAATTTTGTTGGCCTCAAAGAATTTTTCTCTTAAAATTGCTATTACAAGAAGGCCAGAAAAAACGACTACTGTAGCAATTATCATTAACATTATTGTTGTATTTGACTTATTCTCCATACGTAATTTTCTTCCTATAAAATCCGATAGCCATGGTAATGCGACCATAATACCTATAGCCATAATAAGAGTATGTAATTGACTTTGACCAAAAACCCTAAATACCAATCCATTGAAAGCAATTTCTGCAATCGTGATAATTAAAAAAATTATCAAAAATAATGTTGAGGATATATGAGGATGTGGGAGGTTATTTAAAGTCTTTTTAGCAATCTCATACCGTTCCAAAATATCTTGTATATCTTTATTTACTCTTGCCCCTTCTAATTTCGCATTTTTATAGTTAATTTCTGCATGTTCACAATTTTTTTGAAGCACCTTATCAGCATCTGCCCATTCACGAATTATTCTTGATAGGTTTTCATCGGCTCTATCAATAAGGTCCGCCTCAAATGCATTCGGTTCTTCTTGATCAAGGGGTGGATCTAATTGCTGCGGTTTACGAAATGGCCAGAACGGATTCCATTTAAAGCCTCTACCATCTTTTTCCCCTCTTTTTTTAACATCATTAAGGTTATAATATTAGACCTTTTTGCTCCCCATCTTTTCTCCTTTAATGCCCCATTCTATTTATAATTTTTTATTAATCTTCCCATCATTTTAAAAGGAAATGCGAGTACAGCTTTCAGGCCATCATATAAAAAATTACCTGCTATATTAGCGAGTACGTCTTTGCCAAAAATTAATCGCAATATTATGAAGATGCCGACTATACCAATTACAATAATAAATAAGACTTTTTCGAGGAGAGGCAACTGGGAAAGATATGTTTTGAAGAAGCTAATAAAAAAGGGAGTTAAGGCAGCCATTATTAACACTCTCCCCAGCTTTCTAAATGCCTGCTCTCTGGTAAAAAAACCGAGAATCAAGCCAAAAGCTATAAGGAGGATAATTAATAATGCCAAGGCTAAGTCCTCCAAAAATTCTAAAATTACAAATACTATAAATACTTATATAAACATTGTCAAATTACCGAATAATATCAGCAGTTTCAACACTATATAGCCTTTTAATGTTGCTTAGAGGACCGCAAATACAATACCAATTAGAGTCTGTATATAAAGTCAGCTATGCCGTCATGCCGGACTTGATCCGGCATTTAGAAGGCATTGAAAATTCTGGATTCCTGCCTCCGCAGGAATGACAAAAAGTCTGACTTTATGGACAGACAACCAATTATAATGAGAAAATTACCCATTTTGAAGCAATGACAACTTTCTTTTGTCTTTTATTACATAATGACTATCGGCTGTTTACTGTCTTTACGATGCCTTCGGCAATTCCTTAAAGATCCTCCAGGTCTTCAAAAGGTCTATAGCCCTTTGAAGTTGTATATCTTCCTCTTCTTCAATCTCAACGGGTACTATTTCCTCAGGCTCTTCCGGTTTTTCTTCTATCTCACTATTCTCCAGATGTCTCTCGAGGTCTTTTTCCCTTACTGCAGGATGTCCCTTTTTCCCTTTTTTAATTTCAGCTTTAACTATGATATCTGGTGTAATTCCAGTTGCCTGTATTGATATGCCCTTCGGGGTGTAATACCTCGCCGTTGTAAGCCTCAAGGCCGAACCATCACTCAATGGAACTACTGATTGTACAGATCCCTTTCCAAAGGTCTGTGTGCCGATAATGACAGCCCTGTTCCAGTCTTTTAATGCACCGGCAACAATCTCTGAGGCACTTGCACTACCCTGATTAACCAGGACAATCATCGGCATGGTATAATCCGACTTAGTCCTGCCGCTTTGATACTCCTGTCTTTCACCCTTTTTGTCTTTTATATATACTACTAATTTACCCGGCGGCAAGAACTGACTCGCTACATCAATTGCGCTGTTAAGTAGTCCTCCTGGATTGTTTCTGAGGTCGATTATAAGCGCAGTTATGTTTTCATGCATCAGTTTCTCCATCGCATTAGAAAGATCACTTGCTGTCTGCTCCTGAAACTGGTTTATCTTTATATACCCTATACCATCTTCTAAAAACTTTGACTTCACACTCTTTATCTTTATTATTTCTCTCACTATAGTAAAATCCTTCGTCTCTTTCCATCCCTCCCTGAGTATTGTTATTTTGACAGACGTTCCTGGAGTTCCCCTCATTTTACTGACAGCGTCATGAAGACTCATGTTTTTTGTAAATTCATTGTTTACCTTAATTATATGATCACCCGCCTTTATGCCAGCCTTGTGAGCAGGGGTATCCTCTATCGGGGCTATCACTATCAACATCCCTTCTTTTATTCCTATCTGTATACCGATACCTCCAAATTCTCCTTTTGTGTCTACCTGCATCTCCTTGTACATCTCGGGCGTCATAAAACCCGAATGAGGGTCGAGAGAGCTAAGCATCCCCTTGATTGCACCGTATATCAGGTCCTTTGGTTTTACATCCTCTACATAATTCTTTCTAACAATGGAGAGGGTCTCCGTAAAGACCTTCAGTTCCTCATATCCTTCCACCTCCGCACCAACACTGCTTATAGTCCATCTCCCGATAAGAATACCTGCTGAGGCAACAGTGAATATTAGAATCACCATCAGGATTATCCTTTTCTTGGTCATCTTCCTAATCATCTTTTTTATCCTCCAGATTTATTTCGTATTGTCAAAACTTATTAAGGTTCTCATAATTGAATAGACATTATTCAGAAAATCTCCCCTCACCCCTCTTTGCCATCCTTCGACAAGCTCAGGATGACAAATGTCATGGTGAGCCTGTCGAACCATCCTCCCTTTGGAAAAGGGAGGTTAGGAGGGATTTCTTAAATCAATGTCCACATTATTTTAAGACTGTTAATAACCACAGAGTTCATAGAGTTTTTAAACCTAAAAATCTTTTTCTCTGTGTGCTCTGTGGTGAAATTTTTTTTTATCTCTTTTTCAGCCACTGTAACGGATCAAGGGGCTTGCCCTTATATCGCACCTCAAAATAAAGACCCGGCAAATTCAGAATGCCTGAATTCCCCACCCGTCCAATTATCTGTTTTTCTTTTATTATATCTCCAACTTTAGTAAAAATCTCAGACAGACTTCCGTATAATGTATGATATCCGTCACCGTGGTTTATAATCACAAGCTGGCCATAACCCTTGAACCACTCCGCAAAAACGACCATGCCATTATATACTGCCTTTGTAAAGGAATCGGCTTCTGACTGTATATATGCGCCACTTCTGAAGACAGGGGTATTAAACTGAGGGTCCTTTTGAGAACCATAGGGGATTGCCACCTTACCCTCAACAGGCCACGGAAGCCTTCCTTTAAGACTTGAAAAGCCCTTTACGTCATACGTTCTTGCCTTCTCAGTTTCTCTAATAACCTTCAGGAGCTTTTTTGATGCATCTTCTAACTCTTTTAACATCTTACTGTATGAGTATCCTTCTTTTTTTACAGATGCAAGTAGTATTTCTTTTTCCTTCTTCTTTTCAGCGAGGGATGCCTCCTTGTTCTCGACATTTTCTCTATTTCTGATGAGTTCTGCCTTGAGCGCCATTAACTGCCTTTCTTTATTCTGAAGGCTTTCCAGTTTCTCTTTGTACGTATTCAGCACTCTGTGTTCATAAACGGTAATATATTGCAGAGACTTTCCTCTTCTCATCAGTTGAGAGATATCATCAGAGCTCAAAAATAACATAACTATATCTGCAGTATGTCCATATTTCTGCATAGCCCTGAGTTTCCTCTTTAACCACTCCCGCCGCTTTTCGATATCGCTTTTATTCAGAGAAATTTCTGATTCTATCTTGGATATTTTTGACTCTGTTCCTCGAAGTATATTCCTGTATTTTCTGAGTTCAGCCTCTACCATATTGAGATGCCTGTTGGTCTCTTCGAGATCAGCGAGGATCGAAGATTCACGCCTTTTTACCTTTTCAAGTTTTCCCTTATGTTCGTTTATCTCTCTCTGTATCTTTCTATATTCTTCTCGCGGAGTAACAGCATAACAGTATGAAGCAAAGAGCAAAGTACAAAGAACAAAAAACACAATTTTATGAAGTCTCTTGTGTTTATAGGGTTTTTTAAGTCTTTTGAAACCCAAGAAACTGTGTAAACTGAGTAAACTCATGTTGCTCAGTATCTGATCCTCCCGATAGCTATAGCAGCACCTATCATTCCGATGATAAGCCCTACCAGAGGAAGAAAAATGGCAATATCAGTCGGAAAGACAATCGCCTTAAAGAGAGGAATTGTAAGGCTAAGTCTAAAAATGATCATGTAATATAATGATAGAATGCCAACGAAACTCAAGAGACCAGCGCTTAAGCCAATAACAGCGCCCTCTATGATAAACGGCGTCCTTATAAATCCCTTTTTTGCACCTAAAAGTTTGTATGTCTCTATTTCTTGATTTTTCCTGTAAAAAAGTATCTTCACAGTGCTGTAACAAACGAAGATCATTCCAGCAGACATTATCGTGACAAATATTATGCCTATAGTCTTCATACCGACGTTTATGGAATATATAGAGGCTAAGAATTTTTCGCCATATTCTATTCCGCCTATCCCCTCTAACCCCTCTATCTTTGCTGCGAGCCTCTTTACTGTCTCAGGCTGTACTGCTTCCTTCTTAAGTTTTACCTCTATCGAATCAGCCAGTGGATTTTCACCGAGACCATTGAGCACATACTGTATATCTTTTAACGATGCCTCAAGTTCTTTGAGCGCCTCGTCCTTCGAGATGTATTTCACTGTCTCTACAGCACCGTCTTCTCTGATAGTATTCATTATATTTTTTAACTCTTCCTGCGAGAGATTATCATTCAGATAAAGCATCATAGAAAACTTCTCAGGGAGCCTTTTTGTTGCTATATCAACATTATAGATTGAGAGTATCGTAATGGCCGTAAAAAGGAGGCCGGCTGCCATTGTCAGGATGGAAAGCAAATTTATCCATTTCTCATGTATGATGCTACGCGCTGCAACCCTGAATGCATACGGGAAGGCCACTCAAGCAATCTCCTCTCCGACAAGATCACCGTTATCCAGTCTTAGCACCCTTCTGCCCGTGTTCCTAAAAAGTTCCCTGTTGTGTGTAGCAATCAGGATCGTTGTCCCTCTTGCATTGATATCCTTTAACGTCCTTATTATGCCTGCTGAGGTATCAGGGTCAACATTGCCGGTTGGTTCATCCGCAAGGATAATTGACGGTTCACCCACTATAGCCCTTGCGATAGCAACCCTCTGCTGCTCTCCTCCTGACATAGAACCAGGGTAACTGTCGGACCTATGTCTAAGATTTACTACTTTAAGTGCATCGAATACACATGTCTTCAAATCTTTATCATCAACTCCTCTTATCCTCAAGGCAAGTGCAACATTCTCAAATACATTCCTGTTGGTGAGTAGCTTGAAATCCTGAAATACCACTCCGATATTTCGCCTCAATAATGGTATTTTTGATTCCTTCAGCTTATCTATTTCCAATCCAGCTACAGAAATATTACCCTCGTCAGGTTTTTCTGCAAGATAGATTAACTTCAGGAGTGTCGTCTTTCCCGCTCCACTTGGACCTGTAACAAATACCAGCTCCCCTTTTTCGATTGAAAAGGTGATCTTTCTTAGAGCTGTCTGGTCATGATAGTGCTTTGATACGTCATGAAAGTGTATCACCGCCCAAGGGCCTCTTTTATCGTCTTCACGATATTATCAGGGGTAAGGCCATAAAGTTTTAATAATTCCTCTGGTGTCCCGGAGCATCCAAAGTTGTCTACTATCCCTATCCTGCGAACTTTAATAGGGCAGTTTTCAGAAAGAAATTCACTCACAGCACTCCCCAGACCACCTATAATCGAATGTTCCTCAGCGGTAACAATAAGTCTGCATGCCTTCGAAATCTTAAGTAAGGTCTCGGTATCGAGTGGTTTTACGGTAGACATATTTATAACGCCTGTATCTATACCATCATCCTTAAGGACTCTTGCGGCCTCAAGCGCTATAGATACCATAATCCCCATCGCTACTATATTTGCGTCTCTGCCCATATGTAAGACATAAGCCTTTCCTATTTTAAATTCATAATCATCAGGCATCACAGGTTTAACCTTAGCCCTCCCGAGCCTTACATAAACAGGACCATAATAATCTGCTACAGCATGAACAACCTGCCTTGTCTCGTTACCATCTGAAGGCACTATGACTGTCATATTTGGAAGAACCCTCATAAGTGCAACATCCTCTGTTGCCTGATGTGAGGCACCATCTTCACCGACAGTAATACCGCCGTGCGTTGCCACAAGCTTCACATTAAGGTTCGAGTAGCAGACGGTCTGCCTTATCTGCTCCCACGCCCTCCCGGTCTCAAAGACTGCAAATGTTGAAGCAAACGGCAGCTTGCCTGTAAGGGAGAGACCGCTTGCTGTGCCAACCAGATCCTGTTCTGAAACACCTAAGTTATAGAATCTCTCAGGAAATGCCTTTGCAAATTTTCCTGTCTTTGTAGAACCTGAAAGGTCTGCATCAAGGGCAACAACGTCGGCCCTCTTTTTACCGAGTTCAAGAAGCGCCTCTCCATAGGCATCCCTTGTGGCGATACTCTTTCCTTTATCCCCCATCTCCCCCTAACTCCTTTAATGCCCTCTCGAGCTCTTCGCGTGTGGGCGCTATTCCATGGTACTGAACCTTCCCTTCGAAAAAGGAAACACCTTTACCCTTTACTGTACGTGCAACTATCATTGTTGGTTTCAATTTTACTCTCTCCGCTTCATCAAAGGCATCCAGTATGGCTTTCATATCATGCCCGTTAATATCAATCACGCGCCATCCAAATGCCTCCCATTTATTTACAATTGGCTCAATGGACATTACATCGGAGCATTGTCCGTCTATCTGAAGGCCGTTATTATCAATAATCGCGCACAGGTTATCAAGCCTGTAATGTGCAGCAGTCATTGCAGCCTCCCATACCTGTCCTTCCTGAATCTCGCCATCTCCAAGAAGGCAATAGACGCGGGAACTTAATCCATCCAGCTTGAGCCCCATAGCAATCCCATTTGCAATAGACAGACCCTGTCCTAAAGAGCCTGTTGATATCTCGACTCCAGGGAGCGTCTTTGAACATGGATGTCCTTGAAGAGGGCTTCCAAGTTTGCGTAATGTCTTAAGCAGTTGTTTATCAAAGTATCCTGAGAGCGCAAGACCCGCATACAACAAAGGTGCTGCATGGCCCTTTGAAAGAATAAACCTGTCCCTTTCTTTCCATTTTGGATCCCTGGGATTATGCCTCATTTTATAAAAATATAGCACTGTAACAATATCGGCTGCTGATAAGGAACCACCTGTATGGCCGGAGCCTGCTTCGGTAAGCATCTTGAGGATTTCGATCCTGAGGATTCTTGCCTTCTCCTCCAGAAAGTTTACATCTCCAGTAGTAATTGCTGATTTCATCTATTTATCCTTTTGCTGTAGACTCCCCTGTGCATTTTCCGGCCAGAAGTTCTTTTATCATACCCTTATGTTGCTCTTTCATCAGTTTTCTGACCTTCTCTTTATAATCAGGGTCTTCTAAAATGTGTGCGTAACTGGTCTTTTTGGATGCAAGAATTGCACCCTTTGAATAAAGAAGAGTTACTATTATAGAATTCTCTATTCCGCTATCCTCTGTCTGGATATGGTATATATTTTCCTTATAGAATATATTAGTATTATAACCGACAAGCATTACATGAATGCTGGCTGAAAGCCAGCTATCTAAATAATAGTTTTCCTTCCATCACTTCATTGTCTGTTAAAACAATTTTAAATTATTATATATGGCAAGAGTAAAAAAGGGAAGGGGGGTTGAAGTAATCATTCAGGAACCTATTAGCCCCGAGGAATCTCTCCCAAATAATTCTAAAACCTGTTTGCCTTTAATATGCTTGCCTCCTGCATTTTGACAAAAGATTGTTTTTATGATAATTTTCAATCATGGATTAACGATCCCAATTGAAGGGGTAACATGAAAATGTCTGAAGTAATAGATGCTATTTTTGAAGATGGTGTTTTTAAACCACTTGGGAAGGTTGGAATAAAGGAGCATGAGAGGCTGCGCTCGTCATTAAAGAAGCTGAAAGCATTGCAATGGCCACAAGTGGTATTATACCTGCAAGAGACTGCAGGGCTATTAATTTGTTTTTTTGAGTCAATTAGTACTACAGCGGATTTTCCTATAGACAAATAAAATGGCATCATGTATCATAGCATTTGAAAGGCGCGTGAAGGAGCGCAAAGTCTCGTTGCCGATCGTTGAACATGACTTTCGGCGACTCAATA
>JBFLZS010000086.1:0-12274 GCA_040756135.1 Nitrospirota bacterium
GCGGCAAATGGGTAACTGTTTATATTGAACTTCCTGAAGGATACGATGTGCATGATATCATCGTATCATCCATTCTCCTTGAAGGCACAGTACCCGCTGAGCAACGGCCTTACTGTATCGGAGATCAAGACAAAGACGGAATACCAGACCTGATGGTTAAATTCAACAGGAATAGTGTAATAAACATCTTACCGGAAGGAGACAATGTCCTTGTTCACGTAACAGGCACTGTTGGAACAGTCACTTTTGAAGGTGTTGATACAATAAGGGTGATTTATTGAGGGTTAATCCCGATTCGCACTCTGTCTACAAAAAGTTAGGCTACAACAGGGCAAGTTTTTTTAACGAGATGAAATATAAGACGAATGATAATCGGTCAGTTTGAAGGATATGGGTACTACTATTTCACCATCGACCGCAGGGAAAGGGGCTGCCTTCATTATTATTTTAATAGCCGCTGAATCAAGGATTTCAGAACCTGAACTTTTTTCGATCTTGATATCCTGAGGGTATCCTTTGCTATTAATGGTAAAGTCTATTATTACAATCCCCTCGATTCTCTTCTTTCTTGCAAGAAAAGGATATGTCCTGGCCTTTTCAATAGCAGCTCTGATAATGGCATAAGGATTACTTGTGTTGCCTTTACCGGCCTTCCTTTTAGTACTCTCCAGGATTTCATCTCCTGATTGGCTTTTGCCTGTGTTCTGAGAAGCTGAATTTTGCTCCAGTAATCCCCCCATCCCCATTTTAAAATCCCCCTCTAATCCCCCTTTAATAAAGGGGGACTTAGGGGGATTGTCCCTTTTCCAAAAGGGAGCATGGGGGGATTCTGGGGGATTACTTTCATTTTCCTTTAAGTTGGCATGTGATATGTTCGTTTCTTCTGATATGCCTGCATGATGATTTGCTGAGATTTTTATGTCCACTATATCCGAACTATTTTTAGAGGCAGTTTCCTCGCTTTTGTCGTTCTGAGCGTTAATGAGGAATCTTGTTTTATTGCTCGGAGCGGGTACTGGAGAGTTTACGGAAGTGGTGCCTGTCATTTTAAATAAAGAGACTGTTAAATAATTGGTGTGGAGACGTTCTGTCATATCCCCAACACTCACACTAACCGCAAAAACGGCAAGGATGATCATTGCGTGAAGGACTGCAGAGAATATTATGTTCCGTCTAAATTCCATATGTTTGAAAGTTACCGAGTTCTGTCATTCCTGCGTATGCAGGAATCCAGAAGCTGTTGATTTCCCTGGATTCCCGCTTTCGCGAGAATGACAAATTAGATGAAAAAGATGTCTATACATATTTTATAATCATCTGTTTTAAAGAGATGAAATCTTTATCCCTCCAAATATGGAAAATTTAGGTGTTCCGTATCCCTTAACTTCTTCATAATCCTGGTCAAAAAGGTTATCTATCCGGCTAAAGACTTGAATGTTTTTGGTTATATCATATGAGGCTGCAAGATTAATTAGGGTGTAATCTCCAGCCTTAACACGTTCATAGGTATCAGGATCCATGTCATCTCGCTTCCCAACATATATAATGTCAACATTGACATTCCCCTTTTCAAGGAAGAGATAGTTTAAGTTCAGGCTGCCTTTGTTCAGTGGCCTTCTCAGGAGCCTTTGACCTGTTTCTTTATCCTCAGTGTCAGTGTAAGTATAGCTTCCCTTGACGGTCAGGTCTTCGATAGGCCGGGCTGTGACGAAGATTTCAGCACCTTTTGTCTGAGCCTTGGCAATATTAATATATCCTTTGGCCCAATCGAAATCAATAAGATCTTCAAAATCATTCCAAAAATAAGTAGCACCGAATGTCAGTCTATTCTGGAAAAGGTATTGTTCCATGCCTGCATCCCAGCCTTTACTTTTCTCGGGTTTAAGATTTTCATTGCCTATCGGACCCCATTCAGTAGCCGGGGCATAAAGCTGATAAAGGGAAGGCGCCTTGAAACCTGTACCATATGTTGCTTTTATCTTTGTGCCGGTTTTTTTGAAGAGATAAGCAGGGGCAATTCGATAAGTAATTTCACTGCCAAAGCGACTATGGTCATCTACTCTAATACCCAGGGTGGTAAAAAGACTCTCATAGAGCACTATTTTATCCTGGATGTAAGCACTTTTTATATTGGCGCTTTTCTCAGGGAAAAGACTCTCACCAGGTCCCCATGCACTTTCCCATGAATATTCCGACTCACCTCTTTCTTCTTCGTATTCGATCCCTGTAGTTAAGGTATTAGTCTTGTGAAGGTAGAGGTTGTGCTGCCAGTCTACCTTCCACATCTTGCTATTGTAGAGACCTTTTGATGAATCATCAGGATGCTGGGCATCTTTATCGTCGAGATAATCTCTATCGTGGTTACTGAGAGAAAAACCAATTTTTTGCTCCCACAGGCCCTTGAAAAGAAGAAGGCTGCCCTGCGTTCTGAGAAAAAGTTGTTTTGATCTCGAAACATAGTTGGGGTCGTCCCCTCCTATTCCTCCTTTTGCATCAAGGTCAGTCTTGGCATCAATGTACCTCACAATGAAGTCTATATCGAGACACTCCATAGGCGCAAACCCGACTCTTGCAGATAGGGAGGTATTTTTATAGCCGTCCTTTTCTGTGTTTCCATACTTCTCATTGGCAGCAGAAAACCCTTCGGTATTCAGGTGGGAAATGCCTAATGAGTAATTGACCAATTTTGTTCCTCCACTAAGGCTGGCTGCTTCCCTGAAGGTGTTATAAGTTCCTCCCTCACCTGAGATAAAGAATTTTGGTTTTCCTTCCCCTTTCTTTGTGATAATATTTATCACACCGCCAATGGCGTCAGAGCCGTAAAGGGTGCTCTGCGGACCCCGAACAATCTCAATTCGCTCAATATTATCCACGGTGAGATGGGCGAGATCAAAAGAGCGGCCTGGGCTTATTGGATCGTTCATCTCAACACCATCGATCATAACCAAGGCATGCTCCGGTTTGGCCCCTCTGATAAAGATATCAGTTAATTGACCGGGCCCTCCGCTCTGAGAAATGTCCAGCCCTTGAACACTTTTTAAGACTTCAGGAACCGTTCTGGCCTTTTTACTTTCTATATCCTTTTTTGTAATTACCGTAACTGAGCTTGCAACCTCTTCCACCGGTTCTTCTATTCTGGTGGCGGTAACGACAATTTCCTCCAATGTGGTTGTTTTTTCCTCTGCATGTAAAGAAGTGAGAAGTGAGAGGTGGGAAGTGAGAAGTAATAAGATGGAAATAACAAATTTTGAAATCTGAAATATTTTCATTTTTCCTCCCTCGAGAAATTTCCGGTTTTTGAACCTTCTGGTCTGGATAGGTCTTCCGGCTTCGGGCTATTTTCGACCTACTTGCCTGCCTTCCCGTCATGGTATTACCCACGATAGTGGCACATTCAGTGACAGTGTATGTGTCAGTGTCAGTTTTCACTGATCACTGTTCACTAATCACTGTCTTTATGGGCTTTCGTTCCCTTCACGGCTGCGGGGCAGCGGAGGATTCTTACCTCACTTCCCTGACTTCCAGCCAAATAAATTTCTACATATTAAATTAGAATTCACCACCTCCTTTATCCTAAAGTAGTTATTTTATATCATATTTCAATGATCATTTTCAATAATTAGTACTTTGACAATTTTTGAGGATAATATTCTGGCAAATAGCCATAACCAAAATAGCTGCCTGACAATTAAAAATTAAGGGGGTAAAACCCTTGAATATGATAAAATAGCGTTTAAGAATGGAGGTGATTATCCATGAACATATCTGTGAGGATTGAGATATTTAAAGAAGGAGACATATATGTAGCATTGTCGCCTGAATTAAATGTATCCAGTTTTGGTGAGACTATTGACGACGCCAAAAAGTCTTTCAAAGAGGCTCTTGAGGCTTTTATTGAAGAGTGTCAAGAGATGGGGACATTGGAAGAAGTTTTAGAAGAATCAGGTTTTTCAAAAATTAATAATTCCTGGGAATCGAGAAAGCCAATAGTTGAAGAAAAACTTGCCCTTTCTACGTAAGTTAAATGCCTGAGCGTAAAATCACCCCTACACATTATGAAATTCTTGTAAAGCTGTTTGAACTCGATGGGTTTATTGTCAAGAGGAAAAAGGGAGACCATGTAATTATGACAAAGACAGGGATCAAAAGACCCCTTGTAATAAAAACCAGTCCAAGACTTGTCCCTATAACACATATTCGTACAAATATGACGACTGCTGGAATGACGAGAGAACGATTTTTTGAGCTTTTGGAAAAAGTGAAATAGGCATAATGAATAGGAAAGTAAATGGATTCATCTGATTTTTTAAAAAAGCAGGAAGAAGACAGAAAATGAGTTATAAAAAGGGCGATATTATCGGGGATAAATACGAAGTCTTTGATATACTCGGCGAAGGCGGGTTCGGAATTGTTTATCTTGTTTATTCTCATGAACTCAAATCTGTTTATGCATTAAAAACCTTTCGGGATGAATATCTCGAAGACTTAAAGACAAGAGAGCGTTTTCGGAAAGAAGCCCAAGTATGGATTGATTTAGAGCGTCATCCCTATCTTGTCAGAGCATATTTTGTTGATGAGATATCCGGCAGACTTTTTATTGCTATGGAGCATATCGCAGCAAATGAAAGTGGACTCAATACTCTCGATGGATACTTGAGACATCGTCCACCTGATCTGGCACAAACTCTTCGTTGGGCTATTCAGTTCTGCCACGGTATGGGGTATGCTTATTCAAGAGGCATCAAAGCCCATCGGGACATCAAGCCTGCAAATATCATGATAGGGCAGGATAAAGCCGTGAAGATTTCAGACTTTGGCCTAGCTGGCATTCTAAGCACAACAAAATCATCTTCAGATGTAAAGCTAAGTACGCCACGAAATTTCAGCGGAGAAACATATCAAACAATGGAAGGAACAGCTTTCGGCACGCCGCCCTATATGCCGCCCGAACAGTTCGAAAATGCCGCTGGATGTGATCAAAGAAGCGATATATATAGCTTCGGAATGGCTTTGTATCAAATGGCATCGGGCGGCAAGCTTCCGTTTTTTCCTGATATGTCTGGAGGCAGAGACAATGATATATTTAGAAACTGGTATTTACTGCACTGCAACGCATCTATCCCCCAACTAAAAACGCCTCTGTATCCAGTAATACATAAATGCCTTGCAAAAGAACTGAAAAAGAGATATCAGACTTTCAAGGAATTAAGATCTGAACTCGAACCTCTTTTAAAATGGGAGACTGGGGAAGTTATAGTGTTGCCAGAACAAAAGGAATTGGAAGCTTGGGAATGGAATAATAAAGGGATAAGCTTTTATCACATTAATGCTTTCAGCCAAGCCATTGAGTGGCTTGATAAAGCACTCAGAATCAATCCGCAGCTCAAAGAGGCTTGGAATAATAAAGGCAATGTGTATCTGAAAAACCAACGTTACCAAGATGCTCTGAATTGTTATTTAAAAGCGATTGATATTGATCCTAACTATGATCTGGCATGGAACAACAGTGGTGTTTGTATTGAGAAAATGGGCTATCAGGAAAAGGCTATCGGATGTTACAACAAGGCTCTTGATATCAATCCGACTTATGAACCTGCATGGTCTAATAAAGGAGATGCCCTTTTCCGTATGGCAAACTACGATGAGGCAATTCTTTGTTTTGATAATGCCCTGAAAATTAATCCGACCGCTGTTAATGCTTGGTATGGGAAAGGAAACTGTCTTAAAGAGATAAAAAAATATGCCGAGGCTCTTAAATGCTATGATGCCACTGTCAAAATAGACCCAGTTCATGATTATGCCTGGTACAACATGGGATGTATTTTCTATGAAATAAATGATTTCTCGAAGGCTATTTCCTGTAGCAATCGTCTAATCACGATTAGACCAGATATGGCTATAGCCTGGTACACCAAAGCCCTTGCTGAGGACAAAACTGAACTATTCAGTAAAGCAATTTATTCATACAAGCAATTTATTGAATTGGCATCTTTAGAATATAAGGAACAAGTTGAATATGCACGGCAGAGATTAAGGGAATTAGAAGAAAGGTAACATCTTTGAAAATAGTTTATATATTTGGAGCGGGGGCTTCAGCAAGCATTGATGAAAGGGTGCCAGTTATGGCTAACTTTTTTGAGAAGGCCGTTGATATGCTTGATGAAGATAACAAAGTCTTCTGGATTACTTTTGCTTTTGCTGAGGAGGCAAGAGCTTTTCCTTCAAACCCCGAAATTGAGAATCTCGGTGTCCAAATGGGTGCACTGGGCAGACTATATTTAGAAAAAATAGAGAAGTCCAAGATATCTATCGATATAGTGCAGTCAGTAAAAAACACCGACGACATAATACGGGGAAAATTAGCAGATGCAATAATTGATTACAAAAAAGCATTTCTTAAAGACAATAAAAGGAAATCGGCAAATCTTGAAGATGTCTTCAGCAAGATGGAAGCATTCAAGGAACGGAGTTCTGTTGCTGACCAGACGTATGACCGTCTTCAATATGTGATAAATAGATTGTTCTATCAGTTGAATGAGGACTTACAAGATAAATTTTCAGTCGCTGCTCACCATGAACTTAGCCAATTTGTGGCAAACACCAAAGATGTTGAGCATATCTTTATCTCATTTAATTATGATCTCTGGCTTGAAAAAGCTCTGTTTAAGAAGGGCTTATGGAATCCCAGAGACGGACATGGAAGCTATGTCTTTCAATATTACTTGCCTCCTTTAAATGATGTTACTCCTGAAAACGAAACAACTATTATAGGAAACCTCAACGAGCCGAAAGAATTTTCCTATAATAGTCAAGATTCCAAAGTCAAAGTACTTAAACCTCACGGTTCACTTGCTTGGAGATGCGGGACAAACAATCCAGATAACCTCGTTGTTATTCTGGAAAATGGCGAAAATTCCTGTGTCACTTATAACAATGCCTGGAGTTTGCCATCTTCAATATTTCAAGAAAATGCAGAACTTTTTATAATCCCCCTTATCGTGCCTCCTATTCCTAACAAAATCAGGAGTCATCCACTTTTCTGGGCAACTGACAAAAATGTTTACAATGCCTTGCTACATGCGGATATAGTAGTTATAGTAGGCTGGAGTATGCCACTATCAGATCGGTATTTACAGGACATAATCTTCAAAGCATTGAATAACAGAGAAGAACAAATAAGGAAATTAATTATTTGCGATAAACAGGCAGCAGATGAACATTTACTGTCGAAGTTTGAAGGTATTTTTAGACCGCTTGAAATAAAAAGCTGGTTATATGGTTTCAGCAGAGAATTTATAGATTTCTTGAAGAAGGAACTTTGAGTATGCTTAATAGCCTCCACGTGGTAGACGATGAAACAAACAGATAAACATTATCTTTACAGATATCAGCCTTTTAATGTTCAGACGATGAAAATTTTTACTCTTAACGAAGTATATTTTTGCTCACCCAAAGAATTAAATGATCCATTTGATTGTAAAGTTGATTTCACTTTTGATGGCTGTACTGATGATGACATTCGAAAGTTTTTAGAAAAGGGACTAAAGGAGCTTAATAGAGAGTCTGAAATCGACAAAAGTTTTGAATATGCATTAAATAATAAGACCCTATGGCAGCAAAATGCAAAGAAACAAGCAATTGAAATACTTCAGCCAGATATAGATAAAATGGGTGTATTATGTTTTTCCGAATATCGAGATGACATCCTTATGTGGGCACATTATTCGGATGGACACAAAGGATTTTGTCTTGAGTTTGACAAAGTGCAACTCAAAGCTTGGAAGTTTTGTAGACCTGTTAATTATGATGAAGAATACCTTTCCTTTAAAGAGTTTAACGAAGCCTTTCCTGATAATGAGAAATCTTTGCAGCAGTTACTGCTTAGAAAATCAGCTCACTGGAAGTACGAAGCTGAATGGCGAATAATCGTTAATCCTTATGACAATCATGGGAACCGTAGTTATACATTTCCTGAGGAAATATTAACTGGAGTCATTTTTGGGTGCAATATGTCGGATAATGATAAAAAGAGTATCCGAAGCTGCATAAAAGGCAGAAAAAATCGGATTACATTCTATCAGGCAAAGAAAAAAGAAAATGAGTTTGGTTTAGACATTGAAGAAATAGATTGATTTAAGCGTCCTAATCAGGAGTTAACTTTATAACTATGAAAGACCTTTCAGTCGGTGCATATTTAGCCTGGCAAATAGCAGCCATGGAGGCAGGGGCTGCAAGGTTTCAATTCATTGAGATAGAGCATATATTCATCGGCGTCTGTAGTCTTGAGAAGGTGCTTAAGCTCAGCCCTGAAGAATCTGGCTTCAATCCGCAGGAAATCAAAGCATTGCAGCACGAATACGCTATCTTTCAGGATTTGATAGATAAGACAGGTCTCAACATGACTCAATTACGCCGCAGGATGCGCAAAAAACTTGGCATAAGTGACTATGAACATACTGAAAAGGTTATCCACCGAAGTGAAGAATGTAAGAAAATGTTTAATCGTGCTTACGAGCTTGCTTCCTCAGAAGATGAAATATCCTATCTTCACCTTCTTGCTGCAATATTGGAGAAGCCCGGAAGCAACATCAGTCATGTGCTTAATGAATCTGGTATAAGCTCAGATACTTTGCTAAAGCAAGTTATTGCAATCATGGACAAAGAGTATAAGGCTGATGAGAGCAAAACACCTTACCTTGATCGGTATGGCCGTGACTTAACTCAGGCAGCACAGGACGGAAAACTCGGCCCGTTCGTTGGCAGACGTAGTGAGATCCTTCAAGTTCTGCAATCCCTCGCTCGCATTATGAAAAACAATCCAGTACTGGTTGGGAAGGCAGGTGTTGGAAAAACTGCAATAGTTGAAGCATTAGCTGTTCGGGCAGTTCAAGGGAAAGACCCACAGGTACTCGGTGGCAAGAGAATCATTGAGCTGAATATCGGAGCCTTATTAGGCGGGACTAAATACCGGGGCGAATTTGAAGAACGTCTCAGCCGTATTATTGATGAAATTCGTTCCAATCCTAACATTATCATATTCATTGATGAAATACATAATTTGGTTGGAGCTGGACGTGCAGAAGGGAGCATGGATGCAGCCAATATAATGAAACCTGTGCTTGCACGAGGAGAATTGCGATGCATTGGGGCTACTACCATATCAGAATACAGAAGATATATTGAATCCGACCCTGCGCTGGAAAGGCGGTTTGAGAAGGTAATTGTAAATGAGCCAACGAGGGATGAAACAATAGAAATCCTTAAAGGTATCAGACCAAAGTGGGAGAAACATTACAACAAGCGAATTACTGACAGGGCATTGGAAGCTGCAGTTGACCTATCAATAAGATTTGATGTTGACCACCATCTGCCAGACAAGGCTGTTGATCTTGTAGACAAGGCCGGGGCTCGAATGCAAATCCCCTTCCTGAGTATGGGCCTGAATAGGAAAGGTAAACCTGTTGGGGCTACGGATTATGATGAGGTAACAGAATTCACTATTGCACAGGTTCTTTCAGATAAGATAGGTATACCCATAGAAATTATCTCAGGCCATATTGAAGGAACTGCAGGTTCTCGACTCCTCGAATTGAATTCATTCCTGAAGAAAAAGATAATAGGTCAGGATGAAGCGATTGATAGGATTAGTCAGCGGCTTCTTATGGCACATGCAGGAATTGGCAAGAAGCGTGGCCCATTGGCTGTATTCCTGTTTTTAGGGTCAACAGGAGTGGGTAAAACTGAAATGGCAAAGTCCGTTGCCGAGTTTTTATTCGGAAATGAGTCTAACCTGATACGCCTTGATATGTCCGAATATATGGAAGAGCACAACGTTGCAAAACTTATAGGCTCGCCACCGGGGTATGTTGGCCATGAAGAAGAAGGACAGTTGACAGGCAAGCTCAGGACAAAGCCTTATTCTGTTGTTTTACTGGATGAGGTTGAGAAGGCTCATCCGAGGGTGTTTGACTTATTTCTCCAGATATTTGATGAGGGTCGTATTACTGATTCAAAGGGCAGGACAGTGGATGCAAAAAACTCGATATTTATTATGACCTCAAATATCCAACCGGAAACCATAAAAAAACTCGGCTTTCTTGCTCCTGAAGAAAAGGAAACAAAGGACGTATTGCCAAAAAGGATAAAACACTTCTTCCGCCCCGAGTTTATAAACCGTATTGATGAGCAGATAGTCTTTCAACCACTTAACGAAGATAATGTAATGGAAATTTTAAAAGCGATATTAAACGAGATTTTTGAGGATATTAAGGAACGATATAATGTTACTTTGTTGGTTACTGAAGAAGCTAGGAAATATATCGCTTATAAAGGTTATAGCCCTCAATATGGCGTTAGAGAGCTTCGCCGCACAGTTGAGAGACTTATACAAATTCCACTAAGCAATCTGATTTTAAGTGGAGAGTTGAAGGAACACAATTCTTGGCAGGTTGTTTGCAGTGACGAGGGAATTTCGTTTAAATTTACACAATCTTCTCAATAAGTAACTCCCCCTTCCCATCTTAATCCAATAGGGAGATATTAATCGTCTTGTTTTTTAAGCGAGATAAAATATTATTACCCGTAAATTTGTCGCACACCCAGCGGGGAATCTTGTTTTGATAATTTTTAATATATTAAGCTATTATTAGCAATCTTCACGATATCAAACCGTAATTCATAAGTTTTATGACTGGATATCCATCCCATAATTCAATAATGTTTATGCATCCGTAGTCCTGCTCAATCCTGAAGATATTTTCAAGGGGTATGCCGAGAAAATGGCAGAGGATTATTCTGTTCACACCCCCATGGGCAATTATAGCAATATGGTTACCGTTGTTATTCCCGATTATTTCATCTATGACCTTTATTACACGTTCCCTTACCTCTAAAGTGCTTTCTCCTCCTGCAGGACTAAATTTAAATGGATTTCTTGCCCATGCATCAAATTCTTTGGGATATTTCTCCTTTATTTCTTCAAAGCTCATACCTTCCCATAACCCGAAATGACGTTCCCTTAATTCTGGAATAATAACAGGCTCAAGGAAATGAGGCTTTGCAATAATTTCTGCGCTCTTTATCGCTCTGCTTAGATCAGAGGTATATACTGCTTTTAAATTAGTGCTTCCTGACTCAGGATTGGTAATTCGGAATAGACATTCTGTTACCTTTTCTATCTGTTTCACGCCTTTTTCAGAAAGCGGCACGTCAATTGTACCTTTATATCGCTTTACCTCTCCGCCCTCTGTCTCGCCGTGTCTTATTAGATAAAAAGTCATGACCATACCAGCACCATTAATAAAAAGAGTATCTCTGTAATCTCGCTAATTGCGCCGAGTGTATCCCCTGTGAGACCGCCAAATTTTTTTCTACAGAATCTCACTGATATGAGGCTAAATATGTATAACAGGGCAGAGATAGTAACAAATAGCAATATTAATCCCCCCTCGCCCCCCTTTACTAAAGGGGGGATGGGGGGATTAAGAAAGATTTCTTTATAAAAAGATATTTGGATAGCTACAGCTAATATATAAAAAAAGATTACTAAAAAAGATGAAAAGATAACGGTGCTTATCCTGACACTGTTTATGAAAATTCTTCCAAGTCCATCCTTTCTTGCTGGCCTGCCATGAAATATTGATATGACCATCGCCCACTTTGACAGTATTGGCATCAAAAAAAGTGAAGAGCGAAGAGTAAAAAGTGAAAGGTGAGATAAAGTATTTAAAGCAAGAAATTTTAGTAGAAGTGTAAGGAATATAGCAATTACGCCAATCGGGCCAATTGTGCTGTCCTTCATTATCGCAAGTCGCTTTTGTCTATCAATTTCCATATTATCTTCTGATTTCGCTGCAATGGCATCAAAGGTATCTGAAAGGCCATCGAGATGGAAGCCTCCATTGCTCAAAACCAAAAGGAGCAATAAAATACCAGTGGTCAATTCTGTTGGGAAAAAGTTAATTGATAAAGTATATCCGACAACAAGTAAAATTCCCTGAATAGCTCCTACAATCGGGAAAAATGCTGCTGATTGTGCTATCTCTCTTTCGGAGACATCACCTTTAACCCTTAAAGGTATAATGCTTAAAAATTGAAATGCGAGTAATAGCTGTTTCATTTTCAATTTTACATTTTAAATTTCTAAATTTTTAACACTACAGCGGATTTTTTTTAACACGTGACCTCAGTTTCTTTTTCCTGTGTGATCGATATGCAATGTAATTTCTCATCGTGTAATATCTCACAATTCCTATAGCCTCTGTCAGCGACATCG
>JBFLZS010000087.1:0-12207 GCA_040756135.1 Nitrospirota bacterium
TAGTCTGTACAATGACCGAGAAATCCCTCCTAACCTCCCTTTTCCAAAGGGAGGCATTACCCCTCTTTGGAAAAGAGGGGCGAGGGGAGATTTTATGGTTATACAATTTCCTATCATTTTTGGGACACTGTCCATTCTATTATGAGAACCTTAATAAATGAACAAGAAAGAAATTTTAATATTAACTGGAGCTGGTTTTGGGAAAGATATGGGGCTACCCCTTGAAAATGAAATTATTAGAACTGGGATAGAGGCATGCAAAGTATTAGAACCTGAATTAATTGAAAAACTAAATGAAGAATGGAAATTAATTGATTCAGTCCATTCTTTTGAAAATTATTCTTTTGAACAATTATTGACCAAAATAATGTTGGAAGAACAATCAATTATTCGTCCTTATGAAGAAAGACTAAAGATATTTGATATAAAGTTAGCAATTCTTAAAATCCTGGTGAACTCTCTAATAAAGCCCCTTTCAAAAGAATTGCATATACAATATGTGCAATTTCTTAACCTGTATAAAGATTGTGCCTACTTTGCTACTCTAAATTATGACTATTTAATAGCTGAAAATATACCTTGGCATTATGGAATTGATTTTGATCAAGTTAGTCCTATGGGGAAAAATTTTTATGTAAAAGGAGAAAAGAGAAGTTTTCCAAATGTTTTTATTTATCTTAAACTCCACGGTTCTTTTAACTGGCATATTTGTCCTAATTGTAATACTACACGACTTACCGACTTGGATTGTTTTGGGGTTTCAGGCGAACTATTTTCAAAATCTTTTTTTGTCCAAGCATGCACTAAATGCAAGAGTAATAATGGTCAATTCGATATGCAACCATTAATAGTACCTCCTTCTTTAATAAAATATTATAATTCTCAAATATTTTTAAACCTCTGGTTTAAATTTAATCAAATACTTAAACATGTTAAAAAGATAATAATTATAGGTTGTTCGATACGAGATGAGGACACTGTTCTAATAAGTTCTTTATATAACTTGGTGTATAAGAATCCTGATTTAGAAGAAATTGTTTTAATTAATCCAGACCCGGAGATTCAAGTAAAAATTAAAAACTATACAAAAGTAAATGTTCGACAAATTCAGTCCTTGGAAAATTTTCTTGGAATGCACTAAGAATAATAAATAATAGAGAATGACCATATGTCTTTAGAACTCGATTTAGAGAAAATTAAACTGCTTGCAGAGAAAAACGAGGAAAAGAACTGGAGGTTCCGTTCGTTTTTGAAATTCGAAGATGACCGTAAAATTGATAGGATAGTCCACCGTTTGTATTATGAGGTATCACAGAATATTGATTGCATGCAGTGCGGCAACTGCTGCAGAGAATTAAAGCCCCTGCTTACTAAAAAAGAAATTAAATCGCTTGCGAATTTTATCAACGTGCCGGAGGACAAATTTTTAGAGCATTATACGGAATATAATAATGAGAAAAAACTCCGGCTAAAAGAAACGCCCTGTTCTTTTCTGAAAGACAAAAAATGCACAGTGTATGAATACAGGCCATCTGATTGCAGGTCATTCCCGCATTTACATAAGAGAGAATTTACTACCAGACTGATTGACGTTATTCAGAACTATTCCATCTGTCCGATTGTATTCAATGTGTATGAACAATTAAAAATCGAAATGAGATTTCGATGATGGGAGGATACTATATGTCTCAATTTTTTGATGATGACGGTACTGAAATAAATCAGGAATTAATCTCAAAACCGGGGTTATGTATTACCTGCAGAAAAGATGACGATCCGAAAGAAGAAATCCTATGCACACTGACACGGATGGATCAACAAGGAGAAAAAGAATTTAAATGTTTTGCATATGAGAAAAAGAAAATATACTAATGAGTTCATAAGCAAGTAATCATTATTGAAAAATCTCCCCTTGCCCCTCTTTTCCAAAGAGGGGCGATTTCCCTCCCTTTGCCAAAGGGAGGTTGGGAGGGATTTTATAATCAATCTCCTCATGCTTATGATCGTATTAATAATTGATAGCTTATGCCAAGGAGTAGGCTGATATGAAAATACTGCGGGGTATTTTAGGGGGTGTTGCTTTTGGGATTATTGGAGAAATCTTCGGTTATCTTATTTATGGGGTATTATTTGTGAAATGGTCGGAACAGGCGAGTCAATTGTGGAGGCCGATGGAGAGTCTGCACTGGCGTATCGGATGCCTTTGGCGGATATTTTCAGCGGTCTGATGATTTCTTTGGGATTTGCACTTTTATATAAAGGGATTCCCGGTGCCGGGCTGATGAAAGGCTTAACATTTGGATTGATAATATGGCTTATAACAAGATTTGCGGGTGAACTTTTCTGGTATGTTATGAGTCCTGTTCCCTTTATGCTGGTTGTTGCCGGATGGCTGCACGGTCTGATAGTCTCCGCATTAGGCGGGATTGTCCTTGCTGCTTTCTATGGAAAAACTTTGGAACATAAACATGGAGAAAAGTGAAGAATTGCCATGACAACAAGGTTGCAATGTTCCTATATCCAGATGTGACGCAGAGTTGTATTCAATGTATATGAACAATTAAAATCTATGAATAATCTGCGATAACCTCCTTCAAGGCTTTAACAAAAATCTTATTCTCTTCCGGAGTCCCTACGGTTACCCTGAGACAACCTTCTGCTACACCCCTCATATTTCTTACGAGCACCCCCTTTTTCATAAGCCCCTTATATGCCTTATCAGAATCTTTTACTCTGAACAGTATAAAGTTTGCTTCTGATGGATAAGGCTTTATTCCCTTTATCTTTGCCATCTCACTAAAAAGTCTTTCTCTCTCGGAGACGATTAACTTTATATGAGACTTTATCATTTTTTTGTCCTTCAATGCCTCTGTCGCAACTGTCTGGGAAAGTGAATTGAGATTAAATGGAAGTCTGACCTTGTTTACCTCATTGATTATCTTCTCATCAGCAATCAGAAAACCAACCCTTGCGCCTGCAAGTCCTATCTTGCTCAGTGTCCTCAGAATAACAAGGTTTTCATAATCCTCAAGCATCGGCATAAATCCCTTATCGCTCGAAAAAGGCTGATATGCTTCATCAACCACAACAATAGATAGCGATGAAGTTGAATCGATTATCTTTAAAATCCTTTCCGAAGAAAAACAGTTGCCGGTCGGGTTATTGGGTGAACTCAGAAATATTAATTTGGGCCTCTGGCTTTTTACTGTATTGAGAACTTTTTCAAGATCAAGGTCAAACTTTTCATCAAGAGGGACCTCGATCTTCTTCTCACCAACGGCATGGGCAATAATTCCGTACATCGAAAAGGTAGGTATTGGATAGAGCACAGGACCACCAAAGGTCGTAATGAGATAATAAATTAATTCATCCGAGCCATTGCCAACTAAAATGTTGTCAGGTTTTATTTTGAAAGGCTTTGAGATTATGTTTTTCAGGGAACGTGCCCCGGGATCTGGATAACGATTAGTCTTTATAGACTTGAGAATACCAGTATTGATCTTAAATCCATATGGGCTTTCGTTCGCATCAAGCTTTACCTTACAGGGAACCTCCTTTGCTTCATAGGCTGATAAAGAATAAATATTTGGCCGTACAAATTTTTTAATGTCCATAGGGAATGAATTATAACATACAGAGAACCTACACATTAAACCTGAAATTGATAATATCGCCATCTCTGACCTCATATGTCTTCCCCTCCAGCCTTAAAAGCCCTTTCTCCCTTAGAGCATGTATGCTCCCTGCAGAGATGAAATCGTCAAAGGAGGCGACCTCTGCCCTTATAAATCCCCTCTCGATATCAGAATGCACCTTGCCAGCGGCCTTTTGTGCGTTCGTACCTTTTGTTATAGTCCATGCCCTTACCTCTTCTCCTGCATACGTAAAAAATGAGATAAAACCGAGGATGTCATAGCATATATGAATAAGTTTATTAGACACAGGCTCCTCAATCCCCAGGTCATCAAGGAATAACTTCGCATCATCGGTGGAAAGCTGGGCAATCTCCATTTCTATCTTTCCGCACATGGAAAGTGACGAGTGACGAGTAAATAATCCCCCCTCACCCCCCTTTAGTAAAGGGGGGATGGGGGGATTTGTATTTAAATCCTTTTCTCCAATATTTAAAACCACAACCTCCGGTTTAGACGATAAAAATTGTAAAGGCTTCATTGCCTTCTGCTCTTCATCATTAAACTCAACATGCCTGAGAGCAATCTCTTTTTCGAGTTTTTCCTTACATTTAAGAAGCAATTTCTTTTCAGATTCATCAGGTTTCTTGCCTTGTTTTGCAGCATATTCCATCCTGTCAAGACGTTTCTCAACGAACTCAAGATCTCCAAATATCAATTCAAGTTCAACTGTCTCAACATCTCTTAAATGATCAATATTCCCCATTGGGTGGATAACGGCAGCATTTTCAAATGTCCTGACAACATGCACTATTGCATCCACGTCTTTTATCAAATCAAAGACCTTCCTGTTCTGCTGCATGTCACCTTTCGTAAGGCCAATATAATCTATATATTCAATGGTGGCATATGTAGTCTTTTTAGGTTTGAATATCTCAGAGAGTTTATCAAGTCTTGAATCAGGCACTTTCACAATACCAATATGCGGTTCCCCGGTAGTAACCGGATAGACAGGGGTCTCAAGGTTCTGGCCTGTAAGGGCATTAAAGACCGTGGTTTTTCCTGAGTTAGATAATCCGATTATCGCTACTTTCATTTATCCTTCCTTAGAAAGTATTATAAACTAAATTCTGATTATCGGATTATTCGTTCTGGCGAGCTCTTAAAATTTAAGAGAAACTTATTAAACGGGAGGCAAAATGATTTTAAGGAAAAAAAGATTATACACAATTCTGACCTGCTTCAAAATATGGTTTATATTAGGAATAGTCATTCCTTCAATCTTCGGAACCTCGTCATACATTTATGCCAGCGAGTCAAAGATATCTCAGCAGTCGGTAAATATTTTAACTGAAATGGGCAAAGCTATGGCGGAGATTGCAGAGGCCGTAAAACCTGCCATCGTTAATATATCAACTACACGAACGATGAAAGTTCAAGAAAGAGTATATCCATTTTTTAACGATCCGTTCTTCAAAAGGTTTTTCGGAGACCAATTCAAAACACCAAAGGAACGTAAAACTGTAAGCCTCGGTTCCGGAGTAATCGTGGATTCTAAGGGCTACATTCTGACAGCAAATCATGTCGTTCAAGGTGCTGAGGAAATAAATGTAACTCTTTCGGATAAGAGAGAATTTAAAGGAACGATTATCGGTACTGACGCAAAGACTGATATAGCAGTCATAAAAATAGACTCTGACCACCTTCAAACAATAAAATTGGGTGACTCAGACAAACTAAGGGTCGGCGAGACAGTGCTCGCAATTGGAAGCCCTTATGGCTTAAGCCAGACTGTTACGATGGGCATAGTAAGTGCTGTCGGGAGGGCCAACGTTGGAATAGCAGAGTATGAGGACTTCATTCAGACAGATGCAGCTATAAATCCAGGGAATTCTGGTGGCGCTATGGTCAATGTAAAAGGAGAACTTGTCGGCATCAACACGGCAATATTCAGCACAAGCGGAGGTTATCAGGGGATTGGTTTTGCAATACCGAGCAATATGGCGAAAGCTGTGATGGAAAGCCTTATAAAGAATGGAAAGGTCATAAGGGGATGGCTCGGGGTATCAGTACAGGGCATAACACCTGAGATCTCTAAACAGTTCAATTTAAAAGAAGAAAAAGGTGCACTCGTTGGAGATGTTATCGAGGGAGGCCCTGCCGAAGAAGCAGGTATTCAGAGGGGCGATGTGATAATAGGATACGACGGGAAAAAGATTGACGAGCCATACCAGTTGCGAAATATGGTAGCAAATACTCCGCCAGGGCAAGAAGTAAATATAAAAATCATTAGAGAAAATAAAACAGAAATAAAGAAGATTACCATAGGCGAGCTACCCGCCGAGATACAAAAACCTTCCACGAGTGAATATAACAACTTACTGAAAGGAGTAACTGTACAGGACATTACAACAGAAATCTATAACAGCCTTAATCTCCCGAAAAGATTAAAAGGCGTTATCGTATCTGATGTTGATGAAGACAGCCCCGCTGCTATGGTGCTTACACAGGGAGACGTGATACAGGAGATCAACAAACAAAAGATAACCGACATCAAGGATTATGAGAATGTGGTATCCAAGATAAAACCCGGGAAAGACATACTGCTCTATGTATTCAGAGGTGGTTTGTCAATGTATATTACACTCTCGGAAAAATAAAAATAATTAATTTTAACCTGAACCCTTGAACCCTCGAATCCTTAGATCCTTCTTTATTTTCTCCATAACCTCTATCAGTGGTATATTCAGCTTCTTTGCAATCCTTTTGCAGTCTTCATATTCAGGAACTACCTTCAATATCTCGTCCCCAAGCTTTGAGAACTTAACCTTTATCTTTCCGAATTCCGTATCTATTGTCTTAATCTCGCGCTGAAGAATCCTCCTTTTAGTCTCGTAAAACCTTAACCCTATTGAACTTGTCTCCTTCAGAACAATTTTCATCAAATCTTCTCTCTGCTCTTCGTTACAGAGTACTGTCAACTTTATGCCCGGCCTTCCCTTCTTCATTATTATTTGTGATAGATAAACGTCGAGGGCACCTGCTTTAAACAGTTGTTCCATTACATATTCATATAACTGTGGATTCATGTCATCAATGTTGGTCTCAATAACGGTAACTTTTTCATCTAAAAATCCCCCCTTCCCCCCTTTAAAATCCCTCTCAGCCCCCCTTTTCCAAAGGGGGGAGTGGGGGGATTCGGGGGGATTACCTATAAAAAGTCTAAGAACATTAGGACTATCTTTAAAATCTCTACCTCCAGCCCCGATACCAATCTTTTCGATATCCATAAGAGGTATATCTCCAAATCCTGATGAAAGCTCTTTAAGTATCGCTGCACCTGTTGGCGTAGTCAGTTCAAATGAAATATTTTTTGAATACACAGGGACTCTTTTCAATATCTCAGCAGTAGCAGGCGCTGGAACCGGCAAAATTTCGGCTTCTGTCTTTACAAACCCGCTACCGAGATTTATAGGTGATGAATAAACCTTTTCTATACCGAGTATCTTTATGCCTATAATTGTTCCGAAGACATCTATGATGCAGTCTATAGCACCGAGTTCATGGAGATGGACTTTATCAAATGTTTCCCCATGAACCTTTGCCTCTGCCTCGAATATTCTTTTAAAGATTTTAATGCCTTTTTGTTTTATCTCCTGAGAGAGCGAGGAAATTTGAATTATTTTTTCAATATCTTTCCATGTTTTTGCTCTTTGCTCTTTGCTCTTTGCTCTTTGTATAACATCCACTTTGGTCGCCCCGAATTGCGCCCTTTTTACCTTTCTGGCGACTAATTTAAAACCTCTGAGAGGAATTTTTTGCAGTTCCTTCTCTAATTCTCTTATTGATATTCCTGCGTCAACAACCGCACCGAGGCACATATCGCCACTTATACCTGAGAAACAATCAAAATAAGCTATCTTCAAATCTATTACTCCTCTGATGCTCAATATTTTATCATCAAATTATCCATTTTAACATCGGCTTATAAAAGATTTGACTTATCATTTATCTTTAAGTTATTTTCAGCTATGGATTTCCACAATAAGATATACGTTATCTTTGCCATTTTTGCTTTTACTATATTGCTTAATCTGCCTTTCGGCTATGCCAGAACAAAGACAAAAAGATATTCTTTACGCTGGTTTCTGTATATACATGTCCCTATACCTTTCATATTCATTGCAAGAACCTTTTCTCATATAGACATGAAATATATACCTATTTTTGTACTCGCTGCAATCACTGGTCAGATACTTGGCAGCAAGCTGGAGCTTTAGATTTGCTGGCAAATATCATTATCAAACCAAGCAGGATAGAACTTCACGAGATAAAAACTCCTACCCCTTCTCCTGGAGAAATAGTGGTAAAGATTAAGGCTGCTTTGACCTGTGGGACAGATCTGAAGGCATTCAGTCGTGGTCATCCCATGATTCCAATGCCAGGGGTATTTGGACATGAATTCTCAGGTATTGTTACTGCTGTTGGAAAGGGTGTAAAAATATTTAAAGAAGGCGATGAAATAATGGCTGTTCATAGTGCCCCATGTCTTGAATGCAGATACTGTAAAAAAAGACTTTATAACCTCTGTGAGAAATTAATGAATATAAAGGTTCTGGGTGCATTCGCAGAGTACATATTACTGCCTTCGCATATTGTAAAACAAAACGTATTCTATAAACCAAGAAATCTAACATTCGAAGAAGCTGCATTTCTTGAGCCACTCTCATGTGTAGTTCATGGCATAAAATCCTTAGAGATAAGGAAAGGTGACCATGTGCTTGTCATAGGGGCAGGCCCTATCGGGCTTCTTCATCTGTTGCTTTTAAAGAACAAGGGTGCAATAGTATCTGTAACAGATATAAATAATAAAAGACTCAAGATGGCTAAAAACCTTGGTGCAGACTTTATATTAAAGAGTAATCCCCCCTCATCCCCCTTTAGTAAAGGGGGGCAAGGGGGGATTTTAAGAAAAAATAAACTTTCCGGTTTCATCGGCTTCGACTATGTTTTTGAATGCACAGGCAGGCCAGAGGTCTGGAAGATATCTGTTAATTATGTAAGAAAAGGCGGAACGGTTATACTCTTCGGGGGATGTAAGTTGGGCACGACGGTGACCTATGATACAGGAAGACTTCACTATGATGAAATAACCTTAAGGGGTGTTTTTCACTTTACACCTGCAGATGTAAAGAAGGCATATAAGCTTCTTTGTGGAGGAAAACTCGGTGTCTCAAGGCTCATATCAGGCAGTTATCCATTAAGTCAGATTCAAAAAGCATTTGATAAATTGTCAAAAGGCGAGGGAATAAAATATGCAATTATCCCCTGAGTTTTTATGGTAGAATGTATAAAAAATGGAAAATAGTTTTAAAACATTCACTTCTACGCCTATTGAAAAAAGAGAGATAATTACTTTCATCAAAAATACACTAAATTCTATCTTAAAACACTCAGGCCCCGCATTTTTCTTTGATAACCTTTGAAATATCCTTACCGAGTTTTGTTATAAGCTTCAGGTCTTTACCCTCAAGCATTACCCTGATCTTTGGCTCTGTTCCCGAAGGTCTGACAAGTATTCTTCCACTATTAGCGAGTCTTTTTTCTGCAGCCTTAACCGCTTCTTCGATTTCGGGGATTGTCTTAATATCATGCTTATGTTCTACCTCAACATTCATCAGAATCTGCGGAAAAAGTTTTATCTCGGAAGCAAGTTTTGACAGAGGGGCATTTCTTTTTTTCATCAGATACAGAACCTGCATGGCTGTAAGAGGACCGTCTCCGGTCGTATTATGATCGAGGAAAATTATATGTCCTGATTGTTCACCTCCAAGGTTGTATCCCCCATCGAGCATCCTCTCTACAACATATCTGTCTCCAACCTTTGTCCTGATTAGCTTAATCCCGTTCATTTCGAGATATTTCTCGATGCCAAGATTACTCATTACAGTTGATACGACGGTATTCTTCTTAAGCATGCTCTTTTTTTTCATTTCTACTGCCCACATGCCCATTACCTTATCTCCATCAACCATTCTACACTTTTCATCACAGAAGATTGTTCTGTCTGCATCGCCGTCGTGTGCAATACCGACGTCTGCCTTGTGAATTTTCACATTCTTCCGCAGTCCTTCAATATGTAAAGAACCGCAATTAGCATTGATATTTATCCCGTCAGGTCTGTCATTGATTGAGATCACATCTGCTCCCAGTTCACGTAACAACCATGGTGTTGTCTTGTATGCAGCACCATTTGCGCAATCAACAACAATCTTCATCCCCTCAAAAGTTATCCCCTTTGATATTGTAGATTTGATATATTCGATATACCGTCCTGTTGCGTCATCCAGCCTGTATGCCTTACCTATGTCTGAACCCTTTGGCCTCTTCCTCGGAAGCCCATCATCAATCACAAGTTCCTCGATCTTCCTTTCAAGTTCATCAGGAAGTTTTAGCCCTTTAGAAGAGAAAAACTTAATGCCATTGTCTTCAAAAGGATTATGTGATGCTGATATAACAATCCCTGCATCCAACCGTAATGTCCTTGTGAGGAATGCAATTCCTGGTGTAGGCAAGGGTCCGACAAGTGTGACGTTCATCCCCATTGAGCATATCCCTGAGGTAAGGGCACTCTCTATCATATAGCCTGATAATCTTGTATCTTTGCCTATCAGGATCATATTTCTTCCGTGTTTTTCCCTCAGGATATACGCAGCAGCCATGCCTATTCTCAAAACAAATTCAGGCGTCATTGGATACTTGTTAACGGCGCCTCTTATGCCGTCTGTCCCAAAGAGTCTCATTTACGTTCTGCTCCAATCACAACCTTAACTTCAACATCGTTTGTCTTTGTTCGTATGTTTATACCTTTTAAGTCAAGTTTCAAATCCTGAGTTAATGTCTCATTGATCCCAGTTATATCCAATGACTCTGTTTTTAATTTATTTACCCTTTCTACCTCAGACCTTATACCTTCGATTACCACAGTCTGGGGCATCGTCTCAATAGATTTTACATAATAACCCGTCTCCGGGGTACCAATGATAACAGGCCTCACCTTAACAATTTTTCTTATTGTCTCTTCGATTGATACCTTAATACTTGGAGGACTTATATTTGTAATAGTTATCGCGGGCGGTAGTTTTATATCGTCTCTGTCTATATAGTATACACTCTCGCCTTTTTTAGCGTTACTAAGATCAACATAGACACTGATATCCGGTGGTCTAATATTTTTTATTAGTCTCTCCTGACCTCTTATATTCATACTTATTGTTTTAATATCCTGGTTGGTCAACTCAAATCCTGATGGGATATTTTTGAATTGAATCGGCGCATCAATAGATATTTCTGACTGCCCCCGGGAAGTGGCGAACATCCATAGGATTATTGAGAGTAAAACAGCCGTTAACTTAAGGCCAATGTTTTCGAGAAAAAATTTTCTCATTTCTTTACCTTCTTTGTTGTAAATAAATCAGTAAGAACATCCCTGAGCTTTCCCATATCAAGACGTGTTTCGAGTTTTCCGTTAATCGCCATCGATATTATCCCTGTCTCCTCTGATACTATGATTATTACAGCATCTGTCTCCTCAGACAGACCTATGCCCGCTCGATGTCTTGTCCCCAATGACCTGCTAATTTCCGGGCTCGTCGTTATAGGCAAAAAACATCCAGCAGCAACAATCCTGTTGCCCTTTATCACGACTGCACCGTCATGTATGGGTGAGGTAGGGTGAAATATACTGAGAAGTACCTCTTTCGACACCTTTGCATCCAAAGCTGTTCCCATTTCAACAAAGTCCTTCAGGCTCGTATCGCGTTCTATAGCTATGAGTGCACCTATCTTTCTATTTGAGAGGGAGATGGTCGCTCTGACAATCTCTTCGAGAGATTTGAGCTCTTCAGCCGAGGTGAGTGTATGAAGGAACTGTGTTTCTCCCATCTGTGCAAGTGCCCTTCTTATTTCTGGCTGAAAAAGAATAATTATAGCAATAAAAATCTGGGCCCAGAAGCTCTGTATCAGCCAGTCTATTGTGTATAGTTCTAAATACCTTGAAAGCAGAGATGCAAACAGCAGGACGCCGAGTCCGATGAGCATCTGCGCTGCCTTTGTGCCCTTTATGATGAGTAAAAGACGGTATAGTATAATAGACATCAATATGATATCTACCACATCCTGCCATCTGAATTGCCTTAGTATTTCCATTTTTAAAAGAGATATTATTACTTAATATCATAACATACATATAGCAATTGACAAAAAAACATTGAAAAGGTTATTTTTAAATATATCGCGGGGTGGAGCAGCCTGGTAGCTCGTCGGGCTCATAACCCGAAGGTCAGTGGTTCAAATCCACTCCCCGCTACCAGAAAATTCAAGGGCTCGCAGAAATGTAAGCCCTTTTTCATTATTCTGCAACTTTATATTTAACCCGAAAAATGCAATTATTAAGGTTCTCATAATTGAATAGACATTATTCAGAAAATCTCCCCCCTCCCCTCTTTGCCAAAGAGGGGCATTATTCCTCCCTTTGGAAAAGGGAGGGTAGGAGGGATTTCTTAAATCAATGTAT
>JBFLZS010000088.1:0-11815 GCA_040756135.1 Nitrospirota bacterium
CTCGCTGTTTATTTATAGTTTTGCGGATATACATTGTCACTACAATACCATAATAACTATGGCATGTCAAGCTAATAATGCATATTATTAGTCACTATTTATAATTTCCGAGGCGTTTCATTCATTGTTTCTTTGAATATCAATAGGTTATGTGTTTGAATTTTTTTAAAAAGTCTGTTTTTGTGAAAATTGTGCGGAAGTTAGGTTAGGTTAGGTTAAGTGCGACACACACGTTGGTTGCGGGATTGGATATAAACCAATGAAAAGTTTTGGTTTTGGGGATCGCGGTGACAACTGGTTCGCATGCGAGAGAAAATAGTTTACACTGCCCGGCTTCATCTTTCAGACAAAGGTGTTGTTGAACATAAAGATCGGTTAGACGACTTCGAGTCCGCCCTCTATCCTGTTTATAGGATTTTTCAGCCTGACTCTATCTCGACTCCACGCCACGGGAACCCTGAGATCTTCGCCATAGCTCAGGAATCCTCGTGACGTGACTTTCTATCGACTACTTGAGGTCAAAATCATAACTGGTGCTGCCCACCGGGACGATGTGTGTGCCGCGTTTGTCCTTTCCGGTGCACAGGTCTTCGGCTCTGTAGCCGAACTGATACACGGTATCGTTCATGGCGCCAGGATCTCCAACATGCTGCGACCAATCCATGTCAACCCAGGCGTTATGGCCGGACTCGTGGACGATCGTTCCCACCAACTGACAGAATTTCTCATGGTGGTTGTAGCACAAGTTCACGTATCGAGCGCCCGAGGACCAGCCGCCCAGCTTGGGATTGTTCTTACACTTGTTTCTCTGGTCCTCACACTGCACGGTTACAAGCTCGAACTTCCGATCCATGCGTTCATGCGCCCGACGATCGCGGTAGTCTCTGGGTTGCATTCGAAAATCGCCCACAATCGTGTCGTAATGAGTGTTGATCCAGTCGAGCGCCTTTTCGATATTCGCGGTGGCCTTGCCCGAACAGTCCTTGACACGCTGAGAATCGCTCTTGCTCTTCAAACAGACTTTGTAATCTCTGCCCCAACTCACCTTCAAACGTTCGGATTTGTAAAACCCATCGGGGCAGGATTGTCCACTCTTTACGATTTTGCACTCCTCGCCTGTTTCCTTTTTATAGTCAGCGCACCACTTGATGGCTGCGGCGTGAGCTTCCTCTGAATGTTCTGTCCACTTGGTTTTCTCGCAGGCGTGCCAGTTCTCGCCCTTGCCGCCGAATGTCTTCAAAATCTTGATCCCGCTTCCGCATGCATCGGAAGTGCATTTAACACAGTCTGGATTGGACTTGCAGTATGCTTCGCATTCAGCCTTGTTTTTCTGAGTTTCACTCCCGTATTCACTCAGACCGCAGGCATACCAGTTGCCGGTACCTTTCTTGAATGATTGTATTACATCATACGTTCTCCCCCCGCAAAATGCATCTGAATCGCAGAATGCACATTTGGGCTTGTTATCATTGCACCATTTTTCACACGCTGCCTTATTCTCCGAGCTTTTGGAAAATGCATTATCAGACATTGTCAGGAAGAGTAATGCTAAGATTCCTGTGAAAATCCATAGCTTCTTCATAGTCGTTTCCCTCCTTGAAAAATTTGCATTTTCTTTGTTACAACTAATGCCATCCCGATCTTCTTAATCTTTTCCTATAGCTTTTCCATCTTCTATCACTCCTTTCGTTTATTGCTCATGTACGTGCTCTTTCGATGAGGCCACTTTTTTCTTTCACTGCAATTTTTTTCTCATGATACCGCTGGGCCATTCTCCTGAAACAAAAGGTAATAGCCTTCTTACCATATATCTCTGTGATACTATAACATATTGATACAGGAATCTTTTTCCCACTTCTATGGAATACCATAAGGTCTTCTGAACCTTCTCATATCCTCTTCCATCTGTTTCAGGTCAGAGATGTCGATGATTAAGACATAGACATTCGATAATGTATCTTCATAGCCAGGCGCTATAAATAACCGCAGAAGAATATGTTTTCTTTCTCCGGTGAGTGTCATAGTAACAGCCTCACTGGAAAATTCTTTTTTCCTTCTGCTCAACATTATATCCTTTATTTCTTAACATCTCAATAATCCCTTTATTCCCCACCAGATGTCCCGCCCCTGCAACTATAAAATAGGTTTCCTTTGTCTTTAAGAAATCTTCAATTTTAGAAACCATATTCCTGTTTCTTTCATAGATGAGTTTTTCATAGATGGAAGACATTCTTCTATCTTCTGTAGAACTTCTTGTTATTAACGACTCCATGATCTTCCCCCATTTTTTCGGACACTCACTTAAGTTAGGCTGCCATAGCATCCAGCTCAAAGGAAACAGGGGAACGATATCCCAGGGCTGAATGCCTCCTCTGACGATTATAGAACATTTCAATATATTCAAAAATACTCTGTCGGGCATCTGCCCGTTTCTCATACCGATGCTCATACACATGCTCTGAATTAATCCATAGTTCTTAAGCACATCCCGAAAATCAGCGCTGGCATACTGTACCTCTCTATAATCTTTCCAGAGGTTCAGAATAGTCCTATCTGTTTATCTTTATGATGTTTCTTTACTCTATCCGGTACAAATATGCTCCGGACTAAATCATCCGATATTTCTCTGAGAAATGGAGACGGCGATTGTGTGAGTCTCTGCCCATATAAAAACCTGCTTCTTGAATGCATAAGAAAAAGTTCGTCCATTGCCCTTGTCATACCAACATAAAATAGTCTTCTTTCTTCCTCAATATCAACATCCTCTTTTTTTATAGTGCAGGGGATTAAACCCTCCTCAACACCTGCAATAAATACGACCTTAAATTCAAGGCCTTTTGCCATATGAAGGGTCATTAATGTAACTGCATCCGCTCTTGAATCAAAGTCATCAGCAGGTGTTAGAAGGCTGACTTCATTGATAAAAATATCTATTGCCTCTTCTGGTTTCGCATTATGGTATTGTGTAGCAAGATCGCTAAGGAGCATTAAAATCTCTTCACTGTAATATTTCCTGATGCAGGATTCTTCCCATACTACCTTCAGAAATTCATCAACGGGCGACTTATCCTTTAAATCCTTAAACGTCTCTAATTGTACCTCGCTTAACTTTTCCGGCAGAAGATCGGGCATTCTGTGGAAATGCATATCATCCACGGGATTGACTACAGCTTTAAGAAAAGAAAGGATATTTGTGATTTCCCTTCTCCTGAGATGGTATTTCTCTCCTATTATCTGATAGGGGATACCCGATGTTTTAAACGATTCTTCAATCGCCTTTGCCTGTGCATTTGTTCTATAGATCACGGCAAAATCAGAGAAGCTGCAGGAGTTTTCTAAATTGTGAGTGTAATCTGCTTTTTTCATCAATTGATAATGACTCGTACCACCTATCCTTTCTTCTATCTCCCTGACGATTATCTCTCCTTCTGTCTTCTCGTCAGGCACGGAGATCATGGTTATAGAAATCCCCTTTTCCCTTACAGGTCTTATTTCTTTAGCTATCCTTTTCAGGTTATTCTTTATCAGGCTGCCTGATGCATTAATTATTATACCCGTTGACCGATAATTTTCTGTCAGGGTGATAATCTCTGCAGCTTTGAAATCATTTTCAAAACTCAGGAAATTGCCCACATCAGCACCTCTGAAGGCATAGATTGCCTGATCCGAGTCTCCGATAGCACAGAGTTTACCTTCTCCTTGAGCGAGCATCATTAACAGCTTATACTGTGCTGTATTTATATCCTGATATTCATCCACCATTATATATCTGAAGATATCCCTGTATTTTATTTGCATCTCAGTATTACTCAGTATCTCTAAGGGTTTGAGGATAAGGTCATCGAAATCAAGGAAACCGTTTTTTGTGAGTACAGCCTGATATTCCTCAAAAATTGTTTTGATTCTGTCATCAGCGTCTTCCATAAGATTCTTGATTCTGGATATTTTTTCAACAATAACTCTTAAAGATAAACCCTTTCCCTCTTTTAAAATCTTTTTTAAATCCGCATCTTTAATCAATCCCCTGACGAGATTAATCTGTTCTTCTCTGTTATAAATAATAAAGGTATCCGGATATGTATCCTTTATAATCCTGAGACCGAGCAGGTGGAACGTCCCTATGAACACCCTGCCGGCATCTCTTCCCAACAGGTCCTCAGTTCTTTTACGCATTTCCCGTGCTGCCCGGTTGGTGAATGTAACCGCAAGGATGTTTTCAGGTTTGATATTTTTATTATTAATAAGATATGCAATCCTGTGAGCTATGGTTAAGGTCTTTCCTGTCCCCGGACCTGCAACGATCAATAGAGGTCCTTCAGTAGTCATTACTGCCTTCTTTTGTGATTCGTTTAAATCGTTAAATAATCGGGAGATGTTCATTATAATTAAGGCAGGATGGTGAAAACTCCTCTACTATGAATACGATATGCACTAAATCCCTTTCCATCCAGTGTGAATATTTCATAAATACTTGTATCTTCGGCAAGGGAAACAAGTGTTGCATCTGCAAAATCCATTGGCACGTCTTTATATTTCTCCATCAATGCTGCACTTCTTGAAAGACTTTCGGGTGATTGTGGTAAAAGAGTTGCACCGCCTTTTAGAATGAATTCTATACAGGTTTTTTGTGCCCTGATTGACGGCCCGAGCAGATAGATGGTTTCTGTCAGTACCGGTTCAGTTGTAAGGAGTCTGCCTGTAAATTCCCTGAGAAAATTTACACATTTGTTATGATTCTTCTCGCTCTTATCGAGAAGGGCAACGAAAGCTCCTGTATCAAGAATCACTTTACGCAATTTTTTTGAATTTCCTTAAAAGATATTCTCTATGCGAAGTTCCAAGATCAGGGATACCACTTGAGATACTTCCGACAAGATGTTTAATCCTGTCATATGGTTTGGTTTCAATCCGTCCTTCAATTTCCTCTAAAAATTTTTCCAGAGCCATTCTCACAATATCCGACCTTTTAAGACCGAATCTTTTTGCAAGACTTGCAACATCCTTATCAAGGTCTTCAGATAACCTGAATGTCAATTGAGATTGCATGACAAGCACCTCCTTTTAAACTAATGATCTTTACTGCATAATAATGCAATGCAATGCATTATGTCAATTTTCTGTTTTTTACCTCACAAGAAATACCCGGCCTACTAATGAGACGAAAGATTTTTGTCTGTGTAATTCGAAAGCAGTTTAAGCAACTCTCGTTCAAGCCCCAGAATTATGAAACAAGATCAACGGAAATCAGTTTCAGCAAACCAGGATTATAGGGAGAGAGTTTCTCTTTCTCCATGTGTAATTTGCCTTCCAGAAAATCTGATATGTCTTTCAGCAGTCTTTTCCAGCTTTTATGATTATTCTTATAATTCCTCCAAACTACCCTCAGATTTTGAAGTCTCTTTTTTGTAAGACTGACAGATAATAGCCTTTCTTTTATCCCTTCCCATCTTTTCTCAACTTCTTTGTCTTCGGGAAAATCAAGAAGATGTTCATCCATCCTGAGATCCATTTCCCTTATAATGCTGGAAACAAACTTCTTGCTCTTATCACTGGTCAACTCACCGAGTGTTGGGTCAACTGCTTCCCGTTGCTCCACTTCTTTATACGTTTCCTCTATATCACGGACTATTTCTGCATTTATTTCATAGACCCTTTCGAAGAAATCAGGTATAACTCTTGTCTCCTCATGAGGGCATGCAATGTAATCGAGTATCTTTGTCTTGTTCCTGGCTATGTCGCCTGTTAAAAGGTCATATAGATACCAGAAGTGAAAATCATCTCCATATTTGTAGTAAAAAAATATCCCCTTTATTCCTCTCTTAAGTCCGCTATGAATACCAAGAGGAATGGCTTCCAGTTCTTTTGCAGTCTTTGCTCTCAGGTAATCCATCAAAGGTTGATAAAATCTTTCTCCTCCTCCGAAGACTTCTTTCTCTAACTCATCAAAGATGGTCTCATCCTTTCCCCGAATTTTTCTTATAATTCCGAACACCTTTGGGTTTACTTCTTCTCCAAGAACAGTGGTGTCAAGTCCAATAGAACTATCAATATTCCTGATCTTATTTTGAAGAATCTCCACAAGGCGCAGCAGGTCTTCCAATTCCTCCTCAGGGAAAAAGTTATATACATAAATTTCCTTGAAGGGTGAACCTATCCTGTCAATTCTGCCTGCCCTCTGAATCATCCTGGTAGGATTCCAGTGAAGGTCATAATTTATAAGATATTGAGCCTTCTGGAGGTTCATTCCTTCAGAGAGAACATCTGTGCTCATAAGGACATCTGTCTTTCCTTTCATAAAATCATCTACAATTGCTGTACGCCTTTTGGCAGAAGTAACTCTGCCGGATATCTTCTCAATGCTTGTTTTTGAAAACAGAGGGTCTTCAGACACATTCTGAAAAATATAATCCAGGGTATCTGCATAGTATGTGAAGATAACAACCTGTCCTTTCTTGCTTAATTCCAAGAGCCTTTTCTTTAATTCCTTAAGCTTTGCATCGGCTGCTGGATCTATTGCACTAACCTTTTTGCCCATCTCATTAAAGAGTTCTATGTCTCTCTCTATATCACCGAGAAGATCTTCTTTTCTATAATCTTCAATATCTATATCTTCAAGCTCTTCCAAAAACTCCTCGGCAGTTTCTTCATTCAGATTGGAAACATATTTATAGTAGGTCTGTTTTGTGAGCAATTTGCCTTTTTCAAGATAATCCTTTAATCTCTCAAGAAACCTCACATGGTTTGCCACGCTCTTTCTGAATGCCTCGACACTGCTTTCAAGTCTCTTTAGAAGAATAGTCCTGAAGATGCCCTCCAAAGCTATCATCCTTCCTAAAGCCATCTCTTCAGCCTTAGAGAGTTTTTCTGTCTTTTTGTATTCAAGTATCCTGTAATAGGCCATTGTTAATTTTTCACTTATTGTCCGGGAAATATCGCTATAAAGCCCCTGATATGCCTCATTAAGATGATAATTTATGTTTTCAAGAATCCTTCTGGGGAAGATAACTTTTTCACCGTTTATTTCTGCATCAGGATAGTTCTGTTTGATATAGTCTCTTGTCCTTCTTATAGATATCTCATTCATTAGATCATTCAAGAGGGTAGGGTCTCCTACCTTATCTATATCCTTAAAAAACCTTAGAAGTTCGGAAATCCCTTCTTTAAGAAAAACCCTCTGGTCCATAAGAGTAAAGAGCATAACCTGCCAGTATAGATCCCAGATGGTATTGTTAATCGGAGTTGCAGTGAGAAACACTATATATGGCCTTTCCTTCCCTTTAGTCATATGATCCATTATAAGAGTAAAGAAGTTTTCCCACCTGTTAGAGAGGGGATTTCTGAAATTGTGGCTCTCATCAACAACTATTAAGGAGACCTCTTCAAGACCTCTCCCGATAGCCTTTTTTGCCTTCTTTAGAAAGTCAACAGAGGCAAGCTCTTCTTGTGATAGTATACTTTCAGCAAGGATCAGGTCTTTTACAGCGTCCCTCCACATCTCCCTCAACTGGGCAGGGCAGATCACAAGAAACCTTTTTCTTTTATAAAAGCCAAACTCCTCTATAATTCTTTTGGCTATCCAGGTTTTGCCCAGCCCTACAGAGTCTGCCACCATACATGACCTATATTTTTTGAGGCGGCTAAAAATTCTTCGCATAGCATCTTCCTGGAACTCGGCAAGGTTAACCTTTGAGGATGGACGATATTCTTCTTCTTTCTTCAGTGCATCTTCAGGAATGATGTCTTCTTTCTGGAGCTCAAAGAGGGATTTTATATAGACCTCGTAAGGGGTATATTCTTTGGTGCCAAAACGGGAGGCTTCAAGAAGATCGATTAGCTCTGATTTAAAATCAAGAGCTTCATTCCAGAACTTATCAAACCAATGTGTCCTTACATATTCGGCTTCTGCCTCAAGAGAAACAGAGTTTAATTCTGTATTATGAGTCAATCCAGAAGGGGTAAAGTTTGAAGAGCCAACTATCACGAGTTTGTCAAAAATATATGCCTTGCCGTGTAGGAACTCCTTTTCATAGAGCCTGACCTCCACATTTTCCTTATTGAGAAATCCTATGAACTCCTTAACTAAGCTGTCTTTTTCCTTAGAAAGATCAAACCCCTCAACCTCTTCCCTTATCATCTTTAAAAGAACATTCCCAAGAGTAGCCTCACTCCTTATCTCAGGGGCTCTTCCAAGGAGAAGCCTGAAACTTTTTACACCTTGGATATTATCTTTTACTAAGGCATAAGCCTGGATATTAAAGAAGGCAGTGGCTATGTCAAAATGGGTATTGGGGATTTCTTGGAGGACACTATTAAGAAAGGTAGAAAGCTTTACATCGCTGTTGTCAATGATTTTCTTGGGGATCATAGCTGCTTTAATTATTCATCTAAAATAGTGCTTGACATGTCAAGACAATTATGTCATATTTTATCTAAAGATAAGATAAATTATATAATTTTGCTCATCTACCAATTGCGGTAGAAGGAGCTCGGGGGCCGCCTTAAAAGGCGGTCGCTGTTTTTTAGACTCTGCTTTCATATTTTCTCCTCAAATCCCTTTGCTTCCATGCCTCTACATAAAATGCAGTAACCCAGTAAAAAACCTTTCTCTTCCTTTGCAAAATAAGAGCATACTCATAGTCTTCAAGCCATATATATGTTCTCAAGCCTTTATCTGCAGTCCCTTCTCTGTACTGCCAGACTTTTATTTCAGGTCTTTCAGGGCTCTCCATCAAAGGCTTTGCCCAAGGAAGTCGTTTTGCTCTTGGATAATCAATTAGCCGTTCACCAGTATCATCATCGAACTTACTTACTACATGCCAAAATCCTTCCTCCTTACCTAAACCATCTGCTTTAATCGTGCCGTTATAAATTACCTTGATGCCACGATGACATGTCTGCGATTCCTTGAAATCTTTAACGAAAATAGCATATAAGCGTGAGAGAACAGTATCCCACTCACCATCAAGATTAAGCATAGGGGGTAAGAACTGTGGTGTATCAGACATTAAAGCACCTCAGTAGGGGTGAAAATGAACAGGTTGAATTTATCTACCCAGGGAGGGCTTGTACGATTTAAGCTTTGTCCAGCATTATTTATTATTCTTTGCACTACATTTTTCTTTGCAATATTGGCTGTCAGATTACGGTTGTAATAGCTTATTGCTCCAATAAATAGATCGGCTAACTGAAGTATCTCTGACTCATAAGAATGGATATTCTGAATATTACCAATCATCTGTCGGGTAAAATCATAAACATTATTACACAGGACATCTTTTAGCATAGCGAGTTTTTGAGCACTTCTGGTATCTTTGATGTCTAAATAGATGTTGTAGTGGTGGTCAGGTTTTAAGATGTTGCGCAGCATATAAAAATACATCTTGTAATAAAATGAGTCGTGGCTACCCTGATTGAAATATTCATGATTTAGTTTTGATTTATCATCTACCACAAGACATCTGAAGTTTAATGATGGTGTTTTGAAAAAGTAATCAATCAGCTCGAGAAAGAAATCTTGTCGAGATTTGGAGACACTTACCCATTTAAGTTCACCCTGAGCTTTATGCCTTTCCTTGATCTCACGGATCTGTTTTGAGATTTTTTTTGCGTCTTCCTTAAGACACCACATTCCACCTATTGCCATAATCGGCTGTCTATCACGCTCAAGATGACAACTCTCATCACAATAAATGTTGTATTCCATTATGATTTCACCTTATTAAAATTTATTTCACGCATTCTTTAACTCTTTAGGTTGTTTTATCGGAGTGCTTCTCATAAATATCCCTCAAAAACTCATAGCTCCTTGAGCCATAGATATTGCATATCCTACTTGCGCTGTCCGTAGTGCCGGTATCATAGAGAAACTCGACTATTGAACGGATATGCTTCTGGTCGAAATCAGGTGTAATCTTTTCAAGCATCTTTAGATAGATATCTCCGATGTATTTAGATGTTTCACTTCTATCTCCCTTGTCCTTAAGTTCATACAGATACTCTATAAAGAAAGAAGAATTATAATCTTCCTTGACATAGGGGGCTGATAACATGAGCCAATTATAAAACTCAGCGTCTATTTGTGGTAACAATGCAGCCAATTTTGAAGCAGCCGATAGTATCTGTTTATCTTCGCGGCTAAGAATACTCTCTTCTTCGCCTTTATATTTCTCATAGAGATATCTCCAGAACTCGATTACCTTCCCTCTCATCTTTTCATTTTCTTCTAAGCTTATCCTCAAATAAGACCTCTGCATCCAGAAAAAGCCGATAATTTCTTTAATGTGTCCGTATTTAAACTTATTAATTATTTGACTGAATAGGCTTTCTGGTTTCTCGATTGGCTCATGTCCTCTCAAGTAGGCTAAAGAGAGATGCTGTATAAGATGTTCGTTATTACGTTTTCCTCTAAAATCATAATCAATTCCATACTGGTAGTGAGGTCTCATTAAATAATAGAGATATTCATAAACCCTTCCTATCGAAAAGTATCCATCCATAAAAGCTTCCCAATATTTGCTGCCTTTTTCATTGTCAAGGGATTTGATTTTCTCTTTAACCCATTCTTTGTCTAAATAGTAAAAGTTAGGCATATAGCGTCCAAGATTTGTAAAACCTTCGATGATTTGTTTACTTAATATTTCGTTGTACTTTTCTTTATATTTCGGCGCCCATTTTATATCATCCTTAATGTCCTTCTTACGAGCTATCCGCAAGGCAAGTAATATAAGAGCAGTCAGTGCTTTACCAAAAGAAGTATTTAAGGTGTATGTAACATAGTCAGTTATTTCCTTATCCTCTTCAATTTTTAAATTATCTAAAATCAAGAAGATTATCTTTTCTGCTTTCTCAAAATGTTGTTCGGGAAATGCCCATGAATCATCTCTCGCGCCATCCTGTATAAGTTCTGCTACTATTCCAGCAATCCACTGATGATCTGCACCGCCTAACCACTCACCCCTTTCAACAATAAATTTATCTTCCCAGAATTCTTTTCTATCTGTATAGAGTTCTATAAATTGTAATAACTTAGTCCAATCAAAGAACTTCTTTCCATTCCATGCATCTTTTATTCCTTTCAAAATTTCATAACCATAAATAAATCCTGTATCTTTAAATGGATTCAAGTCTTCAATGAATTTTTCTGGATTTTCTTTGACAACTTCAGCTATAAGATCAGCAAGTCCGCCAACAGTCGGCCCTCTCCAGAAATCTTTGGTTTTAAAAGTTGCAAAAAATTCTGTAAGCTTGTCATTGGGCATTGTTATTATTTCTTTTTTTGTGAATGGAGGAGGGCCAAACCCCCAGCGTGTTTCAACTTTTCCCACGGCAGGATGTAGAGAGACATCAACATTTGTTATCTTTTTCATTTCGTCATAAAGATTTTTATAGTATTGGTCATGAGAAAGTGCCTCGTATATTTCCTGTTTAGATAAGGCAATATATCTTTCTTGGTCTTCTTTAAAGTCGTGTTTTTTTACGGCATTCTCAATTTTTCCATTAAGCGTTTCCTTTTGCTTATCTGTTAAGTTTTTGAGATTTTTCAACAGATGTTTTAATTCCTCTCCGAGATATAAAGTTCCCTCCATAATGGCATCGCCTGCTTTGATATCTAATATTTCCCAGAATACTCCGCTGTAACCCTCCATATTTTGTCCGATAATATAAATCGCCATTTTAGGAAAATACAGATATTACTACAGCGAATCTTATAAATCATCGATAATTGCCACCAGTCTTTTCTTCCTGTGCGATAGATATGCTATGTGGTTACGAATAGTGTGATAGCGCACAATCTCTAAAGCCTCCCCGATCTCCA
>JBFLZS010000089.1:0-11663 GCA_040756135.1 Nitrospirota bacterium
TCAGCTTAGACGCCCTCTCTGATGCGGAAAGAATCTGATCAACATAATGTTTTAATAGATTGTTTTCTTCCAGCTTTGTATGTAAAAGATTGCCATAACCTATTATTGCTGTTAAGATGTTATTAAAGTCATGGGCAATGCCTCCTGCAAGCTGGCCCACTGCCTCCATCTTTTGTGCATGGCGGAGTTGGGCCTCGAGGGCCTTTTTCTCTGTGATGTCTCTTGATACCCCGTCATTCATCAAAAAATCTCCATTATCATCGTATATAGCCTCAGTTGTTCCATGAGCCGATGGGTTGGTCGGTAGGACAAATACTTGTCTATCAATATCATTACCCATACCGATATCCCTAAAATCCCTTTTGGAATTATTTTCGGTGCAGTAGGCGCTGTTATGATTATCGGAAGATTTTTGCATCGGCAAAATAGATGTGTTATTAAATTGTCATTTGAGATTTATAAAGACAATCGAACCTTAACTAACGTGGTTTACCGAATATTTACAATATTTTTCAAGAAACTTTAAAAAACAAAGCAAGTCAGGGTGGTTCACCTATTCGCTCACCCTGATAACCTCCTCAGCAATCTTTTCCAGAGGCAAAACCTTATCTACTCCTCCCCGCTTTATCGCTTCATGAGGCATTCCGAAAACTACAGAGGTTTCTTCGTCCTGAGCGATGGTCTTTGCTTCTACCTCTTTCATCTCGAACATCCCCCTTGCACCGTCATCCCCCATTCCGGTCATTATGACGCCAACTGCGTTTTTGCCCGCATATCGTGCAGCAGAGCGAAACAGTACATCTACTGATGGGCGGTGTCTGCATACCAGTGGGCCATCTTTTACCTCTACATAATACCTCGCACCGCTTCGTTTAAGTAGGGTATGACGATTACCTGGCGCAATAAGGGCACGGCCACGGATTACCGTATCATTATCATCTGCCTCTTTTACAGATATACTGCATAACCTGTCAAGGCGTTTGGCGAATGCTGATGTAAAGTGCTCGGGCATGTGTTGCACTATTACGATTCCTGGGGCATCAGAAGGCATAGCCTCAAGAAAGACCCGAAGCGCCTCAGTGCCGCCGGTTGAAGCCCCGACTACCACAACCTTTTCAGTGGTTTGTATCATAGCCTTACTCGTCGGTTTTGCAATAACTGCGTCAGCAGAGAGTTTTGGCTCCACTTTATGAGTTTTCGAAATAAGCTTAATCCGTGCCATAGAGGCAGCCTTAACCGCATCACAGATTCGCACCCTGGATTCTTCCAGAAATTGTTTTGTACCCATACGAGGTTTCTGGATAATTTCAACCGCTCCATATTCCAACGCCTTCAGCACAGTTTCCGAACCCTTTTCAGCCAGGCTTGAACATATTACAACAGGGATAGGATGCTGACTCATTATCTTATGCAAAAAAGTTATACCATCCATGCGGGGCATTTCAACATCCAAGGTGATAACGTCAGGGACTTTATTGCGTATTTTTTCTGCTGCAATAAACGGGTCTGGAGCAGTAGCCATGACTTCTATATGGGGATCGGTTGAAAGGATTTCCGCAAGCGTCTGACGAACAACTGCGGAATCATCAACTATAAGCACTTTTATCTTTTTCATAATGTTTAAGGTTTAATTTTTAATTCAAAATTTAACATTCAACATTATTCTTTAATGCATTCTTCATCTGTTTTTTCAAGGCGTTTCAAAAATACCTCGCCCGTATGCGCATAGAAAAATATCTTGCGTCCCAGCGCTCCGCCTATGTCAGAGGCGTGAAGAATAAGACGTTCAGCCTCGATAATCTTAAGAGCCTTTTCAATATTCTGTTTCCCGACAGTCATACCCATTCTGCTTTCATTACAGGATAAAAAACTGTCCGCTCCCCCAAACAGTTTGATCTCAATATCATCACGTTCAACACCAAATATCTCGAATCTCTTCAACATATTATAAATAGAACAATCTACATATCTATATATATCCTGACAGCTCCCACTGGAACGCTTCTTCTCATAAATGCATTTTGTAATGTCGTCGCCGCAATTGTCTTTGCACCTGCATCTTGGGAGCATTACATGGCATATTGCACCAATCCTGAAACGTCGATTAAACATGGTAACAGCTAAGCAAGACCCTAGCACTGTCGAAATTACAACAGGCATCTCGGCAATATATATCTCTCCAGGCTTGAGATGAATAACAGGCAATTCTGTTCCATATAGGTTCATATATTCTTTCTGTAGATTGACGGGGAGACAGGGAGCAAAGGCAGATTAAAGCCGTGCAATGTTTCAGAGTGTCCCATGAAGATATAGCCTCCCGAAGTTAGATGGCGACAAAAACGGTTCAGCAGCTTTTTCTGGGTCTGCCTGTCAAAATAAATGATGACATTTCGACAAAAGATGATGTCTATCATCTCACGAAAACCAAAATCGTTTTCCATAAAGTTCAGCCTGCGAAACTTCACCAGATTTCTCAATTCAGGCACAATCCGAACAAGTCGCCTGTTTTTATCTTTGCTCCTTAAGAGATATTTATTTTTCAATGCAGCCGGTACCGGTTCTACAAGGTCTTCCTCATAAATCCCGAGTTTTGCCTTCTCTAATACTCTTGTAGAAATGTCCGTGGCAAGGATTAAATAATGAAATCCATGACATCTTTCTGCAAACTCACTCAATACCATTGCCAGCGTGTACGGCTCCTCACCAGTAGAACAGCCTGCGCTCCATACCATGAGCTTTCTCCTGATACCTGCTTCGCTGGTATTGATTAATTCCGGCAGCGCCGTCTGGATCAGATAATAAAAATGCCTCGGCTCCCGGAAAAAATCGGTCTTGTTCGTTGTGACAGCATCAATCATATGAACCAGTTCACCCTCTCCATCAGGACTGAAAACATAATCGCAGTATTCTTTAAATGATTTTATACCCAGAACCCTCAGTCTTTTTCGGAGCCTTGCCTCGAGCATGATCTTCTTTGAGTCCGGCATTTTTATGCCGCATTCGGCATGAATAAACCCGCTTAAACGGCTAAAATCCCTTCTGGACATGACTGCTGAAAGCGCAGCCTCGCAATATTTATCGTTCCTATTTTCCATATTACTAATAAGGTCATAAGTATGAAGACATTGATTATAAAATCCCTCCTGTCCTCCCTTTGCCAAAGGGAGGAATCATACCCCTCTTTGGCAAAGAGGGGAGAGGGGAGATTTTTCAATAATGATGCCTTACTTATGAACTCCTTAGTAAGTCATTGGTTATTGGTCACTGGCTGCTCCTTATGCCGCCACTCCTACCCCTGTATCCTGCACCATTGCCAGTTCATCGGTAGAAAACACCCTGTCTATGTCCAGAATAATAATGAAATGGTCATTGCGTTTTCCCATTCCATTGATAAATTCAGTCCTCAAGTGGGTGCCGATCCTTGGTGCTGGTTCTATCTGGTCAGATTCAAGATCAATAACCTCCTGCACCGAATCTGCCAGTGCGCCAAGAACAGTTGATTCTCCATCCATGTTAATCTCTACGATGATGATACATGTGTTCACTGTCTTTTCGGTCATGGACATCCCGAACTTTAACCGCATGTCAACAACAGGCACTACATTGCCCCGAAGGTTTATTACACCCCGCATGAAATCAGGTGTCCGAGGTACCTTTGTTACAGTCGTAAAATCCAGCACCTCGCGTACCTTCGATATATCCAGTGCAAAAACCTCTTCGTCCAGCTTGAAGGTCAAATATTGCGTTGTCTCTGTTATTTCCGCTACAGGCATAATATCCTCCTTTTTCCTCAAAATTTTTCAAACTCATCATCTAATCCATCGCCGCCATCATCTCTCATATCAATCGCAATGCCAGCAGGCTTCGCAGCTTTTGCAGCTCTGGATGTAGGTCTTTTCGCTTCTCCGTGCGATAAATGTCCTGCCTTTATTTTGTGAGCTGCTTTTGGATCCGCCTTTACACTATGTATAGCTTTCCTGTCCGCCTCAGCGGTTCTCCGACCTTTCATACTGCTGCTGTCATCGGTTTTGAAGAATGCTATTAAGCCCTGGAGTTGCTCTGCCTGTGAAGCAAGCTCCTCTGAGATTGAAGCCATTTCCTCGGATGTGCCGGCATTCTGCTGGATTACCTGATCTAACTGCTGTATAGCCTTATTTATCTGTTCGGCACCGGAATTCTGTTCATTACTCGCTGCGCTTATCTCCTGTACAAGTTCTGCTGTCTTTTTAATATCAGGTACTATTTTCGAGAGCATCTCTCCTGCCCTTTCAGCAACCTGAACACTTGTTCCAGAAAGCTTACTTATCTCTCCAGCCGCTGTCTGGCTCCGCTCGGCAAGTTTCCGCACTTCTGCTGCCACTACTGCAAAGCCCTTTCCATGTTCTCCTGCTCTTGCCGCCTCAATGGCTGCATTCAATGCAAGAAGATTTGTCTGTCTCGCTATCTCTTCAATAATGGTTATCTTGCTGGCGATTTCCTTCATAGCATTTACTGTTTCAGCTACTGCTTTGCCTCCTTCTTTTGCATCCTCTGCAACTTTTAACGCTATCTTCTCTGTCTGCTGTGCATTGTCGGCATTCTGCTTGATATTTGATGCCATCTGCTCCATGGATGACGACGCCTCCTCAGCCGCAGCAGCCTGTTCTGTTGTACCCTGCGACATCTGCTCAGCACTGGCGCTCAATTCCTGGCTTCCTGATGCCACATTGTCCATAGCGGCCTTTACATCTGCCACTATCATGCGAAGTTTATCAAGCATCGTGGCGAGGGACTTCCCGAGTGTATCCTTCTCTGAAAGCAACTTTACGCTGGTAGTCAGGTCACCCTCGGCTATAGCTTCTGCAGTTTGGGCAAGCCCTTTGAGACCCTGTATAACCTTGTTCAGGCTTTCTACGATTTTGGCTATTTCATCTTGACGCTCGGCAACTACCGTTATCGTAAGATCACCCTTGCTAAATGCCTCTAACTTCTCAACAAGCATAGCCACCTGTCTCTCCAGATATTCCCGCTGCTCAATTGCTTCTTTCTGGAGGCGCTTGACTTCTGATATATCGATGATCACCTCCATGCCCCCATAAGGATTGCCCTGCTCATCAAGAAGCGGTGAGCATGCTGCCTGGATCGGGACTTTACGACCATCCCTCGTTTCGGCAACCGTCTCTCCAATAATTACCTCACCGGTTCGCATACAGTTTTTCAGCGTGCAGTTTGATGTTCCGCAAAGAGGGGTCTTCGATAATTGGGCGCAGGTCATCTTCCCTACCACTTCATCGTGCCTGTAACCCATTGCCTTCAAGGCAGCGTCGTTGATGGAAGTAATCGTCAAATCCTTATCAACCACAAACATCGGCGCTGCAATGGATTTCAAGATATTGTTTATCTCCCACTTAGCGCGTACCACCGCTGTCTGATCCACAATGACCTCCATGCCGCCATAAGGATTGCCATGCTCATCAAGAAGCGCTGAACATGCTGCCTGGATCGGGACTTTACGACCATCCCTCGTTTCGGCAACCGTCTCTCCAATAATTACCTCACCGGTTCGCATGCAGTTTTTGAGCGTACAGTTCGCTGTTCCACAAAGAAGGGTCTTCTGGAATTGGGCGCAGGTCATCTTCCCTACCACTTCATCACGCCTGTAACCCATTGCCTTCAATGCCGCATCATTGACAGAGGTAATCATTAAATCCCTGTCAACCACAACCATTGGTGCAGCAATCGAAGATACAATGGCTTCACAGTGTTGCCTCTGTATATGCTCTTCACTGAGTTCCCTTTCCAGCTCCCTGACACGGCTAAGTAATTTTGCACTTCCCCCGGATGCATTCCCTCTGGTCAGTTTTGTTCCTGTTTTTTTATTCTTGGGCATTTTATTTCCTCCTCTTATATATAAATTCTTGTCATCCCGAATCAGCCCCGATTATCTCATCCTGCATACCTCCTTCTGTTCGACAGATTCCACAAGTTTAGGTATATCCAGTATTAATGCTACCGTCCCATCACCCAATATGGTCGCTCCTGATATTCCTTTCGTATTCTTATACATTCCTCCAAGGTTCTTAATCACTGTCTGATGTTCTCCGATAACATTATCCACCACAAAGCCACCCCTTTGACCTTCTACGCCGACAATCACAATCTGCTCTATTGCAGGCCTCTCTCCATTAATCTTAAATTGCTCGCGCAAACGTATATAAGGCACTATCTGCCCTCTTACATTCGCCAGATGCCTGCCATGTGCCTTTACCACATCCTCGTGTGTCAGCTCAACACATTCCTCCACAGCAGAAAGCGGCAGTACAAAGTACTCTGCTCCGATCTTTACAAGTAAACCCTCGATTATTGCCAGTGTTAGCGGCAGCTTTAGCGTAATTGTCGTGCCAATATCCTTCTGGCTGCTGATATCTATAGAACCCCGAAGGGCATCAATAGCCCTCTTTACAACGTCCAGGCCAACCCCGCGGCCTGATACGTTTGTAACAGTCTTTGCTGTCGAAAACCCCGGGGCGAAGATTAAAGAAAAAATCTCCTTCTCTGACATTTCAACATCAGGGGTAATCAAACCCTTCTCAACAGCTTTAGCGCGTATTGCATCAGGGTCCATACCGGCACCGTCATCTTTTATCTGTATCAATACATTTGCACCTGAATGAACAGCGGAAAGATGCACTGTTCCCTTTCGGGGTTTTCCTGCAGATTCTCTAATTTTAGGAGATTCTATTCCATGGTCTATGCTGTTTCTGATGAGATGAACCATGGGGTCATTTAGTTTCTCGATTACTGTCTTGTCGAGTTCTGTCTCACCACCTGAAGTTGTCATCTCTACCTCTTTACCCATTTCATTGGATAGGTCCCGAACGAGACGCCTGAACTTGCTGAATGTAGTTCCGATTGGAAGCATGCGGATACTCATTGTGTTATCCCGAAGCTCCCATGTGAGCCTCTCCACATCCTCAGCGATGGACAGCAGGTTCGAATCATTTTGAATGGTAGCGGTCTGACTCAGGCGGGCCTGAACAGTTACTAATTCGCCCACAAGATTCACAAGACTGTCCAGTCTATCTGAAGGAACTCTTATGCTCGAAGCAGATTCGACAGTTTGACGCTTCTCTCGTATCTCTCTTACATGTTTTTGTTCAATCAGGGCAGACTCGACCCGTACAGGATCAACCGCTCCTGTCTCAACCAGTATCTCACCAATGCGTTTCTGAGCGCTAAGGGCTTTTCGAATATCCTCTGTGGTTATGTCCCCGCGCTCGATGAGTATATCACCGAGGTTCTTGTAATCTTTTTCATTATCCAATTCCCCATCTTCATCAATAATATCAATCTTCAATTCACAGTCATCCTCAATAAAGATAAATACATCTTTGATGGCATTAATGCCCTTACTGGTAGTTAGTATGATATCCCAGTATGTATAGCAAAACTCAGGGTTGATGTCTTTTAGATGCGGGATGGCATCAGTGTGAGCTATAATCCTGCATTCACCAAGCTGACAGAGTTCATCCAGTAAAGGTATCAGGTTCGTTCCATTCGCAAATATATGGGGTTCCGGACGAAAGCGGATGCGGTATGTAATATTTTTTTCTAATCCTCCCTTTATTAAAGGACGGATTAAATCTTCATTCCATTCTTTGTCCTTTTTATGCACCTCAAAAGGAACAATCTTCTTTAGCGCTGCAATAATCTCTCTTGCTTTAAGCTCGTCTGCTGCCTTCCCACCATCTGAGGCATCGAGCATCGCCCTGATCTGATCACGGGCAGACAAGGTCAAGTCTATCAGTTCCTTGGTGATGCGGATCTTCCCATTTCGCACCATATCAAAAACCGTTTCTACTTCGTGTGTGAATGCTGCAATGTCGTCAAATCCGAACATAGCCCCAGAACCTTTGATCGTATGCATTGCACGAAAAACACGTCCAATCAGTTCCATGTCATCAGGGTTCTCTTCCATCTCAAGCAAAGATGTCTCAAGTTCTGATAGAAGTTCATAAGCTTCTTCTTTGTATATTTCTCTATGCTTATCCATTACCCTAACACCTTCTTCACCACGGCAAGTAACTGTTCCGGCTTGAATGGCTTCACTATCCATCCTGTAGCACCGGCCGCCTTTCCTTCCTGTTTTTTTGATTCCTGGGATTCTGTTGTAAGCATAATAATAGGTATAAATTTACATGTGGGCCGGCTCCTGACTTCACGAATAAGGCCTATGCCGTCAAGATTGGGCATGTTCAGGTCTGCAATCAACATATGGACTGGTTTTAAATCCAGTTTTGCAAGGGCGTCTTTACCGTCAACAGCCTCGACAACATCATATCCTGCGTTTCTCAAGGTATAACTGACCATCTGGCGTATGCTTGCAGAGTCATCCACAGTCATAATTATCTTGCCCATTATGCATCTCCACTTATCCATAAACAGCTTTTATTGTTATCCAGAACGCAACCCATGTGACGGTAAAAACCTGCATCCTTTGCTATCTTTTTAAATCTTTCCAGGTTTTTACCTGCCAACGTTAAATTTTTATTCAATTTTAAAGAAGTGCGGTGTGCCGAGCAGAGAAGCTGGAGGCAGGTGAGATCTATGTCAGTAAGATTTTCAAAATTGATTACCATTTGTTCGAAGGTATGGAGAGATTTCATTAATGCTTCCCTCAGTTCGTATGCATGGTGTATGATAATGCCTCCATCGATGGTTAATATTCCTACCTTACCCGAGGCCTCCACTTTAAAGTCCATTATTCCTCCCTGATCTAAAAGAGTTCAACATTATCTCCAAGCTCATGTTTATCTCTTTTTGCGGATTTATCTCCATTTCCTCCAGTATCTTTAATTGCCGGCACACACACACCATCTCCACCTGATAATATCACTGACTTATGATTCTCCCATTCTGCTTCCATGGTATACCTCCGTGCAAGATCAGACATGTTTGTTGTTGCAGTAAACCCCTTGTCCTCTGTCCCATAAGAGATATTCTCGTCTACCTCTTTCAAAATTATCTTGAGTTTCTGGATTATATTACCCGCCCCTGATTTTACTGTGTCATCAAACCTGATTCCTCCGACCAGATGAGAAGTATCAGTCTTTAGACTATTAGTTATCTTTGATATTTCTGTCATAGCATTGATTAATGACTTTTCAGCGGCTATGAGTCCCTGTGCAGCAGAACGTAATTCTCCACCAATCTCGTCGGCAGAGGCAAATTGTTCATTTAGAACCTCCGAAAGCTTATTTCTGAATACAGCAGATTTATCTAGGATAGAATTTATCTTCGATGCCCCTTTCTCGATCTCATCTTTAGTCTGCTGGGATAAAATTCTTATCTTATCGGCAAGTACCTCAAGCGCTCCGCCTGACTCACCGGTACGGGCAACCTTTATAATAGCGTTGAGTGCGAGAAGGCTTATACTGTCGCTGATCAATACTATATTTGATACATTCTCGGACATTCTACCAATAAGTTCGCTGACATCAGATACTGCCTTTATCATTTCTGTCATCATATTCTTACAGATGGATGTGACACTCAACATGGACTCTAATTCAGTTATTATTTTTCCTATTTTGAGGTCACCCGTCTCTTCTTCAAGGATCATTCTTGCATCCACTGTCTGGGCTTCAGCCAGATCTGAAATCTGAGTTAAGTGTTCAGATAGTCCTTTAGCAGCAGTGGTTGTCTTGGTAATCACATCTTCTAACTGCAAAATCTGTATATTTATTACATCGCCAATCCATTTTTTCAGTGAGGCTTTTTCAGTTTCACCTGCTTCGCTAATTGCCTTTATCTTACCTGCTATATCTATCAGGGCCTCCGCCACATGATCCATCTGCTGCCGGCATATATCGTGGTATTGTAAAGCTGAGACTACCTCTCCGATCTCGGGGTTAATCTGAGAAGATCTGCTTTCCATTCTTTTGCAAGACCCGGATGCCTTATTCTTCATCATATTCATCACATTCAGGATTTTACGCAAACGCTCAATTGTAATATTCAATTCCTTTCTAAATACCTCTAACCTTGAGCCCATCTTTTCGCTTATGGCTATAATCTTAGAGATAGCTTCACTGGCTGATGAGGCTATCTCATCTGTACTTTTTGCAATTTGTAGCGCCAGTTCATCAACAACTACTGTCATACTATTAAAATCAATGGCTTCAAGCCTTGCTGTCTCTATCCTTGTCAATATCCCGATTATCGTAATAGACCGGGATAAGTCCTTAAGAAAAGATCTCAATTCTGAAATCTCTTTTAGCATATCCTTAAGATATTTCATATCAGAAATCCCAATCGAGATGGCATCAGCACTTGCCTTAGTATTGTCATATGCCTTGTTGAAAACCCCTTCAAAGTTATCAATGTTGAATTCACTGCCTCTTTCCACCATATTTATGATTGAGGATGCCATTTTTGAATTCCTGGTATAGCCGTCAGATAAAGCCTGAAGGCTATTGCCTATTGTTAGAAACTCCTCCTCTATGTTCCTTGAGATGACGGTCAATTCATCTGCCATTCTGGTGAGATTGGTTTGCCATGACCTGCAGATAGACTCTGATAACGGCTCTGCGGTATATGGGGTATCCTCATCTGCTGACCGAGTTTTTTCTGTGTATGCCCTTCGGGCCTGTAAGAGCCCTATCATCTGTCGGAAAAATGACATTATATTCAGATCTCGCCTTTTTTATAAAACTCGCATTCTTAACCCACCAGCCTCATAACCACACCCTTCCTCCCCTTATCTTAAGGGGAGGTGAGGAGGGGTTAAGGTGCGGTCACGTGAATCAGAATAAAATCCTGTCGCTTTGGCGGGGTTTTTCAGCATATTTGCCTCACTTTTTATGCAACATTTAGGTTAATTAGTGTCTGTGTATAAATTGCCAGATCGTCTTCTTTTCGTCATTCCCGCGAAAGCGGGAATCCAGTGTTTTCAAGAGGTTCTGGATTCCCCGGTCAAGCCGGGGAATGACAAATCAAGACTTTATACACAGACACTAATTAGTGTCTATAACTTTCCAATTTTTTATCGGCATTTTATAAAAAAACTTTAATTACGGTAACGTCATTGTTGAAGGTAAATCATTGTTGCATAGGGGGGTTAAAGAAGGATTCCCGACGCTCCGCCTCTGGCAGATTGCAGGAATGACAAATTAGGGCGGACTTTGACGTGACCGTGAAATTTAATATGCCCAGAAATTGAAAAATCTTAAAAATATGGTATGATTTTAAAAATGGTCACAGGGATATATAACAGGTTAGCCTCTTATTCTGAGATTATGGCACTAAAAGAGGTTGCAACATCATTATCAGGCATTACAGGTGTTGAAAAAGTGATATTCTTTGGCTCGCATAGAAAATATAGAAAAAGAAGAACTGGTGCTTTATGACATTAAGCATTGAGGACAAGATCGAACTCTCTCTTTACAGGATAAAAACCTATCAAGTCTTAAACTGGCTGACAAGCCCATAAAGTTCTGTGGCTACTTTGTCCAGCATTACCGCTCCACAATTCACTTATCCAGCACTTCTCTTACCCTTCTCAAAAGGTTATTTGCCGAGATGGGTTTTGGGATAAAGCTTAAACCTTCTTCAATAATTCCCTTTTTATGTATAATATTTGCAGTATAACCGCTTGTAAAGATGATCTTGATACCGGGGCTTAT
>JBFLZS010000090.1:0-11505 GCA_040756135.1 Nitrospirota bacterium
ACGATGTCGCTGACAGAGGCTATAGGAATTGTGAGATATTACACGATGAGAAATTACATTGCATATCGATCACACAGGAAAAAGAAACTGAGGTCACGTGTTAAAAAAAATCCGCTGTAGTGTTAATAAGATGAAAAAGAGACAATAACGATAAGACACAAGAAGTTAAGAGGTTTAGAAGTTTAGAAGTTGAGAAGTTAAGAAAAAAAACAACAATTAATAGGAATAAGATATATGGAAAGAAAAAAGGACATAAAGCATTTCAGAGATTTGGATGTTTATCAAAAGGCATTTGCTGCAGCTATGAAAATATTTGAAATAACAAAAGATTTTCCCAGCGATGCTTAATACGATGGAGATGAATGCAGAGAAATTCTGTTTTCGCTGAACTTCTTATCTTCTGATCTTCTTAACTTCTTTTCCTAAGGGAGGGATCGCATGGACATTACTAAAAAGCGTGTGCTTATTGTAGATGATGACAGCAAAAGCAGGTGTCTATTTGAGGCGCATCTGATCTCGATGGGCTTTGAGACTGTTTTGGCAAATAATGGCGATGAGGCAATGGAAATACTTGCCGGTGACCCTTATTTTGACCTAATCATCACTGATGTCATGATGCCTTATATGAGTGGTTTTGACTTAACCAAGGAACTGAAGAAATACAAAGATACAAAAGATATACCTGTTATCGGGACGAGCGCATTTCATGACTGGAAAAAATCAAGGGCTGAGCTTGAATTATTGGTAGACGGCTTTGTACCAAAACCGGTTACCAAAAATGTGCTTGAGAATGAGATAAAAAAGGTTACAGGAGAATGAGCATGACTGGTGAAAGACCAAAGATCCTTTGTGTTGATGACAATCCTGATCTGCTCTATATCAATTCGCATATTTTACAGTCGGCAGGTTATAAAGTCCTTGAAGCCTCTACAGGGAATGAATGTCTCCGCATAGCTAAAGAAGAACGTCCAGACATGATTCTGCTGGATGTGATGCTTCCCGATATAAGCGGAATTGATGTTTGTAAACAAATTAGGGCAGATCCAGGGTTAGTAGGTACTTATGTAATTTTGATCTCAGGAGTAGAAACTTCTTCTGATAGTCAAATCAAGGGACTTGAAGCAGGAGCTGATGGATACATTGTACGTCCTATTTCAAAAAATGAACTCATGGCTCGTGTGCAGGCAATGATCCGACTTAAGGACACAGAAACGGAATTGCGGAAAGCTAAAGAAATAGCAGAGGAAGCAAATAGGGCAAAATCTGAATTCTTAGCAAATATGAGTCACGAACTAACAACGCCCCTTAACTCAATAATAGGATTTTCACAGATACTTCAGGATGGTTTGTATGGAGAATTGAATGAGAAACAGAAGGAGTATGTATCTGACATCCTCAGCAGCGGCATGCATTTGTTGGGTCTCGTCAATGACATGCTTGACCTGACAAAAGCGACCTCTGGCAGTATGGAATTAAGAATAAGCAGATTTCTTCTGAGAGATGTCCTGAGGTCTTCCATGACAGTATTTAACGAAGAGACGATAAAGCATAATTTAAGATTAAGCCTCGAGATAGAGCGGAGGCAGACATGGAGATAGAGGCAGATTCAGGAAAGTTCAATCAGATCATGTTTAATCTCTTGAGCAATGCAATTAAGTTCACACCGGCTGGTGGAAGCGTAAGCGTGCAAGCACGTTTCCTTGAAGTTGAGAAGATGAGAAGTTATGAAGATATGAAAAGGCAAGATACTCAACTTCTTAACTTCTTGACTTCACAACTTCCTGACAGAAATTTCATCGAAATTTCGGTCGAAGACACAGGCATCGGCATTAAGCCTGAAGACATTCCCAGACTTTTCAAGGAGATCACACAGCTTGAGTCTCCATACACAAAGAAAAAATACAGCGGCGCAGGGATCGGATTGATGCTAACGAAAAAACTTGTTGAACTTCATGATGGAAAGATATGGGTAGAGAGTGAATACGGGAAGGGAAGCACTTTCAGATTTGTAATCCCATGCAAAGTAAAACAGCCTTCCGAACCGATTGTTGATCCTGTGACAAAACTCCTTACATGGGAACGCGCTTTAGCACACATGGAAAGGGTCTTCTCATTTCATAAGAGGAGAGGCCTACCCTTTGGATTGTTGAGAATAGAAATTACCTGCATGGATAAACCTGAGGAGCATGTGTCCATTGTAAAAATGCTCAAGAATGTGATACGAAAACATGAAATTCTATCATATTGTAAGGTCAGAGGGTGTTATTACCTTATTCTTTTTTATGCTGATAGACAGATGACGGATGATACTGTATTAAGGATAACTGCGATATTAAAAGAAGCCGGGTATGATCCCGTTATAAGGTCTGCAGTTTATATGCAAGACGGAGAAAACATCGAGGAGCTTTTAGGGGCATTAAATGAATAATCAAGAGAAAAAGAATTTCACCACAGAGCACACAGAGAAAAAGATTATTAAGTTTAAAAAACTCTGTGTCCTCTGTGGTTAGATTTCAGGAGGAATTATGGCTAAAAAGGTCCTTATAGTTGAAGATAATGAGAAAAATTGCCTTTTGATAAAGGCGGCAGAGAGGCTCTGGAAAAGATTAATGAGCAGAAGATGGACCTTGTGCTTTTAGATGTGATGATGCCGGAGATAAACGGCTTTGAGGTATGCAGAAAAATAAAAGCTGATGAAAGGCACAGGAATGTTCCTGTTGTCATGATTACCGCTTTAAGGTCAAAGGAAGACAGGATTAAGGGCATTGAGGCAGGTGCAGAGGATTTCATATCCAAGCCCTTTGACCAGGGAGAAGTTCTTGCAAGGGTAAAGATGCTCCTTAAAATGAAAGACTTGAATGACAGGCTTAATCTTGCATATAACAACATTATCAGTCTGACATCCTTTGGAGAGATGATTTTCAAGACCTTTAATCCTCTAAATTTTGATTATATGTCCAAGATTGACAGCATTGTTAATCAGATTATAAGAAAGACTCCTGATATGATATATAAACCGCAGATAGTTATTGTCTGCACTATTGATGAAAAGAATAAATGGCAGTGGTATGAATATGAATCTGTATTTAAAGATGTAAACAGGACATTGCTTAAACTTGACTTTCATCATAGCCTTGATTTGCCCTCAAGGGGCAGCTCAAAAATTGTCTTTTTTAATGAGAACGACCCGGGAAAAATAGAATTTCAGACATTTGTCAAAAGACTTGAGACCATGTCAATAATGGTATCAAATATGGTTGGTTATTTGAGCAGTGATTTATGTATCTTTGCCCTGAATTATGGCAGGGATGTTACACGATATGATGCAGAGGTTTTAAATAGCATTGTTATGCAGAGTCTATTTTTAAAATCCCTTGCATCACAGGTTAAAGAAACAGAAGATGCCTTTGCATATACAGTGCATGCGCTCGCGAGAGCGGCAGAGGTGAATGACGAAGACACAGGGGACCATATTATACGGGTTGGTGAATATTGTGCTCTGATTGCAAAACAACTCGGCATGCCTGAGAAGTTTATAAGTATAATCCGACTTCAGGCTCAGGTGCATGATGTTGGAAAGATTCACACGCCGGCTGCTATCCTTAAAAAACCTGGCAAACTCACACCTGATGAATTTGAAGAGATGAAGAAACATACAATTTATGGCGCAAAGATATTGGGAGATCATGATAGACTTACACTGGCAAAATCTATAGCCGTTTCACACCATGAGAGATGGGATGGAAGTGGTTATCCCTATGGGCTGAAGGGTGAGCATATACCCATTGAAGGAAGGATATTAAACATTGCAGACCAGTATGATGCCTTAAGAAATCCGCGAGTATATAAACCAGCATTTGACCATCGAACAACATATAACATAATCACTGAAGGGGATGGAAGGACAATGCCTGAACATTTTGACCCAAAGATACTCGATGCATTCAAAGACACCCATAATCAGTTCGAGGAGATATACGAAAGCCATAAGGATTGACTTAGTATATTTCAATATAGTACCTTCAGTTATAGTATATATACTTGTCAAATAATTCGACTAATTGACATAAAATCCTGATTTGGTTACTCTAATAAAAAATGCATCTTAAAAGCTAAAACCTTTCCATATGAAAGACAAAATACTCAAGGCATTTGAAGAAAGCATCATCGTTAAAGAGAAGTTCGTAGATGAAAAGAATATTGACAAAATCATCGAGGTCGCAAAGGCTATTGCTAATGCCTTCAACTACGGGAAAAAACTGATCCTTTTTGGCAACGGTGGAAGTGCAACAGATGCCTCCCACATCGCAGCAGAATTTATTAACAGGTTCAAGAGAGATCGTCCCGGTCTTCCAGCCCTATCGCTCAATACAGACATGGCAGTGATCACATCCATTGCTAATGATTATGACTTTTCCGATATTTTTGCAAAGCAGCTTAAAACTCTTGCGGACGAGGGAGACATTGTCATTGCAATCAGTACAAGCGGAAATTCCCCCAATGTTCTTAAGGCTATGGATGTTGCAAAAAAGAAGAGATTAATAACAGTTGCATTCACTGGCATAAAAGGAGAGAGGCTCTCATCGAAGGCAACATATGCATTCATCGTCCCATCCGATAACACGCCTCGGATTCAAGAAACACACATAACGCTCGGACATGTCCTCTGTCAGATGGTAGAAGAGATACTCTTTGAGTCACCCAGGAAAAAATAGTCCGCATAAGGTAGATGAGTTTAGAATCCTCGGCATCGACCCGGGAAGTATCATCTGCGGATATGGACTGATAAAGACAGTAAAAGGCCAAAAAGCTAACAGACCAGACTGTGTCTATATCACCTCTGGCAGAATCACTTTACCGCCAAAAAATCCACTGCATCTACGATTTAAAACCCTTTACGATGGACTTATAAAAATTATCAAGGAATATAAACCTCAAGAAATGGTGGTTGAACGTATGTTCTTTGCAAAAAATGTAAAGGCCGCATTAAAACTCGGACAGGCAAGAGGAATTGCACTTCTTGCTGCTGCATCAGAGGGCCTGAGTGTCTATGAATATAGTGCTCTTGAGGTTAAAAAAGCTATTACCGGTTATGGGAAGGCTGAAAAAAGGCAGGTCCAGGAAATGGTGATGAGAATCTTAAATCTCAATAACTGTCATCTGTCATCTGTCCGCTTAACTGAGGACAGTGCAGACGCCCTTGCCCTCGCTTTATGCCACTTAAATAATATAAGATTTAAAGAGATACTAAAGGTCTAATGTGATTGGATCATTAAGAGGAAAACTTATCTACAGGAAACCCGACCACATCGTTGTTGAGGTAGGCGGTGTGGGATATCAGGTAAATGTGCCTTTTAACACCATGTCTAATCTCCCTGGAGAGGGTAAGGATATCTTCCTCCATATTTATACTCATGTGCGTGAGGATACACTACAGCTTTATGGTTTCACATCAGAGGATGAAAAAAGAGTGTTCATCACCCTCCTCGGTATAACAGGGATAGGGCCTAAAATGGCATTAAATATACTTTCAGGAATTTCACATAATGACCTTCTCCATGCTATAGAGACTGAAGATGTAGCGTACCTCTGCAGGATACCAGGACTCGGGAAAAAGACTGCACACAGATTAATTCTTGAGCTCAGGGAAAAACTTCCATCAGTGAAGGAGACAGCAGACAGGATCTTTGAGGATACGCTTTCTGCACTTGTAAACCTCGGTTATAAAAAATCTGTTGCACAGGAGTCTCTGGAAAAGGCTTACAGGAAAGGTTTTGATAACATTGAAGGTCTCCTTAAAGAGGCATTAAAATATCTGACAGGAAATTTAAGTGAACAAACCAGATAATAAGACAACAAAACCTGCTATTTTATCCGCCTTGTCCGCCATTGGCGGAGATAATGAAATCGGTTATGAACTGACCTTGAGACCGAGGTCCTTTAATGAATTTATTGGTCAGGATAGGATTAAAGACAACCTTAAGGTATTCATAGAGGCAACGGGCAGAAGAAAAGAGCCGCTTGATCATGTCCTCTTCTGTGGGCCACCAGGTCTCGGAAAGACAACACTTTCTCATATCATAGCAGCAGAACTAAAGGTAAATATAAAGACAACATCAGGCCCTGTACTTGAAAGACCCGGCGACCTTGCTGCCATACTCACAAATCTCTCTGACCTCGATATACTCTTTATAGACGAGATACACAGATTGCCCCGTATAGTGGAGGAGATACTCTACCCGGCTATGGAAGACTATCAGCTCGATATAATCATAGGCCAAGGTCCGAGTGCGAGAACATTGAAACTAAACCTCCCCAAGTTTACACTGATAGGCGCCACAACAAGGACGGGACTCCTCACTTCTCCCTTGAGAGAGAGGTTTGGTGTAATAAACAGGCTTGAATTTTATACCCCCGATGAACTTAAAAAGATAGTTCTTCGTTCATCACAGATACTGAAAACAGAAATTGACAATAACGCTGCATCTGAGATTGCCCGGCGTTCAAGAGGAACGCCGAGGATTGCTAACAGGCTTCTCAGACGGATAAGAGACTTTGCTCAGGTGAAAGGTGACGGCAGGATCGACCTGAATATCACAAAGAGTTCTCTCTTATCTCTTGATGTTGATGAAAAGGGGCTTGATGATATGGACAGAAAACTCCTTTTAACAATTATAGAAAAGTACAATGGTGGCCCGGTTGGCATAGAAACCCTTGCGGCATCATTGAGGGATGACAAGGAAACTATCGAAGATGTCTATGAACCTTATCTCCTGCAGGAAGGACTTATCGAAAGAACTCCACGCGGAAGACAGGTTACAAAAACTACTTATCAGCATTTTGGGAAAGATGTCCCAAAGGGATTGTTTTAGTCTTCACCATCTCAATCACCACAATGTCCGTTTCTTTTATAGTTCTCTTAACTCCTCCAGAAACGCAGGACGTTTCTTAAATTCTACTTTTAAATTGGAAAAACGCTGTTCCCATCTCGATTTTTCATTTAATATATCTATATAAATGTGCTCTTTTGGCGTTTTCATAATCGTTCCTCGTTCAAGACTCTTCTTGCTTGTTCTCTGTTGATGTTTTTCATATCTTTTGATTTGTCCATAAACCATTCCAGAACCGATTTCCGAACTTCAGGGTTTTTATTCAACAGAGTTTGCATTAAATCATACATATCTTTGTTACCAAGAGCTTGCAGCTTTTCATCTAAAGGAAAATCCTGAATTTGTATCTCCTTTTCTTTTCGATATTTTTTATGCGATGGCATCGTACCACTCCTTCTTATTTTTTACGGTAATGGCATATAACGGTTGCAGGCTAAAAGAAGTGCGAAGCATTTGGCTTAATCTGTTAATCTTTTGGCCTGTTGTTAGCCGCTTTTGTGGGCATCCTTTTAAATGAATTTTGAAGGTGCGACCCTGTTTCCTTCTTCTCTCAGTAATTCCTTAAATTCTTCTTTACTTAAATAGCAACTCTCATAAAGTTTTTCTCCTCCATCTCTCATTTCTCCTTATCCTCAAAGGCTTTACTTATATCCTTTTCAAGGGCAGAATATACAGCAGGCAATCTTTTTAACAAATGCTTAATATTTATCCACTCAAGATCAAACCCATATCTTTTTCTGAAAAGATGTCTAAATCTTAGATACTCTTCCAGCAATTTAGCGGTCTCTTTGCTTATGATATGAGACCTTACTCCCTCTACATCCAATGTCATCTGATGTAAAAGTTCGATATGCCATCTCTCTCCTGATGGAACCCTTTCATCTATAGTGCTTGCTATTGCATGAAATATATCTTCAACACCGGTATAAAAATCATGCAATATTGATGCACCTGCCCTGATATTTATATTAGATGACCTTTTTCTTCCAACTTCTGCTGCTTCGTTAAGTAATCTCCTTAATTTTTCAAGCTCATCTTTAATCTGAGATTCAAGAACCTTTAATGTATTCATAGCTCTGTACCTTCTCTGACTGCGATCTTGATTATTATTTCCTCTGCTACTTCCATAGGAATTATATCTACATCAAAAGGCTCTGCAACAATCCATGCGTCAAATCCGGCTCTCAATATATCAGAGGTCTTGATACCTTCAACCAATAAATCTATATCGCTTCTTTTATGAAGATATTTTTTGCTACAGAGAGAACCAAATAGTATTACCCTTTTAGCTCCATATTTTTCTTTCAAAAGGATTGCAACCCTTCTTGCCTTTTCCATTGCATTCGCCCTGATGGATTCTATTTCCTCTGCCTGCCTCTTTTCTATTGCTTCTTTAAGTATCATGTAAATATTTCCCCTAATCTGACTGCTTATCTTTTTATTCTTTTAGTATCAGCATAACAAAACTGATATCATGTGTCAAAAATCAAAAAACAAAAAAGAGAACATTAACCCTGTTGTTGCATAAATTTATTTGATCATAAAAGCTCAATATAGGAATATCAGGCATTTATGTCAATTTTATATGTTATCGCAGGACTTAACTTTTAGTGACATCTATGAATACATGTCTGATTGACTTCAAACCCCGTTAGATGTTTACTATCTAACGGGGCAAACATTGTATTTTAGCCATAACATGAGTTTCAGTCCTATGTATTATTGCAACAACAGGGTTAAGTATGGTTACACTTTGGAAGGAATAGAGGAACACAATAGTGTGCGTTATTACTATAAGTTAGGCTCTCAGGCGAACTGAGGAGAAAATTAGAAAGTAATATTGCAAGACCTGACTTATTCCTCACAGTTTTTTTTAACAATCTCTTGAGAAACCTTTTGTGCGTAAAATTTTGTACATCAAGCAATACTAACTTGCAGTCGTTTCCCTAATGCAGCAGCAACACGCTCTAATGTTGACAGCTTAATATCTTCTGCGTGATTCTCAATCCTTGAAATTGCAGTTTTCTTTGTCTTCAGTCTGCGTGCAAGCTCTTCCTGTGTTAATCCTGCGGATTCACGTGCCTGACGAAGCATTACCCCAACTTTGAACTGTTCATAACCCTCATCAAATCCTTCAGCAAATTTCTTATCTCTTTTTTTTCTTTCGCTTATATATTTTTTCAAATCACTCATGTTTTGCCCTCCTTTTGAAAAAGTCTCTTCTATAAACTTCTGCCTTTTCTATTTCAGATTTAGGCGTTTTCTGACTCTTTTTTGTAAATCCGTGGGTCAGAACAATGACAGAGTTATCTACAAAGAAACAAAATATGCGATAAGCGTTCGACCCAAATTGAATTCTGCACTCCCAGATATTTTCTGTGCCAACAAGTTTTTTGAAATATGAAGAAGGCACAACATCCAAATCTTCCAGCAGACTAAGCACCCACGCTACTTTCTGTGCAACCCTTGACGGTAAAGAATCAAGAAAGTCTTATATTGGACATTTTCCGTCAATAGTTTTATAAAAAGTGACGATTCTGCTCACATTATAATGTTAACCTGTATGTTAACCTCTGTCAAGTGATTTTTGAGATGGACATAGTCTTTGGGTGTACCTCAAGCACTCCGTTATCTACCATTGCGGGCAGATTATTCTTTTTTAATCTTCTACTCAACTTGTCCTATGTTTTGCTGACCCCTGTGTTTTGCTCGCATGTTTTTATCAAGGCATATTCGCATATAGTCTTCAATATCTTTCTCTTGAATTTTCCGGATAATTTTCGGCTCGATATCTTTCCAATCCGCCTCAGCAAGGAACTGTTTCATTTTATTGTAGTGCGCATAGGACCTCACTTCTGGTATATATCCGGCTGCTTTCACATACTCGAATGCTTTTAGAAGTGCTCTTTTAGCGTTTTCATAATCGTTCTGAGTCTTATAATATTCAAATAATCTGTCCAGCATCTCTTTTTCGTCGTTTTTTTTCTTGAGTGCGTACTGTACGACACGCTCCAGATTAGCGGTATCTCTGCTTTTTGCATAATGATCAGATAAAAATTCAAACAATTCCGTCAGTCGTCCATCTCCTTTTAGTAATCCCTCCTCTGCTGTTTCCACGGCTTTCTTTCGTTCGCCTTTCTTGATATAAAATTCTGCCAGATCCCAGTAATCCATACCATAGTGGAGGTCATCTTTCCGCATTTTCAAGTATGCATCACTATCCTGTAGATGTTTTTTCTGTATACGCATAATCAGGTTTCTTCTCCAGTCCGTTGGTTTTTCTCCAAGTTTTTTCACGAGATATTGCCATTCTTCTTTTGTCTTACAGAGTGTGAAGCATATATCCATTATCTTATCCTCAAATCCAGAGTTCCCAACATTATATTCCTCAAAGAGTTCATCCATAAACTCAAATTTCGCCTCTGTTGAGATCGCACCTTTTTTAGCCAGTTCCTCGATATCGTCAAGATAATCATAGCATTCATCTTCTTCGTCTTCCGGTCCACCACCATATTCGTTAAATTGCGAAATAATGGGTTGAGCATTACCCCAAAATTCCCATAATCGTTCCTCGTTCAAGGCTCTTCTTGCTTGTTCTCTGTTGATGTTTTTCATATCTTTTGATTTGTCCATAAACCATTCCAGAACCGATTTCCGAACTTCTGGGTTTTTATTCAACAGAGTTTGCACTAAATCATACATGTCTTTGTTACCAAGAGCTTGCAACTTTTCATCTAAAGGAAAAATTTGTGTCTCCTTTTCTTTTCGATATTTTTTATGCGATGGCATCGTACCACTCCTTCTCATTTTTTACGGTAATGGCATATAACGGTTTCGTTGCAAAAGAAGCCTGAAGGGTTTGGACGTAAGTCTTTTGCAAAGTGTTATCGGAGGTTGCGGGCAATGTTTTCATGCTACTTTCTGCTATTTTTCTTTTAAAGAGATTGTCTTTAATTCAATCTGACCCTCTGTAAGAATTTTTGTTGCAACCTCTTTGATTCTCTCAATATACTCTTTAGATGATAGATATTTCACATCATGATAAACTTTCTCTTTCCACTCCCATACCTCAATTAAGGATTTGTCATACTTCCTCATCAGACACCTCCATTGGAGTTATCAACTCCAGTCTTTTAAAATATCCGGCTTTCATATTTATTGCGTTGATCAATTCCATTTTCTTTAAATTCGCCAAGTGTTTTAAATTCCAACTGATTAGAGCATCTACTTCGAAAACTGTTGCAACTGCAGCATGCATAGCATCCTCAATTCTGGATGCAGGAAATACTCCCTCTGAAATATACTTTTGTGCAAGCTCTGCAACCTCTTCATCGATTACCAGCCTCGTAGGACTATATTCAGCAATTATGTTCAAGAGCGACCGTTTTTTATTATCATCAGCTCTTCCTATCTCCTCTATGACAACATCAGATATAAATATCTCGTGTCTTTTCGGCAAGCCTGCGTGAAAAGATGAGAGGGAATAAGCTAACCTTGATTCCCACGTAGTGAAATAATTCTAACATAACTTCGGAGAAGAAACCGCACATCCTTGTAGATACTATCAGTTTAACCAAGATAGCGTTATATATATCATTAACTTATAATTCCTATT
>JBFLZS010000091.1:0-11448 GCA_040756135.1 Nitrospirota bacterium
AGTAAATAGATTTGTTTGATGATATTTCTATTTTACTCAAGGTTGGGGATGTTCTTGTTATACTTTTTTACATTGCAACCTTGATATTAAAGGTTTTGAGCTATATTTTTTGCTGCGAAAGTTGAGTTAGATATATAGATAATCTCTCTTTCAAACAGTAATTTTCAAATTGTATCAGCTTCTATTCAGAAGATTATCGGACATACTTCGCCCCGTTGAAAATTCGCAATGATGTAAAGTTGATGAAGAAATATAGCGTTTGAAGCCAATCCTCGAAACAACACGTGTAGGTGTAATGCTCAGTGTAACCTTTTTAATTGCAATAAATCTGACAATCTCAAAAGGTTAAATATTGTCTTCAGTTCCCACGTTTATACTGCTCTATCAAAAGCTTGGCATGAAAAGATTTTAGATAGCCTGTTAAGGTAAAATAATAACATTTAAAAAATATGAAGATTAAAGAAATTCTTTCAAAAAACATTTTATCTAAGTCGAAGGTCTTTGACTATACCTTGAATCCTTATATCGGCTGTGAGCATGGCTGTAGCTACTGTTATGCCAGATTTATGAAAAGGTTTACAGGCCATAGGGAGGATTGGGGAGATTTTGTTGATGTTAAGATTAATGCCCCGGAATTTATAGGCAACATATTATCCTTCCATGGCAAGGTCATCCCTGAATATGCCTGTGCACGGGGGCAGGTAGCAGGCACACCTCAGGGCTTTCGTCTATTTTTTATTTCTTTTACTATACTCTTAACAGTGAAATCTTTTAACCACTTATGTCTTTCTTTTGTATAGTCACCAATCCCACCCTCATACTGCTGGAGAAAACGGACCATTCCTATGGGGCCCAGAGCCTTTGCCAAAGCCTGTAATCCTAATTTCCTTATATCGGTAGGGTTCAATGTTTGAATGCTCATTTTTCAATCACCTCCATTAGCCATCTCAAAGGGTTTTCTACCCTTACATTCAGGGTCTCTTTACACTGCGATGCCTTACGCAAGAATGCATCATCTGTTGTTAATAAAACATCTGCTTTGCCTTTTTCTGCACAGGCAATATGCAAGGCGTCAAAAGGTTTAAAAGTTAAATTCTCAAGTTCTACCGCCCGGCTTTCTATATCTTCATCAACGCTGATATAGGATTGTAACATGGTAGACAGAATGGTAACCTTCTGCCTTTTATCGTTTTCGGGCATCTTAGAAATCTCAATACCGATGACTTCGCTATTCAGTAAACGCCAGCCTTTGGCTTTACTGTGATTGAGGACGGAAAGAACTGCCTCTGATTCAAGCCGTACTCTATCTTGCACCTGATCATCAAATGGCCTGTTCAAACAGCAAACATCAAGATAAATTCTCATAAGTAGATTTATCTTATCATACAATTGGCCTTTTTGTGCATAGCACAAAGGGTCAGGATTTCCTTTTGATATTTCCTCAAGTCCAAGCGAAGGCAGCCGGGAAACGACTATAGGAATGAAGGTTTGTAACTGTATTCAACACATTCGTCGAGAAGTATGCAGTGAGGACTTTCAGGTGAACAGAGGACTTAATAGAAAAGACCTCCGGTGCTGATAAGATGAAGAAATCAATAAGAAGTAAAAACTTTCCAAACTGCTGATTGGCAGGTGAATGCATAAAGCAGCCGTAATACCCTCTAATTATTTTTTTTCAAATTTCAAAGGCCATTTTCGAGTGTCATAGTGACTTATTTGTGCTATAATTCCCTTAAAAAGAAAGGAGGTAGAATGCCTTGTTACCTATTATTTTTTCAATTATAATAGCACTACTGCCGATTTCTACAATGGCAGGGGGAAAGGAGGTTAAGGAAATGGTAAAGGATATACACTGGCTTGGGCATGATACATTTAAGATCATTGGGGAAAAGGTCATATATACAGACCCTTTTAAGATTAAGAAGAAGGATACAGCGGACATCGTCTTGATTACCCATGAGCATTTTGATCACTGCTCACCCGAGGATGTAAAGGCAATTCAGGGATCAAAAACTGTAATTGTTGCAACCTCAGACTGTGCAAAAAAGCTATCAGGAAAGATAAAGATTGTTAAGCCTGGCGATAAGATTAATGTCGAGGGTATAGAGATCGAGGCCGTGCCTTCTTATAACACAAACAAGCAGTTTCATGTAAAAGACAAGGGATGGGTCGGGTATATCTTTACAGTAAAAGGGCAGCGGATTTATTTAGCTGGAGATACCGATTACATCCCCGAGATGAAGAATTTTAAGGCAGATATAGCCCTTCTTCCGGTATCAGGCACATATGTAATGACAGCGGAAGAGGCCATAAAGGCAGCACTCGATATCAAGCCAAAGGTTGCAATACCAATGCATTACGGTTCGATCGTTGGTTCAGCGGATGATGCAAGGAGATTTGCAAATGGGTTAAAAGGGAAGATTGAGGTAGTAATACTTGAAGAAGAATAATAGTGAAAACAGAAGATATAAAAGCAAAGATAAGAGGCGATATAGGAAGGGAGATCCTTTTTCATGAAATAATTGACTCTACAAATACAATTGCTGCAGGGCTTGCTAAAAAAGGTGCTGCAGAAGGGTTGGTTGTTCTTGCTGATTGTCAAGAAAAAGGGAGAGGCAGACTTGGCAGAGGTTGGGTATCACCTCCAGGTGTAAACATATATATGAGCATTATCCTGAGGCCGAAGATAGGGCATGAGGAAGCAACTCTTATAACAATAATGGCTGCTGTTGGATGCGCAACTGCACTCAGGCGGATAACCGGTCTAAATGTTACTATAAAATGGCCTAATGACCTTATGGTCACTAATAAGAAAATAGGAGGGATCCTTACAGAGCTAAAAACAGACCCTCACCAGATAATCTTCGCAATCATGGGTATAGGCATAAATGTGAATATTGATATAGATGCATTTCCTGATGACGTTAGAAGGATAGCAACATCTGCTAAAAATGAGACCGGCATATTATATTCGAGGTCCGAGATAATTGCGGAAATCTTGAATGAGATAGATCACTGGTACAGAATCCTTCATGAGAGCGATAGGAAGACACTCCTTCCAGAGTGGCGAGAAATAACATCTACCCTCGGCAGAGAAGTTAAGGTGACTGTTGGTAAAGAGACCTTTACGGGTTTAGCCGAGTCTTTAGACGATAAAGGATTGCTGATTTTGAGACTCTCAACAGGGGAGATAAAGAGAATAAATGCAGGTGATCTGACAATTTTAAGATAGATGTTACTAGCTGTAGATATTGGTAACTCTTCGATAAATATAGGTTTTTTTACCAAATTAGGTCTTATTGTTCAAAAAATTGAGACCAAGCCCTTGCGGTCTGCTTCAGAGTATTCAGCTCTCATTAATGGATTCAAAAAAGAAAAAAATATAGACAAAATACCAGAAGGAATTATAATATCTTCTGTGGTCCCGGCACTTACCGGGGTCTTAAGTGAGACACTGAAAGAATTTAAATGCGGGGAGCCATTGATAGTGACTTGCAAGATTAAGACAGGCTTAAAATTTGATATCCCGAATCCGGAAGAATTGGGCTCAGATAGGATAGCAAATGCCGTAGCTGCATACGATCTCTATAAAGATCCTGTAGCAGTTGTAGATTTTGGTACAGCTACAACAATCAGCGCGGTCGGAAAGGATGCGAACTACATCGGAGGTGCGATAATGCCAGGGATCAGGTTGATGAGTGAATCACTTGCCAAAGGCACCTCTAAACTATTCGAGGTCACGCTCAGTCCCCCAAGATCGGCTCTTGGCATTGACACAGATAGATGTATTCAATCAGGTTTATTTTATGGGACAGCAGGCGCTACAGAGCGGCTTTTACGCGAGATAGAAAAAGAGACCGGCCTTAAAATGAAGATTGTCTTAACAGGCGGCTATGGAGGCATGATTTCAAAGTTTCTTAGAAGAAAGTTTGAAATCATGCCGCACCTTACACTCGATGGGTTAAAGACAATATATATGAGGAACACAGATGCATGAATTGAGAAAAGACCCGTTGCTCGGCAGATGGGTTGCAGTCCTGTCAGAATCAAAGGCACCGTCAGCGTACAAGCTCCCATCACATAATATGAATACCGAAAGCAGTTGTGTTCTTTGCCCTGGCCGGGAAAATGAGACTCCACCCGAGATAACATCTATCAGAAGGCCTGGCACACGGGTCAATACCGCTGGATGGTGGGTGAGGGCTCTTCCAAGTTTTAAACCTGTGTTTCAGGTAGAAGGAGAATTGGGAAGAAGAGGGGTTGGGATTTATGATAGAATGAACAGCATCGGTGCAAACGAAATCCTTGTCGAATCTCCTGAGCATAACGTAAGGCCCGAAGACATAGGCATCGAGCAGATGGTAAAGGTTATAACTCTTTACAAAGATCGCGTTGCCGACCTTGAAAAAGATTCAAGACTAAGATATACTTTAGTTTATAAAAACTCTGGGAAAGAGGCGGGTGAGGTTTTTTCTCATCCTGTATCATATCTAATGGCAACACCCGTAATCCCTAAGAAGGTCAAGGATGAACTTGATAATGCAAAACAATATTATGATTACAAAGAAAGGTGTATATTCTGTGACATAGTAAGGGAGGAACTAAGGGTAGGTGAGAGGATAATCCTCGAGACGAGGAATTTTGTTGCTTTCTGCCCTTATGCAGCTAAGTTTCCGTTTGAGTCGTGGATAATTCCGAAGAGACACAGTTGTGCCTTTCATGAGATTACCCATGAGGAGGTTGAAGATATAGGGTTTATACTTATGTCCATATTAAAAAAATTGAGGCTAATATTTGACGAACCACCATTTAACTATTTTATTCATACAGCCCCAAACATGATACCGAGGAGAAACCACTGGCATACACTTGGTGAGGATTTTCACTGGCATCTCGAGATAATACCGAGGCTTATAAGTACGACAGGTTTTGAATGGGGTTCAGGATTTTATATCCTGCCCACATCTCCAGAAAATGCAGCAAAATACCTAAGGGAGGTTGAATAATGGAAATTAAAAGTATTCTTTTCCCAACAGATTTTTCTGAGGGGTCGTCACAAGCACTGCAGTATGCTGTTGATATGGCAAAACGTTATGGAGCCAAGCTTTACCTTCTTCACGTTATTTACGACATAGCAAAGGCAGCGGGTTATGTCCCGCATATCTCAATGGACGCGATGTATAAGGATATCGAGGAAGGTGCAAAAAAGGAACTCGAGAGGTTTGGTGTCGAGGAACTCAGTGGTCTCATGAATATAGAGCGTAGTGTGGGTATGGGCACACCACATGAAGAAATAGTAAATTTTGCTAATAAGAACAAGATAGACCTCATAATCATTGGTACCTATGGCAGAAAGGGTATAGATAGGATGATTTTTGGAAGTACTGCAGCACAGGTTGTAAGATATGCGCCCTGTCCTGTCCTTACTGTAAGGCTTCCGAAGTACTAAGAGGTAGTAAGCTATGCCTCTGTAAAACGGGCAAAGATACACTGTCCATTCCCACCGGGTTTCTAATTTTCAGAAGGTGAACAGGGAAATGGAAGAACCGGTGATGGAAGCCGATCAGGCCCTCTTCCATTATGAGACTAAGCGCTAAAGTCCTTGTCGTCGGCGGTGGCCCTGCAGGGGCCACCGCTGCAAGGTTTCTTGCAGAAAGTGGGATAGATGTAATCCTGCTTGAAAGGAACCCTTCTTTTGTAAAGCCCTGTGGTGGTGGTGTCCCCTTGAGTGCCTTTGAGGAGTTTGGCATTCCTAATGCTGTGATAAAAAAAGTAGTTAAAATTATAAGGATAGTCTCACCTCGTGGTGAAAGGCTTGATATAGAGTTAAAAGATGGAAGTCTTACAATCGTTGAGAGGGGGGAATTTGACAGGGCACTGCGGAACGAAGCAGAAGAACAAGGTACAAAGGTAATAGAAGGGGAATTTATCAGAATTCTGGGTTATAAACCATACAGGGTTGAGGTAGACATTGGGGAAGCAAAGGCCGAGATAGTCTCAGAGTATATCATCGCAGCAGACGGTGTTAACTCGAAGGTCAGGACAGCCCTCCGAATAAAATCTCAAACCTTTTTTACAGTATCTGAACGTATAAAAGGAGTAGAGACAGATTTCTGTGAGTTCTGGTTTGGTTCATCCCATGCACATGGCTTCTATTCGTGGGTATTCCCGACAGCAAATGGGGTTTCAGCAGGCACAGGTAGTTTTAAGCCAGGAAACGTTGGTGTCCTTTTTGAAAGGTTCATGGAGAGAAGGGGGATAACATCAGAAAGGCAAAAGAGAATATACAGAATACCTATATGGAAAGGTAATTTATATAACAAAGGTAAGATTATATTTGCAGGTGATTCAGCAGGTCAGGTATTGCCCCTTACTTATGAAGGCATCTATTATGCAATGAAGGCAGGAGAGTTTGCTGCAGGTGCTATAATAGAAAAAAAGGCAGATAATTATAAGAAGATGTGGAAGGCAAGGTTTCAGAAAAGATTCACTCTAATGGATAAACTCAGAAATTATTTTTTAAAAGATGATGACTCATCTGAGAGGCTTGTTGCCCTACACAAAAGGCCAGAGGTTCAGGATGCCTCCATGAAGCTCTGGCTCAGGAAAGACAGCAGCAGAGAGGGCCTGAAGGATTATATAAGGCTTTTCGGAAAATTTTTAAGTTGACCACGTTGTTGCTAAAACATTTGGATAAATCAAATAGTGTCAATTGAAAAACATAAAAAGGTATATAATCAATTCAATCAATATCTTAACGCAACTACGGGGTTGAGTATCAGGATATCCTTTGCGTATTCCGTTGTAGCGCACGTTCTTATCGTATTTGCTGTAATGTTCTTCGTGCCTGCTGTAAAGGAAAAGAAGATGGGAGATGAATTCTTTGCAAGGCTTGTCACACCTGACGAATTTTTTGCTAAAGTACCTTTTGTTCCTCCTATCCAAAAGGCGAGACCTCCCCATAATGTCCGGCCAAGGACTTTTACACCCCGGTCATCGTCTTCATCTGCTGTCGAGGAAAGAATACCTTCCTCACCGTTCTCTTCACAATCCGGTTCTCCGAACCAGGGAATAGAGGGAAGGCCGGAAGGTAAAATGACCTCACAGAAACCCGGGGTGCTGTCAAAAGTACCTGAGCCGTCACTAAGAGAGAAACTTTTTGATAGAAGCATAATTGGTGAACTCGCAAAGAGAGAGATTGAAAAGGAGAAAAAGGAAGAGAAGACATTTGGATTTGACGTAAAGGATTTGCGATTTTCAGGATACTTACAAAGGCTAAAAGAGAAGATAGAAAGTATCTGGATCTATCCCCCTGATGCAGCAACGAAGGGAATCTACGGAGACCTGATTATCGAATTTACGATAAAAAAAAATGGAAATTTGGGAGCCGTCGAGCTAATCAGGACATCCGGTCACAAAAATCTTGATGATGCTGCTATAAAGGCACTCAGGGACGCTGAACCATTCTGGCCCTTGCCTAAAGAATGGGACATGGAAGCATATTCAATTGTTGGGCATTTCGTGTATACTATTTATGGTTACTACATAAGGTAAATTGATTAAGCTAAAATAGTGTTTGTATAAAGTCGTATTTTGTCATTGTCCGGCCTTCGGCGTGAGCTCAGTCGAACGCTTGACCGGACAATCCACCCTTCGACAGGCTCAGGGTGACATTGTCATGGTGACTCTTCGGCAGGCTCAGAGTGACAATGTCATCCTGAGCTTGTCGAAGGATGTCGAACCATGGATTCCGTCCTCCGACTTGATCGGGGGATCAAGTCGGGGAATGACAGATTATATAAGTCATAGTTTATGGGCAGACTCTAAATAACCAATGAAAGGGATACAGGATGCATGGGGTTTCAGTTGGTGCTTGGTTAGCGATTAGGGACTAAATTTATGAGACAGAGACTTTATCTTAAAGTAGGTGATGTGGTCAGGCATATATATTATAGAGCATGGGGAAATGGGGAGGTTATTGAAGAGAAACATTCAACTCTGCCAGGGGGGCTATGCCTTGTTAGAGTGTTATTTGAAGACGGCATAGAAAGGGCCTTTATAAATGACCTAAATAGTGAATGTTGCTGTTACTATGCAGGACTAAGATTAAGCGGATTTTAAGTTAACCCGAATAATGCAGACATTGTTCAAAAATTTATTTAACTCGACGAATTATCGAAAATATTTTTATATGTTCTATGGATAAAAATATTCGTTATCCCATTCGTTAAAGGTACACTAAGGTATCGAAAAATAAATTTTTTCACAACATCTGCATTATTTAATTGCATTTTTCGGGTTAAGCAGGATGAGACAGAAAAGGTCGCTCTCTACGAGAGCTTTCTATGATATTGTTGAAAGCTCTATAGGCACACTCTATCTTGTATTTACTGGCAAAATCCTTAGTGGGATTGCCTTTAAAAAACCAGATGAGATTCTCCGAAAAGGTGAAGCACCTCTACTGATAAAAAGGGAACTTAAGGAATATTTTGAAAACGGCAGAGAAGAATTCACACAGAAAATAGGGTTTACTAAAGGCACAGAGTTCGACAAAAAGGTCTGGCTTACCCTGAAGGAAATCCCTTACGGAGAGACAAGGACATATAAATGGCTTGCTGAAAAAATCGGTAAGACAGGTGCCTGCAGGGCGGTTGGCCAGGCACTCAGTAGAAATCCGTTGCCCATTCTCCTTCCGTGTCACCGTATTATCGAATCTGATGGCACAATCGGTGGTTACTCATCCGGCATTGATATTAAAAGAAGGCTGCTTGAGATTGAATACTATAATAAAGTTAGCAAAGAAAGGTTAAGGTGTGGTAGTATTAATCCTATGGAAGTTGAGGTTGGTAGAATAACGCATTTTTATAAGAAGATAGGGGTGGCAGTTGTGGAACTCTCAGGACCTCTACAGGTCGGTGACACCATACACATTAGCGGACATACTACTGACCTGACGCAGAAGGTCGAATCCATGCAGATGGAGCACCAGAACATCCAGAGAGCAGAAAAGGGCCAGGGCATAGGCTTAAAACTCAACGGCGAAGTTAAAGAGAAAGATATCGTATATAAGGTCACTGATTAGTAAGTCTTGATACCACGCTGACCATCCTGCCTTACGGGTTACGGATCGCAGATCCAGAACCATCGCGGCTCTCTTTGTAAGAGAGGAAAGGGGAATAATGAGCCTTGGATGAAATAGTCGTCTTCATTACAGCTTCAAATGAGGATGAAGCCGCAAAAATAGCAGGGACACTCGTAGAGGCGAGGCTTGCAGGTTGTGTAAATATAATCAAAAACATCCGCTCAATCTACATCTGGGAGGGCAAAATTGAGGATGAGACAGAGGTTCTTATGATTGTAAAGACTCGAAAACCCCTATTCGATGCCTTCATGAAAAAAGTCAAGGAAATCCACAGTTATACGGTGCCAGAGATAATTGCAATGCCAATAATTGAAGGTTCAGAAGATTATCTGAAGTGGTTAAGGGAGGTTACAGGCTATTATGAATGACAAGGAAAAGTTAATACAGGAAATAATAATGGCTGAGGAAAAAATTGAAATAATGCAGTTGCAAGGTATAAGGCAAAAGGTATGGGAGACTCTCACAAAAGAAAAAAATTTTGATCCAGGCGATATAGAAATTGATCCTGTATTCAGGCTGAAATTGAGTAATTGCGAGGCAACTGTCAGTATTGACTTTGTTATTAATCTTGATTCAGTGAGTTTTATGGTAATAAAATGCTCATCAACGGCAATGGAGTCATGGGAAAGGTACGTTATTGCATTTGCAAGAGCTATTAAGGACTATCAGATACCTTACGCCATGGTTACAGATGGAGAAAATGTAAGGGTTATAGACGTGATTACAGGTTCTCTTCTGTGCGATTCCATTCAAAGACTTTTTACAAAACAAGATGCAATAAACAAAATGAAGGATTTTAAGAAGATACCTTACCCTTCAACCAGGCTCGAAAAGGCAAAGAGGATAATATATGCATTTGAAGGTATCAAATGCCCAACCATATCGAAAACCTAATCGCTTCAGCATATAACCTCCGTATTTCCTATGGTGACTTACTGCTTCAGGATAGTAAGCTGCATACCCTGTTACAGAGGCTTAACAAGACAATTTCTGCCACTATAAATGAAATGGAATCAGTCGGAGTCGTCAAAGAATGTGCTGATTGTGCGGTGCATGGAGAAGGGACGTGCTGTGGTATACGTACTGGGTATAAGTGCGACAGAATTCTCATATTGCTCAACCTGCTTCTGGATGTATCACCTGTCATTCAAACACGACACCCCCATCTCTGCCCTTTCCTGACAGAACAAGGGTGCTCACTCAGGGCACGGCCTGTCATCTGCGTTAATTTCATCTGCCAGAGACTCCGCAGAAATATTACTCATGAAGGTCTTGTCCGTTTACAAGAGATTGCAGGGGAAGAACTCGATGCCCTTTTTAACGCCGAGGAGTATGTTAAAAAAAAGATAGCATCAATAAGCTTATAAGAGCCGTGTCCTGTTGCATTCCAAAAATTGTTAGCTGAATACAGATGGTATTTTTCATAGCTTTTGATGTAAATTATTAAGGTTCTCATAATTGAATACTTGAATAGACATTTTATTAAGAGCATTAATAAAAGGGGAGGGTTATCATAATGGATCCAAAAGAATTACTCGGACAAGCGCAATTGCTTTTCGCTGAAGGAAAGGAAAGGGAAAGTATTGATGCATTTACAAAGGCCCTTGAAGCAGGTGCGGAGCCTTTCATTGTATATCTCAGCATAGGTGTTATCTATATGAAATTAAAGGAGACGGATAAGGCTATTGACAACTTCAACAAGGCTGTCGAAGTAAACGACAGTAATCCCAGAACATATTACTACCGCGGGATGGCATTTATGGATAGAGGTGAGTTTGAGAAGGCAGTCTCAGACTTCTCAAAGGCCCTTGAACGCAAACCAGACCTGTATCCGTCAAAATTCGCACGGTCAGCAGCCTATGCACGATTGGGGAAGTTTGACGAGTCAACTAATGATTTGAAAGATGTACTGCCTCAGATGGAGGCCGGTGCGCAGAGCTTTGCTGATTCATATGGCATCGTGAGGACAGAGATGTTTAAAGTGATGGCTCAAATTTCCGGAGAAAGAGAGGTACCAACTATGAATTTGAGCGAGAAAGAAATCGATACCCTCAAAAAATGGCTTGAAGAAGAATAGTAAATTTGTGCCTCTTTGCGTGCGCTAAAAATCTATACCCCCTTCCTGATGACAAAAGACCAGAGATGTACTGGAATTTAACTGAGAAAATATCTTGAATTCTTTTAACACTACAGCGGATTTTTTTTAACACGTGACCTCAGTTTCTTTTTCCTGTGTGATCGATATGCAATGTAATTTCTCATCGTGTAATATCTCACAATTCCTATAGCCTCTGTCAGCGACATCG
>JBFLZS010000092.1:0-11411 GCA_040756135.1 Nitrospirota bacterium
AAATTATAAAAGGTTTAAAAAGCTTATAGAAAATTGGATTGATCTTGCAATTGATCATTCAAAATTCAAAAGAGATATCGCTAAACGGATTGATTTGAAATGATGAGAACTCGGTACTCTCAAGTAATTAAAAAAAGTATTAAAAATAGTAGTCGTTTCATTTTCATTCACACCCCCAGAACCCATTATGAATATCAAAGTTGGGGCTTGCTGGTTTTGCAATATGTACGAATGTATACTTTTTCGTTTTAGTATCTTCTGAAAGCACCTCACAGTTAGCCGACAAACCAAAACTACAGAAGGAAAATGCAGCAAATAAAACCCAGCATTTAGGAATATTTATCCCATTTTTCGCTAATGTTATGTCCGCAGCAACCCCGTCCATATGATTGCTCGTCTTAGATGCCCCTATACCTTGCTGCCTTAAATATTCATTTCTATCTTGAGTACGATATCCTGATCCCGAACTTAAATTATGTTCTGTTGCCTGGAAACCATACATTAGAGACTCGATCATAAGCAAAATTTGTTCCCCTGCTCTCATATATCTTGCTCCGTCCTGTGATTGCCAATGTTCGGCTTTTATATATTTTGTAAGATAAGCTTCAGAACCATGTTCTTTAATATCAATCAAAGGTTGTGCAAAAAAAGAATGACTGTATTTATATTTCTTTTTACAACCTGGATCAGTTGAACCACAACTGTCAATCTCTTCTTTATCAATATCTTCAAAAGCAATTACTGTATAGCAGATGTCGACCTTATTACGTGGTTGATTATCAATACCCGGGAAACATACCATCTGCTTAATAGTCGCTTTATTTGCTTCAGAGGCAGTTGCAGATACGGGAACCAAAATCACATTATCAAAACCACTGGCATCAACAAACGCCCCTCCACCCAAGCCTCCGCTAATAAGATAAGCTCCACTTCCTTTAGATGGATCTTGAATTATATATCCGACTCCATTCCAGTCATGAAAGGTCAGATTCCTTTCAGGAATAATCGCCTCTCTACCTGCATTTATTGCGTTTCTAATGTCATCTTTTACTTGTTCAGAAACCTGTAGTAGTTGCAATTCTGTATTGATATTCTGGCTTGTAATTGTATGCACCGGTATCCCCTGATCATGTGCAAGCTGAATAGCTTTAACTGCTGAGATAGCTTCTGTTTGATAGATCACCTCTGTAACAGCATGTTCTAAATATGATGAAAGATTACCCACAAGGATCATATATGGTTTGATGCGGCTTATGTCGCCATCTACAGGGATTACAAGATGGATGTCCCTGTCAAAGTCTGCCGAGATTCCTGAAGGAGCGATTTTTAGGGGCATACCAAAAACAGTATCAACCTTAAGCTCAAGGAAATACATAATCTCTGATACTTGCCGAATATCTACAATCTTTTGCAGAGAGCATATTTTATGAATCTCTGAATTAAGGTTTTGATGATAAACTTCTTTCTTACACCATTCAAAAGTTGGATATTTAACAATTAGCTCATCCGCAAATGGAATAGCCTTATCATATATTCCTAATTTTCTTAAACAGTGAAGAAGCCCAGCTCCATCGAATGCATCGCCTGTTTCCGACCATAGGTTTTCATATATTAAAAGAGCCTTGTCATACTTCCCTGATTTTCTAAGTTCGTTTGCTTGTTGTTTTTGCTCAGAGATACTTAAAGTTGAACTTGCCATTTTTAGTTCTTTAGGACTTCTTTTGTTGTCCTAAAATGTAACTTTGCTACCTTTTTAAGATCATCTTCCCCATATGTTTTAACAAACTTTCTGGCATTATCTATTACAGACTGAGACACACCTTTAGGAAGGTCAATTTTGTAATCATCTGATAACTTTCTTAGTTTTTCAAGAAATCTTGCTCTTGCAAGAATTGAAGCTGCTGCTACTGCTATATTTTGTTCAGCCTTTGGCATCTGAACCAGTTTCAACTTTTTCCCCTTTTCCTGAAGTTTGCTTTGAATAAATCTTTCATCAGCAAACTGGTCAGCTATTGCAGTATTACACTCAACCTTTAATAAAAGTTCTTCTATTGTCTTTGCATGCCCCCAAGCAAGGAGAGTATTTAGATTCTTTTTTTCCTTAATAAACTTTTCATAGAGGTCATTATATTTTTCAGGTGATATTTCTATTACAGAGTAATTTCCTTTACATATTTCAACTATCTTTTTAGCTAATTCCTCAATTTTATTGTCACTCAATTTTTTACTGTCTCTCACACCTTCAAATTCTAAGAGTAGGGCAGTATTTTCATCTACATAGACCCCTGCACTGACTAAAGGCCCAAAGTAGTCTCCTTTCCCAGACTCGTCAGTTCCAATAATTGGCAATCTAAGTCCAAGGGTACTATTCTCTATGTCTATAGGAATTTCTTTTTGCTCAATAATTGCTCTCACTTTAGAAGCATATTCTCCATTCTTTAGTTGAGAATAATCGTTTCTGATTACCCCATTTTTATTCTGATAAATTCTAATTATTCCAGACCAATTGCTAAAAGAAACAGAAAATTGAATTCCATAAGAAATATCTTTATAGTCAGTAATATTAAAATTATTAAATTCGAGTAAGATCTTAATATTTTGATATATTTTAATTAGTCGTTCTGAAGTAGCCATTATAATATGCCTGCCTTATGGCAATAGACTAAAAACTGAATTAAAATAGTCAAAAAATTTTCTTGATTCTTTATAAATTTCTTCGAGCTTTTCTTTAGCTTCACCATAAGTATCCACTTTTGTTACATCACTAATATCGCTATGCATCATGAAATGGCGGAACTTTTTTATAGAAACACTTAAGTCAAGAAGAAAAGTATCACAATGCATTTCTTTACTACATATAGATCTTCTTGTTGGATTTGTTCTGTCGTTTAATATGCTAAAATCTGATGAACCAGAATGGCAAAGCCCTATAGCAACAACAATCTTCTTTGCAAGTCCTTCAAATGCTTTGGAAGCTGGCATAACTATAGGGGAATATTCTGGAAGTGGAATATTTGATAGCAATAAGCTTTCAGCAGCAATAAAATATTTTTTATCGTAAGTCTCAAGGAAATCGTATGCTTTGCCAATTTTTTGTACAACATTGCGTTCAGCCATTTCTGTTAATTCTGGTGTATATTTTGCAGAAAATAGTTTCAAACTTTCTTCATTACTTGATAAAAACCTTGCGGTAACTTCCTTCTCTGAGGGATTTGCAATTTTATCGATCAAATCACATGTATTATGATGGAGAGCATCATCTTTACCTTGAAGCATTAATGTGCCATTAGAAAACTGAGTTATTGTGAGGGAATAAGTATTTCTCTTGAGTTTCGCCCTATATTGAATATTTGGTTTTGGATTGTCTTCAACTTCTATTTCTGAAGCAATATCACTCAAAACATTTCTTATTTTTTCTCGATATTCATTCAATAATATGTCATATATTGTCGTGCAGGCTTTTGGTTCAAAAGTTGTGCCTTCTAAGAAAGTATCGAGATTTGACTCAATTTCATTCTTTAAGGTTTCTACCTCGTCTTTTAAAGGAGATGATTTTCCACCAATTACTATTTTCCCGCTATTATATATATTCACTATAGATCTATACTTTCCATCTGATATTTCAAGTTGAGTACCATATTCAATGGTCTTTTCCTCAATCTGATATTTTTTACATGCAGTTTTTAAGGCTTCTAATTTCTTTTTTGAAATTTGAGTGTTCACATCATTCCATCCAGTAAAAATTTATCACACTATCTCCCTGACCACCATCACCTCATTCCCTCTATGATCAATGACCTTGACGGCGATTCGTTTCTCTTTGCCTAATTTGAAGGGAAGGGATTGGGTGCTGGTAAGGAGTTCAAATTTGTCTTCATCTATAGAGGCTTTTAAGGCTTTTTTTAATTTGTCCCATGCATTTGAGTCAGGGAAGAAGGCTTGTGAGATGCAGAAAGCTCTCTTGTCATAGTCCGTATCTATAAACCATGCTGCAATCCTGTCTCCGCTATCTGAATATACTTCTCCAGTCAATGGGTCATAGATGTCCACGCCTTTAAGGATTACTTCATGCTCATCTTTTTTCTTCTTAATTTCAATGTCAGGTTCTCCAAACACAGTAAATAGCTGGCTTGAAGCGGTTGTCTTTAATAAATCTCCTACAAGCACATTAGCTATTAGCAATCAACTGTCAGCTTTCAGGGAGAAGCATATCCAAATCACTTAAAATAATCCCACACGTTAATATCACTGCCTGATGACTTCCTGTATTTGCCCTTTGCAGTATTTAGCACAATCTGAGCAACCTGTTCAGGAGGCCGCCCATGGAAGCCGGTCATCCTTGTTTTAGTCATGTCAGGATTGACAGCGTATATCTTTGGTATTGATATCTCCTGCGCGAGTGCTTGTGTAAAGCCCCGCGCACCGAATTTAGTGGCGCAATAAGGCGCAAGCTCTGCAAAGCCTGTCTGGCCGGCGCCGCTTGCTATATTGATTATCATGTCCTTTATATGGGGCAGACATGTACAGGTCATCTTGATAAGCCCTTCAAGGTTTGTCCTGATCTGATCTTCAATATCAGCAAGGTTCTGTTTTTTTAACGGTTTCCAGACAGCTACACCAGCATTATTTATGAGAATATCGATCTTTCCAAACGTCCTCACAACTTTATCAACAGCGTTTAATATGCTTTTATTGTCCCTGAGATCCAACTTGATAAGTAATGTTTCAGAGGCGCCGAGCTCTTTGCATCTTTTTTCTGTATTTTGTCCGCCCGGTCTGTCACTGCAATAGGTTACGACAACCCTGGCATTTTCAGAGGCAAATTTGAAGGCAGTCTCCCTGCCGATACCACTACTGGACCCTGTTATAAGAACAACTTTGTTTTTCATAATTTATATGGTAAAAAGGAGCCGCATAAATATTCACAAAATAAAAAAGCCCGTTTCTTTTGTAAGAACAGGCTCTGATTCTCGGTCATCTCATTCATGTTCCCTTCTGAAGCCGATTTTCTTGCTTTTGGTGTGCAGGATGTTTATCAAGCTCCTTAAATTTTTTAGCAAACTTTTTTCTTTGCAGCCTTTACCTATCTATTATTTTTGTAAATATATTCTTTACTTCCATCAATATCTCGTTATGGACTGCAGGGTTTCCTGCAACTATGTTACCTGTCAGTATATAATCACCCCCTCCGCCGAAGTCTGTAACGACCCCACCTGCCTCCTCTATCATAAGACTTCCTGCTGCAATGTCCCAGGGGCTTAGGCCGATTTCAAAAAAACCATCGCATCTGCCACAGGCGAGATATGCAAGGTCAAGGGCAGCAGAGCCGGCCCTCCTCATATCGCTAACTTTAAGGAATAGATTTTTGAAAAGTTTGAGATATGGATTTATTATCTCCTTTTTGCGGAATGGAAAGCCTGTGGTGATAAGACTTTCCTTTATCTCATTAATTTCAGATACCCTTATGGGATGACCATTTAAAAAGGCGCCGGTTCCTTTTTCAGCTAAAAACAGGTCGTTTCTCAATGGGTCAAAAGTAACCCCTAAAATTATCTCCCCTTTGTATTCCAGTGCTATTGATACAGAAAAGACAGGATAGCCGTGAATGTAATTCGTAGTGCCATCGAGGGGGTCTATTATCCAGCGGTATGCTTCCCTCGCAGACTCTTTAATAGATTCTTCTGCAAGGATTAAGTGACGGGGGAAGCTTTCTTTTATTGTGTCTATGATGATCCTCTCCGATTCTCTATCGACAGAGGTAACAAAATCAGACGCCGTCTTTAAACTAATGTCTCTTTTCGTAATTTTTCCGAGGTTATCGAGTATGGCCAGCCCTGCAAGTCTTGCAGCTTTAATTGCAGTGTCGAGAAATTCTTTCCTTTTGCTGGTAGACATATTACGTTATACCATTTTAAAATTATTTATGCTATAAGATTTGCTTCTGCTAAGGAATAATAAATAGGAGGGTTTGTTATGCCCATTTATGAATTTTACTGTGCTGGTTGTAATACTATCTTCAACTTTTTTTCAGGCCGCGTGAATACAGAAAAACGTCCTAAGTGCCCGAAATGCGATAAAGGACCTCTTGAGCGTGTTATATCAAGGTTTGCTGTTCTTAAAGGTGTAAAGGAACATGATGACATGGAGATGCCGGAACTTGATGAGACAAAGTTGGGAAAGGCTATGTCTTTGCTGGAAAGAGAAGCAAAGAACCTTAACAAAGACGATCCCAGACAGGCTGCTCATCTCATGCGCAAACTGTGTGATACAACAGGGCTGAATCTTGGTTCCGGGATGGAAGAGGCATTAAGACGTATGGAGGCCGGTGAAGACCCTGAAAAGATAGAAGAAGAGATAGGGGATATTTTAAATGAAGAAGACTTCTTTAATCTGTCCTCAAAAGCATCTAAGAAAATTAGAAAAAATCCCCCTGAACGAGACGAAACCCTTTATTATTTATAATGCGTGAGATTAACCCGAAAAATGCAACTAAATAATGCAGATGTTGTGAAAAAATTTATTTTTCGATACCTTAGTGTACCTTTAACGAATGGGATAACGAATATTTTTATCAATAGAACATATAAAATATTTTCGATATTCATCGAGTTAAATAAATTTTTGAACAATGTCTGCATTATTCGGGTTAAGGGATTTTATCAATCCCATTTCGCACCACCGGCACTATTGCAATTTAAAACGAGCAGTATTAAAATTCAGCAGTTCGCAAAAAACCAAAACTAAAAAGGATTAATGAATGAAATGTCCATCCTGTGGTAATGAATTAGAGGAGAAAAATATATGCAGCAGGTGTGGGAAAAAAGTAGATATCCCTGAGCAGGAATGGGAGATAGAATATAAGGAATTCAAGATATCTGAACTCCTGGAAATCCGAAAAAAGCGGAAAAAATCTCATGCAAATGAGGCCGGGGAAACAGCTTTAGATGAAAATAAAAAGCAGAAATATTTTTCTGAAACAATCAGTGCAAGACATGAACTAAATAAAAAGCCCAAAATTTTGAAACAGGAAGCAAGGCGAATAACACATGATAAAAGAAAAAATTTTATTATTATTGCTGCAATTGTAATTCTTCTCATCCTGTCTTTCATCGGAGGAGCTTATTATTTCCTGCGCTTGCTATTTCAGCAGTGAGAAAAACAACAGATAGAGGTAGGTTTAATGGCAATTCGTTTTATTCAATCAAAATCTTTTTCTCTTTTTTCTTGGCCTCTTCAGTCTTCGGGACTCTTATCTCAAGGACCCCATCCTCAAATCTTGCCTTCGCCTTATCTGTTTGTACCTCGGTTGGCAATCGAAAACTGCGTGTAAAGGAACCATATGAGCGCTCAAAACTGTAATAATTTTTCTTTTCGACCTTCTCTTCCTTCTTCTTTTCACCGGATAAAGTTATAGTATCATCAGTTAAGCTCACATTAATATCTTCTTTCTTCATACCGGGCAAATCTGCCTTTACCACTATGTCATCACGATCCTCAAAGATATCAACAGATGGGGTAACTTCTTCTATTTCCGGCATCCTCAACCTTGGCCACCATGACGGACCCATTAAAGAAAAGGGCCTTCTGAAAAAGTCCTCAAACCACCTCTCTGCCGTCTCAAAGGGCGAAAGAGTTTTTGATGGCTCAACCTTAACCAACTCTTTTGTCTTTTTCTTTGCCATAGAACACCTCCTGAATATCAGGTTTTTTTAGAGGGTTTTATTAGTATGATATCAAATCTCTCTTCTTCCTTCAATTGCCTTGCTGAGTGTTACCTCATCAGCAAACTCAATATCTCCACCTATTGGAAGGCCATAAGCAATTCGTGTTATTTTAACATTAAAGGGTTTAAGCAATTCTCTTATGTACTGTGCGGTCATCTCTCCTTTGGTATTGGGATTTGTTGCGATGATAATCTCTTTTATCTCATTTTTCCTGACCCTTCCGATTAGTTCGTTTATCTTAAGCCTGTCCGGGGTCATACCATCAATTGGGGAGAGGGCTCCGAGGAGCACATGGTAGAGCCCGTCAAAACTCTTTGTCCTCTCGATAACGATTATATTACTCGGTTCTTCCACAACACAGAGTTTACTTCTGTCCCTTGAGTTGTTACTACATATCCTGCATAACTCAGCCTCTGTGATATTAAAACACTCTTTGCAGAATCGTGCCTTCTCCTTTACCTCATCTATTGCCCTCGAAATACCTTTTGCATCTTCTTCAGGCATCGTGAGTATAAAAAAAGCAAGCCTCTGCGCAGTTTTTCTGCCTATCCCGGGAAGCTTTGTAAGTTCAGTTATAAGATTCTCTACGATACCCTGTTCCATAAAAAGGTTTTTGTTTAAGAGTTTAGACTCACTATCAGTTTTTTCCTGACCCTGTCAATCTCTTCAATCAATTTCTCTGCAATCTTCAGGGAATCTTCTGCATCGGCTCTTTCGACAATTTCGATATCCCCGTAGTCGACGTCTGTTCTTCTTGAATGAAGGATTTCTAATTTTTTTATATGGTCTTTTGGCAAAATACCTGTTCTCACAAATCTAAGGCTGAACATAGTTATGGCCCCATCGTGGGTCTTTGGATCAGCACCCTCAAGTATCAAAATAGAACGAACTGCAGTGAGAATTGCATAATAACTCCTGTTGACAGAAGTCTCAAATCTGCCTTCATTAAAATTCGCCTTTGCATCATTTAAGGATTTATATGCCTTATCTATTCGCAGATCACTCAGGTTCTTTTTATCCTGTGGCTCAAGCGTCATAGTAGAACACCTTCTTTCTTAATATTCTGATAAAATGGTGTATTATATTGCTTTTCCCTTTCAAAAACAGTTATGTCTTTAATAACCGGGGAAAAAAATATGCCCTTTTCATACTCCTCATCAGCAAATATTTCAATTATGCCGTCCACCAGTTCCGGATTTTTATCCTTTACCAACACAAGTACATCAAAGTCAGACCATTCGTTATGGTCCCCCCTCACCCTTGATCCAAAGGCGTATATAGCAATAATTCGCCCGGGGAAATGTTTCCTCAGCTTTTTTGCAGCTCTTTCCACCGACTCTTTTATATGGGGAAACATATTATAACCTTTGTTTTATTTTGATATATGATAGCACAAACTGGTTGAATAGCATAAAGACAATAGAAGCAACCCAGCAATTCTCACCCTGAGCCTGCCGAAGGGGTGGATTGCCCGATTCGGGCATGTGACGATTATGTATCCTTACTTATGGCCCTTTTACTATAAGTATTAATACTACAGCGAATCTTTTCGTCATCCCCGAAATCTTTAGTCGGGAATCCAGTGTTTTCAATACGTTATAGATTCCAATCAAGCCCGGAGTGACATCTGAAGGAGATGATTTCAGGTATTTTATTGAAAAGTTCGCTGTAGTAATAAAGACAGATCTATATTCTCTGACAGTCTCAGAAGATTATGGATCCACGGAGGCGATTCACTTGTATCTCTTACATAAAATGCCTTTAATACCTTTTCAATCACAAGATGCCCGATAAACAAACACCAATCATATTTCTTGTTCTGAAAAAGTGTTTCAGCCACATCAAGGTCATGTTCTGCTGAATTCAGCCAGTATTCAATATGCTCTTTTTTATCCATGTTGTCTTTTTTTTAACTTCCCATTTCTTACTTCCCAATTTTTATTTAATAAGGACTAAGGTCAAATATTACTACATTCCCTGTTACGGGTGAACGATAGATAAGCTTCCTTGCCTTTCCATGAAGTGCATGGGCAATCTTCAGATAAAGCCAGATCTCTGCTTTGAATATTTCGACAATTGGAAGATATTGTTTTATAATAATTTCGGCGTCGTTTAGAAATCTAAATGAACCTTTTGTTCTTCCTGAATCTTCTGACCCAATCAGATATATGTACCTCAAACTCGATTGGTGTAGTTTATGGTGTGGTTCAATTCCCCTTAAAAGTTGCTGCCAGTTCCAATAACTACAACAAATATAATTTTTGGGCTATCCGCTTTAGTCCCGTAGATACAATATCTTGTGTTTGAGTCTAAGTCTAACACTGTCCACCACGAATATAATTACCAGTCACAGGCTCAACGGCTACAGCCTGTTGAATAAGACGATAGAACAATTTCCCGCGTGATCGAGAAGTCCTTCTATTAAAACGGAAAGTAAATTCATCTAAGTAATAGTCTAAATGAGATTTTTGTACAGCACCTTGATGTGTTCCCTGCAACCATCTTTTTAGAAGTGAAGCAACCCTATTTACAAGAGGAAGCATATTTTCACCAACATCTGCAGATTGACGAACTACTAAATGTTTATAACCAGCAGTAATCAAACCGTTGTATCCATTCCATCCGTCAGTTCGAACTATACTTCCAAGCTCAACATTCTTTTGAATTGCTGGAATCAAACTATTAGCCGATGCATCATCTATACGTTGAAGGCGGATACGCCCAATCTCATTGCCTTTATCCTCAACTGCTATAAGAACCATGGTCTTATTTGTAGCACCTCTACCACGTTTTCCTGGACGCTCACCTCCCATGTATGTCTCATCAGCTTCAACTGTACCATGCAATCGTTCTCGACCAGGACGAACCATAGCAGTGCGTAGTTTATGGAGTAATATCCAAGTTGTCTCATATCTTTTAAGTCCTAAGACTTTTTGAAGACCAAGACCACTCACACCATTTTTCTGACTGACAATGTGCCAAATTGCACGAAACCATAAACACAACGGAAGCCGTGAACCTTGAAAAATTGTTCCAGCTATGACAGAAACCATAAAATCACAACTGGCACATCTATAAAGTCCTCTTTTAGTGATCCAGACTTTAGGATGTCCGCAACGAGGACAACGAAAACCCCCAGGCCACCTTATTTTGTGAAGGTATTGTCTACATTCTTCTTCGGTCTTAAATTTTTTTTCAAACTCAAGCAAAGTTCTTGGATAATCCTCCATCCCCTCATATACTATATATTGGGGTAACGGGAGTCAAGCGGATAGGCCTATATAATTTTTTGTTCAAAAGGAAACTGGGGAAAATAAGTCTTGAATATGCTTATGAAGACAGGTAACAAAGCAGCCATTATTAACACTCTTCCAAGCTTTCTAAACGCCTGTTGTCTCGTAAAAAACCGAGAATTAATCCAAAAGCTATAAGGAGGATAATTAATAATGCCAAGGCTGACTCCTCCAAAAATTCTAAAATTACAAATACTATAAATACTTATATAAACATTGTCAAATTACCGAATACCAGTAATTTCAACACTGATATAGCCTTTTAATGCTGTGTATTCCGGTGATGGCGAACAGTTGTTCCGGAGGATGGCGAACACTTGTAAACCACAGCGAAGCTGGACTATGAAATCTTACGATTAGTGTTCGGCTTTCGTCAAGTTTGATTTCGTTTTTC
>JBFLZS010000093.1:0-11360 GCA_040756135.1 Nitrospirota bacterium
CATTGCTTAAAGCTGCTGGTTTTGAAGAAATTGAAACCCCTATACCTTGGTTAGGGAATAAAATACTTCGTTTTATTTTTGGATAGCATGGTGTTAGGTCAAAAAACTAACATGGGAATCCAGGCTAATATTAAAGCGCCTATAAAAGAGCCCTTTATGCTACCCATACCGCCAAAGACAACCATGAGAAGAACTGCTATAGATTCCATTACAGTAAAACTTGAGGGATCAATGAAGGTTATATAATGAGCATAGAGGCTGCCTGCGATGCCTGCAAAAAATGCTCCAACGACAAAAACAATAAGTTTATACCGATTAACATTTTTCCCGATTGAAAGACTTGCAATCTCATCATCCCGGATACTCCTGAGAATCCTTCCGAAAGGTGAATGTGCGATCCGGTTGATTGCGAATCCAGTCAAGGTAACGAAAACAGCAACAAGAATTAGATACGCCCAGACAGGTTGAAGTTCAAAACTAAATACATTGAATTTCGGAATGCCGGGCAATCCCATCGGCCCTCTTGTCAGATTAACCCAGTTCTTTGAAACCGAATAGATAATGACACCGAAACCGAAGGTGGCGAGGGCAAGATAATCCCCTTTGAGTCTGATTGATGGGAACCCAACAACAACGCCGAGCAAAGAGGCAAAGCAAGCGCCAATCACAAGACCTATCCAGGGTGATATTCCATAGTTCAAGGCGAGAAGACTTGAGGTATATGCTCCTACACATGCGAAAGCTATATGTCCAAGAGCGGGGATGCCGGTATAGCCGAGTATAAGGTTAAGGCTGAGGGTAAGTATTATGTAAATACCCGATATAATCAATATATGAAGAAAATATTCCATTTATTTTCTGAGTTCATTAAATTCTTCGATTGTTATGTTTGCATCAGAGAGGATTGATTTGAAGGTCTTTCTTTAATCTTGCCTTTGTGGATTGGAACATTTGTTCTTCTTTTGTCTGCTTCCCGATAATAAACAGCATGGCTGCTGCCAGACTGCCTTTTAAATCGAAAGCCAATTTTTTGCAAAACTTTTATGACTTCATCTGAAGTGACAACCGGAAACTTGGGGCTCATACAGCGACTTTCAGTGTTGTAATAGTTAAATCGTCATCAGGTATCGGTTCGCCTTCTTCTCTGTAGTCTTCAATAAAAGCATCAATTGCTGCCCGCATCTCATTGAGAGTTTCTTCATAAGTTTCCCCTTCAACATGACAGCCCGGGAATGCAGGGCACATTGCAAAATATCCGCCCTCTGCACAAGGTTCAATGAGAACTGTAAACCTGTATTCTTTTTTGTCATACGTATTAATCCTCCATTTTTTATACTTATTAGTAAATATCCCATTTCGTTACCCCTCTTTAGCAAAGAGGGGTAAGGGGAGATTTTATGATTTACAAATTATTCCATATTGTTCCCTTAAGAACCCAAAATATTATAACCTGTCTTTATCTTTTCTATTACCCAAAATTCCTTGAGGTCTAAATAGAAGAAATATTATCAACACCGCAAAAGATATTGTGTCCTTCCACCCTGCCTGAATCTTCCAGATACCAAGGTTTTCGACAATGCCGAGGAAGAACCCTCCAAGGACTGCCCCCGGGATGCTACCTATGCCGCCGACGATCGAGGCGATAATGCCTTTTAGTATCGCATTAAATCCCATGGTTGGCTCGATATTGGTTTCAAGAGATATTAAAACCCCTGCCAGTGCCGAGCCGATGCCAAAGGCATAGAGGATGACCTTTTCGGAATATATGCCTGAGACACTTGCACCAACAGGATCATCCGCCACTGCCCTGATCGCCTTCCCCATCTTTGTTTTGTCCACGATAAGCCAGAGAATCGTAAAAAGGACTATAGAGGCAGAAAGAATAAGTATTTGAATTGGCGTTATGACTGCGGATAATAGCTGATAGCCTTCAACCACCGGCCCGGTTCTTATAGTAAGTATCTGAGCGCCATATAAAAGCTGAAGGAGGTTTTGAATGAATATGAAGACACCGAAAGACGCTATGAGAAAGACAAGTCCGGGAGAGTTACTTTTCCTGAGAGGAAGATAGACTATTCTATCAATGGCTATGCCGAGGGTGGCTGAAAGAATCGAGGCAAAAAAAAGAGAGTATCGGATTGATGCCTAAAGATATTGAAAGGCTATATGCAAAATATGCCCCTGCGGTATAGACTGCGCCATGGGCAAAATGAAAAAATCGGACGGTTTTATAAATAACCGTAAACCCCAAAGCTATTAAGGCATAGATCGAGCCAGCAATAAAGCCGTTTAATAAAAGCTGGTTAAACATTTATTTTTTGTCTATATCGGTTAATCATTGGTCATATGTTCTAAAATAGAAATATTTACATTCTTTAAAAACTAATCATTCCTCCTGAAAACTCACAATTTTATTTGAGTCACTAAAACAGACCTTAAACCTTTCAAATATATCCTTTCCGCCTAAAAGATTAAATCCAACACCAAGATGTTCTGAAAATCCGATAGTAGTTTCTATTTCAATATCACCGACCATCAAAGAAAGTTTTATAAAGTTTACAGGGATAAAGCTGCCATCTCCTACTATAATCATCATTTTCTTGCCATGTTTATAATCAATGCCAGTTCCTGTGAGTTCTTTAGTGTGGAAGATAGAATAGGTGGCTCCACTATCTACAAAAGCCCATCTTTCAAACCAAAGATTACCACTCTTTATCTTTAAAGGGATCATGGGAACATAGAGTCCTTTAAACGGAATATATTCAAATTCTATAGAACGCATACAAAATCTTCTGGTCTTGGCACAAGCAATACCGATGGAATAAAATCAGGATATTTTTCACGGGCAATCTTCTCAACCTCTCCTGCTGACTCCCCTACTGCTATCAACTCTCCTTTTACCACAGCCACATATTTACCGGCATATTTTTCCACGAGTTCTTCAAAGTGCTCATGAATCCATCTCTGATCCTGGGTCATAGCCATTTTATGCCCCCTTTTGTAATCAAATTATTAAAATTTTGCCTACACTTTTTCCAATTGACCAATACTCATTAAAGCATAGGATTAAAGGATTTACTTTGTCTATAATTGCACTCCTTTCATTACTGTTTATTATATGAGAAATGTGAGTAGCAACAACTTTTCCAATGATTAAATCATGACTTCCTGCATTAATAATTGAAGCAACAGTGCATTCATAATTAACAGTGCATTCATTTATTAGAGGGGATCTCACGTGTCTCCCTTTTCTCGTTGTCAAATTGCAGTCTGTGAATTTGTTCCTGTTTCTTCCCGAAATAAAACCACAATAATCAATGGTATGAATTAAGTCGGTAGAAGGTATATTTATCGCAAACTGTAGCGATTGTGATATCGCCTCATAAGTCAACCTGCTTTTTCTGAGCACAATACCAACCTGAAAAGGCTCGGTGGAGACAACTCCCATCCAAGAAACTGTGCAGACATTAGAACGGCTGCTATTATCGCAGGACGTGACTAATGCTACAGGTGACGGAAATAAAGCATTTAAGGGTTCGATCTCGTTGTTTGATAACATTTTACAGAACTCGACCAGTTTTGACAAAATTCAATACATCCCTCTCTTCGCGAAGATTGGTTATGTCTATTATCTTGCTTTCTTTCCATAATGTTTGAATCAATTCTCGAATTTTATTTACAAAAAGATCCTTGACGCTTAGATGTGCCTTCAAAATATTGTCATTCACTTCTTCATAAAAAAAGACAAGGGTGTTTGTTTCATTTGAAGTGCTTAACCTCTTGGCTTTAGTATATAGAGCTATATTGCCAGCCGAAATTTTTTTCTCTAAGGAAGACTTTCCATACCCCCCAACTTCTTGGAGCTTGAATTTCTTTAGATCCTTTTCTCGAATGATAAATGTATTAAAGCAACCCTGACCTCGCTTTCGAGGAACACAGAATTCTTTCATTAATGAACTTAACTTAAGTAGCGATTCGCGTTCATTCTTATCATAATTTATTTTTTCAATATCGGCATTCTTAAGAATAATAATCCTTTCGATATCAATACCAGGATTTTTAGCTGCTTCACTGTGTTTTGGTATTATCTCATGGGCGGATGTATCTTTGAGCCACACTCGCCAGTCATGAGAATGCACTGCACGAAAAATATCGCCTTTCTGCCCACATTCAAATATACTCTCATAAAACAGTGTATACATCCGATCTGGTTCAAACTCAGTTAACTTTTTCTCTAAAAGCTCTTTTGATTTATCTTTGATAAACTCAAATGTCTTAGCTCTAAATGCAAAAAGCAAGTCTTTTCCGGTGCGATATTTGTATTCATGCCTGAACGGCTCAGCTAATTCAAAGAGATGTATGGAGGCCTTTGAACTGCTAATTTCTTTTATTGGAGTGCAGAGATTATATGACATCTCACCCTGAGGTGTTATACCCCTCGGTGATATTTGATATGAAAATATATCAAATTCAACTGAACCTAATAAATTCCATTGTTTAATACTTACCAAATGAAAATGTGGTACCCCCGCGGTCCCTGGGTCAACACGGCCCGCTCCAACTATATAGAGGGGCCGAGATTTCAAATCTCTTGTTACAGCAGCATGTTGTGAGCTATGAATGTCACCGTGTAATATAAGGCTAACTCCGCATGTGGATAGAACATCCAAAAGTTGCCCCGAGTTCTGAACAATCTTTTGATTTTCACCACGCGTTTCCAGTGGAGAGTTATGCATGAGGGCTATTTTTACAGTTGAGCGAGCATTTAGAGAACTACAATTTTCCTTGAAAGAATCTAATTCACTAGGACTAATGCTTATCTCTTTTTCCTCTGATGGTGCTTGATAGTTATAATTCCAAACCGAGTTCATTAACAGCAAGTCAATACATTTAACAGAATCAAACACAACGGCCGCAGTTGTTAAGGAGTCGCAACTCTTGCTCTTTCCAGGTAATCTTATTCTTGTAGGCGCTCCACTGTACATATAGAAATTGCGCACAAAAGAGATGTAGTTAAGAAAACGCTCGGAAGTTATGCCTCTTGATGTCGCATCTGAACAATTGATGTCGTGATTCCCAGGTACAAAGAAAAATCTGTTATGTTTAATACCAAGTTGAGTTGATAGATCATTTAGTGATGTTAAAGCCCGCCCAAAACTATTTGCCGAACTGCCATCTTTTACAATGTCACCAGTTATGAGGACAAGATCAATGGGAAGAAGCGGCTTCTGCAGGTCATTAGTCAGCCATCCCCAAAGAGTCTTGAGGGCGGTCTGGGGGGTAAAGTATTTGTTATCGTCGGCTTCCTCGCCAAAATGAAGATCGGAGAGGTGAAGAATCTTAATTTCGGATCCCTCTTCTGATATTCTTTTGTTCAAAGTTTATCACCTAAAACATATTTTCAATTGTTTCAAGGTCAACCCCTATCTCGATTTTTTCTTGACTTCCATGGTTTTGTAACAACTGAGCCGATAAATCTAAACCGCTTGTTAAAAGATCATGCAATTGCGAAGAAACTAATTCTCCTTCACTTATTACAGGACTTAAGGCGTAATGATAAAACTTATAATCATGGTGAAGAATTTTGATCCCGAATGAGCTGGGGTTGTCATAAATAATAGTCCCCGGATAAGGAATATACTGCTTATACTCCCATGTGTCAACGAATCCACTTTCGGCCCATTCAAGCATTGTTCTTTGAGTCAGTTCAGCTGTTTCCATGGTTTCGCCAGGCAATCCTAACATCCAATAGGCATGAGTATATAATCCATGAGCTTTGGCAATTTTAAAGCAGTTTTTTGCATTCTCAATAGTAATGTTTTTATTAACTCGGTCAAGTATTGATTGCACCGCAGATTCAACGCCAAACTCTATTCCTATACAACCATTCTTAATAATAATTTCAAGAAGGCTACTTTTAATCTGTGGTTTAGCACGACATTGTGCTGTCCATAAAATATCTGGATGAGTGCTATGAATGATCTGCGCAATTTCTATAGCACGGTTTTCATTACAGAGGAAGTCTTCGCATCCAAGATAAAGATATCGAGTTCCGTAATTAGAGTAAAGGATATCAACCTCTTCTGCAATTCGATCTAAAGTCACATATGAAATAATCTTTTTCCAAGGATCAGCACAAAAATAGCAACTATTTGGGCAGCCTCTGTTAGGAAATATTCTTGCAGCCGGTAGGTGCTGAATCCCCGCAATATCATAAGCTGGAATTGGAAAATCAACTGTCGTTGTCCTTTTCCTATCATTCCCATGAACAAATTTTCCATTTAATCTGGCAGCTACGCCTTGAACATCATTGATATGCTTTTTCTTATCTAAAAATTGAGCAATTTCAAGAACAGTTTTTTCACCTTCTCCTACTCCAATAAAATCAAAAGGCTCGAAATGATCAGTAAATGAGAAATTATTGCAACTATAACTTTTTAAGTATCCATTTGCATGGGGTCCGCCTAATCCAATAATGAGTTCTGGTTTTTTCTGTTTAAGTTTTGTAGCAATAAATTTCGCAATGTGATAATTACAAGTAATGGAATACATGCAAACCATATCTATTTTATAGAGGTCAGTGCTTATTTCATTTAAAATTGTAGAAATACTATCTGAAAATAGTTGGTAAGGGTTATTTCCAAAGGCATAATATGAGACTTCAAATCCGTGTATTCTCAAATAACTTGCAATATAAAGGAGCCCCTGATTAACCTTTTCTATTTCCCAAAAATGTTTAAAATCTTCGGTTGCAAGATGTTGGAAATAAGTTCGGGCACACCTTTGAAAAAATGTATTTGAATATCGTCTTTCGGCATCGGATAGAGGAAACTTTGGAACTGGAACATACACGAGTGCTATTTTCATATCAGTTTTTTTAAAAATCAGTAAATTTATTATCCTTTACAGTCATAATCCTCATAGGTTTAATTACATCCCACCTTTTACAAATGTGATCTTGCCAGTAACTCCAGGAAAATCCTTCATATTATTTAAGGTATTTTTGATACTGTTGATCTCAGTGCCACCTTTATTCATAGCAGCTATTAAAACATTGGTGGCATCATATGCATGAGCTGCATAAATTCCTGCCTCACTACCAAATCTATTTTCATAAGTTTTAACAAACTTTTGTATCTTTGGATCTGTGCTATTTCTATCAAAATATGGCTGCACAAAGACTACCCCCTCAGCCGCTTTTCCTGCAATTTGCAAAATCTCAGGTTCATGAAATGTACCACAACTTATAAACCGAGATTTGATATTAAGCTCTTTTGCCTGAACTAAAATTTTAGAAAATTCTTTTGCATATCCTGATAAATAAATGCCTTCTGGAGATCGTTTTTTAATTTTAGTTAGCTGAGACCTGAAATCTGAATCTCCTTCATTGTAGGTTTCAATAATTACAATTTCTCCACCGAGCTTTTTTATAGAATCTACAAAGACATCCTCTAAACCAATAGCATATTCATTATTACCATGTAAGACAGCAAGTTTTTTCAATTTTAATCTTTGAATTGCTACTTCTGCTGCAACGGCTCCTTCCGCAACATCAGAAGGCCATACCCGGAAAAAATATTCACTGGAATTTGAAAGTTTAGGACTTGAAGCAGTAGGAGACATGAGGATAACTTTATTTTTATTAATAATTGGAACCATTGCTAATGTGGGCGAACTAAAAGCATCTCCAATTACTATCTGGACTTTATCTTGAGTTATTAATTTTTGCAAAGCCGAAACCGCTGTTGCAGGTTCTCCTTTAGAATCTTCAAAAATCATTCTAATTAGTTTGCCTTTTACTCCACCAGAATCATTATTTTCGGCAACTGCCAACTCAATGCCTTCTTTTTCTTTAACTCCATATAATGCTCCATCTCCTATCAATGGCAATACTGCCCCTATCTTTATCTCCTTTTCTTCCTTCTTCGCACATCCAAAAGAAAAGACCATCAGTGAAGCTATAAGGATTGAAATTACTACAAGGGCTACTGAGGACTTATGGTTGATTCTTTTCATAGCGCTTTCCTCCCTATCTATCGGATATTATTTAGCAAAATTATATAGTTTTTCACTACAGCTGTGCAATACTGAAGTTATAGGGGTAACATGCTGAAAAATACTGATAAATTTATCAAGAGCAATTTTAAAAATTATCTCCTTAATAGTCTTTAGGTATCAGAAGAAATTGAACCTGTTCTTATAATACTCGCTCTTATCGACTACGCCCTTGTGATACAGATCAGCCCAGTTTCTCTTCTCAGTATCAATGCAGAACGATCTGAGGATCACAAAGGCAATAAAAGCGATGATCCCTGATACGACGAATTCACCCGGTGATGGTGTCCCGAATTTACCGCCATAGATAGTGATCTTCCTTGAGTTTGCATCAAATATTGTATCAAAATCTGCAAGCACACCAGCAAAGGTAGGTTTAATTAGGATGAGTAAGCCTTACTTTTTATACCTCTCCATCACTTCGTCTCTTGTAATAATAGAATCAAGTTTATAACCCAACACCTCTACAGCCTCCCTGCCGCCTTCCTGTCTGTCAATAAGGACTATTACCTTTACTATCTCAAGCCCTTCTTCCTTTGCCCTGTTGATTGCCTCAATGGTAGATTTACGGAGGAGACCAAAAATAATTTTACATCCATATCACATTGTTTTCTTTGAAAATTCTGTCAGCATCGGCAAAGGAGGGATATAAAAGTGCAACAGAGCCTGTTGCACAAATGCTGAAAATGGCACTATTGTCATGCTGAATTTATTTCAGCATCTAATAAGATCAATGAGTTATGAGACCCTGAAACAAGTTCAGGGTGACAAAAGCCGATTTGTGCAACAGACTCAACAATTAAAAGAAAAGTATGAAATGTTTCAATAAATCTCTTATCTCTCATGGCTGTATATCATCAGTCCTTCTATTGGGAAATGTTTTGCATTGTTCGTTACAAGTATCGAATGTTTTTTGATAGCTGTAGCAGCAATGAGCACATCTAGTGTGCTAAGAGTAACGCCCTTTTTTGAGTATTTTCTCTTCAGTTCGCCTGCAAGACCTGCAATCTCTCTGCTTATATCGTAGCATTCCAGACTATTCAGAAATTCATCTGTAGCTGCCTTCTCTTTATCCTTCATTCCTGCATACACTTCCACTATGTTGATGGGAGAACAGCATAACAGGCCACCTTCTTTGCAGAATTTCTCTAAAAGTTCAGGGACGTCACTTTTATCTCTGAGATAATCAATAATTGTGGTAGTATCAAGAAGATAATCAGGCAAGTTTTTTCCTTAATACTTTTTCGTCTTCACTCCTCAGTTTTCTCACCCATTTATAAGTGCCTTCTTTACCTGTTAGCTCAGGGTGATCTTCGTCTTTCCAAACCCCTTTCAATTTTTTAATTAGAGAAAGCTGTCTTAACCTCTTTAGCTCCTTTTTTGTTGCCTCAGAAATAAAACTGCTTCTTTTTTTCTTACCGACGAGCTTATCTATTTCTTTTACAATATCTTCTTCTATAAGTACATGTGCTCTTGTCTTAATGCTCATGTTAGATCCTTTTGTTAATCTTAAGTTAACTATAAAGTCACACTATAAATTAACAAAATCTTCATCTTCTGTCAAATTTTCAGAACCTTCCGTAAATCATCTGCATGCCTGCCGCCGCCATTTAGAAGGCTTAGGGTCAAATCTTCATTCTCGACATTTTTTGTTAATGATATTTCACCGTCAGATCAGAGGCTGAGGTTTACAATTCTTGGCCATTGGCAGGTTGCCCTCGAAGAAGGAATGTCTTGGGGTACTTTCCCCTGCCGCAGACTTTGAATGAGCCGAAATCTTTATACCAATCGCCATCCGGCGCTTCGGGCTCAGATTCTCGCCAGAGTTTCAGCTTGTAGAGATCCTCGGCGGTGATTTGCCGCTCTCGGAGCCGATCAAAGAGATGATCGCGGAGAGCGGGAGGAAGATTGGTCCACCGGACCTTCGGCACTTATTCCCCGAAAGTCATTCGGGCAAGTTGTTCCTTCAATTCCTGCTGTTCTTTTGCGTCTGTTGACGTGCTTAACCGATCCGCCAATTCGAAGAATCTGCGCTTCTCCTCTTCTTTTGATCGCAATCCGGTTTCAACGAGTTCTACGAGTATCCGATTCGAACTCACTTTTCGATTTTTTGCCAAGGCCTTCACCCGCTTGGCCAGCGGAGAAGGGAGAGAGACGCTCTGACGGACCGCTTTTTCGGTTGTACCCATAAAATAATTATACACCATTTTGCATCAGAATGCACCATTCTGAAATATAAATTCAGGAAGAAAAGATCTGATCGAACACCTCTGAAAGGTCAAATAGTGACAACTACACATTATAAAGGTGAAAATTAGCAAAGGTAGGTTTAATTAGGATGAGTAAGCCTTACTTTTTATACCTCTCCATCACTTCGTCTCTTGTAATAATAGAATCAAGTTTATAACCCAACACCTCTACAGCCTCCCTGCCGCCTTCCTGCCTGTCAATAAGGACAATTACCTTTACTATCTCAAGCCCTTCTTCCTTTGCCCTGTTGATTGCCTCAATGGTAGATTTGCCGGTTGTGATCACATCATCCACAATCACAACCCTGTCGCCAGTTTTAATATTCCCCTCGATCCACTGCATTGTGCCGTGGGATTTTGGTATCTTACGTACTACAAATGCCTCTATAGGTATCCCCTTCTGAAAGGATGTATATGCTACTGTATATGCTATAGGATCAGCACCGAGTGTAAGCCCGCCGATACCTTTTATGTCCAGGTCTTTTATCAGTTCAAATACAAGATTTCCTATGAGGTACATTCCTTCTGGATGAAGAGTCACTGCCTTACAGTTAAAATAATAGTTGCTCATCCTGCCTGAAACGAGCTTGAAAACAGGCTCTTCACTATATTTAAAAGCCTTTTCAATTATGAGTTCTATTAATCGGTTTTTCATATCCTTAGATAAACTCATGTCGTTTCACCTCGAATCAGGCAGGGATGGAATCCTGATTTAATCAGTCTTATCTGCAATATATTTTCCAGTTTTCCTCAAATGTACAGCGATAGGTGCCTTCTTTATCCCAGAACCTAATATCAATCTTATTTAAAGTACAACTAAGGTCTTCCATTAGCTTACTGTCTGTATCAGAATCACATAGAACAACTGAGTAGTTGCTATCTATTGCCTTTGCCTTAATCTTGAAACCCTTCTTGACTAATTCTACCTTACTCAACTTTCGCAGCAAAAAATATAGCTCAAAACCTTTAATATCAAGGTTGCAATGTAAAAAAGTATAACAAGAACATCCCCAACCTTGAGTAAAATAGAAATATCATCAAACAAATCTATTTACT
>JBFLZS010000094.1:0-10989 GCA_040756135.1 Nitrospirota bacterium
AAATTATAAAAGGTTTAAAAAGCTTATAGAAAATTGGATTGATCTTGCAATTGATCATTCAAAATTCAAAAGAGATATCGCTAAACGGATTGATTTGAAATGATGAGAACTCGGTACTCTCAAGTAAGATAGGATTACAGGTAATAAGGGAGGACTCTTGAGATAGTTTAAATTTTAACCTCTCATATTCTTCCATGGAAATATTTGCATTGCAAAATGTATTCTTAAGGCCAAGGCAGTATATGTCTACAAGAAAAACACCTATAATCAATTCGTTATTGAGCTGTTTCCGTGAAAGCAGAATATGTGCTAATCCCTTGTCCTGCCAGTCCTCATTAATCAGACACTCATAAATAGGAAATTGTCTAGCCCGCTTAATCAGTCCCGCTTTGTATGAGTAACTATCAAGGCTGAAGATATTCAAGGTATTAGACTTCTTCTTCCTCTCATTATCCTTTCGTCTTTTTTTCAGTAAAGCTTTTTGCCTTCTTTTCTCATCTCGTGCCATTCTTTTTTCTCCGACTTCAAAAATACCATCGCACGTTCTTCTTCACAATAAGTGTCGACGACAATTTCCTTGGTAATCCGATCTTCTCTAATCTTATCTTCTTTGATTCTCGACATATTCTGTTCAGAGTATGGAGCCCCCTGTTGGGTGCCTTCCCTTTACTTTGCTCTCGAGACGCTCTTGAGTTTAGCTATTATGTCCTCGTGATTCTTGGGATACTCATAATGGGCTTTGATGTCTTGGATGGTTTCGTCATCCCACTGGAGAGCTTCGTCAGGATACTTCTCGCCGGCGAGCTTAAGTGCCTTTTCGATCGAAAGGCCTTTCCGCAGCTCGGCAACCACTGTGTTGTCGTAAGCTACTTCAACCGGGGTTCTCTCACGGAGCGTTGCAGAGAACTCTTTGGTGTCCTTTAGATATGAATCAAGCAGATCCTTCACTTTGCCTCCCACATCTTTTTGTGCAGCCGCCGAGGTTGCAATCTAATTGATTCTCTGGTACTAAAATTCTGATTGCGTATTTACCTCAAATATAATGTATCGAAATAGGTATAGTCAATCCCAAGAAAGGATTCTGAAAAAGGATTTTGCAGAGTCTACAAGTAATTGGATAAAGACTTCATACCGTAGCAAACAGACCATTTTGTAACATCCATCTACGAACAAACGTTTTCAGCATTTCTTAAGTTTTAACAATTTCTTCATCAACTCCGCAAAATGGTTTACTCTACCAGAGTGCTACTTTTCCATCCTACTGCGCACCACAGCAGAATCTATATATCAACGATTATTAGTAGAAATATGCGATCGGCGTTACTGAATCAACGGCGTGAAACTGTAAGCAGGTGGCTGGATGCTGGATTATGCCGCAACGAACTCGATCTTGACTCGCGTCCCAGTTGCTTCGGCGATCTTTTCCAGAGTCTTGAGCGTGAAGCCTTCGTACTCACCGCTTTCGATGCGCGAAATTGCCTGCTGGCTGGTACCCATCAGCTTAGCCAGTTGCTCCTGCGACAGTCCTTTTTTCTCGCGCAGCTTCGCAATCTTTATAGCCAGCTTAAGCACTTGTCGCTCTTCCTGATAATGAGCTTTGAATTCGGGATCTTTAAGATCTTCATACAACCTGCTTTGAAATGTCCGAACTTTAGTTTTCTTCATATTGCACCTCCTGTCTAAAACGCTCTATCCAATCTCCCATGCGTCTTTCTGCCAAATGTATGTCTTTCTCTTTCAATTGCTGCGTCTTCTTGGAAATGGCATGAACCAATACGATCTGATTACGCACTTGAAAAAAATAGAAAATGCGGTACTGATTCGAACCGTGGTGTATCCTCAACTCCCTGATTTTTCCTCTGACGACATCAGCATAAGGCCGCTTGAGATGCGGACCCTGTTCTTCCAGAAGCGACAGGTGAGCTGCCACCTTTGCCCGTGACTTTTTATCCAGACCATCCAAGAAATCATCAATCGGCGAATCGCCCCTCTCAGTCGTATAGAAGATGAGATTGTACAAGCTCACCTCCACTTTTTATTATATACATCAGAGTTGATGTATTGTCAAGCCTCAAGGAACTTGTCGATGTCAGTCTCCCCGGATATAAGAAACTTCAAGCAACTGGCGTTTCTAAGCCGCAATGTTTCGCAGATGCTCAATAGTACAAGATACTCCTGGATGCCCTTTTTAGTTGAAGTTCCACCGATTACATCTCTCAGATGCACAAAATGTTTAATTGCATATTCTGCATTATTGTTATTCCAGGGCACACCGTCATAGTCCAAGAAAGTAAACAACTTGTCACGATATTTCAGTAATCTTCGTTGAAAATTATTTGCGACTTCAGATTTAGGCCAGAAGCGTTTGGGTCAGACCAGTGAAATCCCAAAAATAATGCAATGCTTTTCAGATCGTTGGAATACGTTGGGAAATAGATTCTCCCATATATTGCTGACAATATATTGAAGGTTCGTGATTTTATTTTCTTAAGTAATTCACTATCGCCACCATACTGCATACTCATCTGTTTGATGTACTTTGACTCATAATTCCCGTAATGTAACAGCACAAAATCACCCATTCTCTCAATTATTCCAAGAAATGACTCCCAGATTATTTTTTCCTCGGCCTTATCGTTTGCCCAAAAGGAGTATGGGGTGACGTTTGTTCCATCATCTATAATAAGGCCAATCAGATAATAAAAGTTTTCGTCGGGGATTCCCTCAACATCAAGATATACCCGCGTCGTCGCAGAGGGAAGTTCTGGTTTTCCCGCAATGTAAATAGTTTGTGTCCTGATAGCCAATGCATTTAGGGAATGATGATGCTTAATGATTCTACTTGCTGCCATTTTTTTCGCCCGGCGCGGGCGAAAGGTATACGAGTATTGTGTTACCGTAAATATACCTCTTTTGTTCAACGTATCGATTTCTTTTCCGCTAAGATCTTTCAGAAGGCTAAGATTATCTTTTTCCTTTGCAGCTGCATAACAGCTCTCCCGAAACTCACACATTTCACAATGGTTGTTGAGTCTTAAAGGCGGTGCTGTTTGAGTATCAACCATTTTAGCAATTTCCTTCTCGATTTTGCCCACCGCCTTAATCAGAGAAGCGAGCTGCACCTTTGTAGAAGTGAATCTATCTCCAAAAATAATCCTTCCACTGATCGGCTGAGCTTTTTGTTCATAGCTTAGAGCTGCGCCACAAAATGCCAGTAAGAGCTTGTACTGTTTGCTTATCTTTTGATGAAAAAGATGATCGGATTATAAACTAGTTTCCGATGGGAAGGTTGTAAGACCAGTTCTGCTGCGTCAATAATCAGAGAGTATTTGTCATTGGAAATCGAAATATCGATGGCAACAGAAAGTTTCTGCATTTTAACATCTTTGAACGTGCTGTTTATCCTGGGTGATGCTGTGCTGCGACCAGTAATTAAGAGGTGCTCTCGTGCTCGCTGACAATATTCAGCCTGATTTTTATCTTGAAATTTCTCAAAATCGGTCCTAATACCAGTTCTCCCTGAGAGTTTTAGATATGCCTTGTACTCACACTGCAAATAATCTATGAATAGCCTATCAGATATCGGGACTGACATCGTGGTCCTCCAAGTTGTATTGTCCTACAATCTCAGTCTGGGACTGGTTAGCTTAGAAACCTTTTTTCTTCATGGCGTTAAAGCCACGGATTTTCTGGACCATCCTTATGAAAAAAAACTATATTAGTATACGCAATTGTCGACTTCCTACGAAATGAAGATTTGTTGTTGAAACAAACGTTCCACACCTTCGATAGGCGTGCGACCTGCTGGATGTATTCAATGCCGATAACAAGAGGTCAACCGTGCGACTTTCTGTGTATACTATTGCTCGGGATCCAGAATCCTCAATGCGTTTGTTACAGGAAGGAGTTCGCCATCCATATTTCGGTTCGAAAGAGTTGATGTCAGTGCCTTTTAAGTGCAGGTTTGTACCGGAATAGTTCAGAGGAATAGTTCTTTGCCAAAATTATTTGAATAAGGATTGACGAGGATATTTTAGAAGTATTATTGTCTAACAGTAGCATGCGGCAACAGTGGAAACCTGAGCTTTCAGGAAAAAAGTAGTACAAGATATTTTGGCATTGCCTGTTCGTTTTAGAAAATGGTCTATTCTTGAATTGAGTAACAAAAAGGGCGGGACATCATGTCCCGCCCTTCCTATTTTTTATATTTATGCTATTTTAGTGACTGGGGCTATGTCCGTGTTCCTCGTGCTCTTCATGTTCTTCTTCATATCCTGTAAACATAGCCTTAAAATGGGCAAAGGTCGTATGTCCCAGGGTAGCTAAATAGAAGTGGACAATAATAAAGGAACTGAAAAATATCCAGAGGAGGACATGGATCGTATCAAAAACCTGTATCCCGACAAGGTTTACAACCGAGGAGAACAGTTTCGGATCCCATAAAAAAAGGCCAGTGATAATCTGGACAGGGATAAGGACAGTCATAATCATAAGATAGGCCGTCTGTTGCATAGGATTGAACTTATTGTAAAATGTTGAATGATGGGGATTCTGTTCTCCTACCATTAACCCGAAACCATAAAACTTGGCCTGACGAAGGGCTTTCTTAGCAAATTCAATAGGATGGTGGAGAGGCGGAATATATATCTTGATATTTCCTGTCAGGAGATAATAGAAAAGCCATATGAAATAATTTGCAAGGAGAACGAACCCTAACCAACTGTGAATTTCAACAGCTGTTTCAACTGAAAACAGATTAAGTATATTTCTAATATTCGCTCCGGTGAGAATCAAGATGATAAAACCTCCTGCATTTACCCAGTGCCAGATTCTTATTGGTAATGGATGAAGATATATCCTTTTCATCTATTTCTTACCTCCTTTCCTCATCTTTCGTAATGATTTTATTGGTGATAATATTATGCGCAAACTAAGGTGACCGATAGGAACAGCTATACCACCAATAAGAGCAACGTAAAAGAGGATATCAAAGAGAGTTATATTTGTTCCTCCAATGGCATAAAACTTACGCGCCGGTATTATTGAGTATACTGAACTGAGCACTCCTTTTTCCGCAGGTAAAACTGTTGTCCCCCCATCAGCCTTGCTTATCACAATAAAGACATTCTCAAAGTATGGAGATTTTGGATGATGACACTTATCACAGTCTCTTGTTGCCTCTTTTTTAGAACCAAGCTGGTGTGCCTCTGCAGAACTGCTTACATCCATCTTTCCTGTAAATGTTGTTCGAACACCCTTATTCCATAACATCGAGAAGAGTCCCCATAATTCTTTGCCCTCTATAATCTCGTCACCGTTTGTGTCTATCTTCTTCATCAAGTTAGCAGCATCTGTAGTATCGAGCAGCTTGATGATGTCTTCCTCCATCAAGGGCTTTCCTGTTTTGGTGTCGAACAGACTGAGATATATCCTACGGGTAGCCTGAGGGGAATGACATGCTGCACAGGAAACAACGTCAAAATGGGCTCCAGCAAAAGTAGCTGTTTTAATAGGAGGATTTTTAAGCCACTTGCTATGGACCTTGCCCATATCTTTATGACATTTAAAACATCCTTCTTTTATCTTAGTGGTCATCTTTGTAGATTCGATATTATGTGCATTGTGACATGATGAGCAAACAGGAGCATTTGCTTTTCCTTGAATCCTTGCAATATTGTGAACACTTGCCTCGTATGAGTTATTCAGCTCCCCGTGACATTTATTACACGATGTGAGACCGAATGTCTTATCAGTCTTTACCTGTGCTACAGAGTGAGCATTGCCGTGACAGCCAGCGCAATTAGGTGCTTTAGTATTTCCACTCTTAAATAAGGCATAGTGGATGCTGCTTTCATATTGTGTAGAAGCATTTTGATGGCATTTTTTGCATAGTTCGGTGTTCACAAGTGTATACTCGCGGGTGCTATTGAAAACTCTCACCGGATGTTGTGTCTTTGAGAATATCGCGTGGCAGGCAGTACATTTTAAGGTAGCATGTGCTGAGCTTCTCAGGGTTGCTTCGTCGATATAAAGCGATAACGATTCACCGTTCCTCATGGTCATGCTTAGTTTGCCTCTGTGGCAGGTAAGGCAGTATTGGGATTCGTCCATTCCGATCTTTTGTATCTTCATCCCCTTTATAGCATGTGAGCCATGACATTGAACACATGTGGCTGCAGCCATGAGAGAGGCATGTACCGGACTTTTTCTCAGTTGTTCATTTGTGTGACACGTTGAACATAATTTCGTTGCGAGAACAGTATATTCCCTTTTATTTGCGAACGTCCTTACCGGGTGTTTCGTCTTTGAAAAATCTGTATGACAGGCGCTACATAAAAGATTCCCATGAATCGAACTTTTATAAGAAGATTCATTTATAGCAAGAGCAAGTAATTCACCGCTTTTCAAATGCATGCTCAAGGCATGTTTATGGCATGTAAGACAGTATTGGGTTTCATTAATACCTTTTTTCCATTCTGCCATTTTTTGTATATAATGCGAACCATGGCATTCCACACATGCGGCCTGTGCCATCAAAGGACTGTGCATAGGGATTTTTTTCAATTGGTCATCAGGGTGGCACGTTGAACATACACGAGAGGCATTTATAGTATATTCTCTTTTGCTCTTAATCACCCTTTTCTTTGATACATGGGCTGCCATATAACCTGTATGACAGTCGTTACAATCGATGTTTTTATGGACAGATTTAGCAAATCCCTCTTTATCTATAAAGAGAAGTAATATCTCTTTATTCTCCAAAGTCTTGGTCATTCCCCTGCCTGAATGACAAGTTAGGCATACCTTTGCCTGATCCGAAAGCGCACCATGTGCAGTAGCGGCATAAATGGAGAATAGTATGAAAGCAATGAAGAGAAACGATAGCTTCTTCTTTACATTATCCATAAGGCCCCCCTGTAAGTTTTTCAATTTGATAACCGTAGAAGTTATAGCATATCTATTAAATATAATGCAAGTATGAATTACTTTGGTTTGTATCCCTTCAGTTACGGGTTAACAAATCCCCCTTTGGAAAAGGGGGAATGAGGGGGATTTTATAATATCATTGAAAAATCTCCCCTAACCCCTCTTTGCCAAAGAGGGGAACAACAATATGCAACTATTCATGCACTCATAACTGAAAGGTTACATTGGTTTTTTTGAGGGAGCTTTCTTTACTAAGGGGGGGTACCGTATAATTTACTATGTTTCTCGTTAGTGCGTGTCTTGCAGGCTTTAATACAAGATATGATGGTAAAAACAGCGAGTATAAAAGGATCGTTGACCTTGTATCATCAGGCAAAGCTATTCCTGTCTGCCCTGAGCAACTCGGTGGCCTTCCAACGCCAAGACCTCCCCTGCAGTTTATGAAAGGCGATGGTAAAGCTGTTTTGGAGCAAGGAGATGTAGTAGTATACGAAAATGGCACAGATTATACAGACCATTTAATCAGAGGCGCTAAGGAGGTTCTCAGGATTGCAGACATGTTTAAGATAAAAAAGGCCATCTTTAAAGACGGTAGTCCATCCTGTGGGGTAACATATGTATGGGTCTCTGGTGGAAAACAGGCTGGTAAAGGTATAACAACATGGCTTCTGGAAAAAAATGGTATAGAGGTAAAAACAATTGATTCCATATAAAGATGATAATCCTACACGCACATACCCATTTGTTACGATAGGAATTATTGTACTTAACATATTCGTCTTTTTATGGCAGGTTATATCTCCGTCAGGTATGGAGCGAGTCGCGTATTCATATGGTGCGATCCCTCATTATATCCTGAGCTTCGAGAAGGTTCAGCCCATACATCCAGCATTAACAATCTTCTCTGCTATGTTCATGCATGGGGGATTATTTCACCTGGGTGGCAACATGCTCTACCTATGGATATTCGGTAACAACATAGAAGATAGATTAGGCCATTTAAAGTTTATTATATTTTATCTCTTCTGTGGAATCATCTCTGCATATACCCATGCAATCACTGATCCAGATTCACTTATGCCAATGATCGGTGCAAGTGGTGCCGTTTCTGGCATTCTTGGCGCATATATACTGCTTTTCCCCAGGGCAAGCGTATACACGTTAGTATTCTTAGGTTTCTTTATTACAACTGTAAGGATCCCTGCCTTTATAGTTATCGGGTTTTGGGCTATTGTTCAATTCATTAATGGTTTAATAAGTACAGGACTTGCCAGAGGCGGTGGGATTGCATGGTTTGCCCATATAGGAGGTTTCCTCGTAGGCTTGCTGACAATAAAATTCTGGTTACCAAGAAGGACTAAACGGTGGTTGTAATTAGTGTCTGTCCATAAATGCCGATTTCAACTCAAATGCGTCATTCCTGCGAAGGCAGGAATCCATGGTTCGACATCCTTCGACAAGCTCAGGATGACATTGTCACTCTGAGCCTGCCGAAGAGTCACCATGGCAATTGTCACCCTGAGCCTGTCGAAGGGTGGATTCCCCGGTTAAGCTGGGGAATGACAAACCCTGAGTTCATGGACAGAAAGAAATTTTATAATAATTAGAAAATAGTCGAATTTCAGAGAAAATAATAGTTATTATAAAATTTTATGTCTTTTTTGGGCCATAAAAATCCTTGCCTTCCATACCCTGTAGCTATTATATTAGCACTCACTCGCTTAGAGTGCTAACAAAATCAGAAAACTTATATTAAAGAAAGGAGCAATGTGTTATGAAGTTCAAACCGCTTAGAGACAGAGTATTTGTTAAGTTTTCTTCAGAGGAGGAAATGACAGCAGGTGGTCTTTATATCCCTGATGCCGCAAAGGAGAAACCCCAGAAGGGTACAGTAATTGCAATAGGTCCGGGCAGGGTTACGGACGATGGTAAACGTCAGCCTATGGATGTTAAGGTAGGGGATACTATCCTTTTTGATAAGTATTCGGGCTCAAAGATCAAGATTGACGATGAAGAATTCCTCATCATCAGGGAAGAGGACATCTTGGGAATCATTGAAGGCTAAAAAATTTAAAAAATACAGGAGGATTAAAAATGGCTAAGCAGCTTATTTTTGATGACGTAGCGAGAAGCTCTATATTGAAAGGTGTGAGTATACTGACCGATGCAGTAAAGGCGACATTAGGTCCGAGGGGGAGGAATGCAATACTCGACAAGAAATTTGGCGCGCCTACGATAACAAAGGATGGTGTTACAGTTGCGAAAGAGATCGAATTAAAGGACCCATGGGAGAACATGGGAGCACAGCTTGTCAGAGAGGTTGCATCAAAGACATCGGATGTTGCAGGCGATGGCACCACGACAGCAACTGTCCTTGCACATGCTATTTACAGGGAAGGCATAAAGAATGTTGCTGCAGGTGCAAGCCCGATGGATTTGAAAAGAGGGATTGAGAAAGCTGTAAGTGTAGTTATCGATGACCTTAAGAAGCTCAGCAAACCTGTACAGGACAAGAAAGAGATTGCCCAGGTTGGCACAATCTCAGCAAACAACGACTCATCAATTGGAGAGCTCATTGCGGAGGCTATGGACAAGGTAGGCAAAGACGGGGTAATCACGGTTGAAGAGGCAAAGAGCATGCAGACAACGCTCGATGTCGTTGAGGGTATGCAGTTTGACAGGGGATATGTATCACCGTATTTCATCACTGACCCTGAAAGGATGGAGTGCATACTCGAGGATACGTATATTCTCATCCATGAGAAGAAGATTTCGAGCATGAAAGACCTTCTGCCCATACTCGAACAGATTGCGAAGATGGGGAAACCTTTATTAATTATTGCAGAGGAGGTAGAGGGTGAGGCCCTCGCAACACTGGTTGTGAATAAGCTCCGTGGAACACTTCAGGTAAGTGCTGTTAAGGCGCCAGGTTTTGGTGACAGACGCAAGGCGATGCTCGAGGACATCGCAGTACTTACAGGCGGTACGATGATATCAGAAGACCTTGGCATAAAGCTTGAAAACATAAAGATATCTGACCTTGGAAGGGCAAAGAAGATCAATATAGATAAGGAAAATACAACTATTGTTGAAGGGGCTGGGGATCCAGCAAAGATTCAGGGAAGGGTTAAACAGATTAAGACCCAGATAGATGAGACGACATCCGACTATGACAGGGAAAAGCTCCAGGAAAGGCTTGCGAAGCTTGTAGGCGGTGTTGCCGTAATCAATGTTGGTGCTGCAACAGAGACAGAGATGAAGGAGAAAAAGGCAAGGGTTGAAGATGCCCTCAATGCAACAAGGGCTGCTGTTGAAGAAGGTATCGTCCCTGGCGGAGGTGTTGCATTTCTAAGGTGCCTTCCTGCACTCAAGAATCTAAAACTCGAAGGTGACCAGCAGATAGGTATTGACATAGTAAAAAGGGCGCTTGAAGAGCCAATCAGGCAGATAGCGAATAACGCTGGTATCGAAGGCTCTGTGGTAGTCGAAAAGGTAAAGCACGCAAAGGATGTTAACCTTGGCTTTGATGCTGATAAAGAAGAATATGTTGATATGATGAAGACAGGCATTATTGACCCAACCAAGGTAACAAGATATGCGTTACAAAATGCGTCATCAGTTGCGGCTTTGATGTTGACGACCTCTGTAATGGTTACAGAGATTCCAGAGGAAGAGAAAGGTCCAAAGATGCCGCCGGGTGGAATGGGCGGAGAAATGTACTAAAAACAATCAATAGTCAATAATCAATAAAAGTGGGGTAATTCTTAGGCATTACCCCACTTTTTATGAAGAATTCATTTCAAAACTGGTAACTTCTGACCAACGACTGTTGACAACTATTAACAGTCTCAAAATAGAATTCATATTATTCAGAAAATCTCCCCTGCCCCCTCTTTGCCAAAGAGGGACATGATTCCTCCCTTTGGCAAAGGGAGGTTAGCCCAACTTCCGCACTTTAGTGACCAAAATCTATTTAAATCAATGGGTTATGATATTGTTTAGTCACTATGATTACCATTTTCGGTAGTCCAAAATTTTTTAGGCGTAATAATTTCAAATGGA
>JBFLZS010000095.1:0-10760 GCA_040756135.1 Nitrospirota bacterium
TAACCTCCCTTTTCCAAAGGGAGGCATTACCCCTCTTTGGAAAAGAGGGGCGAGGGGAGATTTTATGGTTATACAATTTCCTATCATTTTTGGGACAATGTCCATTCTATTATGAGAACCTTAATAATTTTAAATCTTGAATTTTAAAAATATCTTATCCTCTTCTGCCCTTTAACCTTCCTTTTTTTAGAAAGCCCTCGTATGAACGTGTAATCAGGTGTGATTCTATCTGTGAAACAGTATCGAGGGCAACACCGACTGCAATCAGGAGAGAAGTACCCCCAAAATAAAAAGGTATATGAAATCTTTGTATCAGAATCTCAGGGATAATGCACACAATCGCAAGATAGAAGCCACCCACAAAAGTCAGCCTTGAAAGTACTCTGTATATATATTCAGATGTTTTCTGGCCAGGCCTTATACCAGGAATATAACCGCCATACTTCTTGAGATTATCTGCAATATCAACAGGGTTAAAGATAATGGCGGTATAAAAATAGGCGAAGAAGAAGATAAGTCCAACATAAAGCACAGTATAAAGCGCCGATCCTGGGGAAAATTGTCTGGCAACTGCCTGTACCCACGGTATTGCTATAAAGCCTGCCACTGTTGCAGGAAACATTATAATTGAGGATGCAAATATCGGGGGGATTACTCCAGAGGTGTTTATCTTTAATGGAAGGTGTGTAGACTGGCCACCATAAACCTTCCGGCCTACAACTCTCTTTGCATACTGCACAGGAATCTTTCTCTGCCCTCTTTCCATATATATTATCGCACCTACAACAGCTACCATCATTACAACGAGAAAAACAACTAAAAATATAGAAAGCTCTCCTGCCTGTACCATTCTGACAGTATTTATTACAGCATTAGGAAAGCGTGCAACAATCCCGGCAAATATTATAAGTGATATACCATTTCCTATACCCCTCTCAGTAATCTGTTCTCCAAGCCACATTATAAAGGCTGTCCCTGATGTGAGGGTAATCATTGTTAACAACCTGAACGACCAACCAGGGTTCTGTACAAATGCCCCACCTGCCATGCCCTCAAGGCCTGCTGCAATGCCAAAAGACTGGATCGCACTTATAATGACTGTCCCATATCTTGTATATCTTACAATCTTTTTCCTGCCTGCCTCTCCCTCCTTTGCAAGCTTACCAATAGCAGGAATTACTACTGTAAGCAACTGAAGAATAATGGATGCACTTATATAAGGCATTATACCAAGAGCAAAAATAGTGACCCTCGATAAGGCTCCACCTGAAAACATATCAAAAAAGCCCATAAGTGCCCCACCTTTTTCAGCAAGAAACTTGCTCAATTCTTCTCCGTTAATCCCGGGAGTGGGGACATGAGCACCTATCCTGTATACTGCGAGGAGGGCTAATGTAAAAAAAACCCTGTTTTTGAGTTCCGGTATCTTGAATATATTCTGGAAGCTTGAGAGAATGCCCATTTAAATTAAATTCCAATAACCAGGTCCCAAATTCCAAATAAATTCTAATGACCAAACACCAAATTCCAAACTTCCATATTGTTTGGTTATTGTAATTTGGTTATTGGTTATTTCTGTATTAATTCCCATTTGCCGCCTGCAGCGGTTACCTTAGCTTCTGTAGAAGCACTAAAGGCATCTGCCCTTATAGTAACGGGTCTCTGAATCTCACCCACACCGAGAACCTTAAGGCCATCCTTTAAATCCTTTATAATGCCTCTTTCAACAAGGACTTCAGGCGTTATAACATCTAATCCCTCTATTCTGTTTATATCTTTAAGATTTACGATTGCATACTCTTTCTTAAAGCGGTTTTTAAATCCCCTCTTAGGAAGTCTCCTTTGAAGTGGCATCTGCCCACCTTCAAAGCCCGGCCCTTTTGTTCCCCCTGACCGAGCCTTCTGTCCTTTATGACCCCTACACGAAGTTTTTCCATGGCCTGAACCTACACCACGACCAACTCTTTTATTCTCCTTTCTGCTTCCTTCAGCAGGCCTCATATCCTCTATCTTCATGACACCTCCTGAGGCTCTTCTTCAACCTTGCCTCTGAGTTTCATAACCAACTCCGGATCCTTTAGACTTGCAAGTCCATTCAGTGTTGCCTTCACTGAATTAAAAGGATTATGGCTACCAAGGGATTTTGCAACAACATTATGAACTCCTGCGACCTCTAAGAGTGCCCTGACAGCGCCTCCTGCGATAATGCCAGTACCTTTTACAGCAGGGTTCACAACCACTATACCTGATCCAAACCTTCCTATAACCCTGTGTGGAATAGTAGCGTCTTTTATAGGAAACCTTATAAGGGATTTTTTTGCCTGCTCAATTGCCTTTTTTATTGCCTCGGGAACTTCTGATGCCTTTCCTTTTCCTATACCAATAGTTCCCTCTCCATCTCCAACAACAACAAGGGCAGTGAAAGAAAACCGTCTTCCACCCTTAACCACTTTTGCGACTCTGTTTATAAATACTACCTTGTCTTTTAGATTCAACCCCTCTGGATCAATCTTACCCACATAACCTCCATATAATTAACACAGATAATCACTGATGATTACCAATGATCGCTGATTATCTGTGTTCATCTGCGTTCTTTCATCTGTGCTAATCTGTGCCCTTTAGAATTCCAGTCCTGTCTCCCTAGCAGCCTCCGCCAGCGCCCTAACACTGCCATGATAAAGATAGCCACTCCTGTCAAAAACGACCTTTTTTATACCTTTCTCTAATGCCCTTTTCGCTATAAATTCACCAACTTTTTTTGCTGTTCTAATATTTCCTTTATGGGATATATCGTCTTTAAATTCTTTATCAAGACTTGATGTAGCAACAATAGTGTATCCCTTAAGATCATCTATAATCTGAGCATACACGTGATTCAGGCTCCTATAAACAGACAATCTCGGTCTCTCAGGGGTTCCTAAAACTTTTTTCCTTATCCGTTCATGACGTTTCTGTCTGCCTTCTTTCCTGCTCACTGCCGAAATAATCTCCTATCTGAAAGCTAATAGCTATGAGCTGTTAGCTATCCGCTATTTTTTACCTGCTTTACCTACTTTTAACTTAAGTTTTTCACCTATGTATCTAATGCCCTTGCCTTTATAAGCATCCGGAAACCTGAGTGACCTCAAACTCCCGGCCACCTGTCCGAGTTGCTGTTTGTCAATCCCCAAAAGTGTGATCTGAGTCTGTTTAGGATCAATGGATGCCTTAATACCTTCTGGCAACTGAAATTCGATAGGATGAGAATAACCGAGGGTGAAGATAAGTTTATTGCCCATCAACTGTGCCCTGTAACCAACACCAACTATCTCAAGAACCTTTTGGTAACCCTGTGAAACCCCCACAACCATATTGGAGATAATGCTCCTCGTAAGGCCATGAAGTGCCCTTTCAATCTTTGAGTCAACTGACTTCTCTACCGATATATTACCACCGTTAACTGAGACCTTAATTCTATCTGGATAGTTCCAGCTCAGTTCTCCTTTTGGGCCATTAACTTTTATTATTCTGGCCTTTATCTCTATGCTGACACCCTTGGGTATCTCTATTGGCTTTTTACCAATTCGTGACATCTACTCTCCTAAAACAGCATATGGCGTAAAGCATGGAGTAACAAGTCTCTTAGCTCTAAGCTCTTTGCTCATTGCTTTTTTATTATCACCATACATAACAGATAACCTCTCCCCCAACACACTCACGCCTGCAAACCATATCACTCAATATGCCTTTTGATGTTGTAAGAATTGCAATTCCAAGACCACCCATTACTCTCGGGATCTCCTTACTGCCCACATAGACCCTACGGCCCGGCTTGCTTATTCTCTTCAATCCTGAGATAACACTCTCATTATCTACATATTTAAGGATTACCCTCAGAATACCCTGCTTTCTATCCTTCAATATCTTATATGCCTTTATGAAGCCCTCCTCTTTTAATATCTTTGCTATCTCTAACTTCATCTTAGAAATAGGTATATCAACCTTCTCTGCCTTGATACGTACAGCATTTCGCATCCTTGTAAGCATATCTGCAATTGGATCTGTCAGCATAATTCACCCCTACCAGCTTGCTTTTATTACTCCAGGTATCTGTCCTTCCAGTGCAAGTGTTCTAAAACAGATCCTGCATATCCCAAATTTTCGTAGATAGGCCCTGGGCCTTCCGCATAACTTGCATCTGTTATGAGTCCTTACCCTGAATTTCGGTGGCCTTTTAGCCTTCTCCATCATACAAATTTTTGCCATCAATCACTCCTCAAATTAGCTATCAGCTATTAGCTGTCAGCTTTAACTCCTAAACGGCATACCTAAATAGCGTAAGAGGGCATTACTTTCTTTATCTGTTCTTGCAGTAGTACAGATTGTGACATCAAGCCCGTGAACCATTTCGACCTTATCATAATCTATCTCAGGGAAAATAAACTGCTCTTTGAGACCCAGAGAATAGTTACCTCTTCCGTCAAAAGATCTCCCCGATACGCCCTTAAAATCCCTGATCCTCGGGAGGGCTAGGCTTATTAGCCTGTCGAGAAATTCATACATCTTACTTCCCCTGAGGGTTACTTTACAGCCTATGGGTACCCCTTTCCTTAATTTAAAGGATGCTATCGATTTCTTCGCCTTTGTCATAACCGCCTTCTGACCTGTGATGACCGAAAGCTCTTTCTGTGCCGCATCAAGGAGTTTTATGTTTTGTATTGCTTCCCCAAGTCCAACGTTAAGCACAACCTTTTGTACTTTCGGCACTTCCATCACATTTTTATACGAAAATTCCTTTAGCATAGCCGGAACAACCTCTTTAAGATATCTTTCTTTAAGTCTCGGCATCATCATTCGTCCATAACCTCACTGCATTTCTTGCACACACGTACTTTCCGGCCGTCTTGGAGAAATGTGCTGCTAATCGTTGTTGGTTTGTTACATTTCGGGCATATTAGCATTACATTCGATATATGAAGCGGCGATTCTTTCTCGATAATTCCACCCTGGGTATACTTTTTACTTGGCTTCATATGTTTCCTGATCATATTAATCCTCTCTATTAATATCCTGCTCTTTGATGGATAAACAGAGAGAACCCTTCCCTTTTTTCCTTTCTCTCTACCCGTAATTACTACGACTGTATCATTTTTCCTGATACTCTGACCCATTTTTCTCCTATAGAACCTCTGGGGCCAAGGAGATTATCTTTGTAAACTCCTTCCACCTGAGCTCCCTTGCCACAGGGCCAAAGATTCTTGTTCCTATAGGTTCGCCCTGCGCATTTATAAGAACTACTGCATTCTGGTCAAAACGTATATAAGAGCCATCGGCTCTTCTGTGCTCCTTTTTTGTCCGCACAACAACAGCCTTTGCTACTGTCCCCTTTTTGATATTGCTATCAGGTAATGCTTCTTTAATGCTGACAACAACTAAATCACCAAGCCTTGCATATCTCTTGTGGAAACCTCCGAGAACCTTTATGCACTGCACCTTCTTTGCACCTGAATTATCTGCTACCTCAAGCATACTCCTCAACTGAACCATCTCTATTCACTCCAATCAATCTCTATTCTATTACTACCCACCTTTTCTCTTTGCTTAGAGGTCTTGTCTCTATGATCTTAACAGTATCTCCAATCTGACATCTGTTTTTTTCATCGTGTGCTTTAAACTTCGTTACCCTCCTAACAGTTTTCTTATACCCGGGGTGCTGGAAAAGTCTTGTCACGGCCACAACAACTGTTTTATCCATCCTGTTACTAACAACTTTGCCAGTGTATATTTTTTTAGACATTTCTACCTTCCCTATTTCCCACTTCCCATTTCCTACTTTTTATTTGACTTCTCTGTCATTATTGTCAGTACCCTTGCGATATCTTTTCTTACAGCATTTATACGCATCGGGTTTTCTATCTCACCAGTAGCTTGTTGAAACCTCAGATTGAATAATTCTTTCCTGAGGTCCTGCTCTTTATGTATCAATTCATCAATTGTCATTGCTCTTAGTTCAGACGGTTTCACAGAACCTCCTCATCCCTTTTTACAAACCTTGTCGCCACAGGCAATTTATGAGAGGCAAGACGCATGGCCTCCCTTGCGACCACTTCAGTTACACCTGACATCTCGTATAGAATCCTCCCCGGCTTCACTACTGCAACCCAGTATTCAGGTGCTCCTTTACCTTTACCCATTCTCGTCTCAGCCGGTTTTTTCGTTATCGGTTTATCAGGAAAAATTCTTATCCATAGCTTACATCCTCTTTTGGCATGGCGTGTGATCGCAATTCTTGCTGCTTCAATCTGGCTACTCGAAACCCATCCTGGCTCAATAGCCTTTAGCCCAAATTCACCAAATGAGACTGTAGAACCTCTATAGGCTTTTCCGTCCATTCTGCCTTTCTGCATCTTTCTAAATTTGACCTTTTTAGGCATCAGCATAACATCACCTGAATTTCCCTAAGTCTTGCTTTCTGGCAATATATCTCCGTGGTACATCCATACCTTAACTCCGATAACACCGTATGTTGTTCTCGCCTTTGTAAAGCCGAAGTCTATATCAGCCCTGAACGTATGAAGCGGGACTCTGCCTTCCCTGTACCACTCTGACCGCGCTATCTCGGCCCCTGCGAGCCTCCCAGAGCATGCTATCTTCACTCCAAGGGTGCCAAATCTAAGGGCCGAGGCCACAGCCTTTTTCATCGCCCTTCTGAAGGCGACCCTTTTCTCAAGCTGAAGGGCTATATTTTCTGCGACAAGTTGAGCATCTACTTCCGGTTTTCTTATCTCTTTTATGTCTATTGCGACCTCTTTACCTGTCATCAGTTTAAGATCTTTCCTGAGCTTTTCAACCTCAGCTCCCTTTTTACCAATAATTATCCCTGGCCTCGCAGTGTGAATTATCACCTTTATATTCTGGCCAGCCCGTTCCATCTCTATCCTCGGCACACCGGCATGAAAAAGTCTTTCTTTGAGAGTCTTTCTTATTGCTATATCTTCAAGGAGTTGTTCAGCATATCCCTTCTTGGTATACCATCTTGAATCCCATGTTTTTATTATGCCGAGTCTAACTCCTACAGGATGCGTCTTTTGACCCAAAACCTACCTCCCTTTACAAAGTGAGAAATAAGAAATGGGAAATAAGAAGTGGATAGTTTTTGCTATTGTTCTTTTCTTTACATTTCTCGTTTCTCATTTCTCATTTCCTATTTCTTCCAGTATCAATGTTATATGGCATGTCCTCTTTCTGATAATGTTTGCCCTTCCCATAGCCCTCGGTTCAACCCTTTTCATTACAGGTCCCTGATCAACAAATACCCTTGTAATCTTCATAGATTCAGGATTAACAGCTTTCTTTTGTTCTGCATTAGCCATCGCCGCCTTAAGTAGTTTTTCAATAAACCTTGCTCCTCTGTATGGCATGAATCGGAGAAACAGAAGGGCATCACCGGCATTTTTATTTCTTATAAGGTCTATCACCTTCCGTGCCTTCCTGGGAGTAATCCTTGCGTATTTTAATATTGCCTTTGATTCCATATACTATAAACTCCAAAAATCAAATTCTAAGTTCCAAAGTTGTTTGGTTATTGGAATCTGGTTATTGGTTATTTTTAATTTATCCTCTATGTAGAGGCTGCCTTTTCAGAGCCTGCATGGCTTCTGAATGTCCTTGTCGGTGCAAACTCACCAAGCTTATGACCAACCATATTCTCAGTAACATATACAGGTATAAACTTTTTACCGTTATGCACAGCAAAGGTAAAACCTATAAACTCCGGCACTATTGTTGAACGTCTTGACCATGTCTTTATAAGCTTTTTTTCCCCGCTTTCAATCATTGACTTTACCTTTTTCATAAGCTTTGCATCTACAAACGGACCTTTTTTTAAAGACCTCGGCAAGTTACTTCCTCCTCTTAATAATAAATCTATCGGTTCTTCTATTCTGTCTTGTTTTAACCCCTTCAGGCTTTCCCCACGGTGAGCACGCTGGACGACCACCAGAAGCCTTACCTTCACCACCCCCAAGGGGATGGTCTATCGGATTCATTGCAACACCCCTTACATGAGGCCTCTTACCCGACCACCTTATCCTACCCGCCTTACCATAAGAGATATTTTCATGGTCAGGATTACTAACCTGCCCTACAGTCGCCATACAACCTGAGGGTATAAAACGCACCTCACCTGATGAAAACTTAACCTGGACATATTTATCTTCTTTAGCTATAAGCTGTGCTGAGGAACCTGCACTCCTTACAAGTCTGGCACCTTCTCCTGGCCGCAGTTCAATATTGTGAATAAATGTTCCTAATGGCATGTCACTAAGAGGCAGTGCATTCCCTATTTTTATTTCAGCACCTTTGCCTGAAACGACCTCGCCTCCTACCTGAAGCCCTGAAGGTGCAATTATATATCTTTTCTCGCCATCTCTGTATTTAAGAAGGGCAATTCTCGCGGATCTGTTTGGATCGTATTCTATGGTCGCAACCTTTGCGGGCACACCAATCTTATCCCTCTTGAAATCGATAACCCTATAAGCCCTTGTATTACCTCCACCTCTCTGCCAGGCAGTAACACAACCGTTATTATTCCTGCCGCCACTCTTTCTCAGGGATCTCAGAAGAGGCTTATATGGCTTATCTGTTGTTATGTCAATAAAGTCAGAGACTGTCTGAAATCGCCTGCCTGGCGATGTTGGATTATATTTCTTTATACCCATTATGTGCCCTCAATGAAATCAAGTTTTTCACCCTTTTTTAGGGTAATTATTGCCTTTTTTCTATCAGGTTTTTTGCCTATAGACCTTCCATATTTTTTCCATTTACCAAGCATTTTTATTGTTGAAATTTTCTCAACTTTCACTTTGAAAATTTCCTCTACAGCCTTTTTAATATCAACCTTGTTAGCGTCTCTTGAGACCTCAATAAGTATCTTATTCTGTGATTCTTTAAGATTACTGCCCTTTTCTGTAAAAAGAGGCTTTTTAATTATTGTATAGAGATTTTTCATGACCCTTTTATGTCCTCTAATCTTAGGACTGCCTCTTTCGTCATAAGAAGTATATTGTGAGCAATAACATCATAAATATTGAGGTCTGCAGCCCGAGTAACACTGACACCAGGGACATTTCTGGCAGAAAGTGCGATTGCATTGTCATTCTCGGGCAGTACAATGAGTACACTTTTGCCGATAAGACCGAGGTTCTTTAATGACACTATTATCTCTTTTGTCCTCGGCTTTTCGATAGATAAATTATCTATTATAACAAACTCGTCGTCAGAAAGCTTAGTAGAAAGGGCTGTCATTAAAGAAAGTTTTTTTACCTTCTTGGGGAGGTTATACGAATAATCTCTCGGCTTTGGACCAAAAACCGTTCCTCCACCTCTCCATAGAGGAGAACGGATACTCCCAGCCCTTGCCCTTCCTGTGTGTTTCTGCCTCCACGGTTTTTTACCACCTCCGCTAATAAGACCTCTCGTCTTTGTTGCATGAGTACCTTGCCTCTGGTTCGCAAGGTAGTTATTCACTGCCTCGTGAATAACCCCTAATTTTGCACGAACACCAAAGATATCATCACGCAAGTTAATCTTCTCAACAGTGTTGTTATTCCTATCTTTTACTTCAACTTCTATCATGTCAGTCCTTCTTTTTGATCTCCAGAAAGGTGCCTTTCGGGCCCGGAACTGCACCTCGTATAAGGAGCAGGTTCTGGTCGGCCCTAATATCAACTATCTCAAGGTTCTTGACTGTTATTCTTTCTAAACCCATATGACCAGGAAGTCCCTGGTTTTTCCACACCCTCGAAGGGAAGGAACTTGCACCAATAGAACCCGGTGCCCTGTTGAACATGGAGCCATGGGAGCCCGGCCCACCAGCAAAGTGATGCCTCTTCATAACACCCTGAAACCCCTTACCCTTGGAGACACCTGTAACAGATACCCTGTCTCCCTTCGAAAATTTTTCCACAGTCACAAATTCACCTACTTTTAAACCACCCATGGGGAATTCCTTTAATAGCTTATGAGATTTAACCCCTGCCTTTCTGTACACTCCTGCTAACGGCTTGTTTAGTCTCTTTTCTTTTACCTCTAAAAACCCTATCTTAACAGCCTCATATCCATCGTTATCAAGGGTTTTGACCTGAACAACACAACATGGCCCTGCCTCAACAACAGTAAGGGGACATACCTTCCCATCTTCTGTATATACCTGTGTCATGCCCATTTTTCTACCCAGAATGCCTATCATAGCTTTATCTCTACATCAACTCCTGCTGCGAGCTCCAATTTCATAAGCGCATCAACAGTCTGCGGAGTTGGATCAACTATGTCTATCAGCCTTTTGTGCGTCCTGATCTCGAATTGTTCCCTCGATTTTTTATCTACATGTGGAGACCTGAGAACAGTTACTCTGCTTATTCTTGTAGGCAAAGGCACAGGACCAGCTATCCTTGCCCCGGTCCTCTGTACTGTATCTACTATCTCCTTCACAGACCTGTCAAGTACTCTGTGATCATAAGCCTTTAATTTTATCCTTATCTTCTGGTTCATCCTTCTCTTACTAAGGATTCGAGGGGTCAAGTGTTTAAGGGTCCAAGCAAAAAACCCTCGAACCCTTGAATCCTAGAATCCTTAATCCCTTTTATTCTATTATCTCTGTAACAACACCGGCTCCTACAGTCCTTCCGCCCTCTCTTATAGCGAACCTTAACTCCTTCTCCATTGCTATAGGTGAGATTAGCTCTACTGTCAGATTTATATTGTCACCAGGCATCACC
>JBFLZS010000096.1:0-10538 GCA_040756135.1 Nitrospirota bacterium
GTTTTGACCATAGCAATATTTCTGCATCTGTCATGTTTCTTCTTAAGTTCCTCGATATTTGTTTCAGACTTTTATTATACGAAAGCATATCCGTTCACAAGAGTTTTCAAATCCCCCCTCACCCCCCCTTTTCTAAAGTGGGGTAAGAAAGAGGCCCTTTCTAAGGAGGGGGATTCCAACAAGTATACCTTTTTAGGAAAATTTTACCCACTCACTTCCACGAAGACCCAAATTTATTTTATCTTGCAAATACCGTCAGGTAATTATAAATTATTATTATGGAAGAGGGTAAGAAATATTGTTTATGTTGTGGTGAGGATGTACCTTACAATGTAGTAGTAAGAAACGAAAGGAGAGAACTCACGTGTACTTATTGTGGCTTTACGCTGGACATGGAGAATCTCTGGGAAGATAAGAGGAGTTCGATAGATACATATGCACTTGTTGCAGAGGATTCAAAATTCACAAGGACTCTGCTTAAGGAGCTTATATTAAAAAAGGCGATAGCGAGTGAGGTTATAGCGACTACAAATGGGCTTGAACTCGTCACAGAGTATGCGAGGCTCATCAAAAAAAATGTCAGGATTAGCTTTGCAATAATTGACCTTAATATGCCGGTGATGGACGGTCTCACTGCTGCAAGGACATTAAGGGCAATCGAGGAAAATGAAAGTATAATAAAGATTCCGATTGTCTTCTTTTCGGGGATAAAGGCAGATGAAGGTCTCAGGAGACAGATGGAGCTTCTTGCACCTGCAAATTATGTTAATAAGGGGTCCGATCCTGATCCGGAACATCTTGTCCATAGAGTGGAAGGTCTTTTAAACTTTATTTCCCAGCATTATCAGAATGCTTAATCCCGAATTATGAAGGGGTATACATGAAATGCTCATAATATGTCATTCCGAGCGGAGCGAGGAATCTTGTATTCGTGCTCAGGATAAACTCAGCGAGGAATCTCTTTTTAAGTGATAAGATTGCCACGTCGCTTCGCTCCTCGCAATGACATTTTGAGGGGCTTCCGTAATTCGGGTTAATATAACTTTCACAAAACCTGTAAAGAGGGGAGATTTTATGATTAATAACTCGAATCATTTGTTCTTAAAATCCCCCTTCATCCCCCTTTTCCAAAGGGGGAGTTTATGGCATTTTCATTCCTATTTGCTAACCCCGAAAGCTTTCGGGAATAGCCTGTGTTTGTGAACATCAATTTATCATTTTAGATAGATATATTCAGGAGGGGTCATGAAATACCAGGTTGGAAAAACCGGGCGGGTTGTTGTAGCAAGATTTGAAGATGGAGAGGACGCCTTTGAAAACATCACCGGGATTGCAAAGAGGGAAAATATAAGAAGTGCGGTATTTTATCTTATCGGCGGCATCAGGCAGGGCAGGGTTGTTGTTGGTCCGGAAGAGGAGAAGTTACCTCCAAAGCCAGTATGGAAGGAGATAAAAGAGAGTCATGAGGTTTTAGGTATTGGCACTATATTCTGGCAGGATGACGAACCAAAGATTCATTTCCACGGTGCATTTGGAAAGAAGGATATGGTTAAGGTTGGCTGTCTAAGGGAAAGATCCAAGACTTTTCTCGTCCTTGAGGCTGTTATCATTGAGATAGAGGGAATTGATGCCCGGCGAGAGTTTGATCAGGCATCAGGATTAACGCTGTTAAGGCTATAAATACAAAAATTTTCGGCGGTTCTAAGCAAGTTGTTAAAGGCAGGACATAGTATTTTCGCTCATTCTCGGTCGTTCCGACCTGCGAGGCTTTTGCCTCTTTATTTTAAAAATATCCTCTCGGACTATCGGCAAAAGAAACCGCTTAAACACTATGTCCTGCCTTTTCTGGTTAATTTGAGAATATTTTTTATATTCATTTTTATTTATATCCCTTCAGTCTCTGCGGCTGACATGATTATTGGAGGAGAGACTGTTTATCATGTTGCCAAAGGCGATAGTATCGAGCTCATCAGCTCAAGATTAGGAGTTGACAAGAGAAGTATAATCAAAAAAAACAATATTGATATTAAAAAAAACCTCCAGATAGATCAGGAACTCAGGATAAACACAAGAAAGATAGTGCCAAAGATTATAAATGACGGAATAATAGTCAATATCCCTGATAGAATGCTCTATTTCTTTAAAAACACTAAATTTGAAACAGCTTTCCCGGTTGGGCTCGGAATGCCTTCATGGAGAGGAATGACACGCTGGAGAACGCCTGAGGATAAGTTCAAGGTTATAAACAAACGAAAAAATCCCACGTGGCATGTGCCAGAATCCATGCAGTGGAAGATGATGATGGAAGGAAAGCCTGTTAGGACTATTGTCCTCCCAGGCCCTGATAACCCACTGGGGAGATATGCGATAGATACTTCAATCCCAAGGGTTGTTATTCACGAGACCATCTGGCCAACGTCTGTTTATCAATTCAGAAGCCATGGCTGCATCAGGGTTATGTCTGAAAATATGGAAAAGTTTTTCAAGAATATTGAAATAAATACACCGGGGGAGATAATATATAAACCAGTTAAGATTGCAGTCTCAGATGAAGGCAGGATATTTCTTGAGGTACACAAAGATATTTATGGTAAAGTAAAAGACTTGAATGTCGAAGCGAGAGGGCTGATAGAAAAAGCAAGAATTGCAGATAGAGTAAACTGGCATAAGGTAGATATAATTCTCAAGGAAAGATCAGGCATTGCGGAGGATATCACATTATGATTTCAAGAAGGAATTTTTTAAGGGCCTTAGTTGCAGGAACAGCTTTTTTACCTTTTAAGAATGTTTATGCAAAGACGAATATTAAAAATAATCCCCCCTCACCCCCCTTTAGCAAAGGGGGGAAGGGGGGATTATCAGATATAAAAATATTGAATATGTACAATGTTCATACAGGAGAAAAACTCAATATAAAATATTATTCGTCAGGTAATTACGACCAAAAGGCTCTTGATAAGATAAATTATTTTTTAAGGTGTCATTATACTAATGAAGTAAAGGAGATAGATATCGGGGTTTTAGATATTCTCTGCGATATAAAGGATATTGTTGGTAAAGAAAAGGAAATACAAATAATATCAGGTTATAGATCAATTGCCTACAACGAACTTCTGATAAGTCAGGGTAGAAATGTCAGTAGAAACACCCTTCACCTTCATGGTCTTGCTATTGACTTTTCAATCGATGGAGTCAGCAATGGCAAGCTTTGCCGTATCGCAAAATCCTTTGCAGCGGGCGGTGTAGGAAGATATCCTGAATTTGTTCATATTGATGTCGGCCGCGTAAGATACTGGTAAGAAAATAAACAAAGCTATCGATACTCTTTGTGCTTCCGAAAATTCTTTAATGCGTCATTCACCTCTTTTTTGATCAGGGGATCATTATCATTCTCTGCCAGATACTGTAATTTGCTTATTGCTCGATCATCACCAATTTCTTCGAGTGCTTTAATGGCACTTAATTTAATTGCTGCGCTCTTATCGCTCAGGAGGTTTATTATATAAGGAACAGCTTTTGAATCACCAATTTTTCCTAATGAACGAATTGATGCTTCTCTTGTAAGCAGTTCGCTATCTGTTGTCCCATTGATGAGTGCATCTACTACTCTCGGATACCCCTTGAAATTTCCAAGTGCAATTGCAGTGTATGACTTAATAGCCGGACAATCCCAGTTTATAGTCATATCTTTGAAGAGTGACAGCAAGAGCTCGATTGCTTTTGGATCTTTAGTCTCTCCTAACGTAAGGATTGCCTTTTTCCTAACTGCCCAATACTCTCCACGTTGTCCTGCAACCTCCATCAATAGGTCCACTGCATCTTCATTCCTTATTGCACTGAGATTTTCAACTGCTTTAAGACGAATTTGCCAGTCACTATTATCAAGCTCCTTTTTTATTCTCTTGATGTCATCTGAAGCTGCAATACAAATTGAAGCAAAGATAAAAAGCAATGTGATGATTTGCAGAATCATCTGGACATACAGATTTTTGATCTTTAATAATTTCACAGTTGCCTCCTTCTGAATTGATTCATTATTTTAGCAAAAATCATTATTTTTTTAATTTCTTTGCCATTTTCCACCTTTGTGTTTACTCTTTCTCCCTCTCGAAGCTTTTGGCATCGATGAACGGTATTGCTCCGGAAGTAACCTTCGGCATATGACCGTCCCATTTCTCAATTGCCTTCAAAGAAGCCTCGATCTGTATCAGTTTAATGAGCTGGTGGTATAACATTTCAATCAATTGACGTTAGTTGTCCTTAGGTTTTAATATACAACCTATGTTAAAACCTGAAAAACAACTTGTAATAATAAAGAGAGGGACTTTTGAGATAATTACTGAGGCCGACCTTCTTAAAAAGCTTGAAAAATCATACATTGAAGAAAAGCCCCTCAGGATTAAGGCTGGGTTTGACCCAACTGCTCCTGATATTCACCTCGGACACACGGTCCTGCTTGAAAAGATGCGGCAATTTCAGGAATTAGGCCATGAGGTAATATTTCTGATCGGTGATTTTACAGGACTGATAGGCGACCCAAGCGGCAGGAGCGAGATGAGGAAACCTCTCACAAGGGAAGAAGTCCTCGAAAATGCCAAAACTTATAAGGAACAGATATTTAAAATCCTCGATCCGGAAAGGACAAGGATTCTCTTTAATTCAGAATGGCTGTCTGCCATGACAGCGGAAGATATGATAAGGCTTGCAAGCAGATATACTGTTGCAAGGATGCTCGAAAGGGAAGACTTCAAACAGAGATGGGTCACTCAGAATCCTATCAGCATCCATGAATTTATGTATCCATTAATACAGGGCTATGATTCTGTTGCACTTAAGGCAGACGTAGAACTTGGTGGTACCGACCAGAAATTTAATCTTATAGTCGGAAGAGAACTCCAGAAGGAACACGGCCAGAAGCCACAGTGTCTTATTCTCATGCCATTGCTTGAAGGTCTTGACGGAGTGAAAAAGATGAGTAAGAGTATCAGGAATTATATTGGCATCACAGAGCCACCTAAAGAAATGTATGGTAAGGTGATGTCCATAAGTGATGAGCTAATGCTTAGATATTATGAATTACTGAGCCATATATCTATAGAAGAACTAAATCTATTAAGAGAAGGAATAAGGAATGGCTCGGTTCATCCAAAACGAGCAAAGGAAGATCTTGCCATGGAAATAGTTGAGAGATATTGTGGTGAAGATGAAGCCTTAAAGGCAAAGGAAGAATTTGAACATATCTTTAAATATAAAGAGATTCCAGAAAATATTGGAGTCGTAGAGCTGATTCTTCCGATACCGGAAGCCCCGGCAACTGGTAAGGCAAATGTGAATTGGCTTCCACAAATAATGAAAGATACAAAACTTGTAAAAAGTACAAGTGAAGCCATAAGGCTTATTAAACAGGGCGGTGTTAAGATAAATGATATTACTGTAACAGACCCTGATACAATGCTTACTCAAGGGGAACATATCATCAAGGTTGGCAAGAGAAGATTTCTTAAGGTAATTTTAAAATGATATGTATCAATATCTGAGCTACTAAGTATCTCTTTGCAATCTCTATACTGTCTCTTTGCTCATTTTTTTAATCTATCTAATAGCACTGCAGACAACAAAAACGCTGGCGATTCCTCTTCTTTAACTAATTTATAAAAATCACAGAGCGCACAATCTTTATACTTCTGTGCAAATGTCCCTTGAACCTGCCCCTTACAGAATGTCCCTGCAACGACCCAGCATGCCCTTCCTGCATTCTTGCCGCCATGGATACCATTCAACTTAGTTTCAATTGAAGCAGGACAGATACCTAAATCGTGTACATGCTCGCCACCCAACTCCCTCTCACACTTTTTAAACTCCCAACAGTCCATCTTCGACTTCTTCATGGTAGCCCCCTCAACTATAAGTATTTCCTTGCAAGTTCTATAAGGCCGTATATCTTTAAATCAACATAATTTCCTTCTGACTGAAGGTTAGACAATTTATTATACAGATCATCTATTGGAATCTTTAGAACCTCTATATCCTCTGTCTCATCCCTTTTTCCGATACCTTTAAATTCAAGCCCCTTGGCAAGAAACGCTGTGAGTATTTCTCCTGATGCCCCTGATGACATAGGCCCTTCGGCAAGAAAAATCATCTCTCTCGAAGAATAGCCTGTCTCCTCGAGCAGCTCCCTTTCTGCAGCCTTCTCGAGCGTATCTCCTCTGTCATTCAAACCCGCAGGGAATTCGATGACATATCCATTCACAGGCGGCCTGAACTGCCTTATCAGGATGACCTCTTTATCATCTGTTACAGCCACAATCGCAACTATCCCTTTACAGTTAACCCGTTCAAAAGATTCCCATTTTCTTACTGAACCGGATGAATCAATATATGTGGTAAGGACAAATCTAAGAAATTTCCCTTCCCATATAGTTCTTCTTTCTATTAGTTTGACTATGTCCTTTTTCATGGACTACCTCTATTGAATTTTTTATTTTTAGTAATCTCCCCTCACCCCTCTTTAAAAAGAGGGGTTATGAGTTTTCAATGTTTTATTGACGTTCTCATAATAATTTGGACAACAATTCATATAGTTGTCATTCTCCGGCTTGACCGGAGAATCCAGAAAACCACTGGATGCCCGCTAACGACCTGCGGGCATGACGGAAAAGTAATTTCGATGTATTTATTAATGTCTATTCAATTTTGAGAATATTAATAAGTCCCACTTTTATAAAGGGGGATGAAGGGGGATTATTTATAAAGTGGGATCATAACTCGAAAGGTTGTAGAATCAGCGTCAGTGAAGACCTCGAGATTCCCTTGCATGGCCTGTATAAAGCGGTAGATAATATTAAGACCCCGGCCTTTAACTTCACCTTTCCGAATCTGTTCGATATTCTCTTCAGGTATCCTTCCGGTATTGCGAATCTCAAAATATGCCATCTCTCCACTTCGGTAACTTTTTATGGATAACTCTCCACCTTCTTCAGGTATAGCCCTTGTAGCATTATTAAGAAGGTTATCCAGAACGCGTTCTAATGCAAATGGAGAACAATAGATAAATAACCCCTTTTGTAATTCATCCTGAATAAGTTTTATATTAGTTCTTCTCTGCTCCCTGATAGCCTCTTCATTAATCCTGAAACGACCTTTCAGAACCTCCGTGAGGTCAATAACACGTTCACGACCTTCAATGCCGGGATAGATGACCAACTCCTGCATTCTAATAGTCTCATTAGCAATGATATCCAGATATTCGGTTATCCTATCCTTTACGCCCTCGATGTTCTCTGTTTCGAGAAGTCTTTTTGCCCTCTTGGCAAAGCCTGTAATGGCAATGGCAGGATTTTTAAAGTCATGTAAAACATCATCCAATTTTTCGATCCTGAGAGCCTTCATTATTTCTTTCCCAAAAAAGCTTAATAGTTCGATCTCCTGTTCTGTGAAATACTGGTGGCGGTCTGTGGCATAAAAAACCAGAAAATAATTAATCTCATTCTTGGCCTTGAGCGGAATCAACAACACAGAATGGACATTATGTTGAGATGCGAATCTCTTCAATTCCTCGTTCGACAGATGACTATTTAAAGGATCCTTAATCAGTATATAGGATGAATTGATTCTCTCATATTCATAATCACCACGTTTTTCTGTATCATTAATTAGCGCATCAAAATAAGCATGATCTTTTATTGCGAATGTATAGCCAGCCTCATGAGTCTCCTGCCCAATAGGATGCTCAAGCTCAATTTGAACATGCATCCTGTCCGGTGTAATAGAGTATAGCGTACAACTCTGTATCTGTATAATATCTGCCAGTTCTGGAATCATCAGCCTGAATACATCCTTCATCTTGATTCCTTCCCGATGGCTGAGTTTTACAAATACCTTCTCAACAATCTTCTCCTTCTGGAGATTAAGTTTTTGAAGGTCAAGAATACGCTTTCTTGCCAGCACATAGCTGACCCTTCTTGCCAGTAACTCAGCGTTTGTTATCTCGAGGGAATCAAATTCCCTATTTATCTCTTTGTAATAGATCTGAATAGTGCCTTGAATATCAGGTTCATTTTCAAGAAATCTAGGAATATTTATAGGCACAGCCATAAGAGAGTTAAATCCATACTCTTTAACTATATCCTTATTAGCGTAGTCTGGTTCTAACAGGATATTTGGTACCAGGTAACTTTTACCACTCTTTATGACCTTTCCTGCCACTGACTTCTCAATAGGGATGCTTCTTGCCCTATCAGTTTCTGAATACTGATATGAGCAAAAAGCAACAAGCCTATCCGTCTCGGGATCGAAGATGCGGATGGAAGCTGCCGCTGCACGTAGAAACTCAACAATCTTCTTTGCAGCGGCTTCCAGTATTTCCTTCCAATCCATGGTTGGATTGATTCCCATCACCTCTTCCACTATCCTGACTATCTCTTCTACTTGCGCAGAAAGACAATACTTTCTAAGGTAATCCGCGAGTTCATTGATCTCCTGCTTTGATAGATTATATTTAGCGAGGATCGGACTCGACTGTAGATGTTTTACCAATACTAACTCATTAATTTTGTCTGCCTCCCTTTGTTTAGACACAAAAAACCTCTAAAGTTAGCATGGATTTTTCGTATTTATTCGGTGGACAATACCCCAACATTAAATGTAACCTCTTTTTATTGTACACTGTTTTAATAAAATAAGGAATGCGTTGCGTTTCTTCACATCCTATGCCTTGGACGGTCTATCTTATTATCTCGATATCTTTTGGAAGGACTGTCAGGACTTCGGGACCGCCTGACTTTACCACTACCATATCCTCTATCCTCACCCCCCCAAGTCCTGGCACATAAATGCCAGGCTCGATTGTGAAGACCATGCTCTCTTCAATAATTTCTCTTTTGTTCCATGTTATACGCGGCAACTCATGCACCTGAAGGCCAACACCGTGGCCAGTTCCATGTCCAAAGAACTCACCATAACCTGCCTTTTTTATGACTTCTCTGGCAGAGGAATCTATATCATTAGATTTTGTTCCTGGTAAGACCTCAGAGATAGCACTTCTGTTTGCCTTAAACACGATTTGATATATCTCCTTCTTTTTAGTGATATTATTTCCTTTGATGAGAAAGGTTCTGGTCATATCAGAGGAATAACCATCAGCCTCTCCGCCCCAGTCTATGATTACAAGGTCGCCCTCATTCAATTTCTTTTCAGTTGGCCTTGCATGAGGCATAGCAGAATTCGGACCCGATGCAATAATTGCCTCGAAAGGGATATGTCTGCACCCTTTTTTCTTCAATCTTTCTTCGAGTCTAAGCGCTATCGCCCTTTCTCTTACCCCCTGTCTTATATATGGCTTCACATCAAGAAATGCACCCTCTGCACGCCTTACTGCCTCCCTGATTAAGTTTATCTCAACAGCATCCTTTATTTCCCTCAGCCTTTCTATAAGTCCCTTGAAAGCCTTTAAAGTTAAACGTGTATCAGATAACCCTCTAAAAAATTCATATGTCACGGAAGACTCGATACCAAGTTTTTTTATGTCGGTTTTTTTAGAGAGATTTTTTATAGTTTTTGTAATATCTCCTTTTCCTATAATAATATCCCACCCCTTCACCTCTTTTCCTGCCTGCTCCTTATATCTAAAGTCAGTCACAAAAAAAGTCTCCTTCCTTGTTATTAATAGAACACCGGAGGAGCCTGAAAAACCGGTGAGATACCGAACATTATTTATGTCTGTGATGAGAAAACCATCAATTCTTTTCTTCTTTAAGGAATTTTTTAAGTCAACAAGTCGTGATTGATAAAATAGGTTTGTCATTCCGCACTTGATGCGGAATCCATGGTTCGACAAGCTCACCATGACAAGCTCACCATGACAATCTTACACTGTCACCCTGAGCCTGTCGAAGGGTGGATTACCTCTGGAGTTTCCACCGTACTTCGATACGGGGTGGGAATGACAAGTTGTTGAAGGAAGGATCATTGTTTTGTAAGGATATTCTTTGCAGCCCTGAGTGCAAGTAGATAGCTGTCGGGCCCGAAGCCGCTTATCTGACCAATGGCAACTTCTGCTATGAAAGACTTTTTCCTGAATTCCTCGCGTTTATGGATGTTTGATAGATGCACTTCGATAGTAGGCTTACCAACTGCTGCAATAGCATCCCTTATCGCGATGCTTGTATGGGTATAAGCAGCCGGGTTTATAATCAGGGCATCATAGTCACCTTTTTGAATAACCTCTACAATCTCTCCCTCACTGTTAAGCTGAATAGTCTTAACATCAATCCCAAGTTCTGAGGCGAGGGAAAGGATATCCTTATTTATATCATCGAGTGACTTAGTGCCGTATATATCTGTCTCCCTTTTACCGAGGAGATTTAAATTAGGACCATGGATAACTAATATCTTCATTTATTTTTGTTTTCTAACACTACAGCGGATTTTTTTTAACACGTGACCTCAGTTTCTTTTTCCTGTGTGATCGATATGCAATGTAATTTCTCATCGTGTAATATCTCACAATTCCTATAGCCTCTGTCAGCGACATCGTG
>JBFLZS010000097.1:0-10161 GCA_040756135.1 Nitrospirota bacterium
AATGGACATTGTCCCAAAAATGATAGGAAATTGTATAACCATAAAATCTCCCCTCGCCCCTCTTTTCCAAAGAGGGGTAATGCCTCCCTTTGGAAAAGGGAGGTTAGGAGGGATTTCTCGGTCATTGGACAGACTATTATAAGAAGATTAATAAATACTTAAAATTCAAGATGCAAAATGGTAAAACTCAAAATTTATTATGATTATTTTGAAGTCTCCAGAAGAGATAGAAAGGATAGCGCAGTCTTGCAGTATCGTTGCCAAAACACTTAATGCCATAAAAGGTATAGTGAGGCCGGGCATTACAACGCGTGAGATCGAGGGGTTTGCAGATGCCTATATAAGGGCAAATAATGCGCTACCTGCGTTTAGGGGGTACAGAGGATACCCAGCGAGCATATGCACATCCGTTAATAATGAGGTGATTCATGGCATTCCATCTGAGAGGGTATTAAAGGAAGGTGATATTTTGAGTATAGACATCGGCGTTTATAAAGATGGTTTTTACGGAGATGCTGCTTATACATTCCCGGTTGGTGAAATACGCCCTGATGTTGAAAGGCTGCTCAGGATAACGGAAGAGTCTCTTTATATAGGGATAGAAAATGCGCGGCCAAGTAACAGGGTATCTGATATCTCCTATTCGATTCAGGGACATGTTGAGTCAAACGGTTTTTCTGTAGTAAGGGCATTTGTAGGTCACGGTGTAGGCAGGGAATTACATGAGGAGCCTCAGATCCCAAATTATGGACCCCCCAGGCGTGGCCCAAGGCTTAGGCCAGGCATGACCTTAGCGATAGAGCCTATGGTTAACGAGGGGGGATATGAGGTTTTAATACTTGATGATGGGTGGACGGTCGTAACCAAGGATGGCAGACTATCAGCTCATTTTGAGCATACTATTCTTGTTACATCGGATAAACCAAGAATATTGACTAAAATTAATTAATAAGATTATAATATTTAGTTAATGTCAAAAGAAGACAATATAGAGGTTGAGGGTACAGTTTTAGAAACCCTGCCCAATGCAATGTTTAAGGTCGAGCTTGAAAATGGCCAGGTTGTACTTGCCTATGTATCAGGAAAAATGAGGATGCATTTTATAAAGATTTTACCAGGTGATAAGGTTACAGTGGAACTTTCACCTTACGACCTTACAAAAGGAAGAATAACGTATAGATTTAAATAATCCCCCCTCACCCCCTTTAATAAAGGGGGAAAGGGGGATTTTCAAAGGGGTGAATATGAAGGTTCGTTCTTCTGTTAGACCTATATGTACTAAATGTAAGATAGTAAAGAGGAAAGGTGTTATAAGGGTCATATGTGATAACCCGAGGCATAAACAGAGGCAAGGATAGTAAACAATTCAAAATTCAAGATTTAAAATTCAAAATTAAGGGGATAAAAATTGGCGAGAATTGCTGGAGTTGATTTACCGAAAAACGAACGAGTAGAGATAGGTTTGACAAGGATTTTTGGTATAGGCAGGTCTCTTTCGCAGAAGATATTATCTGAGACAATGATCAACCCTGACACGAGGGTAAAAGACCTTACTAATGAAGATATTGTAAAAATAAGGGCCGTGATAGAAAGGGATTATAATGTTGAAGGTGATCTTCGGCGTGATATTTCTATGGGTATTAAAAGACTTTTAGACATTGGCTGTTACAGGGGACTGAGGCACCGTTTAGGACTTCCTGTAAGAGGCCAGAGAACTAGAACCAATGCACGAACCCGCAGGGGTCCCAGAAAAGCAATTATGGGTAAAAAGAAAGAGGCATAACACATGGCTCAAAGGAAGAAAGGACTCAAAAAAGAGAAAAGAAATATTACTTATGGTGTAGCCCATATTCAGGCTACTTTTAACAATACGATAGTAACTGTAACCGACCCGAACGGTGACGTGATTACATGGGCAAGTGCGGGCAACTTAGGGTTTAAAGGCTCAAGAAAAGGGACTCCTTATGCTGCACAGATCGCAGCTCAGACAGCAGCAAGGAAGGTGATGGATTTTGGCATGAAACAGATTGATGTCTTTGTAAAAGGCCCAGGTGCAGGGAGGGAGTCTGCTATCAGGGCACTCCAGGCAGCAGGGCTGGAGATTAACCTTATAAAAGATGTGACCCCTGTCCCTCACAATGGATGCAGGCCTCCGAAAAGGAGGAGGGTATAAAGTGGCAAGGTATATCGGAGCTCTATGCAGGATTTGCCGCAGGGAAGGAGAAAAACTTTTTCTCAAGGGCGATAGGTGTTATACAGAGAAATGTGCTGTTGAGAGGAGGAAATATCCTCCTGGACAGCATGGACAGTCCTATCGAAAGTTATCTGACTACGGGTTTCAGCTCAGAGAAAAACAAAAGGTCAGGAAGATATATGGGCTTCTTGAAAAACAGTTCAGAAGATATTTTTACGAAGCAGAGAGAAGGAAAGGCATTACAGGAGCGTTGCTTCTCCAGCTTATGGAGAGCCGTCTTGATAATATTGTATATCGCATGGGGTTTGCACCTAACAGGCGCAAGGCAAGACAACTTATCAGTCACAGCCACATCCTTGTAAACGGTAAAAAAGTAAATCTTCCATCATATGAGATTAAAGGGGGGGATATAGTGGAAGTAAAGGAGTCAAGCAGGGGTATCCCTGAGATAATAGACAGCTTCTCAAAAGCTGAACATAGAGGAATGCCCCCTTGGGTTGAGATTAACGGTGAAAACCTTAGGGGAAAGGTTTTGGATATTCCACCACGTGAGGAAATACAACTTCCTGTGCAGGAGCAGCTCATAGTAGAACTCTATTCTAAGTGAAAATAATCTTTTTAGAATTGTTGCTATATAAATGCATTTAACAATTAATAATAACCAAATTCCAAGCACCAATAACCAAATAATAACCAATAACCATAATACAATAACCAAACAGTTTGGAAATTGAGAATGGAATTGGTGGATTTATTTGGTTATTGATTATTGGTGATTATTTGGAATTTGTGATTTGGTTATTGGATTTTAAATTGAAGGAGGCCTTATGGACTTAAAGAAGATAGGCTTTCAGCTACCTGAGAGGATCAGGTTTGATGAAGAGACCCTGACTAATACATACGGTAGACTTATAGCTGAGCCTTTAGAACGTGGTTTTGGCACTACCATAGGAAATGCTCTAAGGAGGGTTTTGCTTTCTTCTATTGGGGGAGCAGCAGTAACTGCGGTTAAAATTCCGGGTGCCCTCCATGAGTTTTCTACAATAAAAGGTATTAAGGAAGACGTCGTTGACATAATATTAAATATAAAGAAACTCCGGTTTAAGTTATATTCTAATGGAAAGAAGGTTGCGACAATAGAGGTTAAGGGTCCCAAAACTGTGACAGGGAGAGATATTCAAGGGGATGCGTCTTTTGAGGTTCTTAACCCCGAACAGGTTATTGCGACCTTAGATAAGGATGCTACACTTGAGGCTGAGATGCATATAAAAAAGGGCAAAGGATATGTGCCTGCTGAGTTAAATAAGGAGGAAGGCCTTCCTGTAGATATGATCGCAGTTGATTCTGTCTTTACCCCTATAAAGAAGGTTAATTTCACTGTGGAAAAGGCAAGGGTTGGGAGGGCAACAGACTACGACAGACTTGTAATGGAGATATGGACCGATGGTAGCATAACGCCTGAAAAGGCAGTTACGCAGGCTGCATCTATCATAATTGAACATATGGATCTTTTTATTTTAGAGGAAATTTTTTTAGAGGAAGAAAAAGAGGAAGAAGAGGGTGTTCCTATGGAAGAGACGGATTTAGTACATCCAGATAGTGAAAACCCTGTATTCAATATTAACCTCCTTAAGAGTGTTGAAGAGCTTGAGCTTTCAGTAAGATCAAATAACTGTCTTAAAAATGCAAATATAAGGACTATTGCTGACCTTGTACAGAAGACAGAGCCAGAGATGCTGAGGACAAAGAACTTCGGGCGTAAGTCCCTTAATGAGATAAAGGAGATACTGCATGGGATGGGACTTCGCCTCGGTATGAGAGTTGACCTCGACGCCCTCGAGAGGGAGGCGGATTTACAAAGTGGAGGTATCGAGAAAGATGCGACACAGAGTTGATGGCAGGTTATTCGGGAGAACCTCAAATCAGAGAAAGGCACTTTTTAGGGGGCTGGTGGCTTCACTCTTTGAACACGAGAGGATAGAGACTACTGTTGCAAAGGCAAAAGAGGTCAGGAGGATTGCAGAGAAGATAGTAACGCTCGGGATCAAGGGAGATCTACATTCAAAACGACTTGCCCTTTCGTATCTCCCTAACAGGACTGCTATGTCAAGGCTCTTCAGCGAGATAGCGCCAAGGCTTTCAGGGAGAAATGGGGGGTACCTCAGGATTATACAGACGAGAAATAGAATCAAGGATTCTTCTCCAATGGCTGTGCTTGAATTTGTTGACTATGAGGATTTAAGGAAATCTAAGGAAGCAAAGTCGGGGAAAGAGAAGTCAGAGAAGTCAGAGAAGTGAGGTGAATATCCTCGTTACAGGTGGAGCAGGATATATTGGTAGTCATATAGTCAAGGCCCTTGGTGAGAAGGGGCATGATATAGTGGTATATGACAATCTCTCATACGGCCATGAATGGGCAGTGCTTTACGGGAATCTGATAAAAGGTGATCTTGCTGACAAGGAACTGCTAAATACACTCTTTAAAGAGGAAAGATTCGACGCTGTAATACATCTTGCGGCATTTGTGGTTGTGGATGAATCTATAAGAGAACCAATGAAATATTACAAAAACAATTTTGTAAATACATTCAAACTTATAGAAACATGTATAAAGCACAATATAAAAAGATTTATCTTCTCGTCGTCAGCAGCAGTCTACGGCATCCCTGAAAAGGTTCCTGTTACAGAGGAATCCCCTCTGCTTCCCATAAACCCTTATGGTACATCAAAGGTTATGGTGGAGCGCGTGCTCAGTGACATTACCAAGTCTAATAGTGATTTCAGATGTGTATCACTCAGATACTTTAATGTCGCAGGTGCTGACCCCTTTTCAAGGATTGGACAGGCCAGAAAAGATGCGACACACCTCATTACGGTATCTTTGAGAACAGCCCTTGGTAAGAATGACCACCTTGATGTATTCGGTACAGACTATCCCACCCTTGATGGCACATGTATAAGAGATTATATTCACGTTGATGACCTTTCCGATACCCATATACTCGCATTGGAATATCTGACATCAGGTGGTGGTAGCAGGATATACAACTGCGGTTACGGACACGGCTACTCTGTAAAAGAGGTGGTTGACAAAGTAAAGTATGTTACAGGAATTAACTTCGCTGTTAAGACCGCTAACAGGAGGCAAGGAGATCCACCTGCACTTATTGCCGATCCCTCAAGAATTAAAGGAGAGCTTGGCTGGAAGCCGAAATATGATGACCTTGAATATATAATCAAGACAGCATGGGATTGGGAGAAGAAAATGAGTCAGTTGCCTCTGTGAGTTTTAACTACCTGTCTCGGCACAAAATAAACTCTTGTCTGTTCTTCTTTTAAGCCTTCAAGTTGTAACAAATGCGGTCAGAAATAGTTGATAAGTCAAGTAGAATTTATGCTAAGCTCTTATCTATCGTTTGTCGCTCACCCAGTCAAAAATATGTACTTTACAAAGGGGGCAGAATAATTTTAATTTTATTGTAAATATCAGGAGGTTCTATCATGGCAGAAAAGGTTATTATCTTTGGTAAGGCAGGTTGACCTTTTACAGAAAAGGCTAGGTCAGCCTATGGGAAAAAAGCAGAGTACTTTGATGTTAAATCAGACAATACAAAATTAGAGGAGATGTTAAAGTATTCTAACGGTATCCGGAAGGTGCCGGTTATCCTTGAAGAAGGTAAAGTGACTATCGGATATGGGGGTGCCTGAGGTGTGTGATTACCGATAGTTTATCGGTAAGGAAACTCATTTGCCTTCTCCCGCTATAGAAGAGGGAATTCCCCTCTTGAGAGGGGTGGAGGGGTGTGTAATTAGACAAGAAATTATGAGCTGGCATGCAATATATACAAAGCCGGGCAAAGAAGACTCGGTCACATTTCGCCTTCAAGGTGTGGGGATTGAGGTCCTGAACCCGAAATTAAAATCAAAAAGATATAAACGCAATAAATTTATTGAGGTTATAGAGCCTCTCTTTCCCTGTTACCTGTTTGCAAACTTTGAGAAAGAGAAATACTCCCATCTGATTACATACACAAGAGGCGTGAGGTATATCGTCGGTAAAAGCAATCCCATCATTGTTCATGATGAGATTATTGACACGATAAAAGAGGGGATGGAAGATGGCAATATAGTGGTTCTCAAACCCGGGAGACTCCAAGAAGGCGACAAAGTTCTGATAAAGGAAGGTCCCTTTAAAGATTTCTACGGAATTTTTGAAAGGGAGACAAAGGGCAGTGAGAGGGTTGTGATTCTCCTTGAGATGATTCATTACAGGCTTGAACTTGATAGTTATTTTCTGACTAAGATATAGTATAACTTTTTTTGGGGGTTTTTAGATGAAACATTCATATCCCGAAAGCTTCGGGACTCAAAGGATGATGAAAATTTGTAATCCCCCCCTCCCCCCTTTAGAAAAGGGGGGTTAAGGGGGATTTGAGGTATTTTCAGATGAAAGGCATTATTCTGGCGGGTGGAATCGGGACAAGGCTATATCCTGTAACAATAAGTGTCTGTAAACAGTTATTACCTATTTATGATAAGCCGATGATTTATTACCCCCTGTCTGTACTTATGCTTGCAGGGATAAGGGATGTCCTTATAATTTCCACTCCACAAGATTTACAACGTTTTATAAATATATTTAATGACGGCTCTCATTTGGGGTTGAGGTTTTATTATAAGGAACAGCCTCATCCCGGTGGTATTGCAGAGGCATTTATCATTGGCGAGAAATTTATAGGCAGTGACAGTGTCTGTCTTGTACTGGGGGATAATATTTTTTATGGCCATGGTCTTACAGATTTGTTGAAGAAGGCGATAGATGATGTAAAAACAAAAGGTGGGGCAACGATATTCGGCTATTATGTCACCGATCCTGAAAGATATGGGGTAGTCGAGTTTGATGAAAATGGCAAGGTCTTGTGCATAGAAGAAAAGCCAGAGAAACCCAAATCAAGATATGCAGTAACGGGCCTGTATTTCTACGATAATGAAGTAATAGAGATTGCGAAAAAATTAAAGCCGTCCCGGAGGGGTGAACTCGAGATAACAGATGTAAATAGAAAATATCTTAAAAAAGGGGAGCTCAGGGTTGAACTGATGGGCAGAGGCTATGCCTGGCTTGATACAGGAACTCATGAAAGTCTCTTAGAAGCCGGAGAATTCATAGCAACTATTGAAAAAAGGCAGGGGTTAAAAATAGCCTGCGTAGAAGAAATAGCATATAAGTTGGGTTATATTGATAAAGAACAATTGTTAAAACTTGCCCAACCTTTAAATCATAACGAATACGGAAAATATCTTTTGAGATTAATAAAATAACAGCTATGCCCTTTCATTTTAAAAGACTTGCAATCCCCGAGGTTATACTTATTGAACCAAAAATTTTTAAGGATGGAAGAGGCTCTTTTATGGAGACCTATAAATATTCAGACTTTGCTCAGATGGGTATAAAAGAGCATTTTGTTCAAGATAATTATTCAAAGTCTTTAAAGGGGGTATTGAGGGGACTTCACTTTCAGAAGAATCCAAATGCACAGGGCAAATTGGTCCAGTGTATAAAAGGGAAGATCTTCGATGTAGCAGTGGATATAAGAAAAGGTTCTCCTACTTTCATACAATGGGTTAATATTGAGTTGTCTGAAGAAAATAATCTTATACTTTATGTCCCCGCTGCCTTTGCTCACGGCTTTGTTGTTCTGAGTGAATCAGCCGATGTTATATATAAATGTACAAAGGAGTATTCACCAGAAGATGATCGGGGTATTGTATGGGATGACCCAGAGATAAATATCATGTGGCCGATTAAAGACCCGCTTCTCTCAGAAAAAGATAAAAAACATCCCGCCTTGCGGGATGCCGATAATAATTTTGAATATATAATCCCCCCTAACCCCCCTTTAGAAAAGGGGGGAAGGGGGATTTGTGAGTGCTGATCCGATGAAAATCTTAATTACAGGTGCAAACGGTCAGCTTGGAGGCGAATTTCAGCGGTCATTAGAAAACTACAACTATACAGTAGTAGCTTTGGATAAAGAAACCCTAAATATATCTGATCCGGGTGTTGTTGAAAGAGCTGTTTCACGCTATAGCCCTGATATTATCTTGAACTGTGCAGCTTATAATCTTGTAGATGAGGCTGAAAAAGATTTTGATACCGCATATAAAGTGAATGCTGTGGGAGTAAAAAACTTAGCTTCTGCATGCAAAAAAAATGATGCCCTGTTAGTCCACTACAGTACAGATTACATATTTGATGGAACGAAGGAAGATTTTTATATAGAGGAAGATAAACCAAATCCAATCAACAATTACGGGAAAAGCAAATTAGCAGGTGAAAGATTTTTAACAGAAGAAACGGAAAAGTTTTTATTATTCAGGGTAAGCTGGGTATTTGGAGATGGCAAGCAGAATTTCCTTTATAAATTATCAGAATGGGCAAAGAAGAACAGGGTTCTAAAGATTGTTTGTGACCAGATCTCTGTGCCTACTTATACAAAGGATATTGCAACTTTGACAATATTTGCAATAAATAAAGGTCTGAGAGGGGTTTATCATCTAACCAATAGCGGATATGCCTCAAGATATGAGGTTGCACGCTATTTTATAGAAAGGCTTGGCATGGATAACCTAATATTGCCTGTATACTCTGATTATTTCCATGTGCCTGCTAAAAGACCTTATTTTTCTGCGATGTCTAATTATAAGCTCTCAAAAGACATAGATGTTAATATACCTGACTGGAGAACCGGCATTGACAGGTACATAGAGGCAATGTTTGAACGAGAGGAAATTTAGTAATCCCCCCTTGCCCCCCTTTAGTAAAGGGGGGATAGGGGGATTATAGGGAAATTGCCAAAATTTAAATTAGAGGTGTATTTAGGTGAAAAAACTACTGGTCACAGGCGGTGCCGGCTTTATGGGGAGTGAATTTGTAAGGAGCGGGGTCAGAAAAGGATATGCGATCGTGGTTGTAGATAATCTCACCTATGCGGGTGATATGGAAAGATTAAAGGAGATCAAAGAAGATATTGCTTTTTACAGGGCAGACATAACCGATAAAGACTCTATGGAACATATCTTCAAAGCAGAAGAACCGGTTGCTGTTGTTCACTTTGCGGCAGAAAGCCATGTCGACAGGAGTATACTGGACGCATCTCCCTTTTTAGACACAAATATAAAGGGGACCCAGGTTTTGCTGGATATCGCGGGGAAATATGGGAGTGAAAGATTCATAAATATCTCAACCGATGAGGTATATGGTGAAATTAGGGGAGAAGGGAAGTTTTACGAAACAACACCTCTGAACCCTAATTCTCCTTATTCGGTCAGCAAGGCAGCTGCGGATATGCTTGGAAGGGCATATCACAGGACACACGGCATCCCTGTAATAACAGTAAGGCCATCCAATAACTATGGACCATGGCAGTATCCGGAAAAATTTATTCCGGTAATTATACTCAGGGCATTGAACAGCGAAAAGGTTCCTGTTTATGGAAAAGGGGAAAACATCAGGGAATGGTTGTTTGTGTCTGATTGTATAGATGCTGTATTTGAAATACTGGAAAAAGGCAGAATTGGAGAGATATACAATGTTGGGAGTGGAGAAGAAAAGAGGAATATTGATGTGGTTAAAACTGTTTTAAAGCTGTTAGGAAAACCAGAAGATTTGATAGAATTTACAAAAGATAGACCCGGACATGATCTCAGATATTCCTTAAATTCAGATAAAATAAACGGACAGATCGGCTGGAAGAGCAAGATAAAATTTCCTGAAGGTGTAGATAGGACTGTAAAGTGGTATATGGATAATATTAAATGGATGAACAGTAAGCTTGTTTATCTTAGCCCAACTTCCGCACTTTTTTCACAAAAACCGTAAGATTTGCCAAGGCTGTTTAGAAAAATGATTGATTTTCAAGAATATTTTTAGGCAAAAAATCAAAAATCTCAAAATAGTGACTAAATTA
>JBFLZS010000098.1:0-9815 GCA_040756135.1 Nitrospirota bacterium
ATATTGAGTCGCCGAAAGTCATGTTCAACGATCGGCAACGAGACTTTGCGCTCCTTCACGCGCCTTTCAAATGCTATGATACATGATGCCATTTTATTTGTCTATAGGAAAATCCGCTGTAGTATTAGTAAATAAGGCGAAATTGGCTCAAGGGCAGAGAGATTGATGATCGGACTGGTCATGAAGTTTTAAACAATAGCAACTTCTAACGGGATTGATTGAACATCATCAGGCTTTCCTTTTTTTAGATAATTTATCTTTTCAAAGCCTATGATTTCACCATTCTCATCCTTCTTGATAATGACACCATTCCCTACTTCCTCATTAATACAGGGCCTTGGTTTTTCAAACCAGACATCGAGGGTATTGCCGACTTTATCAAACGTTATAGTTATCTTTTCCATACTGACTCTCCTTCCTTTATCTTGTCTGTTATATACGCCGTTATTATGAACCCATCGCCGTTTAAATGTCTTACAACGACACAAATATAGTATGTCATATGAGGTGAACAATATAAATAAACATTGGTGTCCTCAGAGTTTCTTCTAATCTCAATCGGTTCTGACAGACACTTTTGCACCTCAGATTCTTTTCCTTCAATTTCAGGATGTTTCAGTTTAGAGATAAGTTCCCGGTGGCTGCGAGTAGTTCTTATAATCTTGCCTGATTGAGTTTTCACTTCAAAATAAATATCTGGTTCTATCACATCTCCACCGCTACCGGCTATATCCGGGTTCTTATTTCAACAACTAATCCCCTCCAGCGACTTTCTACCGTAGATTCGATTATAACAGAATTGGTTTACATGTAAAATGCTTTATTCTGAACAATTGAACAAGTTCAAGGGTTAACATGTTCAGGACGAATATGACAATTTTTTCAAAAATTTCTTCTTTGTTTAGTACACCTACTATTCCACAGCTTCAAGAGGAATGAACTAATGAAGATTTACAGAAATGTGCGAGTAACATTTTTATGCATATTAAGTGCAAAAGCAATTTTTCATTCCACATCCACCGTGTTAGCTGTCTATTGCAGCAATATCAAAATAGAATATCATAGTTTTTAGTCTTATATTACTCCGATTATGATTTCTCAGATTGAAAGAATTGGATTTTGCTGTTCAATTTTTCTCTCAATTAGTCTTTGAATATCACTAAAATCTAATAACAATTCACTTTCCACAGAGAAAGAAAACAACAAATCTATCCACCTTGAAGCATAAACTCTATAATTTCCAATATGATAACGGTTATCTTTTTCGCTATATTCAAACGAATAGACAAAGAATAAGAAGGTTTCAGTAGAATACGATGTTATTTCTCTGTAACGAATTCTGAACTTAGTTTTGAACTTATCCCACAGTTCATCCTGCATAATGGCACAATAAGGTTTTTTCCAATCATCAAACAACTGACCTTTAAAGATAAATTGAGGTAGAAATCCTTTAAATGAAGCAAGGGTATTTAAACCAAAACGATAGTTATTAGCCAAATTGTTATTGAGTAAGTCTTCTATCCCTCGTTTAAAAGCACCCGTACCAGTAGTTGCATCAGTCTGGATTTCAACACCACAAAAATCGGTTATATTATTTTCGGCAACTAAAATCCAATCTAAATTACCATAATGAAAAGAGTCGCCATCTTCTGTCCTCGCTATCATTCCAAGCTCATCATAACACCTTACATTTATACTGTCTGGCCAAAGAAAACTTTTCACGCCCTTTAAAATTTTAAAATTGTTCTCATAAAATCTTCTTGGGCAGATAATACGCTTTGCTTGTCCTACTTGAGCGGTACAATTTCCATATCTCAATTGTCCGGTATTTGGTTTATCACAGATATTTATCCTTTTATCAAATGGGCAGACGTAATCTCTGTTTCTAAAACGTCTGAGTGCATTTTTGCTCTGAAACAATTCACCGAACGCTTCTAATTGAATATTCATTATTAACTTCCTCTATTTTTTAAGAATAACAATTTCCTCAGGTAAAGGAATACTGTGCCCCGTGCTTCTTCTAATTCTAAAGAGTTCTTTACAACAATATTTATAGCCAATTTCCTTTGCTATTGTGATTAGTATATCCCCCACGGGTATCAATACCCCTTTAATAGTTTGGTCTCCCACCACAAGAAGAAAATGAGATTGTGGTTTCATTAAACGATAAAATTCTTTCAGGCATAAATACATATCTCCAAAATATTCTTTAACCATTCTCGGATAATCAAAGCCCCAGTTTTTATTCTTAGTTTTTTCATAAATCCTCTCTGAACAACCTATAATCTCTGGGAACTTTTCAACAAACGATGCGGAATTACTTTCTTTGAAAATTAGTTTCGTGCTGCCTTTTACCATATTCCGTTTGATTTTTTGGACATCGTCCATATCTTTGACAAAATCAAGCAGGTAAAGCTCAAGCCTAGTCTGTCTTGTATATTCCAAATCGTTTGGATAAGGTGGCGAAGTGATCATTAAATCAATAGTATCCGGCTTAAGGTATTTGTGCGCATTCAAACAGGTATCTGCTATCAGTTTTGATCTGCCATAGTTGTTATGTTTCTGTATTGCCTTTAAGTCTTCATGCATTTGAATGACTTTATCAGTAAATAAATCCCAGAATTCCATTTTTTCTCTGAAGGGATAAAATGTTGTTCCGGGGCAAAGAGAAACATAAGAAGCATCAAAACAGGATTTTGCCATTGCCAGTAGCAAGAGGTTTTTAATCTTAGGATCACAAACCTGACTAATTATGTCCTTTAATAAATAAACCTCTTTTTGCAATCTCGGACTAAGCCATTGATTTAGCTCCCTTTCAGGCATTGATTTGAGGAAGCCATTTGTAAATTTTATTTTATCTATATTTTTAACCTCCAAGAGAAACTGCTCTGCTACTTTTTTAATCCATCGTTCCAATTCATTACATTCAATATCATAAGTTGTCTTAACGGTAGATACAAATGTCATTAAAGGATTTGCATCAAAACCAATAGCATTTAAATGGAAGAGATTTGCAGAAACAAGAGTTGTACCGCTACCACAGAATGGGTCAACTACTAAAGAGCTGTTCTGTAATTTGTATTCAATAATCTTTTTTTCAATTAAAGAATAAGGAAATTCTTCTAATAGATTATACCACCTATGAATAACACCAAATTGATTTAATTCACTGACAGTTTTTGCTTCTAAAAAAAGTTCCAATTGCGAAGACTTTTTCTCAAGATGTTCAAAAAGTTTAGTTGAATAATTTTTATTTTGATAATCATGCATATTTATGATTCTCTCGAATAAATTAAATCTATCCATAGGAACAGAAAATCCGTTATTCAAAGAGTTGTTTAAAAATTTTTTCTTTATCAATGAATCAATTGCACTCAATAATATTTTGCTTGTAGGAGGATAGCCTGTTACTTCTGATAATTTCTTAATTTCAGTTTTTTTATTTTGACTAATGTCAAGATAGATTTGTTCTAATATTTGTACTTGAAGAAAAGGTAACCCGCCTGGTGTATATTTTTTACTTTTTTGTACAAACCCTTTTTCTAATAGTTCCATAATGGAATTCTTTAGGTTAAAGTTTCATTAGTTGTGGTTATTATATTTGTGTTCATGTTGCAATTTCAACTTTTCTTGCCTGTTTTTCTGTTTTTTCAAAATCAAAATGAGGCGTTATCCTATTAAATTTTGGTGTCACTCCTTCAACTGAAACTTGTAGCCCCTCCATCCTTAAAATGTCATTAAGAGTTTTTATGGCTAATTTTATTTTATTTGTTTCACCACCATATTCCTTTGGTGAGGCAAGTCTCAAAATTACATTTTGTAAGTCAGGACCCTTTAGGTTTTGAAGCGTATTAAGAGTCCACCATTTTCTTGTTGAACCATCATGTGCAACATTCACTCCAGCCCTTTGGAAAAATCTTGTTAGTTCGCTGCCAGTCCGGTAGATCGGAAATTTTTCGGTATTGTCTCCGCAAATAAAATCGGCTATTTTTTCTAATGTGCTTGCATCCATATTACAAAATTGCAGCTAACTCACTATAGATTACCAGTTCAAATCTACATTTTTTGGCAATTTCTGTCAATATGGAGTACAGGAAGGAAGCGATAAGTTCTTTAAATATTAACTGACTGTTCTATAGAATTCCCTTTCTTCCTAAGCATCCTAATGACCCTTTATCTGACACTACAGGAACTTTTCAATAAAATATCTGAAATCATTTCCTTCAGATGTCACTCCGGGCTTGACCCGAATCCATGGTTCGACATCCTTCGACAAGCTCAGGATGACATTGTCACTCTGAGCCTGCCGAAGAGTCACCATGACAATTGTCACCCTAAGCGGTTCGGCTGAGCTCACCGTCGAAGCCCTGTCGAAGGGTGGATTCCCGACTAAAGATTTCGGGAATGACGAAAAATACGCTGTAGTAATAAACAAAATCCTTATCCAGATGTAGAATTCCTTCGGGCTTGATTCAGATGAGTTTTCCGTCACGCCATATCACATTTCAGGCTTAAAAACCGAAAGCCCTTGAGCGATCAGATATACATTGATAGCAATATTTATGTTGACAATTTCACCGTCAAGTGGTTAAATTGTAATCGTGATTAAACGACATCTGTCTTCTGAAATAGTTGACTCTCTGAAACACTTCCCTGTTGTTCTTCTTACAGGGGCAAGACAGGTGGGCAAGTCCACCCTGGCGCAAGAACTATCCGGCACTGTATGGAGTGCTGGATACCATACGCTTGACAACCGTATAGTTCTTGATGCTGCTCTGAAAGACCCTGATGGTTTCATTAGCGGGACACCAACCCCTGCGATAATAGACGAGATCCAGCGTGTACCTGACCTCATGCGCGCCATAAAGATCAGGGTAGACAAAAACCGTCAACCAGGCCAATACCTCCTTACCGGTTCTGCCAACCTGATGACCCTTGCAAAGGTTTCCGAGACCCTTGCAGGCAGGATAGCACTCCATGAGTTACAGCCTTTTACATGGTCTGAGCTACGAGTAAAGACAATCCCATCCATCCTGACCGATCTCTTCAGTGAAAAAGATGCAGCAACGCTCCTCAAAAAATGGAAGAAACACTCCTTCCAAGATAGAAAAGAAGAAATAAAGGAATGCATAATTGCCGGTAGTTATCCTATACCTTCTCTACTGACTTCCGCCAAAGCCCGAAGAAGGTGGTTTGACTCATACAGGCAGACATACATTGAAAGAGACATACGGGATATTGCCGCTATAGAACATATGCCTGATTTCAACAGACTCCTTAATCTTCTTTCATTCAGAACAGGGCAGATCATCAATTTTTCAGATGTATCGCGTGAACTTGGGCTCCCCTTTACAACGCTCAGGAGATACATAGACCTCCTTGAAGTCACCTATCAGATTTATTTTCTAAGACCTTATTTTGTGAACATAGGCAAAAGGCTTATAAAAATGCCAAAGCTCTATTTTGGCGACACTGGCATGGCCTGTCACCTCTCAGCAGCAGAGGACTGGAAAACACTTGAAAGACAGAATAGAGTCGGGAATATAGTGGAGACATGGGCGGCTTCTGAACTAAGAAAGCTTATTCCACTCAGCGATGCAAGATACCAGCTTTATTACTGGCGCACATATACAGGGAAAGAGGTTGATTTTATAGTTGAGCTTAGAGAAAAAATAATTGCAATAGAGATAAAATGGTCACAGAAACTGGAAGACATAAACCTCTCAGGGCTTAAGGACTGCGCAAGAGACTTAAAAAGAAGACATGTGATGTCTGTCCTCCTTTATCCTGGAACAGAGATGTTAGCAATAGATAAACATACACTCGTTATACCGTTCGGATTCTTTTTTGGAATAGAGGGATAAATATTTATGGGTAATGCTGTCGTGGTCTTGTCATTCCTGCGGATCCGGCTTACGTATTTACGGAAGAAATCAAGAACCTTTTGAAAATACTGGATTCCCCGATCGAGTCGGGGAATGACGGATAACTTAATTTTTAGTTTACACAAAGGCTCTAATTATGCAGAGCGCATGGTATTTATTGCTTTAATCCTTTCTACCACCGGTGGATGCGAATAGTAAAATGAGGCATATAGGGGATGAGGATGGAGGTTTGAAAGGTTATCCTTTGAAAGTTTTATAAAAGTGCTTACTATAGCTTCCTTATTTTCTGTCATCTGATATGCAAACCTGTCCGCCTCTCTCTCGAATTTTCTTGAAATAAAATTACCTGCGGGAGTTAGAGGGAAAGAAATAATGCCTCCGATAAAACCAAGTAGTACAATCTTTGCAAAAAAAGTCCCGTTTTTAATCTGGAATAGATCAGTAAGAAAATCGGTTTGAAGAATCATATATGAAATATATATACCGATAAATGAGAGCACTTCAGTGACAACGATCATTTTCAGCACGTGCTTCTTTTTCCAGTGACCGGCTTCATGGGCAAGTACAGAAAGTATTTCGTCATGGTTCATTTTTTCGAGTAATGTGTCGTAGAGTATTATTCTCTTTACCCTGCCGATTCCTGAAAAATATGCATTGGTATGCCTGCTTCTTTTCGATGCATCCATTTTGAAAACCCTGCTAACCCTGATTTTAACCTTCTGCATTAGGTCCTTAATCTTATCTTCAAGACCTTTCTCTTCAATCGGCGTAAATTTATTGAAGAAGGGCTCGATTACATAAGGTGAGATATACATCATGAATATACTTACGGCAAGGTAAAAAACCCAGACCCATATCCACCAGTAGTTCGGACTCGATTGAATTAACCACAGTCCGACTGATACTAAAATACCGGTGATGACTGTTGAAAGCAGGAACGATTTTAAAAAGTCAGTTATCCATAATTTTGGTGTCATTGTATTAAATCCATATTTATTCTCGATCTTAAATGTGCTGTACAGGCTAAAAGGTATAGAAAGAAACGTACCTGCATAGCTTAAAATCAGAAAAAATAACAACCCTGATATGACAAAAGGCCAGCTTAAAGATGAAACCCACGAGTCATAAATGTTTAGCAACCCGCCGAAGATAAATATAATTACGACTATATTATTAAAAACAGACCCGAGAAAACCGAAGCGTGTACGTTCAACAGTATAATCCATGACCTTTTTAAGGAGTTCCTTATCTACATAACCTTCAAATTCAGAGGGGATAACGGTTCCATATTTTTTTAAATGATTCAGGTTTAAGAACTTGAGCAAGTAGCCAAATGCTTCTTTAATAATATAAATGCAGAGAATGAGAATAAGATATGTTTTCAGAGTAAGCCCTCCTTTTTAGGTTGCGTATTGTCAAAACCAACCACAGAGAACACAGAGAAATTCACCACAGAGAACACAGAGTCTCTTTTTAATCTGAAATTATTTTTCTCTGAGTCCTCTGTGTAATTATATTTTAAAAATAAGCAACCTTTAATTTCTCTTTTATATCAATATATTCCTCTGTGCCCTCTGTGGTTAATTGCAGTTTTCGGGTTATCAAAGGTTTGTTTACTTTTAAAGATATTTTGAAATAAATTCATCCAGTCCTTCAATATAAACTCTTCCTGAGATGAGAAAACCCTCGTTATGGCTGCCTTTAATCTGGAGAAACTCTTTAGGTTTACTCGCCTTTTCAAACAGTGACATACCATGCTCAAAGGGTATTATCTCGTCCTGAGGACTGTGTATAAATAGTTTTGGAATGTCAATCTTATTCACTTTATCTATGGTCGAGTAGTGATAACGGGCAATTAATCTCACCGGTAGATATGGAAAAAACCTGCGACCAAAATCCGGGATTGATGTAAAACCCGATTCAACAATAAGAGCCCCTGCCTTGTGATTTAGTGCAATCTCGGCTGCAATTGCGCTTCCAAGGGAACGACCAAATAATATAATCTTCTCCGGGCTGATGTGCTTGCTATTAACAAGATAATCCCATGCAGATTCTGCATCAAGATAGGTTCCCTCTTCTGTTGGTGAGTCTTCGCTTTTTCCATAGCCCCTGTAATCAAATATAAGCACGCTGAGTTTTAAATCATGAAATATGCGGATAGAATCCAGGCGATGAGAGATATTTCCAGCATTGCCGTGGCAGAAAAGCACAACCCCCCTCTCGTGCCGGGCCGGGATATACCATGCTGAGATAGTAACCCCATCTTTTGTCTTCAGGGTTACTTCCTCGAAGTCTAATCCGATATCTCTCGGCGTATTAGAGATTTCTCTAACAGGGTAATAAATCATGCTGCCCTGTCTGACATAAACAAAACCGAGGATAACTAAATAACCCAGAAACAGACTGATAAAGATAACAAATATCATCCTCTTTATTCTCACCATAATAAAATCTCAGTTTGCGGTCCAGATACGATTGTTGACATTTTCGGCATTTTTTATGGTAAGTGTTTAATTATATAAATTATTAAAGTTCTCATAATTGAATAGACATTAATGAGAAAATCTCCCCTCCCCCCTCTTTACCAAAGAGGGGCATTATTCCTCCCTTTGGAAAAGGGAGGTTAGGAGGGATTTTACAAAATAATGTAGTCATTATTTTAAAACCCTCAGTAAAACAATTAATGGATTGGCTTTCTTGTTTTTATATATGCTGAAAAGACCATCTTTTCAACACCTTCGCCGAAATTCCAGCTTTTAATGATTTCATCGCTGTTTTCTTTGTCCTCAATAACGGTGTCGGTAAAACCAGCCTTTTGAAGGATTTCCTTCAGTTCCTCCACGGGAACAGAGCCTGTAATTCAACCGCTGTAAGCATTTTCATCCTTCTTGATAGCCTCGGAAAACTCGCCCTTTTTCAGGATATCAGATATTGCAAGCCTGCCGCCCGGTTTCAATACTCTGTATGCCTCTTTGAAAACCGAATGTTTATCAGGGGAAAGGTTAATAACGCAGTTAGATATAATCACATCAACTGAAGAGTCTTTTAAGGGCAGGTGTTCTATTTCACCGAGCTTGAATTCCACATTCTTAACCCCTAATTTTTCTGCATTAAGCTTTGCCTTTTCAACCATCTCTTGAGTCATGTCTATTCCAATTACATAACCTGTTTCCCCTACTTTCATTGCAGAAAGGAAGGCATCAAAACCGGCGCCGCTTCCAAGGTCGAGGACAATATCGCCTTCTTTAAGATCAGCAATTGCGTTTGGGTTCCCGCAGCCCAGGCCGAGATTTGCTTCACCAAGGCCTATCTTCAGTTCCTCTTCGGAATATCCAAGGCGTCTGCCTGTTTCGAGAAGACTTACTTTGGTAATATTTGGAAAGCAGCAAGTCGTTGCAGGAAGACAAGAGGATATATTTGAAGCCACATCGGCATATCTCTTTACCACAAGTTGTTTAATTTTTGCTTTCTCTTTTTCCATTTTTGTATTTACCTCCTTAAATATTATAATGGGTCTTCGCGTAATCGAGTGGGGCAATCTTCTCCATTTCCCCTCTTTGGCAAAGAGGGGTCAGGGGAGATTTTATTAATCATAATTTGCTCCATATCTTTTCTAAAACTGCTTCAATCTGCCCTAATACCTCTCTATATGAAAACCTTAAAACGGTTATTCCCGCTCTTATCATATAATTATCTCTCTTCTTGTCTTTTTCTCTTCCTTCAGCACTATAATGTTGCCAGCCATCAACTTCTATAACCAACTTTGATTTCGGACAATAAAAATCAACAATATATTAATGGTCTCATAACACTACAGCGGATTTTTTTTAACACGTGACCTCAGTTTCTTTTTCCTGTGTGATCGATATGCAATGTAATTTCTCATCGTGTAATATCTCACAATTCCTATAGCCTCTGTCAGCGACATCG
>JBFLZS010000099.1:0-9637 GCA_040756135.1 Nitrospirota bacterium
TAACCTTTCAGTTATGAGTGCATGAATAGTTGCATATTGTTGTTCCCCTCTTTGGCAAAGAGGGGTTAGGGGAGATTTTTCAATGATATTATAAAATCCCCCTCATTCCCCCTTTTCCAAAGGGGGAATTGTTAACCCGTAACTGAAGGGATACGGAGGGTTCTCATGGCTGAAGATGAAAATCTTTATAAGAATCATTCTGATGAAGAGTTAATCTTATCAGAGGAGGAAAAGGATTATATAAAGAAAATGCTCGAAAGGCTCATGGAGCTTGGCATCGGAGCAGTCTATGGTGATGAAGATGACACGGAAGAAACAGTACTTATGAACTGTGAACAAAGAAAGGAAAGTTGCAGGGCTGTCTGTTGCAGCTTTGTATTTGCCCTTACAAAAGAAGAGGCGAATAAGGGAATAATAAAGTGGAATCCAAAACGACCTTTCTTCATAGCTCGAGATGAGGATGGGTACTGCGCCCATCTTGATAGAGAATCTCTAATTTGTAAGATATGGGTAGACCGCCCTGAAAGATGCAGGAAATATGATTGCAGGAACGACCCGAATGTGTGGGCTAATCAGGAAGAGAAAGTCCTGAATAAAGATGTGTTTAAGCACCTGCCTGAAAGGGATTAGGGAATATGACATTTCTTGAATTTCTATATTATCTCGGCTATTCAATAAAAAAGCGCTATGCACTTAAGAATCAAAGGAGACTGCCACATAGGGTTATAAGCATTGGAAATCTAACACTCGGTGGCACTGGCAAAACTCCTGCTACGATAGCCTTAGCTCAGGAGGCAAAAAAGAGAGGATTAAAGCCATGTATTCTCACAAGAGGCTACAGGGGTAAGGCAAAAGGTCCTTGTTTTGTAAGCAAAGGTGAAGGGCCATTGTTGGATGAATATCAGGCAGGGGATGAAGCCCTTCTTATGGCTGAGAAACTAAATGATATCCCTGTTATAAAGGGTAAAGATAGGTATAAGGCAGGCATGTTCGCACTTAGTTCATTGCCCTCAGATCTTCGTCCTGACCTTTTCATCCTCGATGACGGTTTTCAGCACTGGTGGCTTTTCAGAGATATAAATATCCTGCTTATTGACAGTAAAAGTCCGTTTGGTAACAGAAGACTGCTACCGCTTGGTTCTTTAAGGGAGCCCATAGGTGCATTAAACAGGGCTGACATTATTGTAATAACAAAGATCCCCTCCCACTCGAAGGGAGAGAGCAAGGGAGAGGTTAACAAAAGTCAAATGTCAAAAGTCAAAAGTTTAATTGAGGAAATCAAAAGGTACAACTCAAAGGCTTCTATTTTTTTTGCAGAACGTAGGCATACAAAATTCGCAGCAGCAACTGGTAAAATAATGCTGCCCGACTGGGCAGAAAAGAAAAAATTCTTTGCCTTTTGTGGAATAGGTAACCCGAAATCGTTCAAAGAAACTGTTTTATCGACGGGGATAGAGTTAAAGGAGTTTAAAACTTTTAGAGACCATTATAGATATAGCTTGAGTGATGTCCAGGCAATAGCAAGGAATGCAAAAACGGTTGGTGCAGACTGGATTGTTACGACAGAAAAGGACATGATAAGGCTCAAGGAATTCCGACTTCCGGAAAATCTGGTATCATTGGCTATTGATTTTATAATTGATAAGGTTTTTTATGAGGCTGTTCTTGGTTATTAAGAGTCTCATATTAGAAAATCTCCCCTCTCCCCTCTTTGCCAAAGAGGGGTATTATCCCTCCCTTTGGAAAAGGGAGGATAGGAGGGATTTTACATATCAATGTTGTAATTATTTTAAGTAGAATGATATGGCCGAACATTTCCTCAACCTACCTTTAATTTATAGATTAGGAACGCGATGGATTAGTTATATCCCGACATCCTTGTCATATGCTATTTCTGAAAGAATAGCAGATGTAAGTTATATTTTCTATAAATCAGCGGTTAAAAATGTCAAAAAAAATCTCGCATTGGCTTTTCCAGAGGCATCAAAAAGAAAACTGTCTAAAATGACAATACAGTTATTCAGGAATTACAGTAAATACCTTGTAGATTATGGTAGATTTACACGATTTAGTCAGAGTGATATATTGAAACAAATTATTCATTTTGACGACAAGGATAATTTAAATAATATCTTGCGGTTGAACAGGGGAATGATATTACTAACCGCACATCTTGGGAACTGGGAACTTGGTGGGATATTTTTTAAAAGTTATGGGATCAAAACAAATGTAGTAACACTTCCGGATGAAAATTACAAAATAGAAATTATTCGCAGCCTGTACAGGGAAAGATTTGGTGTTAAAACTATTACTATAGGCAACTCTCCCTTTTCTTCAATAGAACTTACAAGGGCCCTCTATAATGGAGAGGTTGTTGCAATGTTAATTGATAGATACAATGATAGGCCACATAGTATTATAATTAAATTTTTTAATAAACCAACTCCATTCCCAAGGGGGCCTTTTATCTTAAGCAGACTAACGGGCGCTTTGATCATAGTAGCATTTGTCGTAAGAGAAGAAGATGGATACAGGGGAATAGTTAAGGGTCCATTTCAAGTAACCAGCGAAAAAGAAGAATATGAAACACTCAAAAGAGTTATAGATTTCCTTGAAAAGTATATTATAATATACCCCGACCAGTGGTATAATTTTGTCCCAATTTAATCTCCTGGAGGCATGTATGCTTACAAAAACAGTTTCATTCCCTGAAGTAGCAACAGATCGCCAGGATTCTGAGAGAGCAGGTTTTACGTTAACAGGGAGTCCTATCCCTCCTCTGGTGAAAGGTCTTCCCAAAAACATATTGTCATTATGCCCTGAATGTCTGATGGTCATTCAGGCAGTGCAATATGAACAGGGAGGGAAGGTCCTGATGACCAAGAATTGTCCTATCCATGGAGACTTTACCGATATTATTTCTTCTGATGTCAGGATATTTTTAGAATTGGAAAAATGGCATTTCAGGGACGGACAGGGTTTTTCAAATCCCCCGGTTCTGGGAGCTTCCAGGTGCCCTACAGAGTGCGGGATTTGCAACATGCATTTAACCCATACTTCTGTCGCTAATATAGATATTACCGGCAGGTGTAACCTCAATTGCAATATCTGTTTTGCTGATTCCAACAAATATATATACGAGCCTTCATTTGATGAAATTGTTTTCATGCTTAAGAGGCTTCGCGAGGAGAAACCTGCCCCATGTACCACTGTTCAATATACTGGAGGAGAACCCACAATCCATCCGAGGTTTTTTGATATTGTAAAAGCAAGCCGGGAGCTTGGCTTTACACATATTCAGGTCGCCACTAACGGCGTAAAACTTGCCGACCCTGAATTTGCATTGAAGGCACGGGAAGCAGGGTTACAGTATATTTATCTCCAGATGGACGGGGTTACCGATGATGTCTTTGAAAAGATCAGGGGACGAAAGCTCCTTGAAATGAAGCTTCAGGTAATTGAATCTGCAAGAAAAGCAGGCCTTAGAATTATATTTGTTCCAACCATAATCAGAGGGGTTAATGATCATCAACTTGGCAATTTGATTGATCTTGCCTTTAATAATCTTGATGTCATGACAGGCATATCTATGCAGCCTATTGTCTTTACAGGCAGATTTTCTGAAGAATATCGCATGAGAGAGAGGTATACCCTCGCCGACATGATACTGGACGTCAGCAAACAAATAGGTTTTTTAGACCCTTATAATGATTGGTTTTCTCTTAATTCAGGCACTCCCTTTGTAAAGCTTGCTGAATCATTAACAGGAACATCCATTACAAACCACACGTGTCATCCCCATTGTGGAGCCATGACATTACTGTTTGTTGACAATAACAGAAATGCGGTACCAATTACAAAATTTTTGGACCTTTTCAATGCATTAAAAGACATTGAAGCCCTCGCATCAAAAACTTATAGGAAACGATTCCGGATGTTTTCAGGATTAAAAATACTCAACATTTTACATAAGCATTTCAAAAAAGAGAACGCGCCAAAAGGGTTAACCTTTACAAAATTCTTAAAGACCCTTGACGGATACGCTGATAAAAAATATACATGGACGGATGAATACAAAGGCCATACATATAAGACATTCTTCATCTTTGGAATGCATTTTATGGACAATTATAATTATGATCTTCAAAGGATAAGGCGCTGCGCAGTCCATTATTCTGCAGCTGACGGAAAACTTTATCCTTTCTGTACATATAACTCCGGCTATACATTCAGGAATCGTGTTGAAAAGCAGTATGTCGAGAGTAAGAAAGCAGACTAAGAAGTTCATATTAAGGGTCTCTTAATTGAATAGATATTATTCAGAAAATCTCCCCTCACCCCTCTTTGCTAAAGAGGGGCATTATTCCTCCCTTTGGAAAAGGGAGGTTAGGAGGGATTTCTTAAATTAATATCCACATTATTTTGAGACTGATAATAAGTAAAACCATATTCTTATGTCAATTCTGTCATTCTGGCTTGTCCAGAATCCTTCTTAAACAACCCCCTTCATCCCCCTTTTCTAAGGGGGAATCAGAAAGATTCCCGGCAAGCCCCGTTAGAAATGAGCTTTTTAACGGGGCAAGCGGGAATGACAGACGTAGCTTTAGTATAAGTTTGTTTATATCACTTTTTTTTACTATTATGTTTGCCTGCACTTTTTCTGTTCACGCATCTGATAATGAAAATCGTGAGATTTCAGCGGGTGAAAAACAGAAGATATTTGAAAGAATCAAAGCGCTTCAGAAGGATATATATTCCATACTTGCCTCCGTCAGTCAGGAAAAACAACTAACAATTCTGAAAAAGAAAATGCATATAGAAGGCACTGTAATGGTTGCAAAACCTAATATGCTCAGATGGGAAATATTAAAGCCTGAAAAATCCATTACTATTATAGATGGCGAAACCATGACAGTATATCATCCTGAAATAAAGGAAGCGCAGGTGTATGCCCTTTCTGAAAACCTGATAGCGAGAAATATCATGAGTTTTTTTATGGCTTTTATGAGCGGTTCCTTACAGGAAATGGAAAAGAAATTTACCGTAAATATCTTCAGAAAAGATGGCGGGTTAATCTTTATATTAACACCGCTATCCAGAATAGCAAGTCGATATTTATCGTCTATCACTGTCTATTACGATGAAGGAACCGGACTTCCACGCGGATTTGAGACAACGACTCCAAAGGGCGATATAACGGTAACAAAACTAATGAACATAAGGACTAATCCTGAACTTAAGCCTGAAACTTTTAAAATAAAACTCCCGGAAGATGTCTGGATCACAAATAAATTTAAACAGAACAATACTCAGTAACAAACACTCCCCCTTTGGAAAAGGGGGATAAAGGGGGATTTTAAGAACAAATGTTTTCATGTATTTTTCGTAAAATCTCCCCTAACCCCTCTTTGCCAAAGAGGGGTAACACACCCCTACACCCCTCTCAAGAGGGGACTTTTCCTCCCTTTGGCAAAGGGAGGTTAGGAGGGATTTTACAAAATAATGTAGTCATTATTTTAAGACTGTTAATATGAGACAAAACATTAGTAGAATTGCTTCCTTCGTAAAATTCATTACCCTTATTGCCATAATCATCCTTTGTATTTTCCTATACCCGAGACTAAGCCCTCAAAGTATTCAAGCCTTTATAAAGGAAAACAGCGCTGCAGTGCCTTTGCTCTTTATCGCAATCTGTACTATAAAATCTGTCCTGTTTTTTCTGCCGTCAATGGGACTGACCATAATAGCAGGTTTATTATTCGGTAAAGTATGGGGAACGCTATACGTGGTTATCGGAGGCGCCTTTTCAACAGTGGTGGGATTTTATTTTGCACAATGGATCGGGAGGGATGCAGTTGAACAACTGATAAAAAGATATACCTTAATTAAACAAATAGAAGAACAATCAAAGGAACACGGCATAAAAACTGTTTTGTTAATGAGACTTTTTAATCTGCCCTGGGACATGGTCAGTTATTGGGCAGGACTTTCAGGGATTAGCTTTAAGGATTTTTACATAGCCAGTTTAATCCCGCTTGTGCCGGTCAGTTTTTTATATACTTACTTTGGTAGTAAGGTGTTTACGCCAACAAGCGCAGGATTTATTGCTTCATTGATAATAATGTTTGTTATGGGCGCCATTCCCTATATAAGATTGCAATGGAAGAAGAGGACTGATGATTAAGCATATAGGCGCAATAAAGCTTCCTGTAAACAGGCTGCACCTTGAGCTTACCAACATCTGCAATTTCTCATGCGAATTCTGTCCTGATTCGAAAATGAAAAGACAAAGGGGCATGATGTCTGTGGAGCTGGCTAAATCCGTAATAGATGAGGTAAGCAGGATAGGGGCTGCGAAACTGGTGCTTTTTCATGTAATGGGAGAGCCGACACTTCATCCAGGGCTCCTCGACATCATAGAATATGCCGATAGGAGAAACGTCAAAACATGCCTTACAACGAACGGGAGTCGGCTTGATGAAAGATTCTTCAATGAAATAATCCATGCAGGCGTTGGAGAAATAATTATTTCTCTGCAGACCCCTGATGAAAAAACCTTTTCTCTCAGAGGGGCAAAAGGAATAGCTTTTGATGAATATGCAGAAAGGATTACTACTATTGCAAAGAGTTTTTTATTTAATGCAGGGAAGGCAAGATTGACAATAAACTTTCTTTCATCTCCTCTTCGAAGATTAATCATTCCGATTTTTTCTGAGGTCAGTATAGCGGATACATCTGCTGATTTGAAAAAATATCTGGAAATATGGGCTAAGAGGATAATAATAAATACCCCTTTCGAGGGCATATATAAGGAGGCGCAAAAGCAGATAAAAAACATATGGACATTTAGGGAAAATACCATTAGGATAACGGACAGGTTCAATTTCCATACACGGATAATGGGGGATTGGGCAATACACTTCAACGGGAAAAACATAAATGCAGCATTCGGGTATTGTCCGGGGATACAGGACAATTTCGGGATTCTATGGAATGGGGACTATACATTCTGCTGCACGGATTTTGACGGAAACACTTCGCTGCACAATTACCGCGACACCTCGATTCACGACTATCTCAATAAAGAGGCAATACAAAAGGTAGTAAAAGGATTTCAATCATTCAGGGTAGTACACCCCTATTGCAAACAATGCCTCGGCGACAAGAATATTCTGAATGCCATTGTAAAACAGATAGGATCGCTCGTTTACTTCAGATGGTGGAATAAAAGGAGGTATCTTTCATAAAGAAGACTGAGGGAATCTGGGAGAAGTAAGGTATTTCTTTTAAACAAATTAACTACACCATTCACTCCCCCTTTGGAAAAGGGGGATGAAGGGGGATTTTAAGAACAAATGAATCGAGTTAATAACCATAAAATCTCCCCTCTCCCCTCTTTGCCAAAGAGGGGTATTTGGGGGTCAATGACGAATACTCATTAATATTGTCATACCTTGAAGCAGCGCTTCGAGGAATTCTTTGATTAAAGGGAGGTAGAGATGAAAGGTTTGAAAGTACTTTGTTTATTTATTACTCTGTTTTTGGCAGGTTGTGCTCACACATGGAGTCCTGGCTCGGTCCCGGAAATTGGTCTTGATACGGTCAGTCAATATCAGGAAAAATTCTCCGTTGATCTGATTAATGATGAGCCTAATACAACTCCACAACTATTTGCTGGTATTGGGGGTCATACCCATTACGCAAATTACAACGAATGGACACAATTTTTTATCAATGATTACGCAAAGGAACTTACAAAGAGAGGCGTTAACGTTTCAAAGGACAGTCCTAATAAATTGAAAGTAAAGGTGGGCAAATTCGCTTTTTTCCAGGGATTTGCTAAGGTGAGGGTAAATATGACCGTTGTACTCACCTCTGATGATGGTAAATGGTCCAAGACCTTTGAAGAAACCGACACATCAGGTTGGAACATGGGGCGTGCTTTCGGAAGTGTTATCTATCACACAATCGAAAAACTTTTAAAAGACCCGGAAGTAATGAATAGAATGAAAGTAACAACAAGTTGATATTAGAATGACTCGTTGGAGAAAATCATTTATTAAGATCACATAATAAGGACTATAATCTATACAGGATATTTTTCTCGCTGTCATGGCAAAACACAAAGATAGCGTCCTAATTTCATTTGATAAAACAGACCTGAAGAAATTAAAGATCAATTTTATAGAACTATGAAAAAGCTTTTACTGATTTCCCCCTTATCCTCAAAAAGCCTTCTGGGCGGCGACTTCTACTTTCGACTCCCTTACCTTGGACTGCTCAAGGTTGCTTCGCTTACACCTTCTGAGTGGCAGGTGACTATTATTGATGAAAAAGTTGAAGCGCTGGACTTAAAGCAGGATGCCGACCTTGTAGGCATTACATCCATGACACCTGCTGTCAAACGTGGATATGAAATAGCCGATGCCTTCAGGCAACGAGGAATAAAGGTGGTCATGGGAGGGATGCATATATCTAAGATGCCTGATGAAGCCCTCCAGCACTGCGACAGCGTTGTTATCGGCGAGGCGGAGAATCTCTGGCCTCAAGTTCTTGATGACTTCAAACAAGGCACAATGAAAAAAATTTACCGTCATGAAAACGGATACCCTCCTCTTGGTAATCTTCCTGCTCCGGACTGGGGTTTTTACAGGAACAAGGGTTATCTTCCGGTTCATTTTATTGAAACCACCCGTGGGTGTCCTCACAACTGCGAATTCTGTTCTGTAACGAGTTCGTTCGGCGGCAAATTCAGGAACAGGCCGATTGATGAGGTTGAAAAAGAGATACAAAACTTAAAACCATTTGAAGGCAGATTTATCTTAAAAAATGTGGTCCTTTTTGTTGATGACAATATTATAAGCAACAGGAATCATGCAAAAGAGTTGCTGAACAGGATTATGCCCTATAACCTCAAATGGCTGGGGCAAACATCGGTGAACATGGCAAAGGACGACGAAATACTTACACTTTGCAGGAAAAGCGGCTGTATGGGACTTCTCATAGGGTTTGAGACCCTCTCTTCAAATAACCTCGCCGCGATGGGTAAAGGCTTCAATAAGCCGGACCATTATATTGATGTCGTAAAAAAGATGCATGATTACGGCATAGGGATAGATGGCTCTTTTGTTTTAGGTTTTGACAACGATGACGAGGGGGTCTTTGACCGGACCGCTGAATTTATTATTAAGGCCAAGATAGATGTATGTTACTTCTCTATATTAACGCCTTATCCAGGCACAAGATTATATACAAGAATGATGAATGAGGGAAGAATAATAGATCATGACTGGTCTAACTATAATACAAATAACGTTGTCTTTATGCCGAAGATGATGAAACCCGAAAAACTTCTTGACGGATTTCATCATGTGTTAAAGGAATCTTTTAGCTATTCCTCAATTTTTAAGCGACTATGGGGTAACAAGACATACAAGAACTTCTTTTATCCCATGAATTTTGGATTCAGACAAACAATTAAAAAAACAATTAAACACAGGCAGAACTTTTCTTATTAAGGTTCTCATAATAGAATGGACATTGTCCCAAAAATGATAGGAAATTGTATAACCATAAAATCTCCCCTCGCCCCTCTTTTCCAAAGAGGGGTAATGCCTCCCTTTGGAAAAGGGAGGTT
>JBFLZS010000100.1:0-9427 GCA_040756135.1 Nitrospirota bacterium
CCCGCCATATGCGGCATCGCTCTACCGCCGCCATGTGCGGTAATTGCTTCGCCTCCGTCCTTCCAATGTTCATATTACACATTTTTTAGTGTTTTGTCTATAAAAATCCATTCGCTGTAGTATTAATAATGATGATTTAAAAATATATAATACAAAAGGTAGAACATTTTATGCAGACAGCTTTAGTATTGAATCTGCAAGCGAGGTTGTTATCGAGGTAGAAAGGAATACAGTTAGAGAAGCTTCTGTTTCAATGGTGGAATCTATATCGTTACATACCCATGAAGTAGTTAACCCAAATACTCATTTCCCATTTTTTATAGAATTGTTGGCTCCTACCCCTTTAGAACTTGGAGTGTTCTTTTATGCTTTCAAAACGGTCTTAAGTCAGGGATACGGAGCCGCTACAACAAGGGGGGAAGGAAAATTCATAATTGAAACGTTAGTCATTGACGATCTCACAACTCCTGTCCTTTCAGCTTTGCTGGTTAATCCGGCCGAGACAAATTATCAGAATATTGTGAATCAATTCTCTCAGGCTACAACACAACAACCTAACGTTACTGGCCAAAGGATTACAATAAATGGATTTGCCCGTATATGGGGACAGGAAGCAGAGAATTTTATGAATGACAGCATCAATGCAGCTATTACTATGGCGCAACAAATTGAAATAGGCACATTCCGACAGAACTTAAAGAACTATTATGACGGGTTGCTTTCAAGGATAGGCGGCTGATGAGATATGCAAGAATAAGATTAACCTTGTATTCTCTTTTCTGTTCTCGGAATCCTGTCTCATATGTAAGGCTTAGGACTTTCAAATTTATTCCCATGACTGTTTTAAGAGGAGCGTTGCTTGATGCACTCGACTTTTTCCCATTAAATTGCATTGGAAAAACTACAAGAGATTTGGCAGCAGTTTTCGTTTCGGATGCTATTCCATTATCCGAACCAGTTTTGACGAAAAATTCTATGCGAAATATTCAGACTGACTGGAATCTCATGTATTCACAGATTCAGGCGACCATTGGGAGGAAAAATCGGGTGACATATCCTGCATTGGTTGAATTTGAATTTCTTTTGCCCCCGGCATCTTTTGAAGCGTATATAATCTCCGAAAATCCTCAAGAGTTTATACCTTCGACAGATATTATCCATATAGGGAAGAAACGTGCAATTTTTAAGTTTGAGGTTTCAAATGAGGGGGCAATCGCTTCAGTTCACGAAACAGAAGGCAGCATCTATACCGATACACCTCAGACTTATATTCCTGATGATAAAATAGTCAGCGGTTCCACCATATTCAGACATGTTAGACGCATAGAGCAAAGAAAAAAGGGTAGGTTTTTTGATTATTTTCTACAGCCATGGCTTAATAGAGGCAGCCGTGTTAGGGTAGAATGGTACCGATGCGGGGATACATTATTCCCGAAGAAATTTGTTGAAGCTGAAATTGCTCAATCTTAGCAACTCACAGGTACTTGTGATTTTCGTTATTTAAACATTATAGGCTGTTGTGATTTTTGTGATTTTTAAATGGCTGAAAGACTAAATCCATATAACTGTAATAATCCTGCTCCGCCTGAAGAATTTGCAGGAAGGGAAGATGTTGTCCGTCAAATCAAAGAATATATTGAATCAAGCAAAGAGGGGAATCCTCACAACGTTGCCATTATCGGCGAATGGGCTATCGGAAAGACCTCGCTTATTGATTTCCTGACGCCTTATGCACTGTCAAATAACTGTCTTATCGTAACTGTTGAAGGAAGCGAAGGAGCAATATCCGATACGGCATCCCTTTATGAAAGAATTCTGGAATCCATACGAACAACAACACTTTCTTATTGTGGATATACATCAAGAATCGAAACTTCCTTTAAGCCAACGATAGGATTTGGATCGCCACCGCCGGATAAATCGCCAAAACTCATCCAATTTTTTGCTGACGATTTCGATATAGATATACGAGCTGCTATTATTCATGGCGAAGCCGGAACCTGACCATTACCAACTTTCTGCAACCTGCTTAATAAGGCGTGGGATCATCTGCAGGAACTTGTAAAACTTGTAATAGTAGTAATTGATAATGCAGAATTTTTGAGTAGAATCCCTTCCGTTGGTTTGGAATTGAGGAACGCCTTTCAGGTATTGAATCGTTCGGGATGCAAGTATATGTCAATCCTTGCCTGCAAACCGGTCTTTTTCTATGGAACTAAAACCATTGAGCCGACCTCCCGTTTCTGGCATAAATTATTACTCATGCCATTTGATCTTAATGAGACTAAAGACGCTATCCTTAAGCCGTTACAACATCACAAAATTATAGATTTTGTCTTTGATGAGGAAGCTATCGAGATACTATTTGCGAAATCAAAGGGGCATCCATATTTTCTAAAGCTGCTTTGTCATTATATTTTCAGAAATGCCCATGCTTCTAAAACTATCGTAACCCGCGAGTTACTGGAAACCATATACCCTGAAATTTTGTTATCTCTGGCTCAGGATAGATTCAGTAGCGACCTTCAGATTGCTACAGACAAAGAGCAATCGCTTCTCTTTGCATGTAGCCAACTTGCCGATGAGTTTACACTATCTGACATCAAACAATTTATTTCAGGCAATCCTAACGAACATGTTAGAAGGCTTGTCTCAAAGGAATTGTTGATTCAAGTGAAACGGGGTTGTTACAGTTTTTATCACCCTCTTTTTAAAGAATTCCTTTTATTCAAAATGAGCGGGAAATTGTCATGAATGATTTATATACAGCTACGGTAATTTCCCATCGAGAACAAAAATTCCCTGTTTCAGGTTCAATAGTTCGTTTCAATGAAAGAGAATTTTCTACAAGAAATATTTTTTCAAATATACTTCTTGAAGATTTTTACACTATACTTGGCAATAACTCAGATGGCTTTTATAACCATCAAATTATCGCATTCCATCTTGCAACTCCTTGGCAGCTATGTGGATTCAGGGCATTGATGCATTTAGAAAAATTAAGGAAATGATAACGTCCAATAATCATTTAATGACACGCCGTGAACTGACCTCTGCTATTCGTGCAGCATTCGGAGATTTCGATAATCACTATTATCAAGCTGAATATCCGAGAAGAATTCAGGCATTAGGAATGTATATTACAACAGGCAGTAACGATTATGTTAAAAAGTATTATCAACAATTGGGGTTGAATGCAGATAGAGATCAAGACTGGCTGGAGCAATTTAAAAATATGCCAGAAGATTTTATTAAACAACACGGCTTTAGACAGGGATTTCCAAGCATAAGGTTGCAATATCAAGGCCAGGAATTATCTGAAGATTGCCAATGGGTAGTTTCTTATATAGACAAGCCGCCGTTTCATATCGATTTTGAACAATTAAGACTTCTTTCTCTAAAACTAAGTCAACACCCTCGAAGTTTTGTAAATTGGTTAGGCTGTAGTATCACTATAGAGGAAGCCTATTGTTTTTCCGAGAGGCCAAATTTAAAGATTGATTCGGGATATCTAAGTCATGGGTTAGTTATCGTGAAATTAAAAAATAAAGTCGGCAATTGGGTAAGATTCAATCGTTGGGCACTTGTAGGACAGGCTAAGAGAGACCAATCGTCCAAATTAATAAACTACCTTAAAGGAAAGTCTAATGAATACAATTTGGGTGAAGATATTTTATTTGACGAGGCAAAGATGGTAAACAATAGCAATTTATTCGTTATTGGTTTAGATAAGGGACACGGTGCTTCTGAGTATTTGTATACAAAATTGACAGGCGAGTTTTCACGTTTCTTTGAAGGATAACGTCGGGGTGAAAATTGGGTTCTCTATAAAAAACATCCTTTTGTTCTTTGACTACTTCTTTTAAAAGACTCAATACATGATTATGTTATAATATTTTCACAAAGCAATTAGCAGGAGACTAAAAATGAAAGATGAAGAGCTTCTGAAGCGTATTACTTTTAATCCCTCAATATTTGGTGGAAAACCGATTATTCGTGGTATGCGCATAGCTGTGGAACACATCCTTGGAATGCTTGCAGCAGGTTCAACCATAGATGAAATACTGGAAGGTTATCCATTTTTAGAGAAAGAAGACATACAGGCCTGCCTTGTTTATGCTCATCGGATGGTCGCACATGAAAGAATAGAGCCTGCCTTATTATAATGAGTAGTAATGAAATTCCTCATTGATAGTTGCATCTCAGGCTTTGCTGTAAAAGCTCTTAGAGATGCCGGATATGAAGTGTTATGGATACCGGAATCAGGCAAAGACCCGGGTGATGAGGAAATCATCAAGAAAGCTTTTAGCGAGGAACTGATATTGGTTACCGCGGATAAAGATTTTGGGGAACTCGTATTCGTTTTTAATCTGCCACATCCAACAATAATAAGGCTTGTTGATATCCCTGCAAGGAAGCAAGGCGAAGTATTATTGAAACTGATAGAAACTTATAAGGATGATATCGAAAAAAAGGCATTGATTACGGTTGATAGATATCGTATACGTGTACGCATCCCTTAATTGTTAATCCCTTTTCTTGAAGAACGCAGGGGATGAAAAATGGGTTCTCTATAGAAAACATCCTTTTGTTATTTGACAGCCTTGATTCTGAAAATAGAAAGAATAAAAAAACTTTTTCTTTTTTAAAAATGCTATAAAATAAATAGTCCCTGCCTTTCTCCCAATAATGAGGGAACTTATGGCACGGGAGAAAAAATACTATTCCTTTCTCTTCTGGGATTATCCTGAGATAGAATCCCTTGCTCGGAAACTGTCTATTCAGGATTTCAAGAGATTTATAGCCAGTCTCAAAACAGGAAACCCTTCTTTGTTTAACCTTATACTGAGAAGGTTTATTGAAAGAGGACATCTAACCGAGGCATTCCATTTATATGAGATTGAGGATATAGAGAAGGGTCTTAAGGAGCTGCATATATGGGATAATATCCCCGAAATCAGGATATATGCATGGAAACATGCTATTGAGTTTATGAAGAACTTGAAAGCAAAACATAAGGGTGAGGGATGCCGGAAGTCATAGAACATATAAAAGGATACCAGAGCAATGAACAGCGGAATTTGCTATTGAAGATATTTTCTTATGAATTCAGCCGAAACAATCTGTTTCTGACAGGCGGCACCGCACTTTCTGTATTTTATGCTACCCACAGAACATCAAAGGATATTGACCTTTTCTTGATAAAAGAGGTAAACCTTCTTGAATATGTAAGACTGCTCAAGGACATTGGCAGAGTATTGACTACTATTTCAGAAAGCACAACTTTCTGCTCTTACATATACGAGGGAGGCATAAAAGTTGATTATGTATTTGATAGATTTTCGGCATCTGGAAATAAAAAAGCCGCAGTTATTGATGGTATAACAATTAATGTTGATACGGTGGAAAACATTGCAATTAACAAGATATGTGCTGTTGTCAGCAGAGCGGAGCCTAAAGATATAATAGATTTAACATGGCTCTTTCTTAATGTATTTAATCCCGAAAGGGATTTCATTCAATTGTTTAATAAGGCTACAAAAAGAGAAGGGTTGCTTGAAGACCTTTTATATGTCAAAGGTGTATTTAACCATATCAGGCAGAGATCTGAAAGCATACTGGAGGTTATACATAAAGCTTTGCTTCAGGCGTTTAATTATTTACAAATATCAGAGGTATTTGGTTTCCTTGAAGGCTTAATAGATAAACTTATTAAGAAAAAATCGGCATAATCGGTAAACACTTTTGTTCTTTGACAACTTAAATTCTTCTTATCTTATATCCTCGGTTTCTTCGGGTTTTCTGCATCCGATTTTCTCTTGATTTATCATAATTACTATAGTATAGTAACTATAAAATAGTAACTATAAAAGAATAATTAAATTAGAGTCTGTCCGTGAATTATCATTTGAATAAACCGTCATCCCCCGACTTGATCGGGGAATCCAGGTTTTTTAATTCCGAAAGCTTTCGGAACTGGATTGTCCGGTCAAGCCGGACAATGACAATATCCGGGTTTTTATTAAGAGGTGAGGCGTGGCGGCAAATCCTTTTTATTTTCGGGAGTTGCCCCTGACATCTCCTTTCTGTGACAGGAAGAAAGAGATAGAAGAGCTTCTCCTTTTGGTTTTCAGGTCGTAAACATTCTCTCCTTCTCTGACAAACGTGGTTCCTTTGTATTTAAATCTCTTAACGAGGTATTTAATGACAGAAATAGGATAAAGAACCTCAAACCCTTGTACTTTTATCTGCCCTTTCTGTTTCACAAACATAGGAAATATTAAATCTTTTTCCATTCCGTCAACCACAAAACCAGTTGTCTTAAGAAAATCTAGTGAAAATAATTCTGTGCGCTCGCCTGAATCTATTGAAACAGACTCAATCCTTCTTGGAAGATTCAGAGTCTTCTTATAACGCATTTTCAGATAGTCAATAATAAATGCCCATGGTACTTTTTATACTCCTCCATAGACCTTGAAATCCACAAACTCTTTTATTCTTAAAAAATCTCTCATGTTATTTGTAACCACAACAGTTCCAATTTTTCTTGCTGAAAGAGCGATTAAAACATCATTTGTTATTTTCGCTAAAAACTTTTCTTCAAATCCGTATTTCTGGCTGAGCTTTGCTATAACCTTTCCTGTTTTTTGCCAATCCGATGCATCAGGAGCTATTAGTCGGCCAAGGTTTGCAAAGGTTCCATACAATCTATCAAGAAGTTTTATAGTATTGTTATCAGAGGCACCTGCATAGAGCTCTTCAATAACTACTGCGCTCATATAAAGTAGCGGTGTTCCATATTCAAGTTCAAGTACAGGGTGAGAAATCCCCTCGTTAATGAAGGGGATGTATATTGAGGTATCAAGAATAACCTTAACGAGAGGTTCTGCCATAAACGTCTTTTATGTTCCCCTTGCCCTTAATTGACAAAAGCATCTTTTTAATCTTGCTATTTGCTATCACAATATTTAATGCTTTATTTATAGCCTCTGTATCTGTTTTTGCCTTTGTAATTTCTCTGACAGATTTAATCTTTTCTGAATCAAGTATAAACTGTTTTCTTACTTTTAAAGTAGTACTCATATTATCACCTCCATGTGTATTTTATAAAATTATATACACATAGTCAAGTTACTAAGATGGCTATCAGTAAGGAGACATAAATTTACTAAGGAGTTTATAAGTAATGCACTATTATTGAAAAATCTCCCCTCACCCCTCTTTGCCAAAGAGGGGTGTATTTCCTCCCTTTGGCAAAGGGAGGGTAGGAGGGATTTTATAATCAATGTCTTCATACTTATGACCGTATTAGTAAGAGGTTCAGGGCATATAGGAGGCCAAATTGAATATGTTCAGAAAAATCTTTTATAGTAGTTAATTATGTACAAAGACCGTGATTATGACATAGTTGTTATTGGTGCCGGGCATGCAGGATGTGAGGCTGCACTTGCTTCTGCGAGGATGGGCCTTTCTACCTGCCTTTTTACAATAAACCTTGATACCATCGCACAGATGTCGTGTAACCCTGCTATAGGTGGACTTGCAAAGGGTCATCTTGTACGTGAGATAGATGCACTCGGTGGTGAGATGGCAAGAGTAACAGATAGCGCAGGGATCCAGTTCAGGATGCTTAATATGAGCAAAGGGCCTGCAGTATGGTCTCTTAGGGCACAGGCAGACAGGGTTTTATACAGGCTTGCAATGCGAAGGGTCATAGAGTCTCAGGAAAATCTTGATGTAAAGCAGGCATTGATAGAGAAGATAGTCACAGAGGATGGAAAAGCAAAGGGAGTTCTTACATCACTTGGTATCTTTTACGGTGCACGGGCTGTCATTGTCACAACCGGTACCTTTTTAAAAGGTCTTGTCCATATAGGTCTTGAGAACTTTTCTGCCGGAAGGGCAGGAGAATTCCCCTCAGTAGGGCTTTCTGATTCCCTGAGAGAATTAGGCTTTAAGATGGGTCGTTTGAAAACAGGTACTCCTCCAAGACTTGATGCAAAGACAATAGATTTTTCAAAGACTGAGCCACAGTATGGAGATGTTCCTGCTCCGCCTTTTTCCCATAGTACGGAGGAGATAACTAATCCACAGCTTCCCTGCTATATAACATATACAAATAGTGAAACCCACAAGATAATACTCGATAATCTTGACCGCTCACCTCTTTACAGCGGTCGAATTAAAGGGATAGGGGCAAGATATTGTCCATCAATAGAGGACAAGGTTGTACGGTTTGCGGAGCGCGAGCGACATCAGGTCTTTCTGGAACCTGAAGGTCTTGAAACAAAAGAATATTATGCGAATGGGATTCCGACGAGCCTTCCTTATGATGTTCAGGTAAAGTTTGTAAGGACCATTCCCGGGCTTGAAGATGCGGAGATTATGAGGCCAGGATATGCAATCGAGTACGACTTTGTATTTCCAACCCAGCTCAAGCACAATCTTGATACAAAAACCATAGAAGGTCTTTTTCTTGCCGGTCAGATTAACGGTACATCAGGATATGAGGAGGCTGCTGCGCAGGGGCTTATGGCAGGGATTAATGCATCTCAAAAGCTTCAGGGGAAAGAACCTTTAATCCTCGGAAGAAACGAGGCATATATTGGTGTTCTGATTGATGACCTTATAACAAAGGGCACAAATGAACCTTACCGGATGTTCACATCAAGGGCGGAGTACAGGCTGCTTTTACGACATGATAATGCCGACCTGCGTTTGATGGATAAAGGATATGAGATAGGTCTTCTGGACAGAGCAATTTATCAAAGATTTCTCGAAAAAAAGAGGCTGATTGATGAAGAGCTTCAACGCCTTAAGAAAACACGGATCAAATTTGATAATCCCAACGCGAGTGAATCGCTTGAGCAACTTCTAAAACGGCCTGAGATAACTTATAAATTCATAGATGAACATTCGCCTTCTGGTAAATTCCTTACACCTGAAATTAAAAAACAGGTTGAGATACAGGTTAAATATGATGGATACATTGTCCGCCAGATGGAAATGGCAGAGAGGCTAAAGAAGATAGAAAACAAGAGGATACCTGAAGATTTTGATTATGTTACTGTGAATGGTCTTTCTAAAGAGGTTCTGAGCAAATTGCAGGAAGTAAGACCAGCAAATCTCGGACAGGCAAGCAGAATTCCCGGCATCACCCCTGCTGCTATTTCACTTCTGATGGTGGCAATTGAAAGATTAAAAAGAGAGCGTGATAAGAGAGCTACTTAACTTAATTTTATTTATTATGCCTTGATCTATCAGACACTGCCAAGTATATTGTTGCTTTCTTCATCAACTTAACCTAACTTCCGCACAATTTTCACAAAAACAGACTTTTTAAAAAAATTCAAACACATAACCTATTGATATTCAAAGAAACAATGAATGAAACGCCTCAGAAATTATAAATAGTGACTAATAATAT
>JBFLZS010000101.1:0-9215 GCA_040756135.1 Nitrospirota bacterium
GTGTATACAATATACACTACAAGATAAAATGTCAAGTTTTTTATTTCCCCAAACTTCCTGATTCTGCTATAGTTTCTATATGTCTGATGTGTAGTGTACATTTTTTAGGGAAAAGTCAGGTAAATTATAAAACTTTTCTTGAACCTCCTTAACACTCGTCTTTATAATTCATTTTGACTGTCGGAGTTTCTCATAAATGCCCCTTGCTCCCAATATTCAACCTACCTTCTAAAGCTTACTCATTTTATCCTTCCCTCCACAATCTCTATCTCTTCAGGCGTGAGGCCGTATAAAGCATAAACTGTATGGTCTATTAGATTATCAGTGGCTTTAATTTTTTCTTTTAAAGGTTTAAGAATCTCCATGCTTTCATTAAAATGTTTTTCTAACAATTCCTGAAATTTCCGATTTGTTGGGTCTATGGAGAGCTTTGTTTTATTTTTCTTCATGACAGCAAGAAGGGCTAAAAGGTCACCTTCGTGGTAATCCTTAAGAACAGTTTTACCACTAAGGTCTTCAATATTGCAGCCTATTTCCCGCTCAAGCCATTTAAAGAAACCTTTGATTTCCTCATTCTTAGCCTTATTGAGTTCAATCATCTGTTCTGCAAGATAGGCAAGGAAGTCATGAACGGTATCGTTACGGTTTTTGCTTAGTTCTTTATCAACCCAATTCAAAATATCAAGACTCATCATTACTCCTTCATTCCCAGCCTTTTCTTCCATATATTTATGAGCGGCTGCCAGTTGAAATAATCTGCTTCAGAAAGAGCATTCAGGTATTCCGTCTTCTCATTTTCGTTCCCTTCAGTGGGAACAAGTTGCACAGGCGGTAAATCAAGCCTGTAAAGAAGTGCAAAGAGCAGCATCCTTGCAACCCTTCCATTGAAATCAAGGAACGGATGAATACTTAAGAGACGGCCTTCTGCAAATGACAGGGTTTCGAGCAGAATATCTGTTACAGGCGGTTTTTCCCCTATTGTTGACAGTCTTGATTCAAGGTCCTCACAGTATTGTCGCATCAGAACAGGAACTTCAAAATAGGGCGGAGGTGTATGTTTGCTCACGGTAACATTTCTATCTCTATATCTGCCAGCCCACGAAGGGAAAAGCTCTCCGAAGGCATCTTTGTGAAGCTTGCAAATGAATTCAGAGGTTACTTTTAATTCGTGGGGCTTCAATTGAAGAAGGTGTGCCATTACTCTTTCAACACCTTTTGCAAGGTGCGGGGCTAACTCACTGTATGACTTAATTCCGAGGCTGGACTCTATGAAGCGAGTGGTTGAGGGGTACCTTTCAATGTCTTCAGATACTCTTTCAGCATTTTTAGGCTTACGCGTTCGCCTTCGAACGCCATGGAGGCGCTTACTTGGCCGGGAATACTCTCCAGATAGAGCCGTTTCTTTTCCTCCGGCGAGAGTTTTTCTCTCCACTGCTCTATTGAAAGTGTCTGAGATTTCCGTTTTCTCATAAGCCTTTCCTTCCCTCTCAAAATCTAACATATAGTTTTTATAAAGTTCAATTGCCTCAGAAACTCTTTCTTTTCGCTCTTTTTCAGAAGTGGTGAAAGAGATATGGGGGATGGGAAGCTTTTCAAGGTTCACGATTTTAACTTCTGCAAATACTCTTCCAAATTCAGGGACGATCACTCTATGAATAAAAGAAAGAAGTTTTGAATTAAGAAGGGAAAGAATGAACTCTAATGAATAATTTTCCGATTTTAGGACAAGATTGTGAACATTATTCAAATTGAGATATTGCTCATCGTCAATTGTAGCAATTAAAGTGTCAGATGTTTGACGAATTATAATCTTTTTGGGAGCAAAAAAAGGTGTTGTTGGTCTTGGTGCTGCTAACCATTCTCCATAGCTTATCCACCGTGGTTTTTGAAGAATGAAGCTATATTTGAAAAAATCTTCGCCTCTTAGATAGGGCTTGTATGTATCATCTTTTTTAAAATCAGTATCAAAAATGCGATTTTTTACAACTTCTTTGGTTTGAGGGGGTATTCCTTTACCTACTTCATAAGGTTTCAGACCATTACAAATATTTGCAATATCTTTTAAATAAATGCTCGCCTTACGTGTTTTATCAAATAAATCGAGTAAATTGGGGGTCAGATATTCGGTTATCCTTTTACCTTCAAATCTCTCGACTCTCTTTTGTTCAAGCTCTACACATTTTATATTCAAGTTCTCTGGTTTATCAGAAACAACACCAAGCATTAAAATGGTTTTTGTATCCGGCTTTTTTTTATTTACTATTTCTATACAAGTCTCTACTGTAGCATCCTCAAAGACAGACTCTTTGAATAAGATTACTTGCTGTAACTGATTATTACTAAGGAGAAAGGTACGAAGATTTTCAAAGTAGTGCATAGAAAGCCAAGTTGTGGGTGTTATATAGGACTGGAACCCTTTTTGTTTTAAAAGTGAGAGAGCCTGTTCAATAAATATCGTAAAACTTTCGAGTTGATATTCAGCAGTAATGAATTTTTCATTGAGGAAAATTTTTTGGTGTGAATCAAAAGGAGCACCATACGGAGGATTTCCTATCACACAATCAAAACCAGGATTTTCTTTTGGGCTTCCGTCTTCATTGAAGAACACTTCTGGAAACTCGAGCTCCCAGTGGAAGAACTTTCTCTCTCTGGCTATAGTTTCAGAATTTTCAAGTAAAGAACTGAGTTTTGCTATATGTTCTTTACCATCAGGGCTTTGCAGAGTACAGACTATAAAGTTATATATCTTGTTTGACATGCCTATTTTTACTTTCTTTTTTTCAACAATCTCAGTATCTGGGCCAAATATACCCAACTGAAATTTATACTGGTCTTTTAAAAGTTCTTCAAATACCTGTTCTTTTTCTTCAAGACTATTTCCAAAAAATAAACTTGTCCATAAATCAGCAATCTCTCTGTATTTATTCAATTCATCCGTTAGAATTTTGAATGTCTTTTCCTTTGTCTTTATATCCGAGAGATTTTCGCTGGGCATGTCTTCGATTGACTGAAAACCTTTAACTATTGATGTAATATCCTCTCTGAACTTTGACGTATCAAAAAGAACAAGTTGTTCATCATAAATGTCAGACTTCTTTTTGCCTTTAGGCTGTGGTAGGTAATTCAAGTCGCTGATTCTCGCACCTATAAGTGAATTGCCACACCTAAGGTGATGGTCTAAAAAGTTAAGTGGTTGGCTTCTGTCAACCGTTTTAAGCCACAGAGAAAGTTTTGCAAGCTCAACAGCAAGTTCTTTAATATCAACACCATAAATGCAGGACTCTACTACTTTTCGTTTCCAGTAATTAACCTCATCCTCTGCCTCACCTTTTAATGTTTTTAATTGCGTGGTTGGATGGTAGGCAATTTCGTCAGCGAGATATTGAACAGCCTCAACAAGGAAATGCCCGGAACCCATTGCTGGGTCACAGATATTGAGATTAAGCACTTCTCCAGCAAAAGAGTCATCTTTGTAATCCCCCCTTCCCCCCTTTACTAAAGGGGGGTGAGAGGGGATTATTTCTAAAGAGGGGGGTAAGAGGGTTGTTTCTAAAGAGGGGGGTAAGGAGCTTATTTCTTCATTTATCTCCTTAAGAATCGGCCCTAGAGTATTTTCGACAATATACTTAACGATATAATCAGGCGTATAATATGCTCCTGTAGCCTTTCGTTCACCTTTATCGTTTTTAAGAACTACCTTACCATTATCAAAGCTAAACTTATGCTCTAATAGACCTTCATAAACGGTTCCGAGATGCCTTTCCCCAAGACCTTTATAGTCAATTCTATGCTCTTCTCCATTCTTATCTATACGGTAGGCGAGTTCATAAATTACATCTGAAAGAACATCATCTCCTACCTTCTTTTCTTCAAGAAATGAATATTTCTCAGGATCAAAAAGTCCTCCGTTGTATCTCGGGATTTTCAAGTCTTTATTGAGTTTTTCATTGTCACCATTAATCAGGTGAAAGAGCGCTAATAACTCATCATATAATGTAGTCTTGGCATTTATAAATTCACCCTTTTCTCGTCTTACCCTGTCTTTTATCCGTTGCAGTCCGTAGTGTTTGTAGTATTTTGTTTGAGGATTAGTTGATAGCAAATCCCTCGCCTCTGCATTAAGCACAAAAAGAATTCTGTAAAGTAAGGAAAGGCTGTAATGATATATGGAATCAAGGTCTTTTTCTGTGAGGTGATTTTCTTCTCTCAACAAGAACCCCTGTCCAAGCAATTCAACACATTTAAAAACCTTTTCTCTGAGGTCTTTTTCAACGTCTTCCTGAAATCTCAGGGATTGCTCAAAAATGTAATCAAGAAGACATCTTCCAGAACTATCTTTTATGAAGGCATCAGGTCTGAAAAGGGCATAAAAATACTTAAACCTCTGAATATCTCCAAGGCATCTCTCGATATCTATTTCAAAAAATTTACTTGATCGTCCTCCCTTAAAGTAAAGTCTCCACTCCTTGCCATTAGTAAGAATTCCCCATTTAATCTGTTCTGATTCATTTATGTAATCCCTTATCTGTTGATGCGGATATCTGCCTTTTGGAGCTTTCCATGTACCTGAGGAAGGCTGGTTCAGGTTATGATCCCATCGCTTTGCTTCTGCGATTGAAATCGCTAATCCATACTTTTCATGTGCCCTTAATTCAAAGGCTTTGTCTGCTTTATTAGGGGTAGAATAAAGAAAATAATCTGGCACCTGTCGGCGTTCTGCTTCCGGGATTTTATCCTGATTCAGGTAGCCAAATCCAAGCTTATTAAAAACCTTATCTATAAATCTCCGTTCAGTATTTGCCTCATTCCCTTTTCTCAGACCAACAATATTCTTTTCATATATTTCTCTGATAGCTTTATATATAGGTAGCACTTCTTCATCTGAAGGCCAGACTGTTGACCCCGCAAGTGGCAGGCATTCTAAAAGGTAGTGATTTGAAAAGATGCCTGATGTTATCCAGATGTCACTGAAGAAATCCTGCTGTAATTTATTATGGCGCATAATCTATGATTTCGATTTAGAGCCTGTCTTATATATTTTAATATTACATGCACTTGCAATACTTTCAAAATCATTATCGTTATGCAGAAGGATTAAATCATTCTCTATAGCAATCTGGGCTATCAATAGGTCAATAGTGCTTCTGATCGTAAGCCCCTTTTTTCTGCATTTTCTGTAAAGGTCAGCAGCAGAGATATACGAATCAATGTTTTTAAGAGAGTATATGGGAAAAGAAAGCAGCGATTTTTTGATTTCTGTATATTCCTTGTCATCCTTTATGCCCTGCAGCACTTCGGTTAAGACAATATCGGTAATGGCTGTTTCTTCATTATTGCTTATAAGAGATTCTATTTCTCTATCAAAAGGCGAGCCTGTTTTGTTCAGAAACTCAATAAAGGCGCTGGTATCAATTAGAATCAAATCGTTTCCTTCTCCATTTGGAAAGATTGCCTTCCCATAATCCTTTATGTCTTATGGTCAGCAGTTTTTTTCTTCTCAATTGATTCACAAGTTCTCTGAGGGCAAAATCAACAACCTCTTTTTTGGTCTTTAAGGATGTTAGTTTTTTTGCCTCTTCAACGACTCTGTCGTCAATAACAATATTTGTTCGTGTTGTCATAGTGTTGCCTCCTTACACATAAAATATAGCATATTATGTGTATAATTTAAAGCCCTATCAGATATTCTGAAAGTATCACCTCTCTCGGTCCGAATGTCTGTGCAGCGATAGTCTCTTTATTGGTACCGATGCCAATAAGGATTCTGATTTTTTCTGTCTTTTCTAAAGACTTACAGAGGACATAGAAACCACTTGTAAAGAAATAGCCTACTAATACATCGAAGAATTTTGTATCCTTTATTAGAATCTTGAATCGGTCGAGGAGATTTCTGTCAGGTTCGTTGGTTATGAAGGTCAGATCTGTAATTATTGGTTTATGTTTCAAAGCATACTTTTCAGGCATAGAGTAAAGTATCAGGATTCTTAATAAATTATCAAGGATTTAACAGCTTATTCCGCTTAAATTCTTTCGGGCGTGGACGAGGCTTGCAGAAAATTGATTTTCCTGCAAGGTGAAGAAAAACTTCGAGATTAATTCAGAGGAAGGCTTGAGCTTGTTTCAGGCAAGATATTATTTTAAACCGCAGCTTTTGCCTGCTATCAACACGTCAGGTGCAAGGCTGCGATTACTATTTTGTCCTTCTGAAGTTTGTTGAACAATTCAACTGCCTTCTCAGTAAGTGCTACATGAACCATAATGCCTTTTGATTCAAGATAAGATATTGTTTCCTTTGGAACCTTCATTAACCCCGAAGATCCAGTCCCGACTACTAAAACCTCGGGCTTTGCATTGATAACATTAGTGAGGTCAGCGATATTAAGATTATGCCCTTCCTTCCTCCACCACGAAGAATCAACACTTCCGGGGTAGATAATCACATCAGAGGTGTAGGTTTTGCCATCAATTATAATCCTCCCAAAAGAGTAATGCTCAATCTTCATTTTATTCTCCCATGATTATACCTGTTGATACATTGTGAACCTTTAATATGCTATTATTTTACCATAGGGAGTGTATAGGGTTCTGGTGTCCCTCTCGGACTTCAAATCCGGTGTTGTCTGTTACAAACGGGCAGGGTGGGTTCGATTCCCACACGCTCCCGCCATTAATTCATTTATTTCCACTCGGTCGGGTTTAAATTATTCTCTGGTTACAGTTAATGGAAGACAAGAAAGATATTTAAAGCTATCGGGATAAAGTCGAGGACTGGGTTGAAAAAGGAATTTCACTTCAAGACTTCTGACTTGCCGATTTTCGAAGGCAGGGTATATCATCTGGGCCTGAAACCAGAAGATCTTGCGAACCATATCATCATTGTTGGTGACCCTGAAAGGGTTCCTTTTATTGCACAAGAATACTTCAGCACAATAGAAGCTGATAAATCTAATAGAGGGCTCAGGACAATAACAGGGATTGTTCAAGAGACAGGCCAGAGGGTTTCGATTGTATCATCAGGAATGGGAACTCCTTCTATTGAGATTGTACTGAATGAAATCGTAGCATTAAACGAAATCGATTTTCCAACAAAGACACGAAAAGTTGTTCACGATGTGCTCACAATAATCCGGGTCGGCACATCGGGAGGCATTCAACCTGACACTGAATTAGGCACTTTGATCATAACCGAATATGCCGCCGGACTTGACAATACGGGATTTTTCTATGATTGTCCCTGTTTTGATAAAAACATGGAAATACTGGAGGAAAAGATCAGAGAGGCTGTTGAGACTTCTATTCCTGCCAATTCGCGCTTTAAGGGAAAAATCTACACCTATGCTTCCAAGGCTCATCGGGATGTCATAAAAGCATTAGAATATGAGGCTAATAAGATCGGATTAAACTTCAAGCGAGGGGTGACGGTAACCAATTCAGGCTTTTTTGCAAATCAGGGGAGGACTCTGTCAGGGATTCCCCTCACCGTTCCCGAAATTGACGGCGTACTCTCTGTTGTTGACACCGGCATAGAAGGGTTGAGAATAGAAAATATGGAGATGGAGGCAAGTTTCCTGCTCCATTTTATGAGTGCCCTTGGCTACAGGGCCGGTGTTATCTGTGTCGTGATTGATAACCGTCGTGAGGATAGATTCACCGCCCAATATGAACGGCATATCAGTGACGCTTCAAAAGTGGCACTACGCGCCCTCTCGACACTCCGTTAATGGCACCATTATTGACTCATCCGTCAACCTTCACAAAAGGATATCTCTGTAAATCCTCACGCGTCCACAGTGAGAGTCCAGCCCTGTGCGCTACTGTTTCTACTGATATAATTACGTCTGGCTCCTCAAAGGTAATACGACCGGGATTACTGCCCTCTTTTGTCAATTCAAAAAGGAATTCGTCCAGCATCTTCTCTTCTTCTAGGCTGGAAAGCCGTCCTTTAAACCCGCGGCGGTGCATCCTCACATGGAACCCTTTTCCCTCCAGTTGTGGTATCCATTCTAATACTATCTCCTTCACCTTTTGTTCGAACTCATCCGGTGTCTGAAAAGTAAATGACTTTGTGACCGGGATGAGCCGTGAAAGAAAAGATAAATATGACGTATCCTCTTCCTGGCGTTTCTTCAGGGTCTCACACATCTCGCCTATGTTTTCCACCTTCATCACTAAGACATTGAAGAATTCTGTCTTGCTAGTCGGCCCAAATTCTTTGAGAATATTTATTGCTTGGTTGAACCCTTTCTCCTTGACGCTGACAACAACATTCCAGTCTTTCATTGGCTCACTGTTTCCTATTGATTTTTTTCTGTCATTATAACATCAAGACATTGTGTCATCATCTCCACATTTACTCCACGCTCTCTATTTCAAAAGCCAATATTCCGTGGGTGGTTCTTTGTGTGTAATTGCTTCCAATAATCTCTGAAGTGCTTCTTGATGGCTTTTCGCCTCTGGAACTTTCTCAGAGAGTTGAGGGAGTCACGTTCACATTATCGAATAATATAGAGGGGAATTTGCCCCCGAAACACGGATGAAGAGTGTCTTCTATCTCAACGATATTTTTCAACGTATCATATATATTTCCTGCAACCATGACGTCTTTCATGTTTCCAACTATCTCACCCTTTTCAATATAGAGTGCAGGGGAGACCCCTATTGAAAAATCTCCATTTGGAATATTGCCGCTGTGTGCTCCCAGTGCATCAGCAATGATTATTCCACTGTCAATGGATCTTATGAGGTCGGAAAATGATGTATTGCCTGGCAATATGGTAAGGTGACTGAGCGATGGGACCGGTTTTGAGGATACAGAGCCTTTGAAACCATGCCCTGTGGGAGAGGTTTTTAGTTTCTGTGCAAAGTAAAGGTCATAATAAAAGTTTCTGAGCACCCCCCTCTCGATTACAGGAAATCGGCTGCATGGAGTCCCTTCGTCATCAAATGCCCTGGCACCGGGGAGAGAGTCATCCAGTGGTTCATTGAATATGGAAAGCTTTTCATCAAATATCTTTTCACCGATTTTTTCTGCAACAGGAGAGATATTCTGGTAAAGACTCAACCCGTTTGTTGCACTTTGAAGCCTCCACATTAAAACATAAACGGTTTCAGGCAAAAACAGGACCTTCATCTTATTTTTCTCAGGAGTAATTTTCCTCGCTGACCGGTTGTATGTATTAACAAGATAATTTAGATATTCATCAGGGGTCTTTTTA
>JBFLZS010000102.1:0-9044 GCA_040756135.1 Nitrospirota bacterium
ACGATGTCGCTGACAGAGGCTATAGGAATTGTGAGATATTACACGATGAGAAATTACATTGCATATCGATCACACAGGAAAAAGAAACTGAGGTCACGTGTTAAAAAAAATCCGCTGTAGTGTTATATTTATACTTGTTTTAATCTCAGAAATGGGAACAACCTTAAGTATCCAAAATTAGAGGGCAGAGTCTGGCTACAGAGTTATGAAGTTTGCTGATGACGTTGTCATAGTATGTAAGACAAAGAGAGAAGCGAATTTAGCCTTAGAAAAAGCCAGAGAGGTTTTAGAAGGAGAACCGGGATTAGAACTTCACCTGACGAAAACAAGAATAGTTCATATTTCACAGGGATTTGAATTTCCGGGGTATCTTGTAAAAGTTGTTTCTCGTGGAACATTATTTGCTTTACCATCGGACAAATCCATGGAGAATTTCAAGGACAACACAACCTTGAAAGAGGGAAGGGGCAATACCTTTATCACGTTTCTGAAGAAAGGAAAGGAGATCGCTTAATGCTTGAAACTCCGGAAAAGATTCGGGAACTTTAGAAGAAACTATACCAGAAGGCCAAGTAGGAGGTTGAGAAAGTCTTTGTAAGAAGATGATTGGAAAGCCGTGTTCAGGAAAACTGCATGCACGGTTTGATAAGGGGAAGTTGGAGAAGGGCATGGTTGAGATAGCTATGCACCTCATACGAAATGGTTATCCCCAAAAAAGTAAAAGAAAATTTTGACTTCATTGATCACTTTATTCCAACAAATAACTTATGCGTTGAAGCTGGAGGGAAGAAATCCATTCTTCTTGTGGAAGATGATGCAGTTGTGAGAGACATGATAAAATTTATCCTTGAAAGAAAATATAAAGTATTAGAAGCATCAGGATATTCAGAGGCTATTAATCTTCTGAAAAATCCTGTAGACCTTGCCATCATTGACTATTTACTACCTGACAAAGATGGTTTTGGTGTTTTAAAGGCAGTCAGAGAGGCAAGGCCATCAATTCCTGTAATAATGATCACAGCCTATAGCAGTGAGAGTTTGGCAATAAAGGCAGTAAAGGCAGGTGCAACTGACTATATAAAGAAACCATTAAGCCTTAAATATCTTATGAAGAGGTTATCAGAAATACTCGAAGGAGAAGATAGTAATGGATATTCTGAAGAAATGATAAGGAGGGATGAATTTATAATGGATGGCATAACATCATATATAGAGAATAACTACAATGAAGACCTCACACTTGATAAACTTGCGCGCATGGCCTGTATGGACAAGTATAAATTTTGCAGGGTATTCAAAGAGAAGTTTGGGCAGGGATTCAGATCGTATCTAAATAGAATTAGAATCAGGAATGCCGCTGAACTTCTCAAGAATCTTGATTTAAGCATAACAGAAATAGCCTTTTTTGTGGGCTACGGAAATGTTGAACATTTTGAGCGAGTATTTAAGAAATCATACAGAGTGTCACCGAGGGAGTATCGGAGAAAGTTGGAACAGAAAGATTAAGAGCTTTATGCCTATTAAAGCCTATGGAATTTTTGTAAAAAGAATTAAAAGAAGATTGGCACACGTCCAAATTTTCATGCCAAAAAGAGTTTATTTTGAATCACTTCATGTGTAAGGTAACAAAAGCAGAAACTTTGGGGTTCTTTTTAATTAGCATCATAAAAGCCGTCTTTTAAGCAACTCTTTTGCCTCTTCCTTATCCAGTGGCTGGTTGCCTAAGCCTCACTGTGGATCTTGTATACATGAAGGGCATCCGTCCTCGAATGGACATTCATCAATATATTGTGCCTTTACAGGGGGGATATATTTATGTCCTGAGATATGAAGTCTGAATCTCCTATCGCTTTTTATGGATTCGATAAAATCATTTGTTGACATATGATCAAGTGTTATATAGAATTTTACTATGAGAAACAAGATATTGCTTGTTGAGGATTCAAAGACTATACAGCAGATGTACAGGAATAAGCTGACATTTGAGCAATTCCAGGTATTTACGGCAGACAACGGTATGGAAGCCATTAAGATACTCTCGCAGGAAAAACCAGACCTTATCCTTCTGGACCTCATGATGCCTGTTATGGATGGCTACAAAGTACTTCAGGTTGTAAAAACAGATCCTAAACTCTCCGATATCCCGGTGTTAGTCTTTTCTGCAAAGGGCCAGCCTGAGGAAGTCGAGAAGGCATTGAACCTCGGCGCTGCAGGTTATATTGTAAAAGCAACAACCAAGCCGAATGAAGTTGTTGAACAAATAAGGAAGGTCATCAGCCAAAAGCCTAAAACTCAGGAACTCACACACTATTTAGTAGAAATCAGGGAAAACGCCTATGATGCGAAAAAACTGTCATCGGACTTCAACCTCAATGACTTGAGATGCCAGAAGTGTCAGGCACCTCTACTCCTCGAATTGATCCCGGATTTTTCACATGAAACCCCATGGTTTTCAGGGAGATTCTTATGCCCGAGATGCCGTAGCTAATAGAAAAAAAATTAAGCTGCTAATTCAGTGAGGTGAGTATATAAATCCTTTCTTGTGATGGTGGAGGTCCTTTCTTGATGACCGGGGTCTTCGTATATTCTTGGAGAGAATTGAAATCGGTTAAATCAGAATAAGTTTCAGGGAATACTTTTTTGTTATTCACGTTAGAAGGTATCCTCTTTTATATCTCTACATTGTACTGAAAAATAAGTCAGCTGCAATGGCAATGATAGACAATAGAAATATAATGGCATAGTTAATGTCTTCGAAAGATGACTTGACAGATGTAAGAAGATATAAAACTATTTCTCTGTCTTTATCTGTCAGACAGGCATTAGTTTTAACTTTTTCTATCAGTTGAAATTCCTGTATAGCCCTTTTCCTTTTTTTCGTGATTATATACCGGTATAGAAAAAAGAAAAAATATCCGATTGTTCCGATATACCAGACAGGCCTTATCCAGGAAGGCTCTAAACGTTGAAACACTATTATTGCCCTGAATGCAACAGCAGAAATGAGACCAAGGGTGAAAAAACCATAGATAATATATTTCGGGACAATATGGGGCGTGTTCTTTTCCATAAATTCATAATATAGCATGATGCCTTGTTGTAGCAAGGATTAAAGAATAAAGGGAAGAGGCTACTTAAAGAGCTGATGAGGAAAAAGAACTGTAAAGGTGTTTATAGCCATGTTGTTTAACATGCTTTAAAATAATTATAATTTTACTAAACGAGTAGTATAATTACATTAATGGAAAACATTATAAAAGTACTACCCCATACTTTTATACCACTTTTTGTTGCGATTGATGTTTTTATACTGCTCCCCATTTTTATCTCTATGACTGAGGATATGACGACGTCAACGAGGCGGACAGTGGTTAGAGAATCAATACTCACAGCCATGGTTGTGAGCTTTTTATTTATAGCGCTGGGAGAAGCAATTTTTAGAATATTGGGGATTACAGCAGATGATTTCAAGATTGCTGGCGGACTTGTCCTTCTTATCTTTGCAATCTCTGATCTCATAAGAACCGCCGAAAAAAGATGGAAACCTGTTGGCAGGGTTGGTATAGTTCCTATAGGTGTCCCCTTGATTGCGGGGCCTGCGGTGCTTACTACCATCCTGGTTCTTGTAGATCATTATGGTATCATTCCAACAATTATTTCACTAATGCTCAATCTATTTATCGTCTGGATTTCGCTAATTAATGCCGAGCGGATTATAAATTTCTTTGGAAAAGGTGGTATAATTGGGTTCTCGAAGATTATGGCTCTTCTCCTTGCATCAATCGCAATAATGATGATACGCATTGGGATAGAAAACATCATCAAACATAACATAAAAGGTATATAAAACTATAATCACCCCATCCCTAACCCTCCCCCGTTGGGGGGGAATGTGGGGTTGATAAAAGGAGAATGTAATATGCTTATCGGAATTATAGCTGACACTCATGACAACCTGATTCCCACAAGGAAGGCTATCGAGCTTTTTAACAGCAGGAAGGTTGAACACGTGATCCATGCAGGGGATTATACATCGCCTTTTACACTGAAACTTTTTAAAGAACTTAACTGTAAGTATGTAGGCATATTCGGCAATAACGATGGAGATAAGCTTCTGCTTTTAGAAAGGTCCGAAGGAAATATCCATAACCAACCATACATATTCACACTGAATAATAAAAAAATCATTGTAATGCATGAACATCATATTATTGATGCACTCGCTGATAGCGGCCACTTTGACCTCGTCATATATGGACATACTCACGAACCCGATATAAGGAAAGTTAAAAACACTCTAATCGTTAACCCCGGAGAGGTCGGCACCTGGCTTTACGGAAAATCAACAGTGGCACTGGCAGATTTAAATAAGATGGAAGCAGAGATTATAGAGCTTTAAACAGGCCGTCTTTCCTAAGACAAAAGTTCAAGATGCATATTCCATCTTAGAAAGTAGCGCCTTGCTATATTTTTTGATCCCGTTCTGTTCTTTACTCCACATTTTAGCTTTTGTGCCACGGTAGCAAGTTTCTCTTGGAAACAAATGTTGGCCTGACGTAGACGATCAAGGTGTACGTGTAGTAACGCGTGCCTGACGCGCAGCCTTTGGCGCGTCGCTGTCGAGGCGCAGGTTGAAATTATTCTCGGGTATATTGCTTGACGGGAAATTAGGCATGCGCGAGGGCATGTATGCCAGCAAGGCGCTTACCGATACTCGCCTTCGCGATTTTTAAATCGTAAGACGCCTGAAGATTGAGCCAGTATTGCGGCGTCTGGTTAAACGCACGACCGAACAACAATGCCAGTTCCGCCGTCACCGGACGATCGCCCTTGATTACATGCGAAATCCGCATCGGCGATACCCCGATAGTGCGCGCGAACTCAGCCTGAGATATACCCATCTCTCCCAAGATTTCTGCCAGGAATTCTCCCGGATGAATTGCAGGCAAACCATTCTTAACCATATCTGTATCTCCTTTAGTGATAATCAACGATTTCGACGTCATAAGCGTCACCATTTTCAAAGCGGAAACATACGCGCCACTGGTCATTAATGCGAAAGCTCCATTGGCCGGCGCGATCATGAGCCAACGCTTCCAGTCTGTTGGAAGGCGGGTTTCGCAAATCGTCGAGGCGCACGGCGCCATCCAACTGTGTCAAGCGCATCGCTGCACGCTTCAGTATGTCCCGGGGCAAGCGGCGCGATTTTCCGGTGGCAAAGAAGCGTTCCGTTTCGGAAGAAGCAAATGACTGAATCATAAAAAATTATAAACAATTTGTTTATTATTGTCAAGTGACTTTGTTGGGGCGGGGGCGGGTACTAAGTGAACTGATGGCTGAGGCTGTAAAGGCAGCGTTACATTGGCACACTACGAGAACGATCCCAGTTCGTGAACGAGACGACTTTATTGATATGCAATTCATAGACGCCATTCCGCGTATCTTTCTTCACTTTGTGGATGAGAACAGTAACTTCGGGGGCGCGCTGCTGCATGCCATTGATTAATCGTAATTCAAAAGGTACTTTCACCTGAGCTAAGCGATCTCGCCAGTACGGCTTGATCTCTCGATACTCGATTTTTTTGTACCTGCAATGATTTCCGCCAGCCAAGGGCGTTTGATAGTTGTCGTAAGTCTATCCATTGGCATCTCTTCTCCGAATTCAATGCGGCAGTTGAGCAGTGCCCGGAGGGCATCTGTCTCGAACTCCTGGTTCTCCCCGGAGCGGAGCGAAGGGGAGGTTCAGGAGTTCGCTGCTCAACTGCCGCATTCCCCCCGGAGCGAAGCGGAGGGGGGAACGACGGGCATGAGCCGCGCCGCCTAATACCTTTTCTTAAAAATGACCGACGCTAATCGGCGTCGGTCTCGATGCCTTTGTTAGGTGTTTGGCCATTCGGTTTCCATATACCTTAATATCTTATGAAGTATTTCAGCAGCCTCTTTTTCATAAGCATCAATTAAACTGCCAAGTTCAACTTGAGGATGGGATATGTTGTCCAATGGAGAGCTTGACGAACTTTTAGCTTTTGGTTTTTCCCATTTTTCATAAGTAAGTAACGAATAGTCACCAAAATTTCTCCCCATGAATGTTCTTGTTAATGGCTCTGACTTTGGACGGTCTCTTTTTGCAGGGTGCCCCGCACAAGTATTTCTGAGAAAGCGCAATTTTTGCCATGAGCCTAAATCATCGATTGTGAGTTTTGATCCAGTAACAGCTTCATAAAGTACACAAATGGCATCCTGTTGAACACCGATTTTCACAGGGTTTTTAAGCGTCATTTTTCTTATGGTGTCCAGATAATCCTCAGAGGTTTATAATCCAGCCAAGGGACAAGAACCTCTTTGTTCAATTTCTCAATTCCCAGCAGAACGGGAGTAGTCGCCCGTTTTCTGATTCTTACCGTGAATATGTTTCCGTCATAATCAATTTGTCCTGGCATATCGATAAACTGTTTGAAAAGCTTATGAGCAGAACAATTCTCGAACCTTCTTAAATCCTTTGCCAGAAGGAGGTAAAGCGTATCTGCAATAATTGTCCAAAGCAAATCGAAATGGATACGGATCATGATCGGGGAAGAGAGAGCATTCAAATTGAAAAATTTCACTATATCTGAAAGTTTATTCTCAATGTGCCACCTCTTTGCATATATGGTCAAGATGTCTGCATTTTTTAACTTCTCGTTGTTGCTGATGATAAAGGTAGGTTTGGCCCTCCCGTGAGCTTTAACGATTAATTGCCTGAAAGCCTTTTGCCCTGCAATCAATGCTACCGTGCTTTCATGTACTTTTACATGCTTGTACTTTCGTTTTGGAATCGGCAAGTAAACCTTCTGCCAGCGATTTTCAGGGATTTTCATTGCCTCTTCTATAAGGCTCTTACTGCGTATCATCAGGGTGATGAACTTAATGCCATCTCTATCAAGTTCATATAGAACGTCATAACGTGTCAGTTTTGAGTCAAAGACCAGTGTCTCATCTACAATTCCCTTTATCTCTCCCCAGTAATCGATAAACCTTTTGATTTCATCGGAAGACTCTACTCTTTTAATATCGGCATTGGTATATATCAGCGCATCACTTTCGCCGTCCTGAGCAAAAAACGTGTTGGCCCCCTTCAGTGACTTCCCACGAGTGCCACACCAAACCTTTTCCATCTGGGATTCATCTCCAAAGTGCGGGATTGAGTGGAAATCCAGATTGAGGGTCTTGCCCCGATACAAATCAGGGTAGAAATTGTTAAAGTGTTTCATTATTCTTTGCTGGAATTTCATAACAACAGAAGCCTCAGTGCGGCAGGAGTAAGAGCACATATACGTGGGCTTCGGCAATACATTTAACCCGGCAAAAACCCCGAATCCTGTATCAGTGTTGTACTGCTTTATATGGCTCAGCCGTTCATTGCCAATCAGTTTCAGCAATAACATGGATAAGGCTGCCTGTTGTTTCCCGATGTCACCGGATTCCGGAAGATCGCATCCCTGCACGATATCAAGGATACCCGTATTCAGAATATAGGGAAGAAACAAAAAGATGCCGGCTACCTGGCAGTCGATCCGAAACGGCTGAAGCCTCTTCAGGGACAGATTCATGGAACGCTCCGGTATTATTGTGCCTTTTTTACTAAGCCCTCTTTCTTTATCTGTTCTGCGGCGCAGTTTCGGGAAACCTGCATCGCCCAGTATCCTCTCTACTGTCCTTACACCAATGGATATGTTTGACTGATTAAGTTCTGCCGTAATCTCCCTGGAGTTCAACATCTTCTTCCGGCGCAACTGAATAATCATTTTCGCTGTCTCTAATGGGATATGCCTCCCTCTGGGCCCTCTTTTTATATCGGGAAAAAGCTGAAGTTTTTCTCGCACAAGCCGGTTGATTAGCATTCTCAACGTTTGCGGTTTATACCTGAAGCGCTCAGCAATATCCTTTATGTCCCCTTCGTTGAAGGCAACGGCTCGTATTGCTTCGTATTGCCTTTGTCTTGGAGGCAGATCTTTTATGAAATAATCTCTCAGTTCCATATTATATATTTATTATGACGCTTATAATGCTGTGATTATACACATATATTTTATTTATAGCAACCTAAAAATGGCTTTAAATGAACTTATATGACTAATATGGCGCTCCAGTGTCTGCGGATCTTCTTCAGGTAAGGGTCCGGTTTCTGTCCTGTTTTCTTCATCTCTTCCTTTGCAGAACGACTGAAATCAGCGGCGGGGGATATGACCTTAGCCAAAATCAATGAGCAGATATTCCCCGTCCGCTGGATTTTTTTGTTAGGCGCTGTGTTGTTTTCGTTAAATCAAGTAAAGACCTCAATGCCTTATTTACGGCATCTGAATCTGCAAATGATTTAGCAACATCTGGCTCAAGCATTACGACATTAGCTCCTTCGGATAGAAGACGTTTGTAATACTTGCCGCGAATAGCTTTTGAATAATCAAAATCATATTCGGGGCGTAATTCATCACTAATTTTCTTTTCTTTAGCTTTCATGTTTTTTCCTTTCGTGCGCAGTTGCAGTCCGCGCGCTGATGATACGTATTGTTTTTCCTCTCTCGGCATGCGATACCACAAGCGACGACTACGAGAAGAGTAGCCGATGGTTATTAATCTTTCCTCGTCATCTGAATGATCCATGTCATCAAAGGTTGCTGATAACGGGTCATAAAATACTGTCATGGCTTCTTCAAATGACACCTTGTGATTTCTGAGGTTCTTTTTTGCTTTTTCCTTGTCCCATTCAAATTGCATTATTCAATTTTATCATAAAATGATAACTGGCGTTTGCAGCGTCCCTCTTAACGATTTGGTGCAGACTTTTGATCTGACGCCGTTTTGGAAACCAAGTCAGAGCTATTGGATAATCTTTCAAAAAATAAGGAAATGGAATTTATTTTTTATTTCCGATCAGGATGTAACCCTTCAGTGAAGCGGGGCTTACGTTCCGCTGCCATTTATGGTATAACATCATGAATGGAGAAGGCGGTCAAATATCGTGGCAGAGAATTCAGCGTCAGAGAGATAGCCGAAGTACGCGAAAT
>JBFLZS010000103.1:0-8976 GCA_040756135.1 Nitrospirota bacterium
ATATTGAGTCGCCGAAAGTCATGTTCAACGATCGGCAACGAGACTTTGCGCTCCTTCACGCGCCTTTCAAATGCTATGATACATGATGCCATTTTATTTGTCTATAGGAAAATCCGCTGTAGTATTACTCAGTAGGTGCAATAGACTGGGATAGAAGGTTATTCGATGAACTCATAGCTTCACCAACGGTCTTAGTCGGCCCGCATCCGAATATCGTTTACGCAACTTATCTTGCAAATGCATTAAGACCAAAATTGAGATTTGCATCTGTGATAGGTTCTTATGGTTGGGGTGGAAGAACGTTAGAGAATTTTTCATTCATTTTTTCATAACTGCTATTTTTGCAATTATTATTGGCCTGATGTTGGTCATTTTTTCCATTATTTATTTAGACAAGGGCAAGTAACCACCTAAATAATGGAGATTATTAAACACAAATGGTTTCTGTGCAATAATAAGCTTTGAATAAACGAGGTTATAAGAAGTGTAGTATAGATCTCTGAAAGAGGATAAGAGATTTATCCCTTTCTCACTCTTTCTACAAACGCCTTGACATCAATAATCTTGACGCCGTGGAAGTGCTTGAGGTTCCTTAAGTGCGGGTCACGGGAGACGATATAGTCCGCCTTAGCCTCCATCGCACAGGCGAGGAACATATCATCAGCAGGATCGTCGGCAATTTTTTTTGTACTGTAGCTGCCCCTGACAATCAGAGCCTTCTCCATAATCATGCCGATAAACTCGTCTAAATTTTCCTTTAAGGGCTTGAACTGTTTCAAGATGCGGGGATAATGAAGAACTCTGTAAAGCTCTGTCATGAGTTCCTTTGAGGTGACAAGGGTAAATGCTCCATCAGCAATCATGTCCCTCATTTCTCTTGCCAGCCCTTCCTTTGCAAACGCCACGCTGACCAATACGCTTGTATCTATAACTGCCTTAATTGTGGGCATGAGCCTTTGATCTGACCGCCATTACAGCCTCGTCTATTATTTTGTCAATCTCTTCCTGTGGATATTCCTTAGCGCCCTTTGCGAGCCTGTCCGTGATCTCCCTGAATCTTTGAGACCATGACTTCTCAGTCTTAGGCTTAAACATCTTATTGACCTGATGTTTCACAATAACCCCCTCAAGTATTTTTTTCACCGCCTGCCTCTCATCTTCATCCAAAGCAGATATAAATTCAAACTGTTCTAAAAGCTCTCTGTCCATAAGCTTGCTTGCGGCGATCCCTTTATCTTTATCAAAGACCAACTCGTCTATGGAAACTCCTATGGCCATGGCAAGCCTTGTTACGACATCCAGAGTGGGCGATGATTTATCCGCCTCATACCGCCTTATCTGTGAGATAGCCACACCGCTTCTTTTAACAAGGTCTTCCTGTGTTAATCCCTTTTCCTTTCTAAACCTTGATAGATTCTTCCCAAATGACATAGAAAACACCTCCTTTGAAATATCAATTAGAGTATGTGTATAAAGTCAGTAATGCCGTCATGCCGGACTTGATCCGGCATCCATGGTTCGACAAGCTCACCATGACAATTGTCACCCTGAGCATGTCGAAGGGTGGATTCCTGCCTCCGCAGGAATGACCGGAAAATAGTAATTTATACACAGACACAAGTTAATCTTCTAAAAAATTACTCTCTTGACATCTAATACCTATTATGATATTAAATAGACCTAAATAAGTATATCGCAGTTTATAGGGTTTAGTCAATATTTTTCTTCTTGACAGGTTTTTAGAAATGAGGCGGGTTGAGGATATCGAAGCAGACGTCGAGGAGTCAAGGGAGGCTTAATTTTTCATCTTCATCAATTTTAAGGATTATAATATTTTTTCTTTTTAGGAAGATAATCCTGTTCAACATATCCGCCGTAATCATGAGGATATTTATAGCCTATGCCATGCCCTAATTTTTTAGCGCCGGGATAATGACTGTCTTTTAAATGGTCTGGGACCTCCAATGTTTCTTCTGTAGAAATGTCCTTCAATGCTGCTTCTATAGCTTTGTAAGAGGCATTGCTTTTTGGGGCTTTTGCAACGTAAATGGTTGCCTGTGCAAGGGGTATCTTCGCCTCTGGCATGCCAATGAACTCCACAGCCCTTAAAGCAGATGTAGCAATGACCAATGCCATAGGGTCAGCATTCCCCACGTCTTCTGAGGCGCAGATAACGATTCTTCTTGCAATGAATCGGGGGTCTTCACCTGCATAGAGCATCTTTGCAAGATAATAGATAGCAGCATCTATGTCTGAACCACGCATGCTTTTTATAAAGGCAGAGATTGTATCATAGTGCTGATCACCTTTTTTATCGTAGACTATGACCTTTTTCTGAATGGACTCCTCTGCTATCCGGACTGTTATTTTTATATTGCCGTCTTTGTCAGGATCAGTTGTGAGGGCAGCAATCTCTAATGCTGACAGGGCCTTTCTCGCATCCCCATCAGACATCCTGGCAATATGTTTTAAGGCATCTTCATCTGCAATTATATTTAAATTACCAAACCCTCGCTCCTTATCCTGAAGTGCATTATTTAAGACCTTTAAGATGTCTTCCTCTGTGAGCGGTTTTAATTCAAACACCTGACTCCTTGAAAGAAGAGCAGAGTTTACATAAAAGAATGGGTTTTCTACTGTAGCAGCGATGAGTATTATATTACCCTCTTCAACATCAGGAAGGAGGGCGTCCTGCTGAAGCTTATTAAACCTGTGAATCTCATCGAGAAAAACAATAGTGTGAATACCCTTACCCTTTCTATCTTTAGCTTGACGTATAACCTTTCTGATTTCATCGAGCCCAATCGTAGCTGCATTGAGCCATTCAAAATGTGCCTTTGTCTTTTCAGCAATTATTCTTGCAAGGGCGGTTTTGCCTGTACCGGGCGGGCCATAAAGGATTAGTGATGTAATCCTATCCGCTTCTATGGCTCTTCTCAGTAATTTCCCGGGGCCAAGAATGTGTCTTTGTCCAACATATTCATCGAGTGTTCTGGGACACATTCGGTATGCTAAGGGAGGAACCGTCCCTTCTTCAAATAATTCCATGTTTTATGTTTGCTTATAAGGGAAGAATTTTGCAAGTTACTAAGACGATCATAAGTAAGGACACATACAACATCTTTGTTCGTCATGCCCGAAGTTTCCCCGCTTACTACCTGCGAGGACAGGCTTAATCGGGCATCCATGGTTCGACATCCTTCGACAAGCTTAGGATGACATTGTCACTCTGAGCGGTTCGGCTGAGCTCATCGTCGAAGCCCTGCCGAAGAGTCACCATGACAATTTGTCACCCTGAGCATGTCGAAGGGTGGATTCCCCGCTCAAGCCGGGGAATGACAAGAATGTGGTTTTACTTATGAACTTCTTAGTATATAAAATCTGTTGAAGGGATATTAGAAATGATATACTATTTTCATTAAATATAGAGCAGAATGCAATTTAGTAGAAGCTCTGTTTTAGAGGAGGATAAATTATGTTCCATACAGCCGATCCTAAAGATATTATTAGTGGCATGATTACGGATGTATATTTTGAAAGGACATTGAAAATACTCAAAGCTAAAGGGGTAAATCCTGTTGTTAAGGCCGAATTTATTGCTAAAAGCCTTCCTGAAGACTGGCCATGGGCTATATCTGCAGGGCTTGAAGAGGCGATGTATTTGATGAAACACCTGCCAATCAAAGTCAGGGCAATGAGGGAAGGGACGGTTTTTTATCCTTATGAACCTGTAATGGAGATAGAGGGAAGGTATCAGGACTTCTGTGTTTATGAGACCGCGATCCTGGGTTTGATATGTCAGGCATCAGGGGTTGCAACAAAGGCAGCAAGGTTTAAAAAGCTTGCCGGTGAAAAGCTCGTTATCAGTTTTGGCGCTCGCAGGATGCACCCCATACTTGCACCTATGATTGAAAGAAATGCTTATATCGGAGGATGTGATGGTGTCGCAGTTGTGAAATCAGGCGAGTTGATAGGCGAAGATCCTATGGGCACTATGCCACATGCATTGATAATATGTATGGGTTCAACAGTAGAAGCAATAAAGGCATATGATGAGGTATTAGAGCCGAAGTTTAAAAGAGTTGCATTAATAGATACATTTCTTGATGAAAAATTCGAGTGCCTTAATGTTGCTGAAGCCCTCAGGGAAAAACTTTTCGCTGTCAGATTCGATACCCCTTCATCAAGAAGGGGAAATTTTTACAGGATCCTCGAAGAGAGTAGATGGGAGCTCAACATGAGAGGGTACGGGCACGTAAAGTTCTACGTGAGCGGAGGTATAAAGGAGGAAGATGTTCCTGTACTCAATCCACTTGTGGATGGCTATGGGATAGGTACCTCAATAAGTAATGCCCCTGTTGTTGATTATGCAATGGATATAATGGAGGTTGAAGGTAAGCCCTTAGCCAAGAGGGGTAAGTGGTCAGGGAGTAAAAGAGTTCTGAGATGCCCCAAGTGTGGTGCAAGAAAGATTGTTCCGAACAATGAAGATAAGCATGTATGCTCATGTGGAAAAAGATTTGAAGATATACTCATACCCCTCCTTGATAAAGGTAAACAACTTATTAAGACGGAGTCTTCGTCTAAACTCAGGGCTTTTGTTCTAAAAAATGTAAAAAACCTTCCCTTAGAATGATCCGAGTTAGCACCAATGTGAAAAGCAAAGAAATCCCCCCTCACCCTCCTTTATTAAAGGGGGAAAGGGGGGATTAATGGCTTCTATCTATATCCTGCTTGCCATATTTCTCTGGAGCTCTCTCGGTGTGGTCGTAAGGCTATCAGGTGTTGAAATACATATCCTTATCTTTTATTCGGTTGTAGTATCTATAATCATTCAGGGAATAATTTTATCCCGGAAAGATTACAGAAAAGAGATACCCGGGATTAATAAGCTTAAGTATCCAATAATACTTGGCTTTTTTTCACTTTTAAATACATTCACCTACTTTTATGCTTTTAAACATACCACAATATCAAATGCAGTTCTTACACATTATACAGCGCCTGTAATTGTCGCATTTCTTGCTCCCCTTCTTCTGAAAGAGATAATCACAAGAAGGCTTATTATTGTGATAGTTATGGCCTCGATAGGCCTCTGGATCATGCTCGATGGATTCTCATTCAAGGAGGATCAAATGGTAGGTATAATGGCTGGCCTATTCTCAGGGCTTACATATGCAATAATCGTTATATTTGTGAGGATGTATGCACGGAATTTTAACCCACTTGTGCTTGCCTTTTTCTCAAATTCTACCATTGCAATCCTGCTCGCACCTCTTATAAGGGAGATTCCTTTAAATGCCTTATGGAGTTTTTTGCTGATGGGGATAGTTCATTCAACTATTGCACCAATTTTATATTACAAAGGGCTTCAATATGTTACTGCTAACAAGGCTGCCGTCCTTGGTTATCTCGAACCTGTTAGCGCCATAATCTTCAGTATGTTATTCTTAAACGAATTACCGGGGATAAATTCGTTAATTGGTGGTGTGCTGATAATCTTTTCAGGTTATCTAACATTAAAAGGAAAGGGGTGAGCCAAAACATCCTTCATATAGCAGATATGAGGTAAAGTTAAAAATGGATCCCATCACACATGGGCTTGCAGGTGCTACAATTGCGAACCTCGGCTTCAAGCGAAAGGCGGCGATGTGGGTATTGCTTCTTTCGTCAATTGCCCCGGATTTTGATTATATAACCCGATTCTGGGGTGCAGATGTTTTTCTCAGATACCACAGGGGAATAACACATGGAATACTCGCCTTATTTATTGTACCTATAATAATTGGTCTTATATTTGGATACAGAAAAGGGTTTTTTTATTATTCCTCCCTGGCTTTTTTCGGATATGCGGCGCATCTCTTCATGGACCTTACAAATCAATATGGCACAAGGATTCTCTCACCACTTGACTGGGAACAATTCTCACTTGACCTTATATTTATTATTGATCCATATGTAACTTTAGGACTCCTTCTGTCAGTTATTCTGTGCAAATTAAATAAAAGAAAGGCGGCGGCTATAGCGCTTGTTACACTGTTTTTCCTGGTTGCTTATGCAGGGGGCCGGGATTATCTTCATGATAAAACCAGAGATTTTTTGAGAGAGAGACTCGAGGCCAATACTTATAAGATATGTCCTCTGCCTAATGACTTTCTAAGATGGTGGTTTATTGCACAATCAGGTAATGAGATAAAGGTAGGTTTTGCAGACCTCTTTACGAAGAGGGTATGTATACAGGAGACATACCTTTTAATACACAAAGACCCATTTATCGATCGCTCAAAAGAGACGAGGGTCGTAAAAAATTTTCTTTATTTTGCTATGTATCCATATGCTGAGGTGAAAGAGGACGGAGGGAGGGTCGTCGTTATCTGGCGTGAGCTTTCATATTCTTTTAGGGCAGGAGACCATTTTGTGGCAAAGGTAATATTTGACAAAGATGGTAAGGTACTGGACTCATACCTCAAGTTTTAAGGTCTTCAAATAATTTTTACGTAACAGTTCTGCTATAATGTTTTTCATGGAACTTAGTGAAAATGCATTAAAAGTTCTTAAAGCAAGGTATCTCCTCAAGGATGAAAAAGGAAATATTACTGAAACCCCTGAAGAGATGTTCAGGAGGGTCTCTAAAACTGTTGCCTCAGCAGAAAGTTTTTACGGTGGAAACTTAGACGAATGGGAAGATAAGTTTTACGAAATAATGACAAACCTAAGGTTTCTCCCCAACTCTCCGGCACTTATGAACGCAGGTAAAGACATGGGGCAGCTTGCTGCATGTTTTGTCCTCCCTGTTGATGATTCTATGAAAAGTATCTTTGATACTTTAAAAAATGCTGCATTAATTCTCCAGAGTGGTGGAGGTACCGGATTTTCATTTTCGAGACTGAGGCCAAAGGCAGATATTGTCCGCTCCACGGGAGGGATAGCGAGTGGTCCGGTTTCATTCATGAAGATTTATAACACAGCAACAGATGTGATAAAGCAGGGTGGAGCGAGAAGAGGGGCAAACATGGGGATATTGCGCATCGACCATCCCGATATCCTCGAATTTATAAAGATTAAAAGATCTGAAGGAGAACTTACAAACTTTAATATATCTGTAGCAGTGACAGATGCGTTTATGGATGCACTCAAGAATGAGGAGGAATACGATCTCATTAATCCGCGAAGTAAGACTGTAGTGAGTAAACTGAAGGCAAAGATCGTATTTGATGCGATGGTCGAAAGTGCGTGGGAAACAGGCGACCCGGGTATTGTCTTTATAGACAGGATTAACAGGGCAAATCCAACCCCTCACATCGGGAACATAGAATCAACTAATCCCTGTGGAGAGCAGCCTTTGCTTCCCTACGAGGCATGTGTTTTGGGTTCGATAAATTTATCAAGATATGTGAATCCCCCCAAATTCCTCCATACCCCTTTTGGGGAGAGGGATAATCCCCCCATCCCCCCTTTACTAAAGGGGGGCGAGGGGGGATTATTTATTAAAGGGGGATTAAAGGGGGATTATAAAGGAGGGCCGGGGGGGATTTCTGTATCCGACAGGATTGACTGGGATTCTTTGTCCATGGATATTAAGACTGCTGTGAGGTTTCTTGATAACGCTATAGATGTGAATAAATATCCGATTCCTGCAATTGAGGAGATGCACAAAGGTAATAGAAAGATCGGGCTTGGTGTTATGGGATGGGCTGATATGTTAATACTGCTTGGAATACCATATAACCATAAAAAAGCATTCAGGCTTGCAGAGGATTTAATGAGATTTGTAAGAGACACAGCAAGGCAGGCATCTGTGGAGCTTGCTGAAGTAAGGGGAGTTTTCCAAAATTTTAAAGGCTCTGTTTATGATGCTCCTGACATGCAGCGTGTAAGGAATGCGACAACAACTACAATAGCGCCTACAGGCACACTTTCAATCATCGCAGGTTGCTCAAGCGGCATAGAGCCCCTTTTTGCCCTCGCATACAAGAGGCTTATATTGGACACAGAGCTTGAGGAGATTAATCAGTACTTTTTCGAAATAGCTAAGAGCAGGGGTTTCTATAGTGAGGAATTAAAGGCAAAGATTATAGAAAAAGGCAACTTAAGAGGTATTAAAGAGGTTCCGAAGGTGATAAAAAGACTTTTTAAAACAGCACATGAAATCCCGCCTGAGGACCATATAGAGGTGCAGGCGTGTTTTCAGGAATATACCGATAATGCTGTATCAAAAACCATCAATATGCCATACAGATCAAAGAAGGAAGATGTTGCAAAGGCATTCCTGCTTGCTTATGGGAAGGGCTGTAAAGGGATTACCATCTTCAGATATGGAACTGCCAAGAAGGGTACCCTAATAAGGTTTACAGATACTGATTAATACCCGATGCACGCTTATAATATCTGATATTTATCCTGCATCATGTATCCTGTATCTCTTTTATTAGCTCCTGAACCTTCTCTTTTATTTCATCCCTTGCACGCCTGAATTCATTCATTATTTCTTGCTCTCTCCCTATTGTCCCAACAGGATCTTTGATCGGCCAGTGGATGCGTCTTATTTCAGGGGGCGTCCTGGGACATAAATCTTCAGCGTAACCACAAAGGGTGACTACGAAGTCCATCTGTTTAAGCAAATCCTCGTCAATTACCTTTGATTTCTGATTTGATATATCTATGCCGATTTCCTTCATAACAGCAATTGCCCTTCTATGGACACCAGCAGCTATAAGACCAGCGCTATAAACCTCTATTAATCCCTTGCCAAATTCCCTTGCAAAACCTTCAGCCATCTGGCTCCGGCATGAATTAGCAGTACATAAAAATATGACCTTTTTCATTGAATATCGTGTCCTTAAATTATAATACAACTTTCGCAGTTGTAATTCAGTCGTCATTCCGTGCTTGACACGGAATCCAGTCGTTTATTTGCCTCTGGATTCCTGCTTTCGCAGGAATGACAAGACCACGTCAGCATTAGTCCTGCGAAAG
>JBFLZS010000104.1:0-8862 GCA_040756135.1 Nitrospirota bacterium
TTCTTCCTGATTGCCCGAAGGTATCCCATTGGATTTCAGCAAGGGCTGTCGCTCCTGAGTCTATATATGACTTTGTGATTGAACCTATAAGAGTACCGCCGCTTTGTGGGTCTCCGTCATAGAAGGAGACTACTACATCCGATGCACCGAGTCCTGAGCCTGTCGAAGGGGCGATATTGTGTATTATCGCTTTTATAACCGCAGGCTGGCCTTCTATGGTATCAGGTGGAATGATTGTTATGTCTGATTGAGTGATTGAGAGGTCAGGTATGGTCCTCATTAGTAGAATTAACGCTATATTGTTGCTTTTGTCCATTTCTTCTATGGCATTATCAGGGTCAACAACTACATAGATTACGGTGTCTTCATTTAAGACTATGGTTGTGCTAATTGTATATGAGCCGGATGCGGGTATATTTGATATGGGTTCGCTTTCTATCAGGTTTTCAGAAGAAATAGAATTCTTATAGAAGTGAACTATGACATTGTTTGCATCTATAACACCATTATTTCTTACAGTCGCATATATTGTCTTTAAATCTATATTATCAGGGCCTTCTGAAATTGCTCTTATATCCGAATCGCTTATTGAAAGATCGGGTTTGAGTGAAGAACAATTCTTAATGATAAAGCTTTTTGTGGCTATCCCGTATCCGTATGTTGCAATGCCAACCGTCTGTATAGTTGCTGTCCCGGGCAAGGCATTTGAAGGGACGGTAAATTCAGCATTGAAGGTATTATCCGATAAATTAAATGTCAGCGGATAAGAAGCCCCTTCTTGAAGTGTTATAGAGCCGTTCAGGGAAATATCCTGAACAGGTTTGTCTGCTGTTACTGTTATCCTGACTATGTCATTGGGGCAGTAATTTTCTCTTTCTACTGTTATGTCAAGGTTAAACCCAAGAGAAAATTTTGCCAGAGATAAAGCCCATACTGCCATTGCAGTACTGCTGTCATAGCTCACCGGCACTCCCATTATTTGCCCCCAACCTTTATCCTCATTTTGTGCTTCAAGTAGCCATGATACACCCCTTGCCACCTCAATCCCTGATTCTCCTGCATATGAAAGCGCTATGAGCGCTAAAGAAGTGCCTCCTACAGTACTGGTGTATCCAAGCATTGTGCCCCATCCGCCATCAGGATTCTGGTTTGCTTTAAGCCATGATATTGTCTGATTAAGCTTGGATTGATAGCTCGACCCGGCAAGCTTATAGATTATGGCTGCTTGGGCTGTTTGCCCTGTATTGTCAAAACCGCCGTCCGGTTTTTGTTTCGAGTTTAAATACGAAAGTCCTCTTGAGACTGTCGTATTGCTTGCTGTTAGACCAAATTGCAAAAGTGATAATAACGCTGTTTCACTTGAAGACAATTCGGAAACTCCTTGTCCATGTATTTGAGGCCACCCGCCGTCGCTTAATTGTGTACCGATGAGAAAATTGCTGCCCCTGGTTGCTGCTGATTGTTCAGCAGGAGTTACGTTCTGATAATATTTAAGGGCAAATATGGAATCTCCTGTTGCGCCGATAAATGGTACATACGCTACGGGGATTACATACGCCCAGCTTCCATCTGAATTCTGACTGTTGACTATAGCATTCCTGCCTGCTGTGATTGAATTCAGATTGGCAGTATCGCCTATCCTCGCTGCCTGTAATGCATCCAATGCCCGGTCCGTTGATAAAATAGACTTTTGTTCATGAAATCCTTCCCCCAATGGATTTATATGGTTTTCTATCCATTGAATTCCATTGTCAATCCTGGTTCCTGTAAAACCAAGTCTCCCAAGGATATAAAGTGTATCTGCTGTTATTTCAAAAAAAGAAAATGAGTATATAGAATGCTGTCTCCATCCGCCGTCTGGCATCTGGAGATTCTGAAGTGATGTTGCCACATTCATTATGTCAGGATGATTCGGCTCTATCTCAAGGATCATCCTCAGCCAGTAAAGACGTATGCATTCAGAATCATTTCGACTTTGATAGTACCAGTTCTTTGCAGCCTGTACCCTGCTGTCCGAAGGAGAGGTTGCAAGGGCAAGTCCGATTACAGGATAGGTATCAACCCATTTATTGCTGGCAACCCCCGGATAATCGCCCCAATAACCATCCCAATTCTGAGCATTCTTAAGCCATTGGGCAGCTTTCTGTATGAAAGTTTCATTCTTATTTACTCCTGCCTTTAATAAGGCAGTAAGCGCCAAACCTGTTTGCCATGACCCGCTCTGAGAGCCCTTTGAATATCCCCAACCGCCGTCATTATTCTGCTGTCTTGTTATCCATGAAACAGCATCTGTAATAGAAGCAGAATCAGGTGATGTTCCTATGTAAAGCAATGACAGGATTGCCTGGGGGGTAGTTATTAAACTCTCATCCCAGCTCCCATCAGGAGCCTGCATCTGGATAAGTTTGTTTAATACATCTGCATATTTTGTTCCCGATGTCCGACCGGTGCTCTTATACGCCCTTACAGCCAGTGCATTGTAATTATGCAGTGCCGGCGTTCCTGGCCATGCCTTCATCGTTCCCTGTTGATCTACATTAAGCTGATGTTCTATCAGCCATGATGCGCCTTCTTTTATCGCCTCATCTACTCTGGAGTTCCTGCATGTTGTAAATATCGAAAGGCATTCGATGTTGTTGGTCTCGTCTGTCTCTGTTATGGTATTGCCGCTGTCGGCAAATAAGTATATCGGGCTGTCTATATAAAGCACTGTGCCTGAAACAGGGATGTTGACTATGGCTGTCATTTCTGGTGTAAGATTGCCTGAATATGTTGCCTGACCTAAGATACTGTCTGTTGCCGGATCAAAAGTCAGGTTGTTGTTTCTGTCTTCAAATGCTGTTATTACAAAAGGTGAAACAGTATTCTGATTACCGATGTTCTTTATTGTTATGTTGACGTTGCCTGATATTGTCCTTGTCTGAGGGTCTGATATAACTCCTGTTTTGTCTATCGAGAAGATGACGATATCAGGCCCCTGTGGAGGTGTTATTGTTATTGGCTTTTGTGCTTCGTTGTTCGCCTCGTCAAGCTCGAACACAATATTTGATTTGTCTATTTCCACGTGTATATCATAATCGCCTGAAAAGATGTTCGTCTCCCATTGAATCTGGATTGGTATAGAGCCTCCTACAGGAATGAATGAGATTGTCTGTGTTTCTAAGATAAGCGATGCCCCGATAGCAATGTCGTATATGCTGAATTCTACAGGGACATTACTGGCATCCTGATTGCCTGTGTTTCTTATGGTTGCTGTGATGGTTACTATATCTCCTTTTAGAGGTGTCTGTGGTGAAAAGGTGATGTCTGATGATGTCAGTGTTAAATCAGGCCCCTGGCTTGTGGCTACCTTTAATGTTTTGTATGCGATATTGTTTGTTACATCTAAACCCCATATTGCAGCAGCGCCTTCGTATTCCTCCTCAATAGTATCATCAGGATCAATCCATACATAGATATCATTGTTTCCTATATGGCCAGTGGTATTCCATTGGGTCGTTACTGTTACACTGCCGTTTGACCCTATTGAAGGTATCGTGATATCAGATCCTATCTTTGTTCCACCGGCTTTGGGATCACCGAGATAAAACCTGACCAGTACATTTTTGGGCTGTCCATAACCTGTATTGTTTACTCTGGCGGATACCTCAACACTGTCGCCTTCCCTTGGATTTGAAGGATTAAATGAGATGTTTTCTGATGAAACGCTTAAGTCAAGGCTTGCTCCGATAAGAAATGTCTTTACTGCTTGATTATTTGTCCCATTTGATTCTGAGATAGTATTCTGTGGGTCAACTAAAACATAGATATCTTTGCTTAAGCCTGTTACATTCTCTCCGGCTATTGCTGCAGTTACATCTGCAAAACCACCAGCAGGAATGGTCGGGATTATCCCTCCGCCGGGCAGTTTGACCCCGCCTGCTGAAGGGTCACCATCATAAACCTCAACAAGCACATTTGAGGCATCTGTCTCTCCGTGATTCCTCACTTTTACGGATATGCCAACCATTATGTATGGATCAGGACATGGTGGGAATATCTCTATGTCAGCAGAGGTGATGCTTAAGTCTGGGAGGGTTGAGGAGGTGAGGTTCTTTGAGGCGATATTGTCTGTCTCATCAAGTTCGTCAATGACATTCAATGGGTCTATTTTTACAAATATCGTTTTTGAGGAGGCGGTGGGGATTGTGTAGGTGATGCTCGCTTGTTCAACTCCAAATGCAGCTATTGAAGTAATTGTTGTTTCGCCGATTAGAATTCCTCCTGTTGATGGGTCGCCATCAAAGAAGTGTATTAAAACGTTATCGGCCTGTGCAGGGCCATTATTATGAATAGTGGCAGTAATTGTAACTGTGTCACCTTGTGTAGGTGTCGGATTGGAAAAAACAATGTCACTTAAAGCAATGGATAGGTTGGGTTTTACATCGGCTAACGCCCTTAATGCAAATGCTGTGGAATATGGGTCTTGAAGCCAGCTTCCATCCGGTGATTGATTTGACAAAAGATAATTTATCGCATCCTGCAGGGGCAGGGCGCTGCCCTGCCCGCTTTCTATTAACGAGATGACAGTTAAGGCTGTCTCATAAATCGTTGAAGCCGGATATCCAAATCCTCCATCAGGGTTTTGTTTTGTCATAAGATAAGCAACGGCCTTGCTTTTTGAATCTTGAATGTTAAATATTGAATCGTATGCAATCAAAGATTGCCATACGAGTGCCGTCATATAAACATTGCTTTCATCTCCCTCACACCCTGAACACGGCGAAGGATAAAACCCCCAGCCGCCGTCGGTATTTTGAGTTGAGAGGAGATAATCAATCGCAGTTTGAGTAACTGTTTGGTCGGGATAATTTGCTGCTTTTAAAGCCTGTAGTGCAAGAGCTGTAGTCAACGGATCGCTCTTATTACCATAATATAAGCCCCAGCCGCTGTTTGTATTCTGCAAAGCTACTAAGTTGTCAACATCTTGTTGGACTATAATTCCAGCTATTGAAAGACTAAATATTTTCCGTGATAAAGAATCTATATTTGTTACATCGCTGTTTATTATCCATTGAATTCCGCTACTATAATTTGTACTATCGGTTGCCTTCAAATACGAGAGTGTATCAATCACTGTGCAAGTGTCTCTAAATGGTGTTCGAATTGAATTACCCCAAAAGCCTGCAGGATCTTGGTTATTCAAAAGCCATAAAAGACCTTTATCTTTTGGAGAATCTTGTGCTGATGTACTACCTCTACCGATAAAGATACAGATTAAAAGGAAAAAGAATATTATTCTCTTCACGTTTATCATTTCCAAATTTATAGTTTTAGAATCCCAAATGAATATTTTCCACCTTCAACAGGTTTTAAAAAATATATAGTATCTCCTTTAGGAAGCCAAAATACATCTGATAAATCACTAACTCCTTTGACTATTATTTTCTTTTCTATTGTTGGTTTTGTAAGCTTTTTTATCTTAACAATCCATAGAGCTTTATTTGTTGTAAAATACAATTTTGACCCATCTTGAGACCATGAAAGCATGTGACACTCATCCTCGCAGTCTGCAATTTCTATACTTTTGTTTGTCTTTAAATCATTAATGAAAATCATTGGTTTTGAATCCCAATTTTTACGGGAAAAAAATGCAACATAATTGTTATCTGTTGAGAAAACTGGATAATATTCAATATTTTCAGAGACTCCAACAATTGGCTCAACTTTTTTAGTCTTTACGTCTATTACCGAGATACCTTTAATATATCGTTCTTTTATCTTGTCAGGAGGACGAACTAACTTATTCAGATCAAATGCAAGTTTAGTTGAGTCATTTGACCAGACCAGTGAAGGGAGGTCGCCGGTATCAGTGGCGCTACGAAATTTTTCTGGTGGAGAATATAGTTTCGCATAAACTTTGAGTTTTAAGTCATAAAGCCAGATATCATCAACGTTTCTTACCGCAATTATGCTTCCTTCAAGAGACCAGGAAGGTGAATGAAAATAATCTTGATAATAACCCGGATATGTTTTAACTCTGTTCTTATTTGGGTTTCGGATTAGCAAGTCTTTTTTATTTTGAACATCTATAATCCATATCTCGCCTTTAGAACCAAAAGTTATAAAATTTGAATCAGGAGACCAGGATACAAAAGGCTCATCATCTAATATAATCTTATCAGTTAATTTTTCTATTTTATTTTCATTTATATTGAAAACATATAAAATACCCTCTACAGGGTGTGGAAATGGCTCATTTAAAGAAGGGATTTTTGAAGGGGCAATATTTACAAAGGCAATTATTTTATGATCTGGGGATAAGGTCGGCATTGATATTTTAAAATTTTTTACTTTTATTTCTTTTAGTTGAGGTTTTAACTGAATGTGTGTAATGGCAAAAGTAATCTTATTATTAAAAATAATAAATCCTAAAAGTATGTAAGTATAGATAATAATTTTTAAAAATAATCGCCTTTTAACCAGCATATTATTCTCCTTTACATCTTTTTCATTAGACCCCTACAAACCACTCGGGATCTATCGATGAATCACAATTGAATATCTTTGTAGGATCATTGGTTATGATTACTGAGAAATGTAAGTGAGGACCTTTACTTCTTCCAGTATTTCCAGATAATCCGATTACATCTCCTTCTTTTACAGCACCGCTTGCAGCTTTAAATTCAGAGAGATGACCATAGAGTGTATATACTCCAAGTCCATGATTAATTATTACGTAGTTACCATATCCATCTGGGTCTTCCCTTCTTTCAAGATTTCCGTCAGCAACTGCAATAACATCGTTTCCCGTTTTTATACCTATATCTATTCCGTTATGGCACCGTGTAGTTTTATTGGTAATTGGGTCCAATCTCGATTTCGACCAAGTTGACGTAATCGATCCGTTTCCTTTTAACGGATGTGGTACTACAACTTGGCGCTTCTTAACTAAATTTTTAATATAAGGAATTGCCTCAGCTTCTGTCATACTTCCTGTCTTAATCATTGATTTAACATTTTGAATAACACCAGTTAATGATCCTCCAGCTAAACCACCTGATATCAAATAAGCAGCTTCTCCGGTCTGAGGATTTTCTATGATGTATCCGACTCCTCTCCATTGATTTAGTTGAACCTCTCTCTGGGAAACTGTTACTTGTAATCCTCTATTAAGCGCATTCATAATATCTGTTTTTATGTCTGCACTAATTTGTAACAAAGGCAAATAGGTATTTGCATTATCATTGGTTATCTTATAAACCGGTATTCCTGCTAAATTTGCTAATGCTAAAGCCTTTAGGGTCGATATTCCATCAACCTCGAATACTGTCTCAAATATCGAACTTTCTAAAAACGATGCGTTCATTCCATCCATCGTCATAAAGTCCTTCATCGTTCGACCCATGCCACTCATATCTATCGGATTAGATACATCTCTTTGAATATTGATAAATAGTTGACCAACATCACCTTTAAGTGGCATTGAAAAAATGTACGTTATAGATAAATCAACACCTAAGACAACAACGGTCGTCCTCTTGAAATCTCTAAATTGCATGGTATGGGCAATAAATTTATTCGAGAGGTCTTTTTGTTCTAAATATCCTGTAACCAGAAGGTGCAAGAATTCTCCCACTATTTCATCTTTATCTGTGGAAGCACTTGCTGTATCGAGGAGTTGTAAATATTTATCTGCACGTTGATGTAAGGTTTTTGCAGGAGTCCTTTGAGGGTTTAAGCCTATTGCATAATAAGCACCAGCTATAACTGGAGTAGTCACAATATCATCTACTTTTCCTTTAGGCATTAACAGGGTCTGTCTTAATTCATGAGATGCGGCCATTCCTATTGCACCACCAATTGCTTTTATCTGGCCTTCAATTTTTAAAACTGGTTTTACTTGAATCAGATAAGGTGGGGTATCGTATATATTTCCATATTTTTCGACAATATCTTCATCTATTGAGGAGGCAGGTATGTATGAAAGCGTAATCCTTTTTCCCGCTATCTCTGGGATGACGGTAGTATAAGATAAGCCATCTTCAATTAGAGAACCTGTGGTATAAAACGATATTTTATGCCTTAAAGTATCGCTTATTTCTGAAGTTTTATATCCTGTAACAATAATGTCGTATTCTAAAGTACTTGGAAGTAATCCCAATTCTCTGCTATCAATGTAATACGTCCAAATCAAATCATAAAATCTTTTATCAGGCATGGTTTGTTCTATTTTAGCTTTCATCAAGGAAAGATATTCACAAACAGGGAGTTTTGTTTTTACTTCAGTTATATAATCTTGCAGTATAGTTTCTACACTTATACTGCTCGCTTGGAAAAGATTTATTCCGGATGGATTTGGAAAGTGCTGTTTGAAACTCGGATCAAGAGGAATCCAAGTTCCTCTGCCATTACCCGGAGAACTAATTTTACCCCTATAATTATCATAAGGTAAAAAAGCTTCTATCCATGCATGTTCTATCTGTAGAGCTGTAATAACCCCTTCAGGATTTTTTGCAACAGGTATACCATTTGTAGCAAAAATCTTAATTGCAGTTAGCGCATCAGGAGCCCCTACCCAGCTAATTGCTTTATCAATAGGCACTTGAATAGTCCCGTATACATATCTTGCAGGTATTCCGATAGAGCGGTACAAGGCAATAAGGAGAGAGGCTTGATCAAAATCGTTTCCTGCCTGTTCGATTAGAGTTTGTTGCGATCCCTTTAATGAACCATAATATGGGTCATATCTAAAGTTCTTGAGAGTACCGTTTTTTCATTAAAAATTCAATCTATGCAGCCAGCCGTAAGTATTTAGATTTAGAGAAATCTATTCTTTCAATCAGGAATTTAGTAAAGATATAATCTTGATGTGAACCTGAT
>JBFLZS010000105.1:0-8830 GCA_040756135.1 Nitrospirota bacterium
TATTGAGTCGCCGAAAGTCATGTTCAACGATCGGCAACGAGACTTTGCGCTCCTTCACGCGCCTTTCAAATGCTATGATACATGATGCCATTTTATTTGTCTATAGGAAAATCCGCTGTAGTATTATGTACCGGAAATTCATGCCGTTCACAGATGGCAGAAGGGTTTGCGAGAGAATTGGGGAAGGGACTAATTGAACCTTACAGTGCCGGTCTCTCTCCTCAAGGTGTAAACGAAAAAGCTGTAAAGGTGATGAAAGAAATCGGGATAGATATCTCGAGTCAGAAATCAAAATCAATAGACATAGAACTGCTCAAAAAGATGGATATTGTTATTACACTCTGTGACAACGCTGCAGAATCATGCCCGTGGACACCTCCGGAAATCAAGCGTCTCCACTGGCCATTAACAGATCCTGCTGCTTTTTACGGAAATGAGACCGATAAATTGCAGGTATTCAGGACTGTCAGAGACCAGATCAAAGAGTTGGTCGAAAATCTAATAAAAGAGGTGCAGCATGGCTGAAGTAGTGAAAAGGCTCTCTTTTCTGGACAGGTTTCTTACCCTGTGGATATTCATGGCTATGGCAGCGGGGGTTGTTTCAGGGTATCTTTATCCGAAGATTACTGATTTCTGGAATATCTTTCAAGTAGGAACAACGAATATTCCTATAGCTATTGGATTAATTCTCATGATGTATCCGCCTCTGGCTAAGGTCCGTTATGAGGAACTGCCGAAGGTTTTCAGCAACTATAAAATTCTCTCTGTAAGTCTTGTTCAGAACTGGATAATCGGACCAGTTGTTATGTTCGTCCTTGCAATCATCTTTCTTCATAATTATCCCGACTATATGGCTGGTATAATCCTTGTCGGTCTTGCCCGCTGTATAGCAATGGTACTCGTCTGGAATGACCTTGCCTGCGGTGATCCCGACTACGTTGCTGGCCTGGTTGCTTTCAACGCCCTGTTCCAGGTTCTGACATATTCAATATATGCATGGATTTTTGTGACGAAACTCCCGCCATTGCTTGGTCTTCACGGAGCAGTTGTGGATGTTACTATAGGCGAAATCGCCAAAAGTGTATTTATATATCTTGGAATACCTTTTCTCGCTGGGGTTATTACCCCTTTTACACTTGTTAAAGCAAGAGGAAAACAGTGGTATCACGAAAAATTTATTCCAAAGATTAGTCCGATTACGCTTGTTGCACTCCTCTTTACTATTCTTGTAATGTTCTCTCTGAAAGGGGAATATATTATCAAACTTCCGTTTGACGTTTTAAGGGTTGGTGTCCCTCTGTTCATTTATTTTGTTTTTATGTTCCTAATTACCTTTTTTATTGCAAAGAAGATAGGCGCTGATTACCCTAAATCCGCCACTTTAAGTTTCACTGCCGCTTCGAATGATTTCGAACTGGCCATTGCGGTTGCAGTAGCCGTTTTTGGAATTAATTCCGGTGCAGCCTTTGCGACTGTGATAGGTCCTCTTGTGGAAGTACCAGTTTTAATCAGTCTGGTGAATGTGGCGCTGTATTTTCAGAGGAAATATTATCCTGCTGAGTATTGCAAGATTGAAGAGACAAAACCGTTATAAAAAATTGAAAAAGAATCCTCTCTGAGATTCTTTCTTTATTTAAATGGAGGTAGTTATGAGAATTGAAATTTATGACCCGCCGACGTGCTGTTCAACAGGGCTTTGTGGACCAATACTTGACCCGGTGCTTGTGAAGATGAATGATGCTCTGCTTGCATTGAAAAAGCAGGGCGTTGAGATTGAGCGGTTTAACCTTGCCCAACAGCCAAAGGCATTTATGGTTAACAAAACAGTCGCAGACTTGCTCCATAAAAATGGTAAACAGATACTGCCGATTATTCTCGTGAATGAAGGCGTCTTCAGGACAGGTGCATATCCATCGTATGAAGAATTATGCAGGGCATTGGGGATAGAACCTTTGAAACAAAAACCGATAACGTTAACTGTGAAATAAGGAGATCTCTTGACAAGATACATACTCTTTTCAGGTAAGGGTGGTGTTGGCAAAACCACAATGGCGTCCGCTACTGCTATTCATTATGCCACCGAAGGTAAAAAGACGCTGATTGTAACCACCGATCCTGCATCCAACCTCGCAGATGTATTCGAGCAGGAGATTGGACATAAGATAACAGCTATTGATGTAGGGGCGTATTGCAATACGCCCCTACACGCCATGGAAATAGACCCTGATGAAGCTACTAAAGAGTATAAGGAGGGAATAATCGGCCCTTACAGGACAATAATGCCAGAGGATGTCATTGCTTCCCTCGAAGAAAATCTCAGTGGCCCGTGCACTACCGAAATGGCGTCATTCGACCGTTTCATAGATTTTATGGAGACAGATGAATACGACGTAATCGTCTTTGACACCGCCCCGACAGGCCATACTATAAGACTCCTTGAACTGCCGGTTGACTGGTCGAAACATATAGAGGAATCGGCAAAAGGAAGCGGACAGACTTGTCTCGGCCCTGTGCAATCCATTCAGGATTCAAAGGACAAATACGACAGGGCAACTGCACTGCTCAAGGATCCTAATAGGACAACATTCATATTTGTTATGAGACCCGAGGAACTTTCTCTCTATGAGACACTAAGGGCATCGAAAGAGCTTGAAAACATCGGAATTAAATCTGGACAGATAATCATAAACGGCATCCTGCCCGAAGAGGTGTGCGACATTGAGTTCTTCAAAAGAAAATATAATTCCCAGCAAAAGGTAATCAATGAAACGGAAAGCGTAATAGATAAGCCGAAACGTTACATGCTCTTAAGGGATAACGAGGTTAAGGGTGTTAATGCGCTGAAGGATGTGGCAGTTGAATTGTTCAATCAAAATTCCCCCTTAGTAAAGGGGGCGCAGAGGGCTGTAACAGAATGTGAAAGGCACAACCCCCTTAATCCCCCTTTTTAAGGAGGAATCAAATCCAAAGGAGTTTCCCTAATTCTAACGACCACCTCAGTAATATCAAAAAACCTGACATCGACCATCTCTGGCTCCCTCGCGCAGGCAAGACAAAAGCCATATTCTTTACAGGGAAGGGCGGGGTTGGAAAGACCACCATCTCCTGCATTGCAGCGCTTTACATCTCACAAAAAGGTTTCGAGACACTCCTTGTAACAACAGACCCTGCGGCACACATCGGTGAGGTTCTTGATATGAAAGTTGGGAGCGAACCGATAAGGATTACAGATAATCTCTATGCAGTTATGGTTGACCAGGAAGCGGCATTCAAAGAGTACAAAGAAAAGTTATTGAGTGACGCACGAGGGAAATATTCCGGGGACATGCTTGCTGCAATGGAAGAGGAATTGAATTCCCCATGCACAGAGGAGATGGCAGCATTCGATAGATTTGCGCAGTTTATAGAAAGCAGGGAATACGACGCTATTGTTTTTGATACAGCCCCTACAGGTCACACCCTAAGACTACTTGATTTGCCTTTCGATTATGCCAAACAGGTTGAGATGATGGTCTCTGCAACAGAGAGCGCTATAGTGAAGGAAACGGCACAGAACAGGTTTAGCGAAATTATCAATATGCTGAGAGACAAAAGCCGCACTGTTTTCAGCCTTGTACTTTATCCTGAATCCACACCGATAACGGAGTCCTATCGGGCTACGACTGATTTAAAGGAAGCAGGTATTGAAACACAGCTTGTAATTGCAAATATGGTTTTGTCTGAGGAGGTTTGCATAAATGACTTTTTCAAAAAGAGAAGGCAGATGCAGATGAAATACCTGAAAGAGATTAAAGAGAGATTTAACCTCCCTGTGCTTCAATTTCCATTAATGCAGGAGGAGATAAAGGGACTTGAACCATTAAACAACCTTGTGACTCTCTGGTCACGAACAACTTTATATTTTGGGAGGTAACAGATGCCCGATAAAGATTACACTGTAATAAACATAAGTGGATCCACAATAGGGATCACCGGATTGAAGGCTGTCTTGGAAGAAATGGTTGCTTATAAAGGGCATCCAGATGAAGAGATTGCCGAGAAGATATTTCAAAAATTGAAGGTGAAAAATTACATCTCTTCAGCGGCTGTGGAAGATTATAAGAAGGCGTTTCTGCGTGAATTTAAAAAATTCGTGGGAGAAGAAGTGGGAGAAGAATTTGAGGAGGAAGGCAAGGGACTGAAAATACAAGTTGCAGGGCCAGGTTGTCCAAGGTGTTTTGCAACAGAAAAGAATGTCCGTGATGCCTGTGCACAATTAAACCTTTCTGCTGATATATCTCATGTATTCGATATAAAAGAAATTTCAAAGCTTGGTGTCATAATGACACCAGCAGTGATTGTAGACGGCAAGATAGTAGTATCCGGGAAATTGCCTACGGTAGAGGAGCTGAAGAAAATTTTGTATGAAATTAAGTAGTGTCGTGTATAAAGTCGTATTTTGTCATTATCCGGCTTGACCGGATAATCCATGGTTCGACATCCTTCGACAAGCTCAGGATGACAATTGTCACCCTGAGCCTGCCGAAGGGTGGATTCCCCGATCAAGTCGGGGAATGACGGATTATCTGAACAGCAGTTTATACACAGACATTAAGTAGTAAATGAGAAAGATAATGCAGCAGAAAAGAGAGGAAATGAAAAAGGAATTTCTGGCTTTAACGCCTTCTCAAAGGATTCGTGAAATGGAATTTCTTTTCAATGAGTTTGTTAAACTCAGGGCAAAAAGGGAAAGGATAACTGAAGGTGAAGCCTATCTTAGGTACATTGAAAGAACTGATAAAAAGCTCCTCTGTCTTTTGAAACCAAGAAAGGTTAAAAGGGAAAGAGAAGATAAAGACCTGCTTCTTTAATGGATATATTTTAAATATCAACAGAGATTATTCGCCTCCTGGTCTCAGTCGGTATGCAATACCACAGAAAAGCTGTTGAATATAACCCATACCTGATCATTTTTTTGAAAGCCCATCTGACGGGCGTTTTCCGTGGTAACCACAGAGCACAGTTCTGTCCCATCCGAGATACGCACAACATATTCCGTGGTAATCGTGCCTCTATTAATGCGGGCTATAGTTCCTGCAAATCGGTTCTCCGCTGAAGATTCTGGTTCCCTATCGCTTTTCTGTAAAATCAACCAGGGAGCTTTCACCTCTGCCGTTATCAAAGATCCGGCTTTAAGACCAAGCCTCGACAGACTATCGTTGGTGATCACTGTTGTCACCATATCGCCTCCAACGGTAATCATCTCCACCTTTGTTTGTATATCTCCCTTCTGGATTGATCGGATTTTACCGAAAAAGCTGTTTCGAGCACTTGTTTTTCGGGAAGATTCTCTTTCGATAAAATATTTTGCTACCTGCTGAATATCATCATCGGAAAAAGCAACATAGGAAGCTGTTACGCTGGGTGTTGAATGGCCAAGCATCCTTTGTACAACCGGCAATGGCATATTGCTCTGCAGAAGTTCCACGGCACGGGATTTCCGGATGACATCCGGGGCACCCAGGGCAGGAGGTAAGTCACAATCCAATGCCCTCTCATAAAATTTACGGCGAACATGGCCCGGGTCCACCTTGAACAAATTGCCCAGATATTCTTTGAAAGAAGGGTCATTCAAAGAAATCTTTAGCTCTTCAGAAATTGATTCCGGTATCTGGACTTTCCGCTGTGGGCGACTATCAGAGGGGCTCGTTCTTCCTAAAACCACCATTCGTCGATTGAAGTCTATATCCCGAAAGGGATTCAGGGCTAAAACTTCGTTCAGTTTAGCTCCAGTATAGCGTATCAAAAGGAATAACAGCAGGATACGTTTGCGGGACAGACGAACGTCTGATCTTGGAGAATCCTCCACCCATCTACGAAATGACTGCTCCATTCGATTAAGCTGAACCGCATCGAGATAGTGTGCTTTGTCTGGCATAGAGACAATGCGTGCATGGCTTGACCGCTCATTCATCGAAGACCGTTGTATCATGATTCATATACCGAAACATTATATTATCTTTATCATAGCAGCGCCGGGTACATAGATATTTTTTTCTCAGACGTGCCACCATTCTTTAGCATAACACATTTTTGTGCGAAAGAACTTGACAACCTCGATGGCACATGGTAAAGTCTAATTAACACGATAAATATATTTTTCGTGCTACTAAATTCTAAGAGTTCATTTGATGTTATTCGAGACAAGCGGAATAAACTTAAGAGGGGAAGGGAGTTCAAGCACATAACCTAATGTTCTATCACGCAAATAGATTTACACAATCTGTCATTCCTGCGAAGGCAGGAATCCAGCCCTTCGACAAGCTCAGGGTGTCATGGTGAGCCTGTCGAACCATGGATTCCGCATCAAGTGCGGAATGACAATACAAAAATGTGAAGAACTGTTAGGGACAGTACACTAAGTTAAAAGGCGGTATTAAGAAGGGGATGATTATATGAAACCAAAAAACCTTTATAACCGGACTGAATGGGCAGGTGCATTTGGTGATATAGGGACTTTAATACCATTTGTTGTTGCCTACATCACCATCGTAGGCGTGGACCCATTAGGGCTTTTATTAATGTTTAGCATTTCAAAGATAGTAGCTGGATTTTATTACAGGACACCAGTTCCTATTCAACCCATGAAAGCCATAGGTGCAGCAGCCATTGCCGGAGGCATGAATCCAGCCATGCTATTTGCATCAGGGCTTACAACTGGCATCTTCTGGTTCATTCTTGGCATAACCGGTGCCATAAAGCATATAACAGGACTTGCCAGCAAGCCCGTTGTGCGCGGGATTATGCTTGGTTTGGGTCTTTCTTTTATTATAGAGGGAATTAAAAGGATGAGGACTGCCCCTCTGTTAGCAGGCATAGCTCTTATTATTACATATCTACTTCTAACCAACCCTAAGATACCAGCCATGTTCGTCCTTTTAATCCTCGGCCCTGTCTCAGCGATTATCATGAATCCTGGTCTTTTCCCTGAAATATCAAAAATTCATATAGGATTTAATTTACCTTCTTTTCATCTTGATTGGTTATCGTGGGATACTATCGTAAAAGGCACACTCATCTTTACAATCCCGCAGATACCGCTGACCCTCGGCAACGCAGTAATTGCCATAACTGCTGAAAATAATGAACTCTTTCCTAACAGACGTATAACCGAAAGGAAGGTATCTCTATCCCAGGGCATTATGAATCTTGCCTCACCCTTCTTTGGAGGCGTTCCAATGTGTCACGGGGCTGGGGGAATGGCAGGACATGTACTCTTTGGCGCGCGTACTGGCGGCGCATTGATCATACTGGGAACGATTGTTATTATTATCGCTCTCTTTTTCAGTGAGTCTGTGTCAATCATCTTTAAAATATTTCCCGATGCTATCTTAGGTGTGATACTCTTCTTTGCAGGCGTTGAACTTGCAGTTGTTGCAAGGGATATCGGTGTAAAGAAGGCTGATTTCCATTTAATGCTGATTGTTGCAGCTTTTGCAATGTGGAACATGGGAGTAGCTTTTCTTGTTGGTGTTATTCTTGACAGGGTATTAAGGAAGGGCTGGATAAAGATATAATTCTCCAGTGAAGAAAACCGTCTCTTTAAAAAACATCTTCTTAGTCTTTTTAAAAATCGGCACCTTCTCCTTTGGGGGTGTTTATTCCATGCTCACCTTTTTTGAGAGGGAGCTTGTTGAAAAACGTAAATGGCTTACACATGACGAATATATTGAGAGTGTGGCTATAGGGCAGATGACACCAGGCCCGCCGATTGTGAATACGGGAATTTGTATCGGGTATAAGCTGAAAAAAATAAAAGGAGCGCTGGTTACTACTGTAGGACAGGCATTCACCGGCACAGTTCTGGCAATCATGTTGGCGATTTTTTATTTAAAAACCAGAGATAATGTTCTGTTGGGATCAATCATGAAGGGGATAGGAGCGGCTGTAGTAGGGTTGCTCCTTTCTATTGTTTATAAGATGGCAAAAAAAACCATTAAGGATATCAAAACAGCCTTATTTGCGGTGTCTGCTTTCTTTGCACTTGCTATTTTTAAACTCAATCCCATAGGCCTCATCCTCTCTGCCGGTATACTCGGCTTGATAGTATATGGAAGGAAAACCAAATGATTCTTCTTAAATTTTGCATGATCCTGTTTGTTATTAATGCCTTAACCATCGGTGGAGGCTTTGTCATGCTTCCCATGCTTCAAAAGGAATTCGTAGAAAAATATCACTGGCTGACAAACCAGGAATTTCTGGATGCTATCGCTATTGGGCAAGTTACACCGGGGCCTTTAACGGTCATGAATGCCTTTATGGGGTATAAAATTTATGGTCTATTAGGGGCAGTTATGGCAATGATTAGTTCTTATCTGCCTTGCATTATTATCGTCACACTTGTGGCCAAATACTATTATGACTACAAGAAATCGGTAATCGTTAATTCAAGTTTCAAGGGAATAAGACCTGCTGTCATCGGACTATTAGCAGCCATTGCTATTCCCCTGGGAAATGCCTCTATTGTAAATCCTTTAACATTTGGGATTGCTATAGTTAGTTTTGCAGTTATCGCCTTTACAAAAGTAGATCCTACCTTTGTTATTATTGGCGCTGGAGTTATCGGAGCTTTATTCCTTTAGTTCGATCTAAGTATTCTCTCTCTTAGGCTTTTAGACTGATTCCCCCTCAGCTCCCTCTTCATTGGATACAACTACAGTCTAACCCAACTTCCTCACTTTAGTGACAAGAAATCAATAATATCAATAGGTTATGTCTAAGTTTAGTCACTATTTCTTGTTTTTAGAAAACCAAGTTTTTCTGGGAGGGATGATTTCAGAGGATATCCCAA
>JBFLZS010000106.1:0-8751 GCA_040756135.1 Nitrospirota bacterium
GCTGAACTACCTCCAGTGCGGGCTGTGATTTTTGTAACATCGGTCATCCTCCTTTGATCCGTCTGGTATAAAACCGATGTTAGCTTATTCCCTCTCATCTTTTCACGCAGGCTTGCCGAAAAGACACTGAAGATGCAGGACATTACTATCTAAGATTTAAAGAAGTTGTACAAAATCTTCTTTCACCTGAGAGAAAAGCTCTTAGAGAAATATGGAATGGGATTGAATTTTATAGAAATGCTATCGGTGACAAGGAAGCTGAAAAAGATGATAAAACACTTTGGTTTTTAAAGAATGCATATCAGCTTTTAGAAGCATATTTACAATCTTCCAATTCTGTATATTCAAACTTAGCTATCGTTGAGATTGGGAATATTGTAGAAGAGCTTTATGGAAGAAGACATAGTCTTATCAATTCTTTTGCCTATGATAACATTGTAAGATTGATTAATGAAGACGCTGCTGATTCCCTAAGTCTTCATGCCTTTATGGCCTATCAACTGCGCAATGTAGCTGCACATCCTTCTCATATGACTTTCGAAGATGCACTTTTTACATTTCTATCTATCTTTTATGCAATAGAAATAGATATTGCATATCAATCACTAAAATGGGAAGACCCTTGTCCTAGTTGGAGATTTGAACAAGATATAGCAGCGCAGATGATATCTTCATTTTGCAATAATGCATGCAATGAATCTTGCAATTCATATCGTAAAAAGAATTTTTCTGTCCCTTGTAAGCCTTCCGTTGTACGAGATATTGAGAAAGCAAAGTTCTTATCCCTTGAACATAATCTTGAGAAATTATCAGTGGCTTTAAATAATCAAGTATTCTTCAGGTATTTATTTTATGCGTTGTGCCTGAAAGAGATGAAGCAGAAAATCCCTGAAGTTGTATTGCCTTTAATAAAATCAAGACTCACACTCAAACATAAAGGGAAATTTTATCCACCATTTAAAGATGATTGTTGGGTAGGAATTAAAATGGATGACGGTAGCATCAATTCTTCTCTTGGTATTTTAAAGTCTGGAATGTACGACGAAAAAGGAATAGAAGGAAATAAAGTTCTTTTCCATCCAACAAAAAGACATTTGAGAGTTGAGACACCATAGGTTCTTGAATGAACGAGAGAATTCTCATTGTTGGCAATTTAGATACTTGCAAAGCACTTATGAGAGTAATTTTAAATATTGATTACATGAAAAGAACATTGATAAGAGTTCTTTATTCACGTAACTTCACTGATAGAATCCTTATATCCGATAGGGGTCAAGTAACAGAAAACTTAAAAACTTATGATATTAGATTAATAATTATGGATATTGACAATACAGACCATACAATCATACAAAGAATTAGATTCGGAGAATTCGGGGATACAATTGCAAGAATCCCAATTATTGTATTTTCAATATTTCCCGTTACTAAATGTGTCCCAATCTTAATCCTTCATCACATCAAAACACAAGGAGCATTTCTTGAGATCCCGTTCCGTTTAGAGCGGCTTCATGAGATACTTGAAACTGCCAGATTTTTGGATAAAAGCCAGTTGGAGCATGTGAGGTCTGACAGAAATATTTTTTGTGAGCTAATAGAGTCAAAAATCCATTCACTTACAGAGAAGGATTATGAGGAAAATGTTTTAAATATCATCCGTATAGCTAAGTTTAATTTTCCTGGAAAGTACTTAAATGCTTTAGTTAAAATCCAAAATGCTTTAGAAGATGTCAAAAAAGGTATAAAAAGTATCTGGGATCTAAAGAATGCTTTATCACGATTCAAAGAGGAAATTATAAATGAGCGATGTGAGTAAACCAGTAGTTCTTTTGGTGGATAATGAGATCGATTCCCCAAATCTCCGTCCTTTAGTTAATTACCTGAATGATAAATACACCCTTAGCAAAAGCAACACCATAGCGGATGCAGAGAGAAAGTTTAAATATGATACAGAATCCATAGACCTGATTATTTTGGATATTCATTTTGGAACTGATTCAATCGGTGGTATTAATCTACTTGAAAGAATGAGAAAAACTGACCCCTTTTTGCCCATAGGGATGATTACCCAGTATGACGAGTCATCTAAAGCCTTTGAATCGGGTCAAAAACTTGCTACATTTTATTTACCTAAGCCAAAGTCAGGAATTGATGACAGCTTTCTTAATAAGTTAGGTAAGGCGATTGAACATTCCCTAAACAATGTCGACTATCTTTACGATAGAGACCTGATGAAAAGGTGTAATAAAATTTATGCTGATACATATGATGAAGAGGAATATTCAAAAACTGGCACTGTAGCCTTCTGTTATTGGGAAGACCTACAGATATCAAACGTTCTAAGTAATTTCATTGCATCATACCCGATCAAAAAGTTAAAAATATTAGATATAGGCTGCGGAACAGGGAGGTTTGAAATCCTTATTAAAAGGTTTTTTAAAGATAAAGCAGTTGATTATGAAATAACAGCTATGGATTTTGCAGGCAAGATGTTATTAAAGGCAAAAGAGAAAATAGAAGATAATCTTGAAGAAGGAGAAATTCCTCCTGAACCTGCTGATCCCCATGATATTCCAAAAATAAGATTAGAACGAGGTTTTGCTGAGTGCTTACCTTTTGGGAAAAACTTTTTCAATTTTATAATAGCTGGTTTTGGTATCCCCGCATATACAAAGTTTAACCTAACAATCCCAGAGATATATAGGGTACTTGAGGAAGGAGGAATTGCGGTATTTACAGTTTATAGCAAAAATGCATTATTTCATAAAATATCAGATTATTTCTTCCCTCACCGCAAAGATGAATGTCCAATGGCTTCAAGGGTAATCAAAAAAAGGTTCAGTGAAACAAGTGATCAAGTGATTTATAAGTTAGCCCCGCAGGGAGATGAAAAGAATGCGTTTCCGATACAAACCTTCACAAAAAGAGAATTAATAGATATGCTTAATAGATTCAAGTTTGAAGTGAAGGAGGTTGGGTCATTTCCGATTTTAATTTCTATTTATCCACTAAGTTATATTAAGACGCTACGTAATAATGAAGCGAAAAGTCATCTGCCCATTGTTGAGTATAAGCCAGCAAAAAAGCCTTTAATATTCTCATGGAAACTCTATGACTCAGACTTAACTATAGCTAAAAATATTGAAGATGAAGGGTATTATATTACTGCCATTGCAAGGAAAAGGGAATGGAAAGAAAAATAATTATTGTTTCAGAAGACGAAGAACTACGTGAGTCTTTTAATAGGGCATTTAAGACACTTCTCGGCATTAAGGTTATTAAATTTAATAAAAGCTTTGACAGAAAGACAGACATTATACTCTATTATCTTAACAAAAGCTCTAAAGATTTTGATGGATGGTTCTGTGGTTTGTTTAGAAAAAAATCCCTTAATCCACTTATAGTAATAGGTATCAATAATGAAGGAGCGTTTATCAGAGACAATCCTGTATTTAGGAATCATCCTTATAACCATGCATATATTACCATTCCCTTTAGATTACAACAATTCATGGATATCTTAAATAAGATAAAGCCTGTTTATGATGACGATACAAGAATGTTCATAGTTAATGATTATTGCAAAAATTATGAATATTCACTTGTAACTCATGAGTTAAAAATAATAAATAAGGACAAAGAAAAAACTCTCAATAATTTTGCTATTGTGAGGGATTTTTATAAAGGGGCAGGAAATAAAAATAAAGTCAACTTTATAGATGGAATAATGAAAAAAATAAAGGAAAACGATGATTGGCTAAATATAGCTATAAAGGCAAAACAGACTTTAGTAAATGATGTAGAAAAGGGGAAAGCAAATGGCTAATGGTAAAATCTTATGCATAGACGATACTCCTGATGAAGTGATAGAAACATCGAAGAAAACTCTTCGAGAGACAGTACACGAAATATTCAAAGGCTTACTTTATGAAATAATGTTTGGTATCACAGGTAAAGACGGACTTGAGCTTATTAGCAAAGATAAAGATATAAAGCTCGTATTACTGGACATACAATTTGAGGGACAAGAAATGCAAGGGTCAGAGATTGCAGATAGTTTATTTGATCTCAACAAAAATCTTAAGATCATCGTATTGACTAAATTAGAAGATACAGGTAAAAAGCGGAGCTTCGGATGGAAACCAAATGTTATAGGTTACGTAATAAAAAAAGACATAGCTAATCCAGGCAATAGAAGTCTAATTAAAAATCTCGCAGAAGCTGTAATTGATGATCCTGAAAATAAAAAGTGGGTCCTTTATTTGGATACCGATAAAAAAAGGGTAAAACTGTTAAAAGGAAACGAGCGGTATGAGTTTAGTATTCCAAGAAGTCAAAGAAAATGGTTACTTTTAGAAGCCTGTGCCAATAACCCAAATAAATGTATGAGTTCATTTGATATACAGGGTTTCATAGAACTTGATGCTCAATACCCTGAGTATGTAAATAAAGAAGTCTCTCAGATTAATGAAACTGTGTTAAATAAAACTGGTTGGAGAACATGGGGCATATTAGATACTGATTGCCCAGAACAATCCTCAGCAAGGTTAATCATTGGTGATGTGAAGATTGATGAAGAAAAAATTCCCACATATAGAAAGTCTCCTGAACAACTTATTACGCTGACTCAATTTGAAGAATTCAAAAAAAATATAGAATCAAGGTTAAAAAAATTAGAAGAGGAAATTTTTTCATTAAAAAATAGATAACACCCCAAAGTTTAAAATAGCTTACACCTTTCCATTTTCGCGTCAAACATCCCTAATCGGATACTCATAAGATACTCATCAGATTTACAGCCATTTTAACTTATGAGAAACTCTTATCAGAGCTTGCGGAGAGGTGTCTCATGCAGTGGTATAACAATAAATGTTACAGCAAGAATATACTCCAATCGAGAACTGATGTAACTGCAATATATGATCTATTAGTTCTACAAAAAACAAGGGGGTTTTTAAGATGAACACTAAGAAGGTTGTACTAAGTGGCATCAGGCCAACAGCAGGTCTTCATCTGGGAAACATCCTGGGTGCTGTAAATAATATGGTAAAGCTACAAGATTCAGGAAAATACGAGGGTTTCTTTTTTATAGCTGATTATCATGCCGCAACAACCAATCCTGACTTTAGAATGATCAGAGAAAACACTTATCAAGTATTGGCTGACATGTTATCAGTCGGGCTTGATCCTAAAAAAAGTATTATTTTCAGACAGTCAGATATACCTGAATTGCCACAACTCTACCTACTGTTTTCCTATCTTACAACTGTAGCTGAACTTGAGAGAAACCCGGTTTACAAAGAGCAGAAAAAGGAGCTTCACCTTGAAGGCAAAGGATTAAGCAGTTTTCTCCTTTATCCTGTGCTTCAGGCAGCAGACATATGCCTTTACAAAGGTGAGTTAATTCCTGTGGGAAAAGACCAGGAACCTCATATTGAGATAACACGAGAGATAGCCAGGAGAGCAAATACACTATGCGGGAAAGAGATATTCCCTATCCCACAGACACTACTTACAGAAATGCCAAAAGTGCCTGGCATTGATGGAAGGAAGATGAGTAAATCTTACAACAATTACATAGCCCTTTCTGACACAGACGAAGAAACCAACAGAAAAGTGAACATGTTGGTTACGGATTCCAACAAACCAAGGCTCTCAGATCCGGGGCATCCCGAAGATTGCCACGTCTTCCAGTTGATGAGGTGCTTCATTAATGAGAATGATATTTATGCAATAAAGACAAGTTGTGTAACTGCCAACTTTGGTTGCATAAGAGATTGCAAGCCTCTGCTTGCGGAGACCATCAATACTAATTTTGCCACCGTGAGACTTAGAAGAAGTGAGCTTCTTGCAAATAGGAAGGTGTTGGAGGATGTACTAAACGCTGGTGCAGAAAAGGCAGGGGCGGTAGCTTCTGAGACCATGAAGGAGGTGCGAGAAGCAGTCGGTATAGATGGAGATATTAAGAGTATATCTGCAGGATATCAATCTGCTGATGGATATGTAAAAGTATAGTCAAGGAGGTGATGAAGTTACCTGAAAGGGGGTGGTAGAAGAGTTTATAAGAGATTGAGAAAGAGATGATAGGGATTAAGTTGTGTGGGGGCTGCGGCAACAGCTCCCACACCTTAGAGGGATACCCCGGAAGCGTTAATTAACCGAAGTCCGCCCTCTGTTTTAATTATAGCAGAGAACGATTAAAAAAGGAGGAGAGATGATTGGCAAGATTAAAGATCCTGAGTTTTATTTCTGGCTGAAAACCTCATGGCCCTCGATGGTATGTGTGACCAAAGGTATAAAAAGGAAATCAGCGTCAAAGGGGTATGCATCTATTACAGCAATAAAGAGACACCCCAGAATTAGTCAAGGAGGGGGAAATGGCTGCATACGATAAGAGACTTACAGAAGACTATTTTACAACCCTTGTAGATATTGATATATTCAGCAGCCTGGAATGGGTATGGTTTCCAGGTGACGTATCAAATATTCATTTGATACTGGAGCAAGAGCTTTTAAGAGATAAAGGAGGTGGGAGATTATGCCAAGGAAAAGACATAAAGTCCTGTTAACCATCATAACCTTCCTGTCCTTTATTCAGACAGCATTTGCAGATATTACCTGCTTATGGCTTGACACATCGGGATCCATGAACAAAAATGGAAGGATCGAAAGTGCAAAAGAAGTCCTCATCGGGGAAATAAGAAAGGCGAATCCAGGTGATGTTCTGCACATAGGCTACTTTGACACTAACGACTATCTCATCGGCCGTCTTGCCATTGATGAATACGGTAGCACAGAGGAAAAAGAGAAATTAATAGAACAGGTCAAAGCTCTTAGTGCCAGAGGCCAGTGGACGAATATTGACGAACCCCTACAGGCAAGTAAGGCCATTCTGCTTGAGGAAAGAGCACCAGGGAAAAGGCGTATTATCATACTCAGTGATGGCCTTTCTGATCCGTCACCTGATCACCTGTCTGTAGACCTTGCAAAAATAGCCGAGATAATACCACAGGATTTAGGGTGGTCACTTTATCTCATCGGGCTTTCTGAAGATATCGAAGGCCTTTTCCAGACAACCACGCAGGAGTCCCAGCTTACTGTAAATCCGTCATACCCTCACGTGAAAGGCATACCCCTGACAGAATTCAATCATGACAAAATCGAAGAGGCATTTGATGTTGCAAAGAATGACGCTCCTGAGCCTGCTACAACAACATCACCTCAGCAGACAGAGCCTAAACCTTTACCTGCTCCATGGCCTTTGCTTCTGGGTGCCTTAGTCCTTGCTGCTATAAGTGTACCTGTATTGGTTCTTCACAAGAGCAAGAATAGACAGAAACTCGCCTTTGTTCTGGAAATCAGAGACAGCGTCAGAGACAGCGTTGGAGAGAGCAAAGAACTTCAGGTTTCGCTTGAGGAAGGGAAGAAAAAAACTGCTGGGCCCAAGGGAGAGATACAGATAGAATCTCGATCCATGGAGCTTCCACCTGTTATTTTCAGCATCCTATGGCAGAAAGGGACATTATGGCTTCTGCCGCAGGACAGTATTTCGGTGAATGGGAAACTTGCCAATGACAGGGTAGCTATAAGTATAGGCGATCTCATAAAGGTGAGGGATAAGGTATCAATCTTAATTAAGGAAGGAGGAGATAACAGTGTTACAGAATAATGTCATAGCAACAGAAGAGATAAAAAGGGCATCAAGCTTCTTTGTGATGCCAACAGTCTATATAGGCATCGGGGGATACGCAAAGGCGGTGTTCCCGACCCTCGACAGGCTTTTCCATGAACATTACGGGTTCAGACCAGGGCCTTTGCAGCTGTCAATATTCGATTTTGACGAAGCCACATCGGAAAGCTCTGCTAACGGTAAAAGATACTCCATTGAATCGTATCTTGTTCCGCTTCCTAAAAAGACATTAAAGGATGTTGCAAGGAAACTGCGTAGAAAAGCAGACTTGCCCTGGATCAAGAATTTCAAACCATATGTTGCCCTTGAGCACGTCAGATATGCAGAGGCACCCGGACTTAATCTTTTCCCTCAGAGCGGAAACCTTGCATGGAGACTGCTTTGGGAGTCTCATGTTCTTCCTGAGATCAAGATTAAGCTCAAGGGACTTCATCCTGTACCAAATGAGGTGAACGAACTTGAACGCCAAGGCTTTAAGGTCTCAAGAAGGAGTTGCATCTGGGTAGTTGCAGGAGGTGGGAGCACGACAGGCCCTACAGGGTTGATACCGATCGTTGCTGAACTTAAACGGAGTAAGCCACCAGAGACAAACCTGTTTGTTATCGTTTTTACGCCAAACAGTTATCGAGATAAGACAGACGCTCACCTTACACGAGGCCGTGCCATTTTTATGGCAACGATGGAGAGCCTTCTCGAACTGTTCAAGGGCAGGGTCTTCGATCAGCCTTACAATCCAAGCGGTAATTACAGAATCACGCTTGAAGAAGATCCATGTGATCAGCTGTTCCTGGCAGACGGCTCGCTTTCCGGTGGAAGGACAGAGTTAAAGACAGAAGAACTGGGAGAGCTTGTAGCAAATTTCCTCTTCAAGTTTGCCACTGGACCAGTTGGGGAACATCTATTAGGGATAATTGGTAATTTAAACTCGGGTTTAAAGGGTAATGTCAAAAGTTTTATGGAGAAGCAGGAAGATTTATGAAAAGGATATAAAAGGCAAAAGAGAGATAAAGTGAAACTATAAATTTCAGGTAATGAGCAACGAGATTTATAACAAGGGAACA
>JBFLZS010000107.1:0-8612 GCA_040756135.1 Nitrospirota bacterium
TACATTTGAAACATTAGTAGTTTTCATATATGACAATGATATATTATATTGTCACATATTTCAATAGTGCTTATTAGAAAGTTATTGTTTATAGGGGTTTAGATAAGTAATATCAGACCAACACCCAGCAGAAGTGCAATAGTGCAAAAACTAATCTGCTCCTCTGTTGCTTTATTTTGCATTGCTTCTATCCCATATCCTGTGCTATCTTTATATAAAAGGAATTGACATGCTTTCTTCAAAAAGAGAATTAAATTAAATGTTTTACCTGCTCAGGTGTCTTCGAGAAAACTTGAGGCATTGAAGTCACGTTCAAAGCTGGGACTGAAATTATCTGACGGTTATGATTATGCTCTATTGGGAATACGCCTCTCCTGAAACAACCCTTGAGGATGTAAGAAATCGTCTTTCTTCAATAAAGACTTCTTTATCAGAAGAGATTGTAGAAGAAAGAAATAGATAATGCCTTTGTATTTCTTTGATACCAGCGCTCTGGTTAAGAGATACCATATCGAGGCTGGCTCAGGAAAGGTGAATGAATTATTCGATAACCCTGAAGGCATCTTTGTTATTACCAGCATTGCAGTAACAGAGTTTGTATCTGCCTTTACAAGAAAGCTATATGAGGGGGTCATATCAGAAGATGATTTTCGCGTCTGTTTATCAGAGTTTGCAAAAGACATAAAATAAAATTGCAAAAATCTATTTACCTTTATAAAATCTCTCCCTCCCCATCCCCTCCTCTACGAGCCATAGACCTCTCAAGGGCGGGGATAATTTACACTCAATGAGAAAGAATCAGAAATAAACAAATAATGGCAAGACATTTATTGTCGCAGAAAGGCTGCCGCACTATTTACCTGCCGATGAAAGCAAACTCCTTAAGTATTTCAGAAAAATCAAAGAAAGCAGTTCTAAACATGTTATCCTTCAGGTCGCAAGGCTTGCGGCGAGGGGAAAGACCTAAATGGCCACTCCTTACCCAATCTTCCCAATAAATTCCTTTGCTGCTTTTAAATAATCTTTAACTGCACGAGTATCGTAAATAAGCCCTCGGTAATATCCTGCTATGTGTAAGGCATCGTAAAGATTTTCAAATTCTCTCATTAACTTTCCATTATGAACTGCAATATGTTTTCTTAAAGCATCTCTATATGCATCTACTGATTTAGGAAGTTCTTTCTTGGTTAATCCCTTTTTAGTTCTGAGGTATTCGTTTATAGCCTCTAAAACTGCAAGGTAAGCTGTTGCAAAAGCCTCTCTAACAGGCTTAATGTCGGTATATAGATTATCCTCTACAGGAACAGATTTTAATATTTCCTTTGCATTATTTAGATATCTCAATGCTTCTTTCATTTAAACTCCTATGTTTAAGTTAATCACATTTAAGACTCTGCGTCAATACAAATTTTAGAAACATACTCAGAGATATTTCTTAATAATCTCCAGATCCAGATTTTTTACTGCTGCCTTTTTGATTGTGCTGTTTTCGAAATTCTGCAGATAGTGAAAGCTTCCAATAACCGGGATAGGACTGATTTTGCTGATGACCTCGATATTTGTTTCCTCAGCAAGCGAATATTCAGGAGGTCGGCTGTAATTAATGATTATTCCTGCAACATCAAGACCTTCATTTATCGCATAATTGACTGTCAGCATTGTATGGTTGAGTGTGCCAAGGCCCGGCCTCGAGACAACTATAAGGGGCAATCCAAAGTCCCTTGCAAGGTCAAGCACAAAATAATCTTTCTTGATAGGGACAAGCAATCCACCAATTCCTTCAACAATAACGACATCATAATTTTTTGAAAGCTTTTTGTACGCCTTTTGTATTTTATCAATATCAACAGGGATTCCTTCTATCTCTGAGGCAACCATTGGTGCAAGAGGATTTTCAAAAGTAATTGGTGTAACTAAATCCATGGAATCATCCATGCCCGCCATTTCTTTTAAAAACATTCCATCAGATGGTATTAATGATCTGTCTTTAACTTTGCTCTTTGCCCTTTGCTCTTTGCTCTTAGCTCTTATACATCCTGTCTCTATCGGCTTCATCCCGCATACACTGTATCCGAGAAGTCCGATACTCTTTACCAAAGCTGAAACTATAACTGTTTTTCCAACCCCAGTATCAGTGCCTGTTATGAAAAAACCTTTTGCCATTTTTAATTGTTAGGATGATTTAAATTGAAAAATCTCCCTTAACCCCTCTTTGCCAAAGAGGGGAAAATATGTTATTCCCCCTTTGGAAAAGGGGGATGGAGAGGGATTTTACGATATTTTTGATAATCAACTTTATTACACTTTCCTCAACGCTTCGATTAGCCTCCCGATATCATCATCGGTATGTGCTGCGGTTACAGTTATCCTGATTCTGGGTTCCGTGACAGTAGGAGGTCTTATAGCTGGTGCAAATATATCCTTTTCAAATAAATGCCTTGATATCCTTAATGTATCTTCGACAGTTCCTGTTTTTAAAGGTATGATGGGGGTTTCACTTCCCATAATGTTGTAGCCAATATCTTTAATACATTCAGCAATATTGGTTCTGTTTAGCCAGAGCCTTTTTATCAGTTCGGAATCCTTTTCTATTAATTCCAACGCAGCTATAGATCCGGCAACAATACATGGAGGCAGTGCTGTAGAGAATATAAAGCTTCTTGCAGTATTCAGTATCCACTCAATAACATCCCTGCTGCCTGCAACGAACGCACCATAAGAACCGAGGGCCTTTGAGAATGTTCCCATCTGGACAATTGAGGGTTCCGGGCTAATATTAAAGTGTGAGAGTGCACCCCTGCCATTACCAAGAACGCCTGTGCCATGTGCATCATCAATATAGAGTATTGCATTATTTTTCTTACATATATCGTAAATATCACTTAATGGAGCGATGTCTCCATCCATGCTGAAGACCGTATCTGTTATAACTATCTTCTTCTTTGCTTTTTCTTTTTTTATTAGATCCTTCAGATGCAATGAATCCTTATGCTTGTATATCAATACCTTCACCTTGCTCAGCCTGCATCCGTCTATAATGCTTGCATGGTTGAATTCGTCGCTGAAGAGCACAGTATCACCATCTGCAATAGCAGGTATGATGCCCGTATTTGCTGCATATCCTGAGTTAAAAACAAGGGCAGACTCTGTACACTTAAACCGTGCAATCCTGTCCTCGAGCTCTCTATGCAAGTTACTTCCCCCACAGAGGAGTCTGGAAGCAGCAGAGCCATAACCATAGTCATCCAGAGTCTTCTTTACCTTATTAATTATATAAGGATGGTTTGCAAGTCCGAGGTAATCATTAGACGAGAAGTTTACATATTCCTTTCCGCTAATCTTTATCTTTGGGCCTTGTGAAGATGCCCGGTCATTTATCTCCCTGAAGAGCCTTCTCTCTTTTAATGTTTTGAGGTTTTCAAAAAACATAGGCGTATTGTAACACAATAATCCAGCAGGCCTCATGTCCTATGACTTGAAGATATTTGAGACCATACCATACAATAAAATGCTTAACAAACATATGAAAATCTCAATTATCTATAAATACATCCTTAAGGAATTAGTGTTAACTTTTCTATTCAGCCTTGCCTTTCTCAACTCAATTTTAACGATAAACAATCTGTTTGGTCTCAGTAAGAAATTCCTGGATTTCGGAGTCTCATTTTTTGATTTTTTTATCTTGGTTATACTTTTACAACCACAATTGATGCTTTTTACGATGCCGATTGCCTTATTATTAAGCATCCTTATCACATATGGCAGGCTCAATATGGACAATGAACTCATAATACTAAGGAACACAGGGATGTCTCTTATTAGTATCGCAAGGCCTGTATTCACTGTTGGTGTAATCTGTTTCATCTTTGGTCTTTTTATCAGTCTCTATATAGGGCCTTTAAGTGTGTCGAAGCTGAAGAAGGGTATAACTGACATAATTTCGACAAGATTGCCAATGACGATTAAGGAGGGAGTTTTTAATACAGCCTTCAAGGATGTCGTAATAATGCCGCAGGGTAAAACCCCATCAAATACCTTTAGCAGCCTATTTGTCTACGATGGTCGTAAAAAAGAGCCTGTAGTTATCTGGGCAAAAGAAGCCGAGATCGTTCCGCAAGAAGGTCGGGGTAGTTTAAATATAAACCTTAAAAAAGGCGCTTTATATATTACCAGAGAAAATTCCATAACAGAGATATTTTTTGATAAGTATAGTCTGCATTTAAGATTACAATTACCAGAGGCAACAAGGGGCATCCGGGAACTATCCCTTAAAGAATTATTGCTTAACGTCCGCAAATCAAAGGATTTGAGCATTAGACTCGAGATTCACAAACGCCTGTCACTTCCAGCGGTTTCTTTGTTACTGATGCTTCTCGGTCCGCCGCTTTTCCCTGTAGCCGGTAAAACCGGCCGCCTGGGAGGTCTCAGCATAGGTCTGTCTGTTTGTACAATTTATTATCTGCTGACCATCTATTTTGATAACCTTGTGAGGGCTGGAAAACTAAATCACTTTATAGGGGGGTGGGGACCAACAGCGCTTTTGGGGATATGTGCAGTATTTGCTTTTTACAGGATGTCAAAGAGGTAACGAAAAAACGCTATGAAGCTGCTGCAGAGACATTATATAAAAGAATTTTTTATAGCACTTACCATCATAGGACTTGGCCTTTCTATTATATTCAGTCTGGTTAATCTTATTGATAAACTTGACGATTTCATGAAGTGGAATCCACCAGTTGGAGACCTCCTTTTGTATGTTGCCTTAAATGTTCCTAAAAACCTGTTCTATTTGCTCCCAATGGCCATACTGATTTGCAGCCTCTTTGTTTTCACCAATGCTATGAAGAAAAACGAGATAGTGGTTGTCAAGGCGGCAGGAGGCAGAATGAGATTATTGCTTGTGCCTTTTATAATTACTGGTTTTATACTGAGCACTTCTGCTTTTTTTCTTGGTGAATCTGTAATGCCAGCTGCGCTGGAGAGAGCAGAAGAATTAAGAATAAAGATTACATCTCCAAGGCATCGAGATATCAGAGGCACCTTAAAGACTCAGCCGTACCAGAGGCTGTCCTTGGTAGAAGGTACTCTGTGGTTAAGGGATAAGGGAGGCTCTATAGTCAGGATCGGACTATACTCTTATGAGGGGATATCTGCAAATGACATAAAAATATTTCTTTTCGATAAAGGCGACTTAAGTGAACAACTCGAAGCAGAAAAGGCTCTGTGGAATGGAAAAACATGGGTGCTTCTAAATGTCAGGAGATATATCTTTAAGGGTGGGGAAATACATAACATAAAGGAGTTACCGTATCCGAATCTTGAGGCGCCAAAATTTTTTCTGGAAAGAGTCAAAAAAATAGAGGAGATGAGAATTATAGAGTTGGTGAGGTATATAAAACGGCTGAAGCAATCGGGATATAGAAATCCAAAACTTATCGTTGATTTCAATTCAAGACTTTCATATCCGTTTATAAATCTATTTATGCTTATTTTAGGTGTCTCCCTTCCTTTAAAAAGCAGAATTGTTAAGGGTATAATTGCATCTGGTATCGGTCTTGCTATTAGTTTAATTTACTGGGGTGGATACATCCTGAGCCTTTCACTGGGCAATGCAGGTATAATACCTCCCTTTCTGGCTCCCTGGCTAATGCCAGCGATATTTGCAACCATTTCTATAAATTTGTTCAGGAAGTTACATGAATAGGGTTATTAAATCAGGAGGATGAAATCCCTGAGGAGCTGAGATATGCGGTCTGATTCTGAAGCCTCTGCAAATGCCTATGATTAAAATTGTCCTTTTAAGTTCACCAATTTATTCATAGCATGGAAAGATAGGCCCTGTCAATCTTAAGTTTTGCTGATAAAGACTTTAATGAAATTCCAATCCCCTATTTTCCCCTAATAATATCATCAAAAAAGATACTCACATAATAAACTCCAGATAGCCTTCTCTATTGATTACCTTAAATTCAGCATTAGGGTAACTTTTAATCCAGTCTCTTGGAATCTTTTCTTTTTTCCCTAACCATTTAAACTCATAACCAAAAAGTTTTCCCTCTCTTTCTTCAATAAGGTCTATTCCCTGACCATCATAAGCCGCCAGAAATAAAAAGATCCGTAAATATTCTGATACGCGCACTTTTTTATTCGCTCTGTTACCATGAAGTTTTCCCAGAGAATTCCAATATCATTGCGGCTGTCAATAGGGTTAAATTGAGAAATAACTGCATTTCGGATGCCATTGTCCAGAAAATAATACTTTGCCTTGCTGACTATTTCCTTCCTTAAATTCCTGCTAAATCCTCCAACGCGTTTGATAACGAACGCTTTTTCGAAAATATCTAAATATCGTCCTACTGTTTTCACATCAAGCTTTATTTGAGTAGCAATTTCATTCAGGGAGACCGGACTGCCGGTCTGAAAGGCAATAAGTTTTAATAAATCGAGTAGCACCTTTGAGCCTTTTATTCTATCTAAAGCAAGAACATCCTTTAATAAATATGAAGCTACTATTTCTTCAAGTACCGCAATTTTGTCTCTTCGAGTTTTAGCTGTAATAACCTCTGGATAGGAACCAAAAATGAGAAATTCGTCTAACCTTTCCTTTATTTCATGCCGGTTATATAGTGAAAGAAGTTCCTGATGTGATAAGGGATAAAGAGCAATCGTTGTTTTCCTCCCTGTCAATGGTTCACCTGCTGCTCCAGCCAGGTCAAAAGATGATGATCCTGTGGCGATAACCATAATATCCGGTATCTGATCAACGATAATTTTTAATCCCATCCCTACTTTCGGAATCTGCTGGGCTTCATCAATAGCAATCAGATCATAATTAGAAGCATAATCAAGTATCTTTGTAAAATCCTGAGAACTCAAGACCTGCTGAGTTCTGATATTGTCACCTGAATCCAGCTTATATTTCAGTTCCGTATGATTCAGGAAATCCATTAAGAGTGTTGTCTTGCCAACCCGTCTTGGGCCATAAATAATTAAAACCTTATTAGGTTTAAAAGCCTTTCAAGATTATATGCCCGTTTAATCATGGTAATATGTTAATTTAAATCCATAAATTTGTAGTTATTTTTGGAGCGGCTACCGACATTTCTGCCTTAACAGGATGAGTGATGGTCAGAACAAAACCGTTTTTCAAACCAGGCACACAAGAACCCTTTGACTTTTGAAAACAATAAGTAATACAATGTATTACTTAGAGGAGAGAACTTATTGAGGATAAAGGACTTTGAATGGGATGAGGGCAACGTCGTACACCTTGAGCTAAGTCATGGCGTCAGGCCCGAGGAGGCAGAAGAAGTCTTTATATACAAGCCCTTGTATCGAAAAACAAAGAAAGGTCACTACGTAGCTATGGGACCAACACATGAAGGGCGTTATTTGACTGTTGTGTTTGCGCTGAAACAGGGCGGCGTGGCCAGGGTTATTACCGGATGGGACATGGACAGGGCCGAAATCAAATACTGGCAGAAGCACCGGGGTTGAGGCCGGAAGGAGATAAGGGAATATGAAGGTTAAAGCAGCAAAGAAAAGAATGACAGACGTAGAATACTATGATAAAAGGGGTATCCTCGGCGAGATCATTGAGGGGGACATTGCGATCAGCCTCGACGATGCCCTCAGGAGGGATATCGTAACAGGAAAGCGGAGGCGAACACTGCAAAATGTCACCATCAAGATCGACCCCCTTTATCTCATCTCTATCAAAAAGGTGGCGACAAAAAAAGGTATCCCGTACCAAACGCTAATGCGGCAATGGGTCGCTGAAAAGATTCGGAAAGAACTGAAGATTGCCTAAGAGCGGAAAGCAGGGAATCTACCTCCTGCTCTCATGGATTCATCCGGGAAGTTATTTTTCAACTTCTATGCTTATGAACTTCCAAACTTCTGGACTATTTACGACGCTGATTAATCCATGGGACGGGGGGACTTTTCCTGCTTCGACCCTTGAAAGATAGGCTCTGTCAATCTTAAGCCGTGCGAAACTCTTGTTTTATTTTCTCTTCTGAATCTGCATCAATATCAAGATCTATCTCATCTTTGAAATCGTAGTAATAAGACAGGGCGTCGTAAACCTGGGCAAGGTTGAGATGAGGAAGTTTTATCTGAATTTCTTCAGGGGTAGAACCCATTCTGTGGTATATGACAATACTTTTAACAGGAGTTCTCGTTCCCTTTATAACAGGCCGTCCGCCTTGTATGCCGTGAACCTTTTCAATATAAGCATGTTCAACCTTTGTTGTCATTTTATTCCTCCGCTTCCTCCCTTCCTGACTTCCGAATATTCCGTACTATTGCACTTTCGTGCTTTTGCTCTATGGCACTTCTACACTTTTACTCATATTATTGGGCACTGCAATCCAGACACTAAATTTAGGCCAGTTAGGATTTCTTCAAAAGGCATTACAACTTTTGAATAATTTGCCCACCCTGTAATTTATCCGAAAGTAATTATTGCACTTTTTATTTTCAGGTAACCCTTCAGTGAAGCGTGGAGGATAAGAGCTTATTGGGTTGACGGCGGAGAAGGAGATGTCGGGAAGAGAAGTTTGAATGGATCGAAGGTTATATCATATGCAAGCTGATCGAGGACTTTTTTC
>JBFLZS010000108.1:0-8518 GCA_040756135.1 Nitrospirota bacterium
TCCCGCCATATGCGGCATCGCTCTACCGCCGCCATGTGCGGTAATTGCTTCGCCTCCGTCCTTCCAATGTTCATATTACACATTTTTTAGTGTTTTGTCTATAAAAATCCATTCGCTGTAGTATTAAAAAATTATCGATCAACTATAGAAAGAAGAGGTTCCCCTTTATTTATGAGAATACATAAGCTTTCTAATGGCAAATATGCTGGTTTGTTTAATTATTTCAAAAGTGAATTCTTACCGGAAGATAAAACTCCGCCATCAGTTGTTATGGATGAATTTCTTAAAATGTTTCCTGATATTTTGGCTGTAAAGATACCATAGGGGGCAATAATGGACAATAAAATTCTCGTAACAAAAATTCAGGCGCTTCTTCATGACCCGCCGGAGAAAGCTTTAATACTCGGTAAGATCGGGCACGAAGGCAGGGCAGTAGATTTAATGAATATTATTGAAAGCAGCGCTTCAATAACCGATGAGACAAAAGATGCTGATCATATCGCCTCTGCATCCGACAGGATAAATTTCCCAAAGGATATCGAGGCAAGGGTTGATTTTTCAAAAGAGCCGGTTATTATTCATCCTTTATCAGGGAAAGAGTTTAATATCCCTCTTTCAGCCACATCAGCTATTTCCGGCATGGACTATAAACAGGTAATGATCAATGTTGATAATGCTATAAAAGAAATAGCCTCTGAATATTCCGATTTAGAATTAAGATACCTTTCTCTTTGGGCCGAACTTCAAAAAATCATTAAAGACATAGAAAAAGAATATGGAAGCTCTGCACTTGGTCAGTTGTGGGAACTCCTGCCGGCAGACACACGCATACCTGACCATTCTATCTGGGAGCATAGGAGGGTTACTTCTGCTATCGCTGGAGCTTTACCAAAGCCATCGCTTTTGATTTTTTCTATTGGACCAATTCAGGAGTTTATTGCAACAGCAAGAAAGACACAGGATTTGTGGGCAGGAAGTTATATGCTTTCTTATATTTCCTGGGTCACGATGAAAACTATTAGCGAAGAAATGGGTCCTGATTCAATAATCTTCCCGGACCTGAATGGACAACCTTTCTGCGAAATATGGCTAAAAGAAAAAGGATTGAAGTTTATAAAAGAACCTAAAAAAGAGAATTTGTCATCTCCAACCCTATCAAATCGTAGCCTTGCTATTTTGCCTGAAGATAAAGCTGAGGATATTGCCAAAAAAGCAGAGGCTGCTGTTAAGACAGGATTTAAAGAGATTTGTTTGTCCGTTAAGGAAGGGATTGAAAATGCTATAGATAGATTAAGAGGTGATGCTGAATGGAACAAAATCTGGGATAGACAAACAGAAGACTTTATAGAAGTTTATTGGGCGATATTGCCGATAGGCAGGAAAAATGACTACAAGAATTTCATTGAGAATTATAAAACATTTTTAGGCAATGAACTACTCAAAGGTTTTGAGCAGATCTTGAAAGAATACGAGGCGAAGGGCTTCGGTCCAAATATCGGAACTGTTTACGGACAATTGTATAGATTTCTTGAAAAAGGGCATGGAAGCAGAAAAAGCATCAGAAACTTTTCTCAACAATCAGAATCACATTACAAGTGCACAATGTGCGGGGTGAGAGAGCCTGTGCATCCTGAAAGTCATAATGACCAAAGTTGTAAAGAATATGGGGCGCTTGTGGGATTTTGGAGAGAAAAAATGCGGGTGAACTTTCCTGATATAAAGCTTTCAGAAAGGCTATGTTCTGTATGTGTTACAAAAAGATTAGCAACCAGATTTTATTTTAACGATGCTAAAGGCTTTGGTTTTAGCACCTCTTACCCTTCAACCAGCACAATGGCAACATCTGCTTTTAAACTGCGGATTATTGAGAATAGCAGCGTAAATGATTTGCTCGTAAAAGCACACAATTATACTGAAAAGGTGAAGTCATTAATAGGTGAGACAGCCTACGGTGGCACACTGTCAATGACTTTCGGGGCATGCAAAGGCAATAAGTTAGCAGAGGATTTTGCAAGGTTGGAAGGTGATTGGTTATATGAGGACAGTTTGGATAAAATCGGATTGTATAAAGAATATGGCGATAGATTTCAAAGCGAAGAAGATTTTGATCAAATCTTTAAAAGAGCAAAGGATGCCTTTGATGAATTTAGAATAATATTGAAGAAAAAAGAAAAGGAACTAAAAATAGATTTTGGCACTCCCTCAAAATATTATGCCATCATCCACATGGACGGAGATAATATGGGCAAGTGGATTTCAGGGGAGAAAGCGCCTGACATTAAAGATATTCTTCATCCTGCAATAAGAAATCAGTTATCAGAAGATAAAAATTGGCAAGAACTTTTAAAACAGAATCGTCCTCTTAATCCTTCCCTTCACATTGCCACAAGCAAGGCATTAAGGGATTTTTCTTTAAAGGTTGTTAGGGAGGTAGTTGAGCGGGACCATCTTGGCAAACTCATCTATGCAGGGGGTGATGATATCCTTGCCTTTGTTTCATTAAGGGATTTATTGAGAGTAATGCGGGCGCTAAGGGCCTATTTCTCCGGCAGTTTTGTTTATGATGAGGATGGTGGAGTTAAGATAGACTTCGAAAAGGGAAGCGGCTTTATTCCTGTAGATGAGGAGGGTTATCCTTTGAGTTTGACAACGAGCAAAAAGCCAAAAGGTTTTCTGTACTCCATGGGCACAACTGCAACGGCAAGCATGGGCATTGCAATAGCGCATCATTCTTATGACCTGTCTAATGCCCTTCAGGAGGCAAGGGATGCTGAGAAGCAAGCCAAAAATGAGATTGGCAGAAATGCTTTTTGCATATCTCTCAATAAACGCTCAGGCGGTGCAGAGGTTTTTGGCGCAAAATGGTATTACAAAAATGATGGATATTTTGATGTTATTCCTATATTAGAAAAATTGGTTGATGCTTTCTGTAACGACAGTTTATCTCCTAAATTTGTCCACGATTTCAGAGCAGAACTTATCGGACTAAATTCGGCTAAGCTTCCTGACAAAGCAATCGAGAAAGAGGTAATACGTCTCGCAAGAAGACATGCTCAAAATGATTTTAAAGATAAGGCTGAAGCTATTGTAAAAGACTTAATGAGGCTTAAAACAAATGGAGTAACTCTTGAAGATATAAGCAGACTGCTTATTATAACCGCCTTCCTCGCAAGGGGGGAAAACCGATGAAAATATTTATTGAACCAAACGATGTTTTAATGTTCAGGGATGGGAAACCCTTTTCAGGTGGAGATGACCATTATGCAAGTGGTATCTTTCCGCCTTTTCCGTCCACATTTTATGGCGCTATACGGTCAAAAATCCTGAGCGAACATCCGCAATATGAAAGATACTTAAGGGGAGATATACCGGATGACCTCAAAGAAGAGATTGGCACGCCATCAGCCTATGGCAATCTTGCTATAACTAACTTTCTTTTTGCAAGAAAAGAAAATGAGGTTATTAACCCTGTATTTCCTGTGCCGAAGGACGTTATAAAGATAAAAGGAAAGGAGCAAAGAGATTTATTTATCTTAAGGCCAAATGAAGGACTTTCAACACAAATCAAAACTAATCTGCCGATTACTTCATTAGCTCCTTTATGGCTAAAAACTGATGAACCTTTGGAAGAAGCAACCGGCTTTATCTCTCTGGAGATTATGAGAAAGTATCTTGAGGGAACTATGCAAAAGGAAATAATTAACAGCAATGATTTATTTCAACGTGATGAAAGGGTAGGAATTAAGAAAGACAGGATACAAAAAGCTGCTGCAACAGGCGCCCTTTACAGCGTAGAGTATTTCAGGCTTAAAGAAGATGTTGGATTCATTGTTGAATTAAGCGGTGTCAGGAGTTTGCCAAAAGAGGGACTTATGAGGCTCGGCGGGGACCATCGCTCTGTTTTTTATAAAGAGTCTTCATTTCAAATGCCGGATGCAGAAGTAGTAAAGAAGAAAGTGAACGAAACCGGAAGATTTAAACACATTCTGCTTACTCCTGCAATTTTTAATAAGGGATGGATTCCCGATTGGATAGATTCGGAAAGTGGTGAAGGGAGACTAAATGATGTCTCGCTCAAGCTGGTTTCGGCTGCTATTGGAAAACCAGTTTATATCGGAGGCTTTAACCTTGCAAAGAAAATTCCTAAAGACATGAAAAAGGCTGTCCCTCAAGGAAGTGTCTATTACTTGGAGATAAAACAGGGAAGCGCAGAAGAGATTTTAAATGCTTTTTGGTTGCAGTCAATTTCTGCTGAAAAGCAAAAAGAAGGTTTTGGAATTTCAATTATAGGAGGTTATTGATATGTTTAAAGAGGCAAGAGCAATGTTCATTTACACAGAGACATCTTTACACGCTGGAAGCGGCATGAGTCTTGGAGTCATTGATTTACCAATCCAGAGGGAGAAATATACTGATTATCCGGTGCTTCAGGCTTCGGGAATAAAAGGTGCTGTAAGGGATTGGTTTGATACAAATAAAAGTAACGAAAAACAGAAAATAGAACTAACTTTTGGGCCTGATACAATTGGTGGAGGCGAAGCCTTTACCGGCGCTGCAACATTCACAGATGCAAGACTTCTTTTGTTTCCTGTAAGGTCACTCAAAGGCGTTTTTGCCTATGCCACATCGTGCTTTGCCCTCAACAGACTTAAACGTGATTTAAGCATGGCGAAGATAAATGCAACATGGGAAGTCCCATCAGAACCACAAGGGAATCAGCTTTTAGGGGTAAAACAGGAAAGTAGCTTAGTTGAGGACGGCAAAGTAGTGCTCGAGGAGTATACCTTTGATTTCAAGGATGATAGTAACGTCAAAACTATCGCTGAATGGTTATCACAAAATGCCTTCCCTCAGGATGCCGAATATCAATTCTGGCAAAATAAAGTTAAAAAAGATTTAGTAATCCTTCCAGAAGATGCCTTCAAAGACTTTGTAAAACTTTCAACGGAGGTTCAGGCGAGAATAAAGATAAACAATGAAACTAAAACAGTTGCAAGTGGTGCACTCTTCTATGAAGAAGCATTGACTCCGGATAATCTACTTTACTCCATAGTAATGTCAAATGACCCTTTTAAAGAAAATAAACCTAATGATTTAAAAGATGCGAAAGCAGTAATTAATTTTATTTGTGCTGATCTCAACGGTAAAAGAGCACAATTTGGTGGAGATACAACCATTGGCAAAGGAATCGTGAATATAAAATTTCTCAATGGAGGAGGGAAATGAGCCAGATACAGAGATTAGAACAAAAAAGGGCAGCAGAGGCATGGAGTTGTGTTGATTTTGTAGATAAGGATTTAGCCCCCGCAGAAGTTAAGGACATACAGAAGTTCAAGAAAGAATATCGGAGTAATGTTATGAAACTTCCATCTCTTATACTTACTAATGGACTTGGACAAACTCTCGCATTCTTAAAGTCAAAAGGAAAAAGAGAAGAAGGAAAAAGCAAAAAAGCGGAAGAACAGATTTACGAGCATTTACAGGGATGGCTCACTAATGTAGAAATTATCAACTGGGGCAATGCAACACAATCTGAATTAATTGAAAGAATAATTGCAGTCAATAGTGACAAATATCGTCTTGTAACGTCAGAAACCCTTGCTTTTCTGAACTGGCTGAAACGTTTTGCAGATGCTGTATTACCTAAAGATGGAGGGCAATAAGATGGTCAGGCTACCAGTTAAATTGCCTCTCCATGAAGATATATCATTGGGTGATAATTGGGAGCAGATCATTAGAAAATTTTCAAACTTAGGACTTCTATACAATAAGTATCCTCTTATCTGGACTGACAAAGACAATTTAAACGTACCCTTTCAGACTGATTTTAAATATAGATACAAGAACGAGAAAGGTAAGGAGGTTGAAGAAAAGATTAACTTAAAGCATCGGTTTTTACAGGAGATTTCTACTTCTTTTGATAAATCTACAAGTGATTCTTACTTGAAAGAATTTATACAACGTCAAATCAGCTTATCAAAAAACCTTGAAAAATCAGGATTTAAAGTAAAATCTTTTAGCGGAATGACTGAATACCGTCTTATCATAGGTCTTGGTGGCGCTCATGTTCTTGAAACAGGCCTAACCTTGCATCCTTTATATGGCTTCCCATATATACCTGCAAGCAGTGTTAAGGGCATTGCAAGGGCTTATGCTGAAATGAGCAAAGAGGCATCTGAAGATGAATTAAGAGAGATATTTGGCTCTGAAGATAAAAATAAAGTATTAGAGACCAATCGTGAAGGCAAAGTTGTTTTTCTTGATGGCTTGCCGACAGAGTTTCCGAAACTTGAAATAGATATAATGAACCCACATTATGGTGATTATTATCAAGGGAATAAACCTCCCGCTGATTATCTAAGCCCTAATCCTATAACATTCCTTACAGTAGCAACGGGTCAAGAATTTTCATTTTTGCTGTTTTCAAAAGATGTATCACTTGTTGAAAAGGCTGAACAGTGGCTTAAAGAAGGTCTTTCACAACTCGGCGCAGGAGGCAAGACGAATGTAGGTTACGGATATTTCAAAATAGTTGAGCAACAACAAGCTATTGAGGATAAAACGATTAAAGAGGAACTACCTAAAACAAGAAACCTACAAACGGGTGATTTATTGAGAAGGAGACTTAGAACTGTCAAGAACTCGGAAACGTTTAGCAACTTTGTAAAACAGCTAAAAGCTGAAGACTTGCAGGAATTGCAACAGATTTCATTTAATGATATGAAATCAGTTATCAATATTGGACTTGCTCCAATACTGGAATCGTTGGAAATCTCAAACGAGATTAAGCAGATTGTCGCAAAGAAAATGCTTGAAGTGTGTAAAAAGCCAGAGGATAAATATACTGAAAAACTTGAGAAGTACATCAAGCTGCTTCTAATGGCAGGTGAAAAGGTCGAATAAGCTTAATCCCTTTCAACTGGGCGGTGATGGAGGTTTTGGATTGATCGAAAAATTGTTTTCACCCTTATATTAAGGAAGAATAACTTTATGAGCCAAATTCATGTATGTCTTGTATCAGGTCAGCCGATACCGAATCTCATTCCACTTAAAATTAAAGGATTGTCACCCGAAAAAGTTGTGCTTCTTGTGAGTCCTGACATGAAGGTTCAGGCAGAAAGAATAGAAGGAGTAATAAAATCATGGGGTATTGATGTAGAGAGATATCCAATAGCTCCCTTTGATCTTGAATCTGCGCGTGATACATGTCTTGATATTCTCTCAAAGATAGAGGATGAAGAAGTTATTCTAAATGTTACCGGCGGCACGAAGATTATGGCATTGGCAGCGTTTGAAGTCTTCAGAGAGATGAAAAAACCAATTTTGTATGTTGACACACAGAATAGAGAAATTCAAGAAATTTACCATGCCTCTGAAAAACTGCCGTTTGAGAGTGTTTTAAAGATAAAACCATATCTCGCATCATATGGACAAAAGATTATTAATGAAGATACTGATGAACAACGAGTAAAAAGACACAGCTTTGTTATTTCCCGGTTTATAAGTGATATGAATAAATATGAACGGTCAATCGGGATAATGAATAAATATGCAGCACCTTTAAGAAATGTGAGAACAGTTCCTGTTGAGGTTGAAATTGATAAATATGATTTATCAAGCGCCTATTTTGATGAATTATTGATATTGTTGCAAAAAGAGAACATCCTCAAATACGCGAATAATAAAATTAAATTTTCTCATTATCAGGACATTAATTTTGTATCAGGAGGGTGGCTCGAAGAATATGTTTACAGCATTGTAAATAGAATTTCTCCGGATGATATTAAAATGGGAGTAAAGGTTGAGTGGGATCAAAAAGGACCTGAGCCTCCAACAAATGAATATGATGTAATTTTTACAATGAAAAACCGACTCTATATTATCGAATGCAAAACTAAGAGATTTGAGGGAGATGACCGGGAGTTAACAGGCTCAGACCCCATCTACAAACTGGATAGCCTGAGAGACGCTGCTGGCGGATTATTTGGAAAAGGAATGCTTGTTTCCTACAGAAAACTAACAACAGATCAGAAAAAACGCCTTAAGGCAAATAAGCTGGAGTATTGTGATGGGTCAAACCTTAGGAATTTAGACCAAAAAACAAGGGAATGGTTGAAATGATAAAATATTTTTATGATAAAGCGATATGATGGCAGTTATTATTCAATAAGCAGTATTCTAAGGAGGTGAGAAATATGCAACAAACCCTGTTAAAGGTTAAGACGCTTCAAAAGTTTGTGAAGAAGTATGGGGACGATGCGGTCATTTCGCAGACGATTACTAAGATGGTGGACTATAAATCTCAGATATATGATGAGCAGATAAATAAACTGACCAAAGACCTGAAAAGGTTTGAAAAAAAATATAAGAAGGAGTCGGCAAGCTTTTATAGGGAATTCAAGGATGGAAAGCTCGGAGACAATATGGATTTTATAGAATGGTCGTCTCTTTATCAAATGCGAAACAGTCTTGTCGATAAAAAAGCTGAACTTGCAGGCATGAAATAGATGGTTGAAGA
>JBFLZS010000109.1:0-8490 GCA_040756135.1 Nitrospirota bacterium
GCCTTTCAAATGCTATGATACATGATGCCATTTTATTTGTCTATAGGAAAATCCGCTGTAGTACTAAGGGGGAATTATTAATCTTCTTATAATAGTCTGTACAATGACCGAGAAATCCCTCCTAACCTCCCTTTTCCAAAGGGAGGCATTACCCCTCTTTGGAAAAGAGGGGCGAGGGGAGATTTTATGGTTATACAATTTCCTATCATTTTGGGACAATGTCCATTCTATTATGAGAACCTTAATAAACTAGAAAAATCCGCTATAGTGGTAATTATATCGGTAAAATCTCCATTTAAAGAAATCAAAATGGAATCAAGCTCTTGAGCTTTTGATATCACAATTGGATCAGCTGAATCTGGCGAGATATAATCCTTTAAACGTAAAACTTCATGCTCATCATTTCGAAGCTCTTGGATTATATATTTTGAGATACATTGGTCGGCAAAGAACCTTAAACTCATACCGCTGCTGCTTCAAATTCCGATAATTCACGGGCATAATCCAAGCAAGCAGCAATCTGTTCCTTTGTAAGATCAGGGAACTCCTCTATAATTTCCTCAACGGTATTGCCAGCGGCCAAATATCCGAGAATAAGGCTTACTGGTATTCTGGTGCCTTTTATTCGAGGCTTTCCTCGAAGCACATCCGGAGTGCTCACTATATAGTCTCTCCAATTTACTTGCATAATACCCTCCTGTGACAGCTTATTTACATTATATCAAATTTTTCCATGTACCTCTGAAAAAATCGGGAAACGAAAACGGTAAGGCAAGAAGGGAAAAAGTTGGAGTCTTGATAGACAAAGAAGGTAAGAAGTCTGTCAAGCTTGATTTGATACCATTGTCTAAAGGCTGGGGTGGATGGTTGGTGGTATCTGACCTAAGTCCCCTCAAGGGGTAGGATTTTCTGCGACTTTGATTACCTTAAAGCTCGCCCTCTATCAATTTTTCCAATTGTTCAGAGTGAATTCTTAAATGGGTAATAGATGCAGAGAGTTCTCCAAGCATATCCTCGGTTTGTTCTTCGGTCAATGTCCGCAGTTTTAATCCTTCAATAAGTCTGACAGCGTTTAGGCACTCCTCCTCATACTCACTAAGAAGATCTGATAACATCTTTGTTTTTGTTTCTTTGCAAACTGCTGTTTTCATTTTACCTGTTTGAAATATCGTAACCTCCCTATTGTACCCCCCGGGGCACTCAAAAGGCACATAAAATCAACAGGTTAAGGTTAAGGATAAGGCTAAGAAAGGACTATTCGAGAGTGGCAGCTTTTACTGAATTTTCTTTAAACCACTTAACAGCATCATCGAATGAGACTTTTCCTGTAGCCATTTTGATAGTAAATTGTTCAAATTCTTTTTGGGAAGTTTCCAAAGAATAGCCATTCCTTAAAAGAAAAATGCTTGCAGATGTTATCGCAGTTCTTTTGTTGCCGTCAACAAAGGGATGATTCTTATTAATGGATTCCATCAGAGCAGCAGCTTTGCGAAAAACGTCACGATAAAGCTCTTTTCCACCAAAAGTCGCCTGTGGTCTTGATACAGCAGATTGAAGAAGCCCTAAATCCCTTATACCATGAGTTCCACCGGTTTCATCAATAAGCCTGCTATGAATAAAAAGTACCTGTTCTGCAGTAAGGTATTTCACTTTTTTGAAAGTTTTTTTAGTGCAGGACCATATTTTGCTATGAAATCATTTACCTGCGAAACAAACTCCGTGTCTATGCCTTTTGGATATTTTTTCTTCCTAACAGGCTCAATCACTATTCTTGAGCTTTTTTCATCAAGTTTAATGTCTATCTCGGAACCAATGGACAAATCGAGCTTTTCAAGCATATCTATGGGAATGGATACGCCCTGACTATTGCCTATAGAACATACTTTTCTATGCATATTCGCCTCCATAAAAATGTTATAACATAATTATAACAGAAATAATTGGATTTTGATCAAAAAGACATCCAATCCCACCACATCTCAGAGGCAATTCAGTACAGGACTTTAGATAGAGGGGTGTTTTGAAATTTTCTTTAAAAAGGAATAGGTTATGGTATACTTTATCTAAAGAGAAGCCTATAGGAGGTTTATAATGACGCATCCCCTTCTTAATCGTATTTCAGTCGATCCAAATATTTGTTTTGGTAAGCCTTGCATTCGAGGTACCAGAATATGGGTATCTCTTATTCTTGATTTCTTGGCAAGCGGCATGACGATTAAGGAGATAATAGAGGAATATCCCCAACTAACAGAGGAGGATATCCGAGCTGCCATAGCATATGGCGCAGAAATGTCACGTGAACGCTATGTTGAAGTCCCAGCCGAAACAAGTTGATAATTAATGAAGTTCAAACTTGACGAAAATTTTGGAACACGAACCCAGCAACTCTTCCGTGCATCAGGGCATGATGTCCAAACTGTTAGAGATCAAGGGTTACAGGGACGTTCAGACTTTTATCTCTATGAAGTATGTTGTGCTGAACAGCGTTGTCTTGTCACATTGGATCTGGATTTTTCGGATGTTACACGTTTTCCGCCAGCCAAAACTGGCGGCATAGTTGTTATTCGAGTTCCAAGAAATCCCAGTCTTGTTTTGCTTGAACAACTGATCCGTCAATTTTTGCAATCGCTCACTGAAATGTCAGTAGAAAAAAAGCTCTGGATTGTCGAAGTCGGGCGGATTCGAATTCATCAGTCAGAAACTGAAGAGTAGGTTTGATATTATTTGTCATTCGTTATACCTTACCATCTTGCAAAGACGTCAAGAAGTCCATGAGCTTGATGTGATCCCGCTTTCAAAAGACTGGATGGATGGTTAGTGGCATCGGAGAGGAGAGATAAGAAGGAAATCCTTGACTAAAAACGGTCTATAATGATATTTTGATCATAAGATGTCTATAGCAAGACCGAGTATAACACATCCCCATATAACTAAAAATCCCGACGTTTGCGGCGGTAGCCCAGTAATAACAGGAACGAGGTTCCCCGTGAGGTCAGTGGTTTTTTATATTATTAAAATTAGCCTTACCCCGGAAGAATTAGTCGAGAAATTTCCTCATCTATCTTTGGCCCAGATTTATGACGCCCTTGCCTATTATTATGACAACCGTCCAGAAATCGAGCAGGATATCTTAGAAAACACGGAAGAAACAGTCCGTGGCACAAAAGATTAAGCTTTACCTTGATGAGGATGTTGATCCACGCTCAGACCCTCGGCTTCAACTTCATGCCAGTCCGCCAAAGGCGGACAAGGGTTGTCCCAAAGGCTTTAGGGATTGCATTTCTGTCACGCCCTTTGCTTTTTAGTGCTTAAATAATATTTCGCTATGCTAAGAATATTTAAGCCCTGCAATGGGTCGGTCGATGCGACCTCATGCCAGAGGCAAGCTCACGCCTTTCCGCCCCGGCGGACTCGCCGAGGAGAGCGCTCCTCCAAACTTGTCCTTCGCCTTGCAGGAAGATAAGCTTCAGCAAGGCTTGGCCAGGCCCCTTACTTGTAGATGGTAATGACTTCCTCGTGCGGATTTATAGGGCACCGTAATATTATTAATTACGCTTTTTCGTTATATCTGTAGCTTTCCATGATTCGCGATTCTTTTTTGTATCATAAGATGGTATTGCATTAAACATTACAATATCTCCATCTTTTATATTTTTCGGCATGTCTGACTTAAGGCAAAAATAAGCCTCATTAGATTTTTCAATAACAAAACAGAATGGACGGTCAGGCCTCCCTAAATGGACTTTCCCTATTAGACCTGTTCTTGGGTTCCTTTGATTAATGCCAAGAATATTCTCCCATTCTTTTCGACATAGCGAAAGCGCATTCTTAATCGAGGTAGGCATCCCATCATTTCCAATAATTTTATTTAGTGCCGATATTGAATCAGCTATTATTATAGGAACAGACCATCCTCGTTCTTGACGAATCAAAGAAGATAACGCTAAGTGAGCTCGTGCTGCATCTATTTCTCCAATTTCCTTAAAAAGCAATCCCATTTCCTGAAACAGGGTAACCATTAAATCAATTGTGGTGTTACCATTCGCAGCCTGACACATTAATTTTAGAGCTGCTTTTTTATCTCCTCTATCATTAATTACCCTTGCATATTCTTGTAATAACCACCAATCCGGTCTCCTAACACTACATAGGTCTTTATAACACTCTTCAGCCTCATCGAGCTTTTTCATTTTATATAAGGATAGAGCTTTTAATCGAAGAAGAAATTTCCTCTGCTTTGGATACCTTTCAATAATCTGATCAATTAACTCAAGTGCTTCTTCAGGTCTGCCTTGCTCAATCAAAGATTTACATTTATAGTTATACCACAGCGATTGGTCACTCCATCCTTCTCGCCCTTTCTCATCAGTCATTGGGGTAGTGCTAAGTCTTGCGGGGTCTAACTTATCAGCCCATTCATAAACAATATCCCATTTCCCAGCTTCTTTTGCAGCTTTTAGGACTTTAAAAACAACTGTCTTAGCAGCTACACCTTCTGGCCTTAGGTTCATAATTTTGTTGGCAACATCAAAAATATCCTCAAGAGAAGCGTCTTCATGAAGCTTATTTAGCTTGCCACTTATCAAAGTCCATATTGCTTCATTCTTCACCCATGAAAAATCCGGATACTTCTCTACGAGTTCCTCTGCCAGAGGGATCGCCTTCTCTATATCTCCTGATTTTCTTAGACATTGAAGCAGTCCTGCTCCATCATATTGATCACCGGCTTCAGCCCAAGCCTTTTCATAAAGAGGAATAGCTTCCTTGTATTTCTTTCCTTGACGTAGATTGTTTGCTTCTTGGTGAATATCTTCTATGCTCATCGCATATAATCAGACAGAACTTTTTGAGTTGTCTTAAAATGCAATTTTGCGACCTTACGCAGGTGCTCTTCGCCGAAGTCCCTGATTATTCTCTTGGCACTGTTTATAACGGAAACAGAAACACCCTTGGGGAGTTCTATCTTGTACGCAAGAGATAATTTGGATAGTTTCTCAAGGAATCTTGCTCTTGCTAGAATTGAAGCTGCGGCAACTGCGATGTTTTGCTCAGCTTTAGGCATCTGAAAGAGTTTTAACTGCTTCCCTTTTTCTTGCAATTTGCTTTGTATAAATCGCTCATCAGCAAATTGATCAGCAATTGCTATTTTACAATCTACTTTAGAAAGTAGCTCTTCAATCGCCTTGGCGTGTCCCCATGCAAGCAATGTATTGAGATTTTTCTTTTCTCTTATAAACCGCTCATAAAGATCGTTATATTTTTCTGGAGATATTTCAATAATTGAAAACTTCCCGTTACAAATATCCATTATTTTTTGAGCAAGTTCTGAATTCTTTATATCAGACAACTTCTTGCTATCACGTACTCCCTCATGCTCTAAGAGCTTAGCTGAGTTCTCATTAACATAGACTCCCGCACTCACTAAAGGCCCAAAATAGTCACCTTTCCCTGATTCATCTGTTCCAATGATAGGAAAACCTAAAGTGTTGTTTGTTTTTTTAGAAGACTCTTGGGTGACCGGCGGTCCTTCAATTGCGGATTGGGCAGCTTGAGAAAGCAGGATCTCCTTAATCTGAGAATAGTCATATTTAATCTGCCCTTTCTTATTCTGATAGACCCTAATAAGTCCAGATTGATTATCCTGTGATACCGTGAATTGTATACCATATGAAATGTTTTGATAATTCGAAACTTCAATTGCGTTACTTTGAAGCTTCTGCTTTATTTCATTATAGAGTTTCTGGAGACTAACCGTAGGCATGTTTAAACAACAGAGGATGCCGTTAGCTTGCTTTTTTCTTTATTGCTGAGAATAGAGTAAAGCAGGGTTTCACTAAGGTGTTTTGCGTAGAACTTCTTAAGTTCTTGTGAAACATTATCAGGAAGCTCGCAGCTTTTTACAGCGACAACTTTATCAATCAATTCATTCGGCTGTTTTTTAAAATAGATAAGCTTCGAATATCTATTCTCATTATTTCCAACGCATGAAAGCAAGTCAAAATATATCTCTACCCCATTTTTATCGATACGCTCTGCTTCTTTTTGAATAGTCTTAATTAAGATATCCACGAATTCAAACGGGCTATCCGAGCCAATAGAGATTACCAGCAGTTGGTCATCAAGCCGCCGAACATAAAAATATGACGAAAGTTTTTTACTATATATCACCTTTTTCAAAATAGCACCCTTGTGAACTTGCTGCTCTCTTTAATCAAACTGACTAATTCCTCGAAAATTTCAGTGGCGGCTTTTTTATTTGTCAGTTCGGCAGGCGCTATGCCAAGGTTGTGGGTATAAGGATGTCGTTTGCTTCTCATGAAGTTATAGAGCCGTTCTACATAATTGATAGCATCTGGGTTCTTTAGTATAGATTTATAGCCCCCTTTAAGGTTTACTAAACCTCCACCTGTTGGGCTTTCTTCAAACTGGGCGAACCGTCCTTTATCAAATGAAGACGGGCCAAACTTAGAGATGCAAATTCTTCGGAGCATTCCTTCAACTACCTTTATTGCTGAACTTATACATGGATAATATTCAGGCAAGTCAAGATTTAGCCCAAGCAAGAAGATCGATGTCTTTAGCCATTTAATTTCATAGTCTTTAAGGATTTTTGAGTTACCATAAACATTTTCGATTTTTTCTTGTAGTAATTTCTCTAAAAGTTTATCATCATATTTAATACTGACTCTACTTAGCGTCTCATACGCATCAAATACTATTTCAATAATGCCTGTGGGATTCTCACATAATTTATCCGCAAACCATAAAATCATCTCATCCCACAGAGGGGTAGTTCTGCCTTGAACCATCAATGTATGGTTGGACTTAAACCAGGTAATTGTCACATCAGCTTTTCCGCTTGATACTTTTATAATTATCTTGCGATTGTCGTCGGTATGGGGAAAAACTGTATATTCACTATTAGAAAATTCTGCGAACTCTTTGTATAAATTCTCATTAATGGATTTGAAAATATAAGTTTTTGTTGCAACAGTTTCGCAGGACGCTGCTATTTTTTGAGCGATTGCTTCTGAAATATCTTGGAGCTTACCCATTTGTGGATTTAGTGTCAATCCCCTGGGAGTGTCATAGATATTAAGCAAAGCCACCCCTTTGCCTGGAATCTCAATCGAAAACTGGGTTAACCCGTTTCCTTTGTCGTCTGCCGAAATAGTTCCACGCATTTCCTCAGCAACTTTACGCAACACAACCTCGCAGTCTGAAATAGTGAGTTTAAGGTTTTTATAGCTCATTTACGTGGTTCTTACTTAGATAGCTTCTTTTGAGCATTGTTTATATTATGAGCTAATCGCAGAGATATTACAATATAATCAATAGCTACAGCCTAAGCCATTTCGTCAAAAAGTCGTTGACGCTCAGAATATTCTTCATGCAAGGCTTAACCTGCCCACTTATCCACTCTGTCATCTGCTCAGGGTCTCTTCCCATCAGTTTACCTAAACGATTATACGAAAGCCCATGCACTTGCTTAAAATATTTCAGCTTTCCTATTGAATCATCAGGGCACTCAAAAGGCACATAACCGATAAACTCTATAATTTTAGGCATATGCCTTATCTCAGGCTCTGTCCCATGCTCCCAATTCCAAACTGTAGATTCGGTGACCCCTATCATTTTGGCAACCTCTATCTGAAGCAACCCGAGGTCAAGGCGTCTCTTTCGTATGTGCTCACCTATTATTTTAGGGTCTAAAGGATATCCCTTTGGTGGTATAATAGGGCGTGGTAATGCCAGTCTATATTGAGGGCACTGTGCAAACGTGTCCGCACCCCTGTCCCTGCGGGTTCTAGGGGGATCCACGGCATCAATGCACATGCACACCTGGGCAGATTCATCGCTACCGGTACAGGGTTTCAGGGCCGCTCCTTGACAGGATTGATATACATATAGAAGTGCCAGCAGTTCCATATAAAGAGTTATCTAATGAATATTCAGGAGAGAAATCGGAAGACATAAGGAAACGGGTTGTTGCTGCAAGAGATATTCAGCACGAGCGTTTTAAAAATGACAAGAAGATATATTCAAATGGACAGATGAAGACAAGGCACATAAAAAAATACTGCAAGCTTTATCCTGATGCAGTGTCACTGCTCGAAAATGCAATGCAAAAACTCGGCCTTAGCGCAAGGGCATATACGAGGATATTAAAATTATCCCGCACTATTGCAGACCTTGAAAACTCTGAGGATATCCAATCCCACCCGATATAATACAGAACACTTGATAGGGGCCCGTTGCATCATTTAAAAACCTAAACGAAATAAAATTGACAAAACGCTAAAGACATGTAAAATACAATCATTAAATAATAATGAGATTTAGAGATACTTGTTAATAAATTTGTGTGTTTTCGGCAAGCCTGTGTAGCCCGCATAATTTTTTGGGAATCAGAGGTAGAATTCTATACTGATAGGGCTGCGATTGCTGCCGTGTAATTCCAGGGCAGCCATTTCTGAGGATTCCGAGACA
>JBFLZS010000110.1:0-8128 GCA_040756135.1 Nitrospirota bacterium
TAAATAGATTTGTTTGATGATATTTCTATTTTACTCAAGGTTGGGGATGTTCTTGTTATACTTTTTTACATTGCAACCTTGATATTAAAGGTTTTGAGCTATATTTTTTGCTGCGAAAGTTGAGTTATTAATAGTCTCAAAATAATGTGTACATTGATTTAAGAAATCCCTCCTAACCTCCCTTTTCCAAAGGGAGGAATAATGCCCCTCTTTGGCAAAGAGGGGTGAGGGAAGATTTTCTGAATAATGTCTATTCAATTATGAGAACCTTAATAAGTTATCCGTCATTCCCCGACTTGATCGGGGAATCCAGTGTTTTCAAAGACTTCTGGATTGTCCGGTCAAGCCGGACAATGACAAATACTGACTTTATGGAGAGACACTATATAATATTTCTGACGGAAAAAAACGGTTCCTGTATTAACTCACTTCGGCACACAGGGCATTTGCCTGGTTTTTTAAGCTTATCTCTCTTTCTGAATACAAAGCCACATTTCTTACATTCAGCAGGGATAATAATAAAATCATGTTCACCTTTGTTAATCGTCCTCTGAATATGCTCAAGGTGCTCATATACTTCTTTTTCAGAAATCCTGATATCTGCGGATATATCTTTTGCAGATAGAGTATTACCCTCAAGTAAAGATATTATTTTTTGACGAATGGTCTCCCGTCTTTCAACAGGTATAAATGGCTCCTTAGATTTTTTCTTTTTCACTTTTACTTGAATTGTTTTTTAATCTCCTTTATTAAATTCCGATACCTTATCTTATCCTCTCCTCTCATTTCCTTTCCCCCGAACCTATGTTTCTCGTAAAGTTTCAAGAAATCTTCAACCCTGTCATCCATGCCGAGGTTGACCGCCTCTTTTTTTACTTCAGATGGTGTTGAAGAGGGGGTTATCTCTGCACCTTTATTCTTAACAATATTTCTTAGCTTCAGATACTGCGCCGTTACAAATCCGTAGCGTCTAAAACGTAGATGTTTTAATAGAAATACAATTAGAGCGATACCTGATATGGGTAATAGAACGTATATAATTCCGTAAAATTTGCGGAGACTGAAATCAGGCATTAGTGGCAGTCTGAAGGGTGTCGAAATAGTTTTTACCATCATCTTCTGGTCAGAGAGGCTGAAGGCTACAACATATCTCTCCCACTTCATCCTCAGCATATCAATGTAAAGTGCTAAAACCGAAGGTCGTTCAATTAGAACCGGCGGTGTCGGATCAAATCGCCTCCATCTGCCGTCAATCACTGCCTCTACCCATGAATGAGCATTACTTTGCCTTACAATGATATAACCGCCATATTCGTTCAACTCACCACCCGAAAAACCTGTAACAACCCTTGAAGGTATTCCTGCTGACCTTAACATCATGGTCATTGCAGTAGCATAATGTTCACAATAACCGGCCTTTGATTCAAACAGGAAATAAAGTAGCGGATTGATGTTGTCCTTAGGCGGCTTAATATCCAGTGAGTACCTGTAATTCTTCTTAAGGTATCTTTCTATTGCATTTGCTTTCTGTAGGTCTGACAAAGGTTTTATTCTCTCATATCTCAGCATATTATCTGTAAAGGCATTTATCTTATCCCTTAAAAAATCCGGGATATTAAGATATCTCTTCCATATCCCGAGATCCGTTGATTGTGTAGTTGTAACAATCTCACTTCTTACAATATATTGAAGCCTTCTTGCACCCTTTTTAGGTATAAAAAGTGATGACGCCGGATTCTTCTCTAATCTAATAAAATCACCTTTTACCGAGATTATCCTATCAAGCCCAAATATTACATCTGAGACGATCGGTTCAAGCATGATCTTCTGTGTTATCACAGATCCTGAAAAGGGCTGGACAACAAACTCCTCATCAATCCTTCTGACAGATCTCCGCAAGTTCATGAGCGTACTGTTCCATGATGTCCCGTCAAAGTAATCGAGTGTCATCCCCCTCCAGTAATAAGGGCCGGGTATCATCGGATTTAACTCTATTCTCATGATAATAGTAGGATCGAGCTTTAATTCACTGAATGAACCCAGATTGACCTTTTCTGAGAAACCTATACTCTTTATTCCTTTTATATGACTCTTTCCCCATACACATCCGGAAACCCTCGGAATAGATACGAAAAGAGTAACAGTAATCAGCAATGTCAGAAGGGATATATATACCACTGCTTTTCTAATGCCAATCCTTAATATTGTGCCTTCTTTCATAAAGTGCGCAAGAACCATTGCAGTAACAAGGGTGATAAGAAAGAGTATAAATATAACTCCGAAGGCGATAGACTGTGTAAGTTCAGATGCGATAATTAACTGAAGAAGGGCCATGAAATAGACCTGGAGGTGGTCCCATGGCTCTCTCAGGTCAAAGCTTTTTATAGCCTGAAATGTTATTGTGAGATGGGCAACACTGAGAAAGTAATCATTTGAGACTATTAATGTGTCAAAAAAGAATAGTAGAAGTGTTAAAACTGAAAATCCACCTATCGCCCATCTTGGAGCTTGAGGCATCCCCTTTAGAAACCTGTAGTATCCAGGGAAAAGCCCTATGCCGGTGAGAGACATTAAAGGGTTAATCTCGCCCGATATAACAAGGCTTACACAGCCTGTAAAGGCAAGGACAGCAGTAAGTATCCTATAAAGCTGTGGCATATATCACTATATCACTAAAAGGGATAAATCTATTGAGGGGCGAACCTTCTGAATCAAGTATGAGTATCGTAGAACCTTCAGGCACGTCAGACAAAGGACATTCCCAGGAATCCTGCCCTTCTACGACAGCAAGGACATCGAGTATTTTAAAGAGATGTTCCTTGCCACTGCCGAAGGGTATCACCTTCTTGCATGTAAGAAATCTTACAAAGAATCCCTCATTTAAGAATCTGTCAGAGATAGAGGCTGCGAGGGAAACGGCCTTTTCAAAGGATTCGGTGTCATGAGGCATCAGGTTGTCAAATATTATTGTAAGCCTTTTAGGTTCTTCAGCAGCATATTCCATTACCATAAACTTTGCAGTCTTGGCGGATGCCTTCCAGTGAATCCTGCGCCAGTCATCACCGTATCTGAATTCCCTTATCATGGAAAACTCATCTCCCTTTCCAATTCTCGGAAGAAATGGTTCATATCTCTCGCTTGCAATTTCTGGAACAATTTCATCTATTTCCTTTATCTCAGGATAAACAATTACCTTACCTTTAACCTGACATAAAATTCTGGCAGAAAATAATATAAAAGGGAAACCTGACCCAATGAAAAAATCCCCATATCTATAAATCCCTCTCCTTTCATAAACAACGGGAACACTTTTTAATTCATCTGATAAGCCAGAAATCTTAGGGAAATATGTCCCACCTTTAATCCCTTCAGGCATCAAGACCTTAATTGAATAAGAGGGAATTAACCTCTTTCTGTTTGAGACAGTTATATTCATATTTGCAGGACTATTTGCGAAGACAGGATGTGATTGGTGCACTCTAAATTCCAGTCCATTCATATTGATCCTGATGATCAATATGGAAAGCACAAGGATTGAGAGCATCATTGAAAAGATAAGATAGATGAGGTTGTTCCCTGTATTTAATGCAGCGACTGCAATAAGAGCTGTAGCTAATAAAAACCTTTTACCTTCTCTGCTCGGTTTCATCTGAAATACTTCAAATCCCCCCTCACCCCCCTTTGCTAAAGGGGGGCATGGCATGAACGTCTCATACCGGTACCGGTATATTATCAAGTATCTCCTCTATAACCTTTTCAGCATCAGTAATATATGTGCGCGTCTTGAGTATTACCCTGTGGCCGAGGACAAGCGGTGCAGGTCCTTTTATATCTTCAGGGACAATATAATCCCTTCCCTCATAGTATGCGATTGCCTTAGCTACCTTAAGCAGAAACTGACCTCCCCTCGGGCTTACACCAAGCCTTACCTTGTCATTCCTGCGGGTCTCGGCAATAATGGACATAAGGTAGTCGAGGAGGCTATCGTCAACATTCACCCTATCAACCTCTTTTTGCATCCTGATTATTTCAGCAGCCGAGATGACAGGTTCCATGGCCTCAATAATCTCGAAACTCGGCTGTTCAAGTACGACCTGTCTTTCATATTCGGCTGCTGGATAGCCGAGTTTAATATGCATCATAAACCTGTCAAGCTGACTTTCCGGAAGGGGGAATGTACCATGATATTCCATTGGATTCTGTGTAGCGATCACCATAAATGGTTCAGGCAGGGTATACGTCTTCCGTTCTACTGATACCCTCCTCTCATTCATCGCCTCAAGGAGTGCAGATTGGGTCTTGGGATTGGTCCTGTTAATCTCATCAGCAAGCACAATATTTGTAAATATAGGCCCTGGCCTGAATTCAAACTCCCTGGTATCAGGATTATATATATTTACCCCGATTATATCTGTTGGTAAGAGGTCGCTTGTAAACTGTATACGCTGAAAGGAACAATTTGTTGCCTTCGCAAGTGTAAATGCAAGTGTAGTCTTTCCAACACCGGGAACATCTTCTAAGAGGAGGTTACCTCTGCCAAGAAGGGTTACAACCGCCATTTTTACAGCATTCCCTTTGCCCTTGATTACAGACTCTATCCTTTTCTGTAGGGTCTTAAGTAACTCATTCGACATATAATTACTCTATCTAATTTGACCGCTTATTCTCAAGTTTTTGCAGCCCCCCTTGACACATTGTGTATAAAATTTTATTCTTAGCCCATATGAAAAAACCATGGGCAGGAAGGTTCAAGGAAAAGACCTCAAAGATTGTTGAGCACTTCACAGAATCCATCTCCTTTGACCATCGTCTCTGGAAATATGACATAGAAGGAAGCATTGCCCATGCAAAGATGCTCGGTAAACAGGACCTCATTACAAGAGAAGACTCTGAAAAGATAATAAAAGGACTTGAAGAGATAGCAAGTGATATAGAAGCCGGAAGATTCATGTTCAGAGAGGACCTCGAAGATATCCATATGAATATTGAGGCTGCCCTTATAAAAAAGATAGGCGATGCCGGTGGAAAACTTCATACCGCACGTTCAAGGAATGATCAGGTAGCCCTTGATCTCAGACTATATCTCAGGGCAGAGACAAAAGAAATAATATCACTTATAAAGAAATTCCAGAAGACTCTTCTTAACATCTCAACAAAACACCTTAATTCATTGATGCCTGGCTATACGCATCTACAAAGGGCGCAACCGATTCTGCTGTCCCATCATATACTTGCCTATGTTGAGATGTTACAGAGGGATATCGGAAGATTTAAAGATGCGTTTAAAAGGATAAATCTTCTTCCCCTGGGCTCCTGTGCCATTGCAGGCACAACCCTTCCTATAGACAGGTTTTACATTGCAAAACTTCTCGGTTTTGAGGGTATTTCTCAAAATAGCATCGATGTGGTGTCTGACAGGGACTTTGCAATAGAGTTCCTATCAAACACTGCTATACTTATCATGCATCTCTCAAGGCTTGCTGAGGAGCTTATATTATGGTCGTCAGAGGAATTCAGATTTATCGAACTACCTGACGCATTCACAACAGGCTCGAGTATCATGCCTCAGAAAAAGAACCCGGACGTAGCAGAACTTATCAGGGGGAAAACAGGCAGGATTTATGGGAACCTGCTGTCACTTTTAACGGTAATGAAGGGCCTTCCACTCTCATACAACAGGGACTTACAGGAGGATAAGCTGCCTGTCTTTGACACGGTTGATACTGTTAAATCATGCCTTATTGTCCTCAATGAAATGCTGCCCGTCACAAAATTTAATACAAAAAGGATGCATGAAACTGCAGGAGATGCTTATTCTACCGCAACTGATGTTGCGGAGTATCTTGTAAAAAAGGGTTTGCCTTTCAGGAAGGCGCATGAAATCACGGGCAAGATAGTTGTTTATTGCATCAAGAAAAATAAGCAGTTCAGAGAGCTTTCTATCAATGAGTTCAAGAAATTTTCTCCTTTAATTGAAAAAGACATATATTCTCATATTGAGATCGAGGACTCTGTAAAGTCAAAGATGTCAAGGGGTGGTACAGCTCCGGATGAAGTCAGAAGACAGATAAGAAGACTCTCTAAAATAGTAGATAGTAGTCAGTAGAGAAAATGGCCTTTTAAAAATAAAAAAGGTTCATTAGTAAAAAGTTGAAAATAATAAGTGACTGGATTCCCACGTGCACGGGAATGACAAAATTGCTTATAAAAAGTGTCATTCCCCGACTTGATCGGGGAATCCATGGGTATCCTTTTTATATGAATTCGCCTACTAATAAGCATGCTGATAGAGATTTTTCCTCCTGAATACCTGGATTATCCGGTCAAGCCGGATAATGACAGAGTGGTAGGAAGCGTATGATGAGCCAAAAGAACAAAAGACTTAATTAACCACAGAGGACACAGAGAAAGACATAAAAGATATTTTAAAAAGTCTGACATCTCTGTGATCTCAGTGTCTCTGTGTTTTATAATTTCCTATACAGTAAAAAATGATAGGATTTAATACTCAAAAGTCAAAAGTCAAACATGTCTTTTTTACTACTTTCTGTTTACTGTTTACTGTTTGCCTTTTAATTGCTTCATGTGGCAGAAAAGGCAACCCCACACTTAAATCATATGAAAAGTCAGAGCCACCTTCAGGACTCAGGGCCATCCACAGAGAGTCAGAAATTATTCTCTCGTGGGAGTTTCCAAAGGATAAAGAACCAACGATAAAAGGATTTCATCTTATGAAATCAATCCCCTTGAATCCCCCCACACCCCTCTTTGAAAAAGGGGGGCAAGGGGGGATTTTGAAGGGGGGAAGTAGGGATTTTGAAAAACTTGCATTTCTTGAACCTGACAAACGATCTTATGTAGATACAAACTTTAAAATTGACTCTGAATATATATATAAAATTATTTCACAAAATTTGAAAGGGGTAATAAGCAATGACTCAAATATCTTACATATTATTCCAAAAACCGTACCCTCTCCTCCCAGAAATATTCTATTCAAGATAAGACATGATTCTTTGATATTAAATTGGGAAAGTGCAGGAGACGGAATCCTGTACAACATCTATAAAAGTGAGAAAAAGGGTCTATATTCTTTAACGCCTGTGAATAAAGAACCAATTAAGGAAAACTCCTTCAAGGATAATCTTGATATAAAAAGGCCTGTTTACTACACAATAAGAAGCCTTGCAGGAAGCAATATAAGGGATGAAGGTTCTGCTTCAGAGGAGATCGAGATACACCCATCAGAATTTATACCATCTTCACCCTCAGCCCTTCAGGCAGTGGTTACAGAGGAGAATGTATATCTCATGTGGAAAGAAGTTCCTGAGAGGTGGATAGTTGGCTACAGGGTTTATAGAGAGATTAATAAAGGAGAGGGTTTTGTATTAATCGGAGAGACCCAGACCCCTTCATTCATTGATAAGGATAGACCGGTAACACAGAGGAACTACAGGATAACCGCCCTTGGACCTTCAAAAGAAGGTCCTCCAGCAGAGATAAAAGATGTAGTTTTTGTTCCACAAAGATAATTATTTCTTGAGAAAAATTTCTTTATATCTATCCTTTAATGAAGAAAAAAACTGGAAGGCATATAGATAATGCAGGTCCCGATTCATAGGGACCTGCATTTTACCGGCTTAGAGTTTTGTAACGTTTGCTGCCTTTGGACCTTTAGGACCATCAACAACTTCGAAGCTCACTGCCTGACCTTCGGACAAGGACTTAAAACCATCGCCCTGAATTTCAGAGTAGTGAACAAAAACATCTCCACCGTCTTCTTTGGTGATGAATCCAAAGCCTTTGGACTCATTGAACCACTTAACGGTTCCTTTGACCATGCCGCCACACCTCCTTGCTAATAAAAATCGAAGATTACGGAATTTGTCTTGGAAGAGCCGCCAAGTGCAGAGTCCTTGAGGCTGATACAACAAAGACATCCGAAACTTCGTGGGTAGTATTGCATATAATTATTAAAAGGTCAAGACTATATATAACTATGTTGTGATTCAGACACTGTGATAGGGAAACAGATCAGGAGGTGGCCTTTCTCTACTATTTTTTAGACTTAGGTGACAGGCATATGATTTTGGCTGCTTTCCTTAAGCGCACGTGTCAAATCTGCCTA
>JBFLZS010000111.1:0-75 GCA_040756135.1 Nitrospirota bacterium
GAAAATGCATAAGGAGATGAAGTGCAGACGTGTAGATGCACTTCACTCATTTTAATTTTTTTACAAATATATTGA
>JBFLZS010000111.1:175-7502 GCA_040756135.1 Nitrospirota bacterium
CAAAGGTATGCGCTTTCAGAGATGACAAAGGTATGCGCTTTCAGAGATGACAAAGGTATGCGCTTTCAGAGATGACAAAGGTATGCGCTTTCAGAGATGACAAAGGTATGCGCTTTCAGAGATGACAAAGGTATGCGCTTTCAGAGATGACAGTCTGTAAGTGTTTCTTCGTTGCCCCTTCGTAATTCGGGTTCAATTAATTTTTACTTTTCCTGGTTTTCCTATCTCTCCTTCAACAGAATACTTATACTCATGGAATAACCCTATAACCCATAAATTCGTCATCAGATGTTGGGTTATGCAGGAAGTGGTAAATGCAGATTCTTCTTTACATAATGAAAGATATAAGACGATCTGGTCTGAGATATGCGGGTCAAGTGCTGCATCTGTGAAATAATATCGAATAAACTCTGTTGCAGCTTCTTCTCCGACAACCTCTGCTTTCTTTCCCCTTTCACCAAGTGCTGTAAAGCCCGCAATTGAATGCTCTGACTCTGATTTAAGAAATATGAATGTTCCCTGTCCGGCTGTTGGGACATTCAGTAGTTCGACATCAAATCCCCCCTTCCCCCCCTTTTCTAAAGGGGGGCTGGAGGCGATTACTAATTGTTCCTCAGTGAATCCATGAGCCATAAGTGATTTTAGTAAGGCATTTCTCTGCCTCTCAGCAATTGATAACGGGAGATTCCCAACACCAGAATATCCTTTAAGCCTTATAATCCTGCCTCTCTCCATAATCTGCAAAGGGTTAACCTCCTTTGCAGGAAGAATATCGGCTCTGACCTTCCCCCCGCCTTTTGGATAAAAACCATATGATTCTACGGCAAGTTTGATCTCTATGCCGATCCGTTTTAGAAAGAGGGCAAAGACCTCAGCAAGGTAATGAAACGACGGACTGAAAGGGACATGTGTGCCTCCCTTTAGGGTTATGGTAGACTTTTCTTTTAGTAATCCCCCCTTACCCCCCTTTACTAAAGGGGGGGAGGGGGGATTACAAGATGGTCTGTCTTTTAAAAATATGTTTGTTTCTTTCGAAAATACAAGTGATGGAATAAGTGTCTGAAGAACCAGCGAGGTGGACCCGGCAGTGCCGATATCAAAGAAAAAATCTCCCCCTTTTACTTCCTTTGGTAAAAATGTAAGCTCAGTTGAATCTTTATGGTCACCCGTTACCTCTGCGTTAGAGAGGAGTTGTGCTGCCCTGACGGATGTAAGATGTTGTGGCATTAGTCCTGGCTTTTTTCTGCCTTTTCTAATATTAAATATCCTGAATGGCTTTTTTAAAAGGCACGAAAGGCTAAGTGCCGTCCGCAGTATCTGTCCTCCACCTTCTCCGTAACTCCCATCTATCTCTATCATAGTGTGTTTTAGATGCGATGCTAAAATTTATTTAATGAAAAAATTAGACAATCTAAGGTTAACACAATTTTTGAACAGATTCTATGTTTCATGCCGGGATCAAAATATAGTCTTGACTTCTTTCTCAAATTCTAACAACAGAAAAATGATAGAATCTAACTCAAGATGCTGCTAAAATGTTATTATCTGCATTTTGACAGGAAGGTTTTGTATTATCATGGGATTGAAAGATGTTGTTACTATAGGTAAGCATAGTTTTAAGGATATATGAAGCGTTTCAGATGGCAGATTATTTTTGGACTTTCTTTAATCTCATTATCTGCGATTCTATATCTTTCCCAATTCTTATTTTTCAGAAACCAGGGGATACAGCTTTTTATATCTTCCAGGATCTTGCATTTGTCCCTATTTCGGTCTTAATCGTTACATTGATTTTAGACCAGTTACTGAGATTAAGAGAAAAACGTGCAATGCTCAAAAAAATGAATATGGTTATAGGAGCCTTTTTTAGCGAGGTTGGAACAGATCTCCTGAAAAGTTTTCCTGATTTTGATCAGCATCATGACCAGATCAGAGGGAATCTTATTGTAACCAGTGACTGGTCCGAGCAAGAATTTTCAAATGTCAGAAAACGCCTTAAGAATTACGATTATAAGATTGAGAGTCAAAGAGACAATTTAGAGGTTTTAAAAAGTTTTCTTATAGGGAAAAGGGATTTTTTACTCGGCCTTCTGGAAAATCCTAACTTGCTGGAGCACGAATCCTTTACAGACCTCCTCTGGGCTGTTTTTCATCTCACTGAGGAATTAGCGTGCAGGGTTGATGTAAGACAGTTACCTAAGACAGACTACGATCATTTATCGAGTGATATGAAAAGGGCATATGTCCTGCTTATCTCCGAATGGTTGGCATATATGAAACATTTAAAGGTTGATTATCCTTATCTCTTCTCTCTTGCTGTCAGGACGAATCCATTTGATCCGAATGCGTCACCCGAGGTCAGATGAACGCCCAGAAATGGAAGAAGTGAATTATGGTATGGAAGTGTCCCAAATGCGGTATCAACCCGAATAATGCAGACATTGTTCAAAAATTTATTTAACTCGACGAATTATCGAAAATATTTTTATATGTTCTATGGATAAAAATATTCCTAATACCATTCGTTAAAGGTACACTAAGGTATCGAAAAATAAATTTTTTCACAACATCTGCATTATTTAATTGCATTTTTCGGGTTAACAATGATGAATTCATACATAAAAAGAAAAATTTTGAAGAAACACTCTACATCTTCTGAGGAAATAGAAGACTATATTGCGATAGAAAAAAAACTCAGGATATCTGTAAATGGTAAGGAGGTTATAAGTCTATATTGCACACCCTCAATGATAAAGGAGTTGGTAACAGGGGTTTTTCTTACAGAAGGAATCTTAACAGACAAAAACTCTTTGAAAAATATAAAAATAGTATATGGAGAAGAGATTAAAATTGATATCCCTGTTGCAGAAGGTATCTTAACAGAAGAAGTAGTCACCTCTCGGTGCCTTGGTGGAATCACTTTAAACAAAAAAAGGCACTTCGGAAAGATTAAAGATAGATTCTCTATTACGATTGAAGCTATTAAAAAGCTGTTTGAAGAATTCATGCAAAAATCAGAACTTTTCAGATTGACAGGTTGTTTTCACAGCGCGGCACTTTCGGATGGAAAAAGAATTCTTGCGTTTGCAGAAGATATAGGCAGGCACAATGCTGTTGATAAGGTGATAGGATATTCCATCATCAAGAATATCCCATTTTCAGGAAAATTGATGTTAGTAAGTTGTCGCCTGTCTTCAGAGATTATATCAAAATGTTCAAGAAGGAGCATTCCGATAATTGCGAGCAGGGCTGCACCTACAAATCTTGCGATAGAGATAGCCGAGATATCAGGTATTACACTTGCAGGTTTTGTAAGAGGAGACCGTCTGAATGTTTATACTAACCCTCAGAGGATAATCTCGTAAAATCTCAAAGTATCCTTTACCCCGTTAGAAGACAGAGTCTTCTAACGGGGCTTACTAAGATTGTTCCACGTGGAACAATAGGAAATTTTTGCCGAAGAGATCTCATATTTTGAGATGACTTATAATTATAACATACGTTCCACGTGGAACAGTTGCTAACAAGTTGAAATATAAACTCTTTCCCGGAGTTTAGCAATCGTGAACTAATATCGTTTATTATAGAATGGGTTACAAATGGAGACCGGTCTGAAAAAGGAACCGAACACTAAAGAGATCCCTTCATCATTTTACTTTTATCTATTCTCGGAAACAGAGCCGTACCTTTTTTAATCTTTGTCCCGGGTTTCAGTCTACCCCATCTCGCTTCGGTATCAAGATGTACCTTTGAGAGTTCTCCTTCAATATTAAGTTGCTTCCATATCTTTTCTGCTGTGGATGGCATGAAAGGAGAGAGAGAAACAGCGATGATGCGCAGGGCTTCAGATAAGGTATAAAGTATGTTGGAAAGAGTACCTTGATCTGTTTCTTTCCATGGGGCTGAGTGCTGTATGTATTCATTTACCTCATTTACAAAAACCCATAAATGGGCAAGGACATTATGGAGTTCAAGTTTTTTAAAAAATTCATCAAGGCTGATAAGAAGACCTGTTTGGGGGTCAAACCATGCTTTGATTCTTTTCTCTAAACCGTCTCTATCCTTGATCTCAAGCGGTTCTGGAATCTTTCCCTCTCTATATTTCTCTATCATTGTTAGAGAACGACTTAGTAAATTTCCAAGGTCATTCGCGAGGTCAGTGTTAATACGGTTTATCATTGACTGTTCAGAGAAATCTCCATCAAGGCTAAATGGTACTTCCCTGAAAAGGAAGTATCTGAAGGCATCAACACCGTATTTGTCAACTATCTCCCATGGGTCAACAACATTACCGACTGACTTAGACATTTTCTTCCCGTCCACAGTCCACCACCCATGTGCAAAGATGTTCTCTGGCAGGTTTAATCCAAGTGCCTTTAGCATGGTAGACCAGTAAATGGCATGTGTTGTCAGGATGTCCTTGCCTATTAAATGGTGCTCAGGAGGCCACCAATTATCAGAATCCGTACTTTCACCTCCCTTGCCCTCCTTTTCAAATTCCCCCTTCCCCCCTTTGCTAAAGGGGGGTGAGGGGGGATTGGCAAGATACTTTGTCGCTGAGTAGTAATTTACAAGTGCATCAAACCATACATAGGTTACAAAATTGTCATCAAAAGGCAGTGGTATACCCCAGGAAAGTCTATGTTTTGGTCTTGATATGCATAAGTCGCCGAGTGGATTATTTTTTAAGAACCCGAGAACCTCATTCTTCCTTGTCTCAGGAAGTATATAATATGGATTTTCCTCAATGTATTTTATAAGCCATTCCTGGTGTTTTGACATCAGGAAAAAGTAGTTTTCCTCCGCTATATGCTCTAAAGGCCTTTTACAATCCGGACATTTGCCATCTATGACCTCCTTCTCGGTCCAGAAACGTTCATCCGGTACACAGTACCATCCTGAATATGGCCTTTTTTCTATTTCACCATTCTCCCATAACACATGGAGTAGTGCCTGTACAGTCCTTATATGTTCATCATCTGTAGTGCGTATGAAGGCATCATTCTTAATATCGAGTTTCACCCAGAGGGTTTTGAAATTCTCCACCATCAAGTCAGCATGTTCCTTTGGTGTCCTGCCTTTTTCTTGTGCTGCTTTTTCAACCTTCTGGCCATGTTCGTCAGTGCCTGTTAAAAAAAGTACTTCTTTCCCTTTTAACCTGTTATACCTCGCAAGTATATCGGCTGCCACGGTCGTATATGCATGGCCAATATGTGGTATGTCGTTTACATAATATATGGGTGTAGTAACGAAAAACTTGTTTCTCACTGGTCGGTAAGTCTTTTCTTACGCTTTTTCTTGTGTCTTTTAAATCTCTTGTATCTTTCCTTATGTTCCTTCTGTTCAGGTTGTGGCGCAGATCTTTGCGGCTCAATCATTGTGTAAGGGACCGGCTCTTCTACTTCTTCAAGCAAATCACTTGATGTAACAACCATTTCGAGTGACTCTACATCTTCTGAGATCGACATAGAATCTTCCTCTGACAGGGCAACGTCCTCTGGGAATGTCTCATACTCAAAACCTAAGCAACACATGAGCCTTCCGCATACTCCGGACAACTTGCCCGTGTTCAGGACAAGTTCCTGCTTCTTTGCCATCTTGATAGAGATAGGCTCAAATGATGTCAGGAATTTTGTGCAACATAGTTCCTTGCCACATATTCCTAAACTACCTACCATCTTTGCCGCATCCCTCACCCCTATCTGCCTCATTTCTATTCTTGTTTTGAACTTTGCAGCAAGGTCCTTAACAAGCTCTCTGAAGTCAATCCTCTTTTCAGCAGTAAAATAGAAAATAATACGCCTTCTATCAAGGGTTACCTCTGTCGAGATAAGTTTCATCGGGAGACCCCGTGCCATTATCCTCTCAAGGCAGTTATTCATAGCCTCTACTTCGAGTTTCTTATTTTCTTCCCTCTGACGAAGGTCTTCTTCTGTAGCCTTGCGAATAATTTTTTTCAGCTTTCTTTCATGCTCTTCAACTCCCGTATGGTGCTCTACAACGATGCTGCCTATGTTGAGGCCGAGCTCAGACTCTGCGACTACAAGGTCACCTTCATTTACATCTATACCATTAATCTCGTAGTCGTATATTCTTCCAGAGGGCTTGAATCGCACTCCGACTATTTCAGGCATATATGGCATCCAATGTCTTCCTCAGCAAGGAACCTGTATAATTCCATGTGAGGGATATATTTAAATTGAAATTGAAGTATCCCCTCAGTGTATTTAGTCTTTGATAATTTTCTATTATAACCTTTAAATCCATCGATCTACTCAATTTATTTAAATAGTCTTTAATGTCAATATTAATGAGGTTTTTCTCATCCTGAGTTATCTTTAGTATTGCCATATCTCTGAGCAGGATTAGTATAAAGTCGAACCACCTTCCCATCTCTTCCTTAGATCTCCAGCCATCCTTCTCTGCATTCAGCATTCCCTTTAGAAGCTTCATAAACCATGATCTCTCTTCCATAAGGTCTTCAGTGATTGCAATACCCGGCCTTCCCATCGTAAGCCTAACGAGAGTCGGTAGTCCTTCAGATGTCCTTTTTCCGTCTCTTTGACTACCTACTTTTTCTATAACCTTTCTGCATGTCTCGTAAGAAAGGGGCGTAAAGTTTACCCGTGAACATCGAGATCTTATTGTGTCTGGCAGACGGTCAGGGTTTGAGGATACAAGGATTATCAGACTGTCCTTTGGAGGTTCCTCAAGGGTCTTAAGAAAGGCATTTGCTGCATACGGGTTCATATTATCTGCTTCATCCACAATTACAGCCTTCCTTCTGCCCTCAAATGGTTTAAAAGATAGTACATTATCAATTGCCCTTATCTCTTCAATCCTGATCTGACCACCTTCAGGTGAGATAAGTAAAAAGTCAGGGTGGACTCCGGTGTCAATCTTTTTGCAGGAAGAACATTCATCACAACAGTCGGCGACTATTGAAGAGTCGTTCATTTCACTGTGCCCCACTTTTTCAAATCCCCCCATCCCCCCTTTGCTAAAGGGGGGTGAGGGGGGATTACTCAGACAATTCACCGCCTTTATAAGATTGATGGCAGTAAATTTTTTACCTATGCCTGATTCCCCTGCAAATAAATAAGATGATGGTAACCTGCCCCTTTGAATGGTTCTAAGAAGTATGTTTACTGCCTTATCCTGTCCTATAATGTCCCTGAAAGCCATGTTTAAACCTTTAATGAGCCTGTTGCACAAATGCTGAAAATGGCACTATTGTCATGCTGAATTTATTTCAGCATCTAATAAGATCAATGGGTTATGAGACCCTGAAACAAGTTCAGGGTGACAAAAGCCGATTTGTGCAACA
>JBFLZS010000112.1:0-7499 GCA_040756135.1 Nitrospirota bacterium
AGTCTAAGAATAAGTTTGTCAAGACAGTGACCTTGAGCAAAAAACAAGAAGAGATTCTCAAAAAAGTCAACCCTCTGCTCTTGTCAAAGTGTAGTGTATAAAATTAAGGGAAAAGTCAGGTAATTTAAATATAGAAAAAATGGATACTATTATTTACAAGGATATCGATCTTGATGAATTGGATTATGTATTAAGGTCAATTTTCAAATCATCGGCACATCTTGATAAAGAATCAATTATATACCCCTCCAGTTCTGGGAACTACGCAGTAAAAGTATCAAAGAAAGGTGAGATTTCACTTATTTCTGGACCTGCCTGTAATAATAAAATCATTGCCAAAATGAAAGAAAAAATAATTTCAGATATAAGAAATAGTAAAAAACAAATAGGACGTTCCATCTTATTTTCTGACCTTCCATTGTATGGCTATTTTAGATATAAAGATTTATTTCAAATTCTTCATGTGCCTGACCATACTCCAAGACCAGAGTTTGCAGGCATAGGGTTGCATCCTATTTTATTAGAATATGTTTATGATAAATCTACCAATGGATTTATCAATGCTTACAGACAAAATAAGAAATCATACGAAATTTCATGGATTATGAATATGTTTTTAAATTCTTATATTCGGAGAAGCGAATCCAGAATAAGACACCAATGGGTTAGGTGCGGGGATGATACAAGTTCAAAACTATGTTATACAGAGTACAGATTTGATAATTTTTCTATAGAAAGCGAGGAGTTTTCGGATACAAAAGAACTGGTGACCTTAAAACAGGTTGATCCAAAAGAATATTATAATTACGGACAAAATATATCTGAGGGATTAAAAGTTCCGACAATAATACAGCATCTTCTGGATAAAGTATTTAGTCTCGATTCTAAATCATTGTTTAAATTTCTTGATATATGTAAATTATTTGCCTTATCCAATAAATTATGGGAAACATCACAAACAATGGCATATTTAGCCGCAATAAATACTATTGAGGCTATTCCTAAACCTAAAAGTAAAACAGAAATGTGTAAATGTGGAAGACCTTTAAATGGGCCAACTAAAGAGTTTCGGGAATTTTTAAAGAAATATGCGCCAAGTTCAAAAATAACAGACAAAATACGAAAAGAACTTTATAACTTAAGATCTGATATGACTCATAAGGGAAAGCTTTTCGAAAGTGATGCCTACCCTTACTCTCATATTTTATTCCCCAAAAGAATTTAGCCAAGAATGGAAAGGAATTGCACTGAGAAAGTTGATTCAAATTGCAATAATAAATTGGTTTTTAAAATATGCACATTATGTTGCAGGCAAAAGGACGGTTGAGATTGTGTAGGAGTTCGTTGAGGTAAGAAAAGATTGAAATTATAAGGAGGTACGATATGCCGATTGAGGGAGAAGCGGCGGTATCCCTGGCTGCTAAAGGAATTTTTACAGAATCCGAAAAGGACGCCTTGATTAAACTCATGTCGGATCTGAGGGTGTCCTGGCCGAATGCGAAGTTTAAGCTCTTTGGCTCCAAGGTAAAAGGTCTTGCGGACGAGGAATCCGATCTCGATCTTCTGGTCTTACTGCCCTGTGATGTTTCTGAAGATATAAGACGACAGATCATTCATAAGGTTTTTGACGTTAACCTTGCATTTGGAACTAATATAAGCACTCTCATAATGTCGGAAAAGGAATGGGAGAGCGATATATTTTCTCTCCTGCCGATCCATAGCTTTATTGAAGAGGAAGGAATTCCGCTATGAATGAAGAAAAGAATTTAAAGGCGGTGGTTCAATACTGGATAGAAAAAGCTGAAGATTCTCTCAAGGCGGCTGAGGCCGTCTTTCTTTTTCTGTAAATCGGATTTATTATGCATGTTTTTATATAGTCAGCGCTATCTTACTCCAGCTTAAGCTCAGATTCAGCAAGCACTCCGGGGTGAGGTCCGCTTTTCACCAATATCTTGTTAAACCAGGACAAGTGAGCCGTGAGCACGGACAACTTTACGATGAGTTGTTTGAAGCCCGCCAGAGAGGTGACTATATTGAACTTGTTCGCTTTGAAAAACAACAAGTGGAAGACTGGCTTCAAAAGGGAAAAGAATTCGTTAAGGAAGTTAAATCTTTAGTTACTGTATAAGATGGGTTTTAGCGAAAAAGAATATGAGAAAAAGAAAAAGAGTATAGGCACATTATCAGAGGGGCAGAAGTAAGAGATTGCACAAGTAATGAAACTTGATCAAATCGGTTTCTGGTCTGAGATTAAGCTTGAAATAATCAAGAATACGCCAAAGAATAGAAAAAGGGGACAGGTATATTATCCGGCTGGCAGAGAACCGATTGAGATAAAGATAATAGAAGGAGATGAATAAAAATGGCAAAAAGTCCGGAAATAAAAGTTAATCCTACCGAAGGGACAGAAGGCGGGCGGTTGAGTTATGCCAAATGATCAAAAAGATTTAATAAAAGACATCCTTAAAATCCCAGCAGAAAACCAGACAATTGAGTTCAAGCGTCTTACTGAAGATAAGGTTGTCGCCAAAATTATCGAAACTGTTGTCGCTATGATAAACACAGACGGCGGTGTGATTATAGTTGGAATGGATGACCCTGAAAAAACAAGACTCAAAGGATTAGACAGAGTATATGGAATTGAAGAGAACATAGAGGTTTTTGACGCAGCAGGCCGCGAAATTCACAAAATTATACCACCGGTATCAGGACTGTGGCCGCCGAGCATTATAGATGTCACTGCGATCGACAAGAGGGTTGCTCTTATTTTCATCCCTAAAGCCGTTGATAGTTTCCGCTCGATCAATAATCATGTATTTGTCCGTCAGGAAAAGGGAAACCGACAGCTAACCGCACATGAGGTTGTTAAATTCGCCTATGCAAAGGGATTTGAAAAGGCTGATAAAGGACTGGCTAACGTTCCTTTTGAATTGTTAAAGACACCTTATTTTGAACAGTGGAAAGAAGCAAGGCGTATTAATGGGGGAGCAATTGAATCTATTCTGGAAAAAACAGGTCTTGCACGAAAAAATGAGGCTGGAAAACTGCTCCCTGCGCTGGCGGCTGTTCTATTATTTGCAGAATACCCCAGTGATTTGACCGAAACAAAATGCGCAATCAGGGTGTTCCAGTACACAGGCACTCTTGAAAATATCGCCGAAACTCCCAACCTTATCGGTGTGCCTAAAACTATTCAGGGACCTCTTGTAAAACAAATCCTGGATGCCCATGAGTATGTTCTGACCTTACTTCGTTCAGGCATACGAATACCATCCGGTTTTAAAACCGAATATATTATTCCTGAGCGGGCAGTTAAAGAAGCCATTACAAACGCTGTAATTCACAGGGATTATCATCTTAAGCGAGATATTGAAATCAAAATTTACGAGGACAGAGCAGAAATTGAAAGCCCTGGACTTTTCCCTTACAATATCACACGAACAAACATTGGATGGGAACGGGCAGAAGGTTATCGCAACGACTTGATTGTAAAGCATCTTAGAGAATTCCCTTCACCTCCAAATCTTGACCAGAATGAAGGGGTTCGCGCAATGCGTAATGAAATGGCTGCACGCAACCTTTATCCTCCGATATTTTTAACCTATCCTCTCTTTCAGGATTCAGTAAAAGTTGTTTTGCTTAATGAGAAAAGAGCGAGCGAATGGGAAAAAATCAGCAGCTACCTGAGAGAAAATAAATATATTACCAATGAAGAAGCACGCAATTTAACCGGCGTTGTTCATCGTGATAAAATGGCAAGAATGTTTAAAAGTTGGGTTAAACACGGGCTGCTTATTCAGATTATCCCCCCGTCTAAATATATGAAAGGCACAAAATACAAACTTTCGGACGCCGCCGAGGTTAAAAGATGATTTTACTTGGAGATGGCGAGTGCGTGTAAAAAAATTACCATTTAATTACAAAGAGATATGAGCTTTTTACTTGTTTTTATGCATTCGATAGGCCAGGCACATTATACATCTGGCAGAGGGAAGATTGAGATTAAGATAATAGAAGGAGATAAATAAATGATAAAAAGTCCGGAAATAAAAGTTAATCCTAATGTACTGAAAACACTCCGCGAAAGTTCTGGATATACGGTTGAGGAGATAGCAAGGAAAATTAAGGCCACGGATGCAAAAGGAAGAGATTAAGGCTGAACAAGGGGAAAAATAGATGAAAGTCATAATGAGCGCAGAGTATAAAACATTTTTCAAAGAGATAAAAGAACGCATACATAAAGCCCAGTATGATGCGTTGAAATCCGTAAATAAAGAACTTATTAATCTTTATTGGGATATAGGAAAAGCAATTGTTGCAAAGCAAAACACGTTGGGCTGGGGGAAATCTGTAGTAGAAACTTTAGCAAGAGACCTGCAAAAGGAGTTCCCGGGAATACAGGGATTCTCCAGCGCCAATCTTTGGAGAATGCGAAATTTCTATATTACCTATCAAGAAAATGAAAAACTCGCACCAATGGTGCGAGAAATCAGTTGGACGAAAAATGTGATTATCATGGAGCGTTGTAAAAACGATATCCGGCGTGAGTTTTATATTAAGACAACAAGAAAGTTCGGATGGACAAAAGATGTTTTGATAAACCAGCTTGAAGCAGGCGCATTTGAGCGCTACATGGCGAATCAGACAAACTTTGATAAAACAGTCCCGGAAAAATACCGTCATCAGGCAAAACTTGCTGTGAAGGATGAATACTCTTTTGAAGCTTGCAGGTATGGATCAAACTCATAAAGATATCGCCGACGTGTGCGCCACGGAGGGTTTTGTAGAAGAGTGAGTTTCGGCGATGCCGTATAGCCATCTTCAGTGCCTGCTCGCAGAGGTTATTATCCAGTGGAGCTCCTTGCACTCTCAAAAACAGGGTCAAAGGCTCCCAGTGTTTCAGCATATATGAGATCGCCTTGCCCAGCCCTGAGTTCGGCTCGACTTTCCGGCTCTCCATCTGATCGGTCATCCATTGGTGCAGATGCTCCATCAGAGGACCGCTTTCAGCCTGGTGATAGATGAGCCGTTCATAAGGTGTCATGTTTTCTTCTTTTGCCGTCTCGTCATTCTTGTACACAATGGCAAGGGTTTCGATGACGTATCGGCACTCTTCCGGGAAGCTGCTTAGCACATCCAGAAAATTTCTCCGTCCATGGGCCAAGCAGTTGGCCAGTATTGTTATAAGTTCTTTGGGTATATTCCGGGAGAGGGCGTCGCACATCTGAATGGGAGGACCAAGGTCCTGGTGCCTCAGTTTAAGCAGATCGGCCATGTTCTCGCCGGAGTGTTTCCGTCCGGTTCGGAACAACACGATCTTTCTTCCGCCCACAACAGACAGTATCCCTGTAGTAAAGACCCCTTTTCTCTCATCCTCTTGTTTGTTGAGCAATTCGAGTATTTTCATTGGTGTATCGTCATTGTAAATGACGTCGCCGTGGGCAGCCTGCCGTATCAGTTCGTCGTAGGCAGGGCATGCTCGAGTAGCACTTTTTTCGGAGATCTCCCACTGCGTTGAGGCCGGCAAAGGACAGCCCATGCTCTCCTGCAGTTGGTCGAGCCGGTTGAACGGCATGCCGCTTCCATATCTCAAAAGAGGAACCATGGCGCCGACGCTCTCATCGTATTTTTCAGTGCCAGACTCTTCGGGCAGTTGCGCCGTGAAGACCTCTCCACAAAGATTACAACGCAGTTTCTCTAACTCCCAGACCTTTGCCTGTATCGGCGCTCCCCCGGTGAATCTCACAATCGTTCCCGAAGTCCATGAATATACCTTGCCATTGCACAGAGGGCAATTATCTCCGGGTTTCAATTCAGTATAAGGAACGGTGATTCTATCAGCCGAAGTATATGCAGATGTACCGTTTCTTCCATGTCCCTTGGGTTTATCATCGGCGTTGTCCTCGCTGTACTTGGACTTTTCACTGGTCTTCTCCGTTGTAGTCTCGCCATTTGATGTAAGACCGCCTAATACCTTATCCGCTTTTTCCGTCTTCACCCCAAAGACCATCCTCAACAGTTTGTTGATCTTGCCATCTTTGTCCTGTACTGCCCGGTTTAATACCAGGAATGTCTCCAGGATAGCCTTGATTATCTCATGGTCCCGGGCCGTTAATGACCCTTTATCGAGCCGGTGCATCAGCCCTTGCAGTTCATCAGGAGTAAGCTCTATTTGCTGTGGTTTCTTCATCTGTCGTTCAGCCGTCTCCGAAAGTCTTTCCTTAGCGGATACAGCCAGACACCTTTTACCGGTAATTTGCACTCGTTGTGCACATCCAGTTTCCCTCGGCCTTTGGTATCCCCAACATAGGTCCAGTTAGCCGCCTTGTAACAGGTACCCTGGAACCGGTCCTTCTCCACAAATGTCTCCAGCAATACCGGCGCATAGTTATACCGCTCCTGCCAGTCAGAACATATGCGCTTGCTCACCATCGATAGTATCATCGAGGCAAGGTTTTTAGACCGGACCCAGGGCAATACGAGAAAGCGAGAGTTATTTACGATTAAATGGAGGTTTTTCTTTCTTGTTTCGGCGTCCCAGCCGATATAGTTATCACGGGGCATTGTTTTCCATGCTGCCGCACTAAACCCCAGTAACGCCAGTACCTGATCGTCTGATTTTACAAAGTAACGAAGCTGGGCCCCGGGCAACGGAAAGTATCCGAGGTAATGATATCTGTCTATATATTCGTTCCATAACGCACTGCAGTTTTTGCCCACGATCTCAAAACGCAGCGTGTACTGTCCGGCATTCTTGGCAACAGAAGGCTGCGGCTCCGCTAACGATGTCCGCTTTGGACACTTCTTATCATTGTTGCTGGCTCTGGTGGGAGCAGGAAGGTTTATATGTCCATCTCTGTGCATCCGCAGGAATGCAACCCGGCAGCTCATATCCTTCAGTCCGCCATCAGCCTTCAACCAGCCAACTTCCTTGCAGAACAGCGCAGAGAGTTTACTCCGATTGATACCAGGAGTATTCTGTATCAGCTTTTGGATAAGAGCTATATCTTCGTCTGTGAATTCCCTGCCGCAATAACGCATGAACAATATTATACATAGAGGGTTTTCCAGTGTCCAGAAAAAAATTATGCCATAACAGGTATCCTTTTCCATATGGGAGCTACAGCTTTATCAGGATCGCCGTTCCACAGAAGTGTCTGAAGCTGATTCGCTGCAAGGTTCCTTAATACGCTGTCCCACGGTTTCGGCCACCACTGAAACCGACCTTTCGACAACCGCTTCTGACACAACCAGTAACCTTGCCCATCATACATGAGGATTTTGATAGATGTGCCTCTCCGGTTTCGAAACACAAACACACATCCGCTGAAAGGGTCCATTTGAAGCCTCCCACGACATACCCCCATCAGTCCGTCTATGCCTTTCCTGAAATCCACCGCTTCCACTGCAACCAGTATCCTCATTTGCGGTGTTATCTGTATCATATCTATCCCAAAAACGCCTTGCTCAGTCCTGCAATATCAGGACAACTGCCTTTG
>JBFLZS010000113.1:0-7420 GCA_040756135.1 Nitrospirota bacterium
GATATCCTCTGAAATCATCTCTCCCAGAAAAACTTGGTTTTCTAAAAACAAGAAATAGTGACTAAACTTAGACATAACCTATTGATATTATTGATTTCTTGTCACTAAAGTGAGGAAGTTGGGTTAAAGGACACAGTCTTGTTCTTACTCCTGTAAAGATTATAAAAAAGGATCAGGAATACTTCTGGACAAGAGAATGGCAGGAAGGGGAAAAAGAGGCAGATGAGGATATGAAGGCAGGAAGGATATCAAGGGCTTATGGAGAAGATGAGTTAGACCAGTTTATCAAAGATCTACGTAAAGAGGCAAAAGGTATTGCAACTAAGGCGAACTAATCGCTTTGTCAAGGATTATGCTGCCTTTCCAGATGAGTTAAAGGGAAGAACCGAAAAGGCCATATCTATCTTGTTAAAAACTCCTCACCACCCATCTCTGAGGATTAAAAAGATGGAAGGACGACAGAACATCTGGGAACTCAGGGTAAGTGATACTTATAGGCTCACATTTCAAATCTCCGGAGATACATATATCCTTCGAAGAGTTGGAACCCTTGAAGTTTTAAAGAAACCGTAAATTAAAGCTTGAACTTGTTACTTAATTCCTATCGGCTTCCAACTTGTAAGATTGCAAGCTCGCTATGAAAACCTTAGCTGCAGTTTTGTACGAAATCAACAAACCTTTACAAATAGAGGAACTGATTGTCCCTGAACTCAAACCAGGACAAGTTTTGGTTAATGTTGTTTATAGTGGAATATGCCATTCCCAACTAAACGAGATTAGAGGATTAAAAGGTGAAGATAAATTTCTTCCTCACACACTTGGCCATGAGGGCTCAGGAATTGTTGAAGCAATCGGCGAAGGTGTCAAAAAGGTGAAAATAGGTGACTATGTTGTATTAACGTGGATTAAAGGAAGTGGGGCAGATGTTCCATCTACTTTTTATAAAAGAAGCGATGGCACCATAATAAATTCCGGGGCTATTTCTACTTTTTTGACAAAGGCTGTAATTTCAGAAAATCGTCTTGTAAAAATCCCGAAAGAAATGTCTTTGCGGGAAGCTTCACTTCTTGGTTGTGCTATTCCAACAGGTGCCGGAATTGTCATGAATACAGCAAAAGTTTCTTCTAACAACAGTGTTGCTATTTTTGGAATTGGTGGAATTGGACTAAGTGCTCTATTAGCAGCAAAATTGGCAGGTGCAAAGGTGATTATTGCAATTGATGTGCTTGATCACAAACTTGAGCAGGCTATTAAGTTTGGTGCAACACATACAATCAATGCCAGGAAACAGGATGTCCTATCAGAGATAATGAATATCTCAAACAATCTTGGAGTTGACTATGCAATTGAGTCCGCTGGCAAGAAAGAATCAATGGAAACTGCCTTTCAATCGGTTCGTGATAATGGGGGTTTGTGTATAATAGCAGGCAACCTGCCTCAAGGTGAGCAAATCTCAATCAATCCTTTTGATTTAATCAAAGGCAAACGCATTATCGGTACATGGGGAGGAGAAACCAATCCAGATAAAGATATCCCCAGATATGTTGATTTGTATCTTTCCGGTAAGTTCAAACTCGAAGCACTCATTACCCATTTATACAAGCTTGAAGATGTAAATGAGGCACTTAGTGCCTTAGATAGTGGAGAAGTAGGGAGGATTATAATTGAAGTCTGAAAATATCAAAATAATTAAAAGGCATCATGGCTTTCAATTATATTTTAGAAAAATGGAAAGGACATTGCAGACATTATCTAATTATGACTGAACCAATCATTTCAGTCGAAAACCCGGACAAAGGGTAAGGGGCAAAGAGCGTAGAGCAAAGCGCTATGCCCTCTGCTCTACGCTCTTTGCCGCCGTCGGAAGACGGCTACATCTAGGTGTTGAAGGATATATCATTTGAGGTTAAAGAAGGAGAAATCCTCGGCATTATTGGACGAAATGGCGTTGGAGAAAATATAACTAAGGAGGATGAGCCGTTTCAGAATCCATTTATACTTCCCCTATTTGGTATAATAAGTAAAAATAGAAAAGATCAATTGGAGGAGAATATGCATAAGACGATCGAAGGTGTATATGAAGACGGCAAAATTAAATTGAAGGAAACTCCTGAATTTAAAAAATCAAAGGTAATGGTTACGTTTATTGAAGAAACTAATGGTCTAAAAATTTTCAGAATCATCCCTGATATCTTTAAAAATCCTATAAGGGTGTCTCAAATAAAGAAGTTTAGCAAAGAAGATATACATGAGAGATAGGATATTCCTTGATTCTAACATTCTTATTTATTCTTCTCTGCAAGATGATAAGGGAAAGCACAATGAAACACTAAATTTTCTGGAAAAACTTAAAGGTAAAATTGTTTTTATTAGCACGCAAGTTATAAATGAGGTTTATGTAGCTCTTTTAAAGCATGAACTTGAAGATGAAGATATACAAAATATAGTTTTAAAAATCATTGATATTTATAACAGTTCCATAATAACAGTTGACACAATTAAGAAATCCTGGAATTTAAGAAGAATATATAACCTATCTTACTGGGACTCTCTCATAGTAGCTTCTGCCTTGGAAAGTAGATGCGAGGTGCTTTATACAGAGGATATGCAGGATGATCTGGTAATTAACAATACGCTTACCGTTAAGAATCCTTTCTTATAAAATTTTCTAAATAGACGAGATAAATCAGAAATCAAGATGGACATCAGGCTGAATGACAAGATGCATATTTTTGTGATTATGAGACACCCTATCGGCAAAAGAATCCGCTCCAATACTCTATCCTCGGCGTGTTACACGTTTTTATGAATGATCTGGGTTACGGGATGGAAAAGGGGTGCGTATTCTGATAGATATGACAGGAGACTGATCATCCAACTTTTGTCATTCCGTGCTTGTGCTTGACACGGAATCCAGTGCTTTCTGGATTCCCGCTGGAGTTTATCCCGTACTACGATACTGGGCGTGAATGACAGTCATGTTTTCTTAACTAATGAACTCTTCAACTAACTCTACGATATCTATAATGTTGAGAAAATTTACAAGTTTTAGTGGTGTATTAAACAGGCTGTTAAATAGACTTGAAGTTGATCGGGCTGTTTCTTTCGGGATATTGGCAAAAATATGGGGTATTGGTGCAGGCCCTGTGACAGCAATACTCATTGCAATTAAATTCACACCGGAACTTCAAGGATATTATTATACCTTTGCAACCATCCTTGCACTCCAGGTCTTTGTAGAATTAGGGCTTGGCACTGTTATTATTCAATTTGCGAGCCATGAATGGTCTCAATTGGGCTTGGATAAATCTGGTCAAATCATTGGCGACAGAAATGCGTTATCAAGATTGGTAAGTTTAACTGGCGTAGCTTCAAAGTGGTATTCTATTGGGGGGATAATAGCAATATTTGGCTTAGGAGCAGGTGGATATGTTTTTTTCTCAGGCTCACCTAACTCCACTGTGAATTGGGTTGCTCCCTGGTTTTTATTGTGTTTACTCACTGGTATAGACATCTGTCTGGTACCAATTTGGTCATTACTTGAAGGCTGTAATCAGGTAGCAAGATTATATACATACAGGTTTATTCAAGGTGTACTGACAAGTCTTTCTGTCTGGATTGCAATCCTGCTGGGTGCCAGACTCTGGACGGTACCGGTCGCAAGTACAGTAAGCCTATTTTGTACAGTTATATTTCTGAGAAGCCGATATTGGCCTTTTTTAAAGACATTATTGTTTTCTAACACCACTGGTCCGCGTATAAGCTGGCGTACTGATATATTACCCATGCAGTGGAGGATAGCGCTCTCCTGGATTAGTGGATATTTCGTGTTTTCACTTTTTACCCCTGTTCTTTTTAAATTTCATGGGCCAGTGGTTGCTGGACAGATGGGCATGACATGGAGCCTTATTGGCACCATTGGAGCGATCTCAACTTCGTGGATATCGCCTAAGGTTCCGCGCTTTGGAATGCTGATTGCGCAAAAGAAATACGAAGAACTTGATCATCTCTTCTGGCGTATAACAAAGATTGTTATAGGCATTACGATCCTTATTGTATTTGCCATCTGGTTTCTTGTTTACATGTTAAACACCCTTGATTTTCATCTGGCAAAACGCTTAGCAGCACGTCTTCTCCCTCCCGTGCCCACCGGATTATTTTTATCAGCACAAATCTTCTTAATAGCATCGCTCCCATTTTCATCTTATCTGCGGGCCCACAAGAAGGAGCCTTTAATGTTTTTATCTGTTTTAGCAGGGATATTGACAGGACTCTCTACCTTGATTCTTGGTAAGTATTATTCAGCAACCGGGATGGCAATAGGTTACTTATCAATCAATATGCTTTTAATTCCATTTGTGTTTTTAATCTGGTATCGTTGCCGCGCTGTTTGGCACACACCACTGGGTACACAATAACTAATTTCAAATGTTACTAAAACATCATAGGGGTCGTATTTACATACCATGAGTAAGCCTACGCTATCTGTTATCATGCCTAACTACAATCACGCTCATTATATTCGGGAAGCCCTTGAGGCTATACTAAGCCAGTCTTATAGACCGCTGGAAGTTATTGTAGTTGATGATGCTTCAACAGATAATAGCGTTGAGATTATAGAGCAATTCGTTAAACGCGGCCCCATTGTTCGTTTGATAAAGAACGAAAAAAATATGGGAGCGGTTCACACAGCCCAGAAGCTTCTCAACTTTGCTCGTGGAGGCTATATTTACGGGGCTTCTGCAGATGATAAAATTCTCCCTGGATTTTTTGAAAAATCTATGAATCTACTATCCCAGTATCCTCAAGCTGGTTTATGTTGTTCAGACCCTGTATTTTTTGATGATAAAACAGGTGTCATATCTGAAAACCGTTTCCGTGTAAGCAGCACACCGTGTTTTTTTTCGCCCGATGCGATAGTTAAATTAATAAAAAAAACACCCTTTTGGATTGCTGGTCATACATCAATAATAAAGCGAACATCCTTTCTTGAAACTGGTGGCCTTATTCCTGAGCTAAAGTGGCACTGTGATTGGTTTGCTATACTTGTAATTGCATTCAGATACGGTATCTGCTATATCCCGGAGCCATTAGCAAGTCTCAGGGTGCATCCTAATTCTTATTCAAAGGTTAGGGATTGGCCGTTTCAACGTGAAGTCCTAACCCATTTAATTACTCTTCTTAAATCTCCTGCTTACCGAGATGTGCTTCCTTATTTCCAACGCAGCGGTGTTATGTCTCATTTTGGTGACGATGTTGTGCGGGTAGTAAAAGGCAATCCAAAGCACTGGGATATTCAAACTATCATGTTGATTCGAAAACCACTTTGGAATGAAGTCATTAGGGCAATGAATACTATTACCCACTCTCCGGTAAAGCGTTTATATCGTAGTATTCGAGCCAGAAAGATTTAAACAATGCAGGTTCAGCACCATAATATTTCATTGCCATTGCAATATATCCTGAATAATACTACTACTTCAGTTTTAGATAAAAAAGTAAAAGATGGAGGAATTAAGGCATTAATGGATGCGAAGTATGAATTAAATCCCGAACATCTTATTATTCTTACAGAGGATGAAGAGGGTGTAGAATCTGCTGCTTCTTTGAATTAAAATTAGCTAATGATAAGAATTTATAGAAATTTATGGAAGGGGGGGTGGTTATAGTCAACTTGACATAAATTGATATAAATTGTAAACTTAGGTATACAATTTTGGAAATTATGGTAAATTTGGTTCAGGTTTTAATTTTAAGATGGATACAAGGGTCTTAAAAGAAAGTTTATATTTTTATAATCCCTGGTGGGGGACCGGCAAAGTTCCCCTGGATTTATTAAAGGCATATCAAAGACCCATTCTCAAAACACTTGTTTCTTATCTTGGATTAGATCGGATTATAGTCCTGAAGGGCCCGCGGCGAACCGGGAAAACAACCCTCTTTTACCAGATTATTGACTATCTACTTAAAGAGGGTGTTATTCCTACTAATATAATATTCCTTTCTTATGACGACATAGAAGTCAGAGTGGATGTGGATAAAATCTTTAAAGCTTATCAGGAGATTAATAAGCGTCTGATTAAAGAGGGTGAGCTGATTTATGTCTTTATGGATGAAGTACACTTTTTAGAGAACTGGCAACTTTATGTTAAGAAATATTTTGATCGGAAATATCCTCTAAAATTTTTGGTCTCTGGTTCTGCTGCAACTTTAATTAAAAGAGCTACCGAATCTTTGGCTGGGAGGACTATAGAAGAAACTATTTATCCTTTTAGTTTTTATGAATTTTTGAGTTATAAATTTAAAAATCAAAAGGCAATACAGGTAATTGATGATTTACGAAAAGCTTTTACACCCTTTAAGTTAATAGATATTACAAATTTAATCCCGTACATTCCTGAAATAAGGATAATCTTTGAAGAATATTTAGAGAAGGGTGGGTTCCCAAATTTGTTTGTTATTTCCGAGAAACTTCTCTGGAAGAGACTCGTGCGAGAAGATATTGTTGAGAAAGTAATTTATCGGGATTTGGTTGAGCTTTATGGTATAAAAAAGCCTGAAGTGCTTGAAAGATTGTTCTTGTATCTGGCAGATATTACCGGTCAGATTCTAAGTGTAGTTAACATTGCTAATTCTTTTAAGCTAAGTAGAGAATATACGGAGAAATATCTGGTATACCTTGAACAATCTGTTCTAATAAAACGCTTGAGGAAATATGCTAAATCAGTTGAAGGGATTATAAGAAGCAGTGAGAAGATACATCTTCTGGATTCCGGGTTGATAAACGCCTTCTCTAACGTAGAAATTGGTCGGGTTTTAGAAAGTTTGGTAGCCAGTCATTTATTAAGGGATAGAGAGAAAAAGATTTACTATTTTCGGGAAAAGTACGAAGTAGACCTGGTAACAGATGTGGACAAAAAAATTTTTCCTATAGAAGTAAAGTATAAAGATAATATCCAAAAACGGGATTTGAGCGGTATCTACAGTTTTTCGAGGAAATTTAAATCCGATACCCTAATCGTGGTTACTCCAGATTTGTTGAAAGAAGAAACTCTAAACGGGAGAAAAATTATATATATTCCTGCCTGGCTGTTCTTACTTCTTTTTGGGTAAGCAAGGGACAAAAAAGCAGCCATCTTCGATGCTTCAGAAATCCCTCAGGCTTCTGCGGAGCAAAGACCTTCTCGACAGAGAGGCAGGGACATATTTTATCCCTGATGTGTTTTTGAAATTATGGTTAAAAAGCTGGTAAGTCTTGTTTTCTCATACAGTTTTCCGGCAAGGGGATTATTAAACCCGAATAATGCAGACATTGTTCAAAAATTTATTTAACTCGATGAATTATCGAAAATATTTTTATATGTTCTATTGATAAAAATATTCGTAATACCATTCGTTAAAGGTACACTAAGGTATCGAA
>JBFLZS010000114.1:0-7388 GCA_040756135.1 Nitrospirota bacterium
CCTTTCAGTTATGAGTGCATGAATAGTTGCATATTGTTGTTCCCCTCTTTGGCAAAGAGGGGTTAGGGGAGATTTTTCAATGATATTATAAAATCCCCCTCATTCCCCCTTTTCCAAAGGGGGATTTTGTTAACCCGTAACTGAAGGGATACTAGTGTCAACCTCTTTTCGTCAAAACCTATCAGGAATGTGCTATAATTTTAAATCTATGGAAGAGGCGAGAGTTCATCTATTTATTGATGGTAGAGTACAGGGGGTATTTTACAGGTCATTTACCAGAGATACCGCACATAGCATCGGCCTAAAAGGCTGGGTGAGAAATCTCCGCGATGGCAGGGTTGAGGCAGTGTTTGAAGGCAAAAAAGAGCTTATCGAACAGGCTATTAAAGAATGTTATATAGGACCACCTGGTGCAAGGGTTTCAAATATAGATGTAAAATGGGAGACGGCCGAAGGTGACCTGAAGGGGTTTACTATAAAATATTAGACTCTTGACAAACTATTAGAATGTGTGGATTAAGCCAAAATAACCAATGACCAAATTACAATAACCAGATAATAACCAATAACCAATTTAATAAGTAACCAGATTTTAAACTTTACTTGGTTATTGGAATTTATTTGGAATTTGGGGTTTGGTTATTGGTTATTTGTATTTGGATTTTCAGTAGATGCTAAGAGAACTCGGAATCAAGAATCTTGCTATCATTGATGACCTTAGAGTCAGGTTCGAAAGTGGATTTAATGTACTGACAGGTGAAACAGGTGCGGGGAAGTCCATAATAGTGGATTCCCTCGGTCTTGCCCTCGGCAGTAGATCCCAATCAGATTTAATCAGATCAGGAGAAAAAGAGGCAGTTGTCCATGCATATTTCGAAATAGAAGGAGTTAATGAGCTCCCTGATATTGGCGTTGATGTATCTGATGGCCTTATCCTCAGAAGATCTATTTCTGCCACAGGCAAGAGCAGGGCATATATAAATGACACGATGGTAAGCCTGCAGAGTCTTGCAGAGGCCGGTAAATCCCTCGTGGATATACACGGGCAACATGAACACCAGCGTCTTATGTCTGTTGATAGGCATAGGCTACTTCTTGACTCATATGGTAAACTTGATGATGACAGGAAAAAGGTAGGCTTTCTTTATAAAGAGGTTCAAGTACTTAAAAAAGAAGGAGTTGATTTAAAACAAAAGGTAAAAGAAAGAGCGCACAGGCTTGACCTGCTGAGGTTCCAGATTAACGAGATAGATGCCGCCTCTCTTAAGCCCGGGGAGAAAGAGGTACTGACTGAAGAGAGGACAATTTTATCAAACCTGTCCAGATTAAATGAACTGACAGAAACGGCCTATTCAATGATCTATAGCTCTGAAGGCTCGTGTATAGAAAGGCTTTCTTCTGTAATAGCAAAAGTGAGAGAAATGTCATCTATAGACCATAGCTTATCTGGCATACTGAACATGCTTGAATCAACCCTCCCACCAATTGAGGATGCAGCAATCTCCCTTCGGGGATATAAGGATAGATATGATCTTGAACCTGAGAGGCTTGCTGAAGTCGAAGAGAGGCTCGAATTGATCAAAAAGCTTGAAAAGAAATATGGCGAGGGGATAGAAACAATCCTCAGATACAGAGACGAGGCCGAGAAAGAACTCAAAGGCATTGAGTTTACAGATGAAAGGCTCGACTCAATAAAGGCTGAACTCAAGGGAAAAGAAGATATGCTTTTCAGTGCCGCACTTTCTCTCAGTGAAAAAAGAAAAAAAGTAGCTAAAAAGATAGAGGCACTCGTTAAGAATGAACTGAGGGAGCTCGCCTTTAGTAATGCAGAATTCCTTATAGATATAAGACAGGAAGATATTTCACCTCATGGCCTTGATAAAGTAGAGTTTCTATTCTCTGCAAACCCAGGTGAGCCTCCGAGGCCTCTTGCAAAGATCGCCTCAGGAGGCGAACTCTCGAGGGTTATGCTCGCTTTAAAAACCATACTTGCAGATTTCGACAACATTCCGGTTCTCATATTTGATGAGGTTGACGCAGGCATTGGAGGAAAGACTGCGGAAAATGTTGGGAAGAAACTCAAGATGATATCAACTAAACATCAGGTGCTTTGTACAACACATCTTCCTCAGATTGCCTCTAAAGGAGATTCTCATCTGAAGATAGAGAAGGGACAGAAAAATGATAGGGTATATGTTGAGGTAAGGGAGCTTAAAGGCAGGGAAAGGCTGGATGAGATAGCGCGAATGTTGAGTGGTAAGATAACAGAGGTTTCTCTTAAGCACGCGAAGGAATTAATCGAGAGTGCAGTATAAAAGGTTCATGTCAAAAAAGCAAAATAACAACAGTAATCCCCCTCACCCCCCTTTAGAAAAGGGGGGATGGGGGGATTTGAGAAATATTTTTAGATGAAAGGTATGATAGTCATAGACGAGGAACTATGTAAGGGTTGCACCTACTGTGTCGATGCGTGTCTGCGCGGTGTTATAGTTATCGAAGATAGATTTAACAAAAAGGGTTATTTCCCTGCATCTCCCGAACATCTGCAGAAATGCACAGGTTGTGCCATGTGTGCCCAGATGTGCCCCGAGATAGCAATAGAGGTTTATAAAGAAAAATGAAACGTTCATGTCTCAAGGAGACACAAAGGACACTGAAAATAATCCCCCCTCACCCCCCCTTTATTAAAGGGGGGAAGGGGGGATTACTATAGCAAAGTATGCTAAAAAAATATGCGATAGGTATCGACCTCGGTGGGACAAATCTGAGGGTTGCCCTGGTCTCCAGAGAAGGTGAGATTATCAGGAAGCTAAAGGAACCAACATCTGAAGATATACGGGACTCTATTTTTAAGGCAATAGATAGTTTTTTCTCTGATGAGATTGTAGGGATAGGCTTAGGTGTGGCCGGGCTTATTAATAGAAAAAGCGGTAGGGTATTGACTTCTCCAAATCTTCATATTGTAGAGAAGATAGATATTGTGAATGAAATAAGAGGAAGATTCGGAATACCTGTATTTATCGAGAATGACGCAAATGCTGCTGCTTTTGGTGAAATGTGGGTTGGTGCAGGCAAGGGTTTTTCGAACTTTATTCTTTTCACCCTCGGCACAGGAATAGGCGGGGGGATAATTCATGGCAGAAAACTGCTTGATGTCTCAGCAGAAATCGGACATATGAGTATAGATGCAGATGGCGAAAAATGTCCCTGTGGTAATTCTGGCTGTCTCGAATCCTATGCATCTGTAAGGGCGATACTATCAAAAGCAGTCTCTATTCTTGAAAAAGACAGAGAGAGTTTATTAAGGGAATCCAGCGGTGGAAACTTCTATAAGCTCACGACAGAGGATATCTATAAAGCAGCACTCGATGGTGATAGCCTTGCAAGAGAGCTATTGAGAAACGCCGGGAGGTATCTCGGTATCGGAATTGCGAATATTATTAACCTGATGAGTCCCGAGGCGATTATCCTCGCAGGTGGCCTTATCGGGGCATGGAATATATATATTCAGGAGGCGATAAAAGAGGCATCAAGGAGGACTTTAAAACAACTGTTTGATAGAGTGGAGATTATCCCATCTTCACTCATGGATGACGCAGGGATTATTGGCTCGGCAGGGCTTGTATTCCAGAGGTACACCGGAACATGAAAATAGCTGAGGCATCTTGCCTCGGATAAATGCCAATGTCAGGCAAGATGCCTGACCTATTTTTAAATGGTTGGGGGATTTTCAGGTGAAAAACAAAAAGAGACTCATCAAAGAATATGCAGAGGCTATAATCACAGCCCTGATTCTTGCACTCGTAATAAGGGCATATGTGATACAGGCATTTAAGATACCATCTGGTTCGATGATTCCTACACTTCTGATAGGTGACCATATACTTGTCAATAAGTTCATATACGGGACAGAGATCCCTTTTACTGACAGGCGGGTTTTGGTATTCAAAAAACCGGGGAGAGGGGATATAATAGTCTTTAAATATCCCGAGAATCCTAAGAAAGATTTTATAAAAAGGGTTGTTGCTATTGAAAATGATATTATAGAGTCAAGGGATAAAACAGTTTACGTGAATGGGAAGGCGGTTACAGAACCTTATGCGCATCATTTTGACAGCAATATCAGGCCAAGTGGAAATGATCCGAGAGACAACTTCGGACCATTAATCGTACCGAAGGGAAAGGTCTTTGTAATGGGGGATAATCGCGACCAGAGTTATGATAGTAGATACTGGGGATTTGTTGATTTAAAAGAGATAAAGGGCAAAGCACTTATTATATACTGGTCGTGGGACCCTAATAATTGGGCAAGATTTGGCAGGATAGGAAGCTTAGTAAAATGAAAAAAGTAAAAATACTAAATAACGAAAATGGGGTTATCAAGTTTATCTTTGTTACGGGTCTATTGGCATTTCTTGTATACGCGGGTATAAAGTTTGGAATGCCATTCTACAGGTATTCAGCGTTTAAGTCTGATGCAAAAGAGCTTGCAAGGATCAGTACCGGAGACACTGAAAAGACAAAGGCACAGATTTTTGAAAGGGCTATGGAGCTTAAAATTCCCCTTAAAGAAGAAGATATAGTAGTTACGAAAACAGAAAGGAGAGTTATAGTTAGAACTTCGTGGTCGGAAATAGTTGATATAGTCGGTGTCTATCAGAAAAAACTGGATTTTTCTATAAATGTAGAGGAGTGATTTGTTTACTGGTCTGATACTTGAAAGGGGTGAAATAATATCTGTCAGAAAGCGCAGCGGGGGTGCAATACTATCACTCAGGGCAAATAAAGTAGCATCCGATGCAAAACAGGGGGATAGTATTTCTGTAAACGGCGTGTGTCTCACTGTTGTAAGCAAAGACAGTAATGTGCTCTCCTTTGACCTCTCTGAGGAGACATTGCATAGCACAGACCTCGGCAGCCTCAAGAGAGGCGATATTATTAACCTCGAGCCTTCATTGAGTCCTGATTCAAAGATTGGCGGTCATTTTGTAACAGGCCACGTTGATGCTGTGGGGAAGATTCGTTCAAAGGTAATAATTGGTGACATGGTGAAAGTTGAGATTGAGGCCCCTGTAAATGTAATGAATTTTCTTGTCGAGAAGGGCTCAGTTGCTGTAGATGGAATAAGCCTTACAGTTGTTGATATACTAAAAGATAGTTTTACAGTAGTGATTATCCCACATACAGCAAAGCTTACGACAATGGGATCTAAAGATGTGGGTGATACTGTAAACATCGAGGCGGATATCCTGGGGAAATATGTTGCAAGATTTCTAAATAGAGAAAGAGGCAGAGATTCAAGGTTTATGAAGACTTTGATGGAAGAGGGGTATATTTAGGGATGGAGAAATATAAATTTAATACGATTGACGAAGCCATAGATGATATAACAAACGGTAAAATAGTTATACTTGTTGATGACGAGGATAGAGAAAATGAGGGTGACCTATGTATGGCAGCAGAGAAAGTAACACCAGCGGCTATCAATTTCATGGCAAGGCATGGGAGAGGTCTTATATGTCTTTCACTCGCACCGGAGCGTGTAGAAGAATTGAAACTTCCGATGATGACAGATGACAACACCTCGCCTTTTGGAACTGCCTTTACAGTATCAATAGAGGCGAAAAGAGGAGTCACAACAGGTATTTCAGCAGCAGACAGGGCAAAAACGATACAGACCGCCATTGATCCGAAAACAAGACCTGAAGACCTTGCAAGACCGGGTCATGTCTTTCCTCTGAAGGCAAGACCGGGCGGGGTACTTCAGAGGGCAGGACAGACTGAGGGGTCCGTTGATTTAGCAAGACTCGCAAGGCTTTATCCATCTGGTGTTATCTGTGAAATAATGAACGATGACGGGACTATGGCAAGGGTTCCTGAACTTATGGAGGTTGCAAAGAAACACAATCTCAAGATAGTCACAATAAAGGATCTAATCAAGTATAGAATGAGGACAGAGTTATTTGTTAAAAGAATTGCAACTGTTAAATTACCAACAAAATATGGCGGAGAGTTTACTGCAATTGCCTATGCAAACGATATTGATAATAATATTCATTTAGCTCTCGTAAAGGGTGAGTTACGCCCTGAGGATGAAGTCCTGGTGCGTGTTCATTCTCAATGTCTAACAGGAGATATCTTAGGTTCGGAGAGATGTGACTGTGGAGAGCAGCTGCATAAGGCAATGGAGATGGTTAAAAAAAAAGGCAAGGGAGTTATTCTCTACATGAAGCAGGAGGGCCGGGGTATAGGTCTGATAAATAAGCTGAAGGCATATGAACTTCAGGATAAGGGGCTTGACACAGTCGAAGCTAACATTAAGCTCGGTTTCAAGCCTGACCTCAGAGACTATGGCATAGGTGCTCAGATACTTGTTGATCTCGGTGTAAGGAAGATGAGACTCATGACCAACAATCCGAAAAAGATTGTTGGTCTGGAAGGATATGGGCTTAAGGTGGTGGAAAGGGTTCCTATGGAGACGAAGCCCACTGAAAAGAATATCATCTATCTCAAGACTAAGAAGAAAAAGCTCGGGCATATTCTGAATAATGTGTAACTAACTACTAACTACTAACTACCTGCTGCCCCTTATTTACTAAGACAGCCATAAGTAAGGATACATGATCGTCATTGCCCGACTTGATCGGGCAATCCAGAGAAAGGAACTGGATTCTCCGGTCGAGCCGGAGAATGACAAACAGGCGAAACCATGTCGCCATACTAATGACCTCATTAGTAACTGTAATTCTCCATGCCGGCGGGGATGAGGTGTAAATGAAGGATGTAAACTTACAGGAGGCAGTGATGAGAAAGCATAACATTAAATGGGCCTTCCTCTTTTTATCTGTCCTTTGCCTTATCGTTCTTTTTGTTCTTTCTTTCAAAGACCGTGTCTATTCAAAGACCGATACCTCAGGCATACCTCTCGAATCAAATCCCCGTGGCATAGTAATAAATCCGATAACTGATATCGCAGTAGTTGCAAACGAGAAGGATGATTCTGTATCGGTTGTAGACCTTAACACATAGGCAGTCGTAGCAATTATCCCTGTGGGCAAGGCACCAAGAGGGGTTGCAATAGATAATGAATTAAACCTCGCCCTTGTGAGTAGTAGCCACGACAATAACCTTTCCATTATAGACCTTAATACCTATCAAGTAATCAAAACAATTCCTGTTGGCAAAGAACCAGAAGGCATAGCGATAAATCCTTTAAATCACACAGCCCTTGTAGCTAACCTAACTTCCGCACAATTTTCACAAAAACAGACTTTTTAAAAAAATTCAAACACATAACCTATTGATATTCAAAGAAACAATGAATGAAACGCCTCAGAAATTATAAATAGTGACTAATAATATGCATTATTAGCTTGACATGCCATAGT
>JBFLZS010000115.1:0-7111 GCA_040756135.1 Nitrospirota bacterium
TTGACCGGAGGACACCGGATGAGGTTTACTGTAATAAACTACCTAAGATGCAGGTAGCGGCATGAGGCAGAACAGCTTATCACTTAAAAACTCCTTTAAGCTGTCTAAACAAACCCGGCCACCTCTGTATAAGGGATTGAATGTAATTACTACGCTTACTAAATTTAATACATTTCAACTTCCGGATATGGTGAGATTTCTACATACCAAAAAAGTGCCCTGTGTATTATTTAATCCAGTTAGACTCACACAAAAATCCAGTCGCACTTTAAAACCTGATGAGGAAGAGCTAACCAGATATTTTATTCAGGCAGTTGATATAGCTATAGAGTTATCGAAAACTTCAAACCAGAGGATTATCATTGGAAATTTTACTAACACCATCTTAGGTATAGTTGCACCTACTGCACGGCGCCTGATGTGCGATATCTCTCCCTGCGGAGGTGGACGTTGTTTTTTGACGATTACTGCTTCCGGAGAGATGATCCCCTGTGGTGAATTTATTGGCTTAAAAGGATTTTCGAGTGGAAATATTTTTAAAACCGGTATCAGGCAGGCAATGCAGTCTGAACCTTTTGAAAAGATCAGAGCCAGAATTGTAGAAGAGATAGATAAATGTAATACATGTATTTTTAGAAACATCTGTGGCGCACCCTGCCCAGCTGAACTTTATTCATTGGGTAATATGTTTCAACCGTCAGTATTTTGCAAGTTTTACAAAGAAATAATCAAGTATGCCTTTAAACTAATTGCTGAAGGAAAAGAAAAATACTGTTTTAGAGAAGATGGCTTAAATAATCTAACATATGATTATTGTTTAGAGAGGTAAAATGGGGGTATACCACATAACTTACACGCTTGAGCTAAAAGAGATTTGCCTTTATCTTGATGGTGGCTGTAATTTTTCCTGCCATGGGTGCATTAGTAAATATCATCCTGAGGATTGCCATTTAGATGAAACGCCGAGGCAAACTAAAAATAAAACATTATCCCGAGAAGAGGTTATATCTTACTTAGAGCCCCTCTCTTTTAAAAGAGTAATCTTTTTAGGTTGGGAGCCAACACAGGATAGAGATTTTTTACCTCTGGCAAGAATCTTAAAAGAAAGATTTTCTACTTATAATATCTTTCTTACCAATGGCTATGAGTTTATAGAAGATAAGGCAATTGATGAGGTCTGTGTAAGTATTAAAGCTATTACACCCAGTCTTTTTGAAGATTTTACAGGAAAGGATAGCTCTCAAAAGGTTCTTGAAAATTTCAAAAGATATTACTCGATTTATTCCCTACGAGCAGAAACCGTCCTCATTCCTGAATATATCGATAAAGGAGAGATTGAAAAGATTGCTTGTTTTATTGCCAGTATTGATAAGAATATTCCTTATCGCATTGATGGTTATATTCCAATCAATGCCTATTTTAATGGGAAGGATAAATTTAGAAAGCCGACCCAGGAAGATTTAGAAGAAGCAAAAATGAGGGCAGAAAAATATTTAAAAAATGTCTCCATTCTTCATTTCGGAGTAAAAGTAAGGTATCAAGTTGAAAGGATATATTAATTTGTCATTTTTTCTTTTCACTGTTTTTTGTTCTTTCATTCTTTGCATATCTTCTCATGGTCAAGGTAAATTTCCCCAAAGAATAATCTCTTTAGGACCTTCTATAACTGAAGAACTTTATCTTTTAGGGGTAGAGAACAAGATCGTCGGTGTTACTACCTATTGTCAGAGGCCACCTCAGGCGCAGGAGATAGAAAAAATAGGCACAGTAATAGAAGTAAATTTAGAAAAGGTAATTAGCCTTCAGCCTGATTTAGTCCTGGCAACGTCTTTAACAAATCCAAAGGCAAAAGAAAAGTTGAAAAATTTGGGGATAAAAGTGATTACTTTTCCTTCAGCAAAAAATTTCCGTGAGATTTGTGAGCAGTTTTTAGAATTAGGCAAGATTGTGAGCAAAGAAAAAGAAGCAGAGGAAATTGTTTACCGAGCAAAAAAGACTGTATCCTCCGTTAAACAAAAGGTTAAGGAATTGCCAAAGCCTGAGGTGCTTATTCAGGTAGGGGCTAAACCTTTATGGGTAGCACCCAAAGATTCCTTTGTCAATGATTTTGTTGAAATTGCCGGGGGGATAAATGTTGGCCCTTCCGGGGAAAATGGTCTTTACAGCCGTGAAGAGGTGCTTAAACGAAATCCAGATGTAATCATTATTACTACCATGGGTATTGTTGGTAAAGAAGAAAAGAAGATCTGGCAGAAATATAAGACTATAAGTGCAGTAAGAAATAATAGAGTCTATATTGTTGATTCTGATAAACTCTGTAGCCCTACTCCTGTAAGTTTTGTTGAGACTTTGGAAGAAATAGCGGAGATTTTACATCCTTCACAGGGGCACCAATATTAAGGGTAATGATGAAGCAGAAATTAATTCGTTGGTTAATTTGGATATTAGCTCTAAGCGGGATTCTCTTAGGAATAAGTATCTTTTCTTTATCTGTTGGTTCAGCCGGAATACCCGTTAAGAAAATTATCTCTTTAATTTTAGAGGGCAAGGGCACTACCGAATACAGTATCCTCTTTGACATTCGTCTGCCGCGCATTATCTTAGGTTTTGCTATAGGAGGATCATTGAGTCTGGCAGGGGTCATTTTACAGGGAATGTTTCGCAATCCCCTGGTTGAGCCATATACCCTCGGTATTTCTGGCGGAGCAGCCTTAGGCGTATGTTTAAACATTATTTTAAGATTAGATCGCACCCTTGGTATTATATCCATGCCGTTATGCGGATTTTTAGGGGCGGTCCTGGTGATCCTTTTAGTTTATTCTTTAAGTTTAAAAAGAGGGATATTGAAAATACAGGGAATCTTGCTTACAGGCGTAATGATAAGTTTTATCTCTTCATCTTTAATTATGCTCATTATGGCTACGTCACGCACAGAGGACCTTCACGGAATTGTCTTCTGGATAATGGGTTCTTTAGAAGAACCAAATTGGCTTCTTATAAAATTGATGGTTTCCATATCCATTTTGGGATTAATTGTATCTTATTTATTTTGTTTAGATTTAAATGCCCTCTCCTTAGGTGAGGAGGAGGCGATTCATCTTGGCATAGATATAGAAAAGGTAAAAAAAATGCTTTTTCTTTTGGCCTCGCTCCTGACAGGCTTCAGCGTTTCTATAGCAGGGATTATTGGTTTTGTAGGTTTGGTTGTTCCCCATTTTGTCCGTATGTTTGTGGGTGGAGACCACAAGATACTTTTAGTCGGTTCTTTTCTTTGTGGAGCAGGCTTCTTAATTTTTTGTGACACCTTAGCAAGGACAATTATTGCTCCTATGGAGCTGCCTGTAGGTGTAATTACCGGCATATTGGGAGGAAGCCTTTTTATCTATGCCCTTTCTAAAAGGGCACCAGTGCACTAGCGCACCAGAGCACCAGTAAAAGGAAGGAGAAGAAATGATAGAGAAGGGTTATAAAAAATTGAGAGTTTGGCAGAAAGCAGATGAATTAGCATATCAAGTTTATATTGCTACAAAGGATTTTCCTAAAGAAGAAATTTATGGAATCACTTCCCAGTTGAGAAGATCTGTTTTATCAGTCCCTACAAATATTGTTGAAGGTTATGGAAGACAGGGAAAGAGAGAATTAAAGCAATTTATAAATATGGCATTAGGTTCTCTTGCTGAAACAGAATATTTATTAGATTTTTCTTTAAGATTGGGATATTTTACTAAAGAGAAACACAAAAATCTTCAAGATTTGCGGAAAGAAGTAGGAAACTTATTATGGAAATTTTACAAATCTCTTTAACTGGTGCCCTGGTGCTCAGGTGTTCTGGTGTTCCAGAGAGGGAGGAAGGTAGTGCTTGAAATAAGAAACTTAACCTGTGGATATGATCCCGGGTTTCTCCTTCAGGATATAAATTTTGAAGTTAACCACCGGGAACTTTTTGGAATAATCGGTCCAAATGGATCGGGAAAGACAACCCTTCTGCGGGCAATAACACGTCTGCTTAGACCTAAAAAGGGGGAAATTTTCTTTGAGGGAAAAGATATATGGCAGATTCCTCTTAGAGAATTGTCTAAGAAGGTAGCCGTAGTTACCCAAAATCCGCCAGCAAACTTTATGAGTATAGAGGAGTTTGTCCTTTTGGGCAGAATTCCTCATTATAGGAAGTTCCAATTTTTAGAGACCAGAAAAGACTTTGAGATCTCCAGAAGATGCATGGCTTTGACCAATACCATCGGGCTTAGAGATAAATCTATAAACCAGATAAGTGGCGGAGAAAGGCAGCTCGTCTCTATTGCCCGCGCCTTATCCCAACAGCCAGAACTGCTTCTATTAGATGAGCCTACAGCCCATCTGGATATAACCCATCAGATAAGAATCTTAGACCTCATAAGGAGATTGAATAAGGAGTTCGGACTTACTGTGATTGTAATTTTGCATGATCTTAATTTAGCCAGTGAATATTGCGACAGATTGATTCTCCTCAATAATGGCTTTATACATAAGGTGGGTTCGCCCAAAGAGGTATTGACTTATCAGATTATTGAAGAGGTTTATAAAACAGTTGTGATAGTGGGAGATAATCCCATTTCCTCTAAACCTTACATATTTTTAGTTTCTGAAGAAGATAAAGGCAGGAGTAAAAGACTATGAGAAGAAAAGGTTTTATTCAGATTTATACTGGAAATGGTAAAGGTAAAACAACCGCCGCAGTTGGTCTTGCTGTAAGGGCAAGAGGGCATGATCTCAAGGTCTGCTATATCTATTTTCATAAAGACCCTGAAAAATGGGAATATGGGGAGCACAGGGTTTTAGAGAAATTCGGCGTTGACGTCTTCGGATTCGCTAAAAAACATCCACATTTTCACAAAGAAATAGACCCGGCTGATATTCGAAAAGAATGTCTTGAGGGTATAGAGTTTATTAAGAGAATCTATCAAGAGAAAAAATACAATATCCTTATACTGGATGAGATAATCATTTCTTTGCGCGATAGATTTTTGAAAGAGGAAGAGGTTTTAGGGATATTGGATTCCAAGCCAGAGGACTTAGAATTGATACTAACAGGCCGTGGCGCTCCCGAAAAGATAATAAAAAGGGCAGACTTAGTTAGTGAAATAAAAAAAATAAAACATCCTTTTGATAAAGGTATAAAGGGAAGAGAGGGAATAGAATATTAAATGAGCAGGAAATTAGTCTTCATCACTGGTGGTGCAAGAAGCGGTAAAAGTACCTTTGCCCTTAAAGAGGCATCAAAGATTTCGGGTAATAAGGCATATATTGCAACGGCAGAAGCACTTGATGAGGAGATGCGAGAAAGGTTAGAAGATCATAAAAGAAAGAGGGGAAAGGACTGGGATACTTATGAAGAGCCAATAAGTATCTCAGAGGTAATTAAAAAGATAGGAAATGATTACAGGGTAATTGTTATTGATTGTCTGACATTGTGGTTATCAAATTTGATGCATTCTGATTTGAATATCGAAATCGAAATTGAACATCTTATCTCGTCACTTGTCACTATTCACTCATTAACTAATCAACCATATTTCAATAATACAATGAAAATAATCCCCCCTAACCCCCCTTTAATAAAGGGGGGAAGGGGGGATTATCAGGTGATATATATCGTCTCAAATGAAGTAGGGATGGGAATAGTTCCAGAAAATGAGATGGCAAGGAAATTCAGGGATATGGCAGGTGTTTTAAATCAGAAGATAGCAGAGATTGCAGATGAGGTATATCTTGTTGCGGTGGGGATACCTATGAAAATAAAATAAATCAACAATGATAATTCTTTTGTCATTCCTGCGAAAGCAGGAATCCATATCTTAAATTTGTGAAAGACTTCTGGATTCCCGTTTCCACGGGAATGACGGAAAGGGAGTTTAGATGAAATTACAGACGCTTTTAAACAAAATTACACCAATTGACCCAAATTTTTACATAATGGCACAGAAGCGGCTCGACGATCTCACAAAGCCCAAGGGAAGCCTTGGAAGGCTTGAAGAATTTGTAAAAAAACTTGTAGCAATTACAGAGGACATAATGCCCGTGCTTGATAAAAAAGTCATCTTCACATTTGTTGGGGACCACGGAGTTGCAGATGAAGGAGTTTCTGCATACCCGAAGGAGGTTACAAGACAGATGGTCTTTAACTTTCTTAAGGGAGGGGCCGGAATAAATGTACTTGCAAGACATGCGGGCGCTGAAGTTGTGGTAGTTGACATAGGGGTTGATTATGATTTCAGCAACCCCTCTGTATCCCCCCTTACTAAGGGGGGAATTAAAGGGGGGTTATTCGTTTCAAAGAAAGTCTTATACGGGACAAAGAACATGAGAAATGGCCCTGCTATGACAAAAGACGAGGCATTAAGATGTATTGAGATTGGGATAAATCTTGCAAACGAATACGCCCTGAAAGGATATAGAATATTTGGTACAGGTGATATGGGAATAGGTAATACAACTCCTTCATCTGCTATTGCAGCATTTCTCACAGGCAAGTCCGTTGCAGAGGTAACAGGAAAAGGTACAGGAATAGACGATATTGCATTAAGAAAAAAAATTAAAGTAATAGAGGATTCAATCTCTATAAATAAACCTGATCCGTCAGACCCTATTGATGTCCTTTCAAAGGTCGGAGGTGCAGAGATCGGAGGCATCGCAGGGCTGATAATAGGCGCAGCATCACAGAGGGTTCCGGTTGTTATCGATGGTTTCATATCCACTGCAGGTGCTTTAATCGCCTATTGTCTCGAACCAAATACAAAGGACTATATGTTTGCAGCGCACAACTCCGTTGAGATCGGACACAAGGTGATGCTCGAAAAGATCGGATTACGACCTATCCTTGACCTCGACCTGCGGCTCGGCGAAGGCACAGGTGCTGCCCTTGCTATGCTCATGATAGAAGCAGGGCTCAAGATTTATAAAGAGATGGCGACATTTAGTGAGGCAGGGGTATCTAATAAAATTTAACAATTAATACTACAGCGGATTTTCCTATAGACAAATAAAATGGCATCATGTATCATAGCATTTGAAAGGCGCGTGAAGGAGCGCAAAGTCTCGTTGCCGATCGTTGAACATGACTTTCGGCGACTCA
>JBFLZS010000116.1:0-6677 GCA_040756135.1 Nitrospirota bacterium
TTATTAGTCACTATTTATAATTTCTGAGGCGTTTCATTCATTGGTTTCTTTGAATATCAATAGGTTATGTGTTTGAATTTTTTTAAAAAGTCTGTTTTTGTGAAAATTGTGCGGAAGTTAGGTTAACCTCAGCTTCGATATACTCTCCTTCCTTAACATGAAGTTTCTCTCTGATACTTTTTGGAATGGTAAGGGTATACCTTTTTTTCACACTCAACAGCATCTTTCCTCCTTTCTGTATTTCTGAAATACAGAATAACATATATCTATACAAGAATCAATTGGCATGAAACAGTAAGATTGCTGTCCTTGACATTAAAAACCTTTAAAACCTATTATATCCCAAAAGTGAAAAGCACCCATGAGAAAAAATAAAGATATAGCAGGGCAACTGAAAAAGATTAAATCTTGTATCGGGCCGTATAAGAAAAAGATTCCTTTTGCCTTTCTTTTTGGATCATGGGTAGATGGTAAGCAAACACCTCTTTCAGATATTGATATTGCAATATTCTTCAGAGATATGTGTGAATCTGAGAAAACAAAGATCGAGCATCAAATATCTTTACTTTTTGACGAGCAGGTCAATGTCCTGCGACTTGAAGATGAATATATATCGCCTCTAATAAAACTCGAGGCACTAAATGGCATTCCTGTAATTATCAATGATGGGGACTTGCTTAACAGGTTTATACTTTCTATTATTCATATTGCAGAAGAGCATAAAAGGATACTTAACAGGCTGAGAAAAGCTGCATGAGAAAAAGCCAGACTTATGAAATCATTGCCTTCCTAAAAGAAGAAATTTCGTATTTCAATATAAAATCTAAAGGAGTCTCCTTTGATAAATTTACGTCTGATAAAGACCTCCGAAAAATACTTAATGCAACCCTAAACGAAATAGTTTTAGCAACAGTCGACCTTGCAGGGGAGTGCTTGAGAAAGGCAGGCAGGCGAGTTCCAAATACATATAGAGAGATAATTCTTACTACAAGGGATTTTCTTGGCGACATAGCACTTAAGGCAGCACCCCTCGCAAAACTAAGGAATGAGACCATACATGAATATATGAACATTAATTGGAAGAATATCCAGTATTTAAGGTCAAGGGGTCTCAATATCGTTGAGAGGTACCTCAAAAAGGCGGAAGAATTTTTGAGATAATCGAAGCCTTTCTCTCTCCTTTTTTGTAGCATTATCTTATTCCTGTTTTTCACCTTTAACATCAAATCTAATCTGTCAAATATGGACCCCCTGCTCCTTGACTAATCTTCCTAATCAGCAATAAACCACCAATAATCCCCAGTATATCCCACCTCATCGAACAGTTTCTTCCAGTCATCCACATGCATCATGGTCTCAGCAGTGAGAACCCATTTGAAAAGATTTTCTCGTTCCTGTTCATTACGCCAGGCGTCAACAGTTATATAACTGTGACCTCTGCAGACACGCTCGATTTCACGAAGGGCATTTTTAAGGCGTCCAAGCGGAAGGTTATGTATAGTGTTAATGGAAACAACCAGATCAAAACTCTTATCAGGATAAGGCAATTTCTCAGCACTTGCTACTTTGAGAAAAGGCTTAACTGATGGCATGGCGTTCTCTATAGCATAAGGACTAATATCAATTCCCGCTATTCTGCAATCCGGCATAAGTTCTTTAAAATCATGCAGCATAAAACCTTTTCCACAACCTATGTCTAAAATGGAAGCGTTTTCTGGCAAATTATAATAATCCTTCATACGTTTTACGACAGATTTCCAACGACCATCATATTTATATCCACCATAGCCATATTTTCTCTCTCCATCGAAAAATTCCTTTCCAAACTGCTTTGCAATACGTATTACTTCAGAAGTCTTTTCTGCAGCACGTTTATCATAATCCCGAACAGTCTTTGGATGGGTATCAAGCAAATTAATTTCTCCCATAAATAGTCTTCTTATATAAGTGATTTTTTAATAGGTTTGACAATCATATTTTTCAGAAATTCTTTTCTCTCTAATAAAGGCTCTGCATCTTCATTAGGTCTTCCAAATTTTACTTGTGGGATAACTCTATGCTCTGGCTTAATCTCAACATTACAAAAAACTGGACCTTCATTATCAAGAACATCTCTTATACGTCTATTCAACTCTCTATTTCTTGAAATAGTAGTAGTTTTATACCCATATGCTTTCGCAACTTTCACAAAGTCAGGGAAAGCAAGACCACCTTCTACGGTTGAAGCAAGATACTTGGAATCCAACCACTGATCCTGTGTTTGTTGAATCATGGAATAACCGTGGTTATTAATTAAAAAAATCTTGATCGGTAATTGATGCCGCAAAACTGTAGCCAATTCCTGTATATTCATCTGTAAACTGCCATCGCCGGTCACACAGATAATCGGTTTTCTATCAAGCGCAAAGCATGCTCCTATGCTGGCTGGCAACGCCCAACCCATGGCCGTGTTGTTCCAGTCATGGTAAATTCTCTGGTTAGCTTTGAAATCAAACGCTTGCATCAGCCAGGCCAAAGCACAACCTGTGTCAGTGATAATCACATCACCCTCCACAGTTTTTTTCGATAAAGATTTCACAAAGACGTAAGGATTGACATCTTCTTCTTTATAATACTCTGGTAGACAAATAGGATATTTTTTCTTCCATATGGCAATCTGCTCGATCCACTCAGAAATATCCTGCTTTTTAATTCCAGCTATCATCTGATTAATAACATAAAAATAGTCCTTCGCATCGGCGTTGATGAGCAACTCGACATCCATCCCAAATCTATCAAACTTACTTAGTTCGCTGGGATCAACATCAACAATAATTTTCTTTGCTTCTCTGGCAAAGGTAGTCATTGGGCTACCGGTTGCTTTTGTATCCAATCGAGCCCCGATGGACAAAACCAAATCAGCATTCTGAACTGCGAAGTTAGCATATCTGGTGCCGTGGGTTCCAAAAGTTCCCACCAACAATGGATGATCAAAAGGTAATATATCCGCCATCGCCCAAGTAGGTGCAACAGGAAAGCCTAATTTGTTAATGAATTCTTCAGCCTCCTTATCAGCTTTGGCCAAACGAATTCCCCAGCCTAAGATAATAATCGGCCTTTTTGCTTTTTCCAGAAGCGAAGCACATTGCTCCACTTCATTATTAAGCCCTTTCAAGTCTTTATTTTGCTGTTTTGGGATAAAAGATTCTAATTTATCAGGATCAAGCTGTTCCCTTTGAATATTGTCCGGGATATCCAGAACTACTGGACCGGGTCTACCAGTTCTGGCTAAATGACAAGCTTTCTCCAACTCATACCGTATCCTTTGAGGGTTATCAATCTGTACTGCATACTTTGTAATCGGTTTATATATGTTGACAACATCTGTTTCCTGGAAGCCCATCTGTCTTACTCCAGTATTTCCCGCCAATCTAAAAGTGGAAACCTGACCTGTAATGTAAATAACAGGTATTGAATCATAATAAGCGCTACATACGCCTGTTATCATATTAGTAGCCCCCGGCCCACTTGTTGAAATCGCAGCTCCCAGATCCCTCGTAACTCTTGAATAGGCATCAGCAGCCATAGCTCCTGCCTGCTCATGTTGAGGACACACAAAGGTGATCCCTGGGGTACTTCCCAAAGAATGGATTAAATGAACGGAGGCACCCCCAGATATTACAAAAACATGCCTGATTCCTTGTTTTGCTAAAAAACTTGCTACATAATCAGAGAGCTTCATATCTCACCTTTCTCAACACCTCAATTGTTTTCAAAGGAAATTTCATTGCCAAGGTATCTCACTTTTGCAGGTTACAAAAAGCGTACCTTCATGGTAGCTAGTTGGCATATCATCAACATCACGCACTATCTGCCAGTTGATTTTTTGAGAAAAAAGTCGAACCCCTAAATTTCTAAAGTGCTCATAAATAGAGGCAGCGTTGTTTTCGTTTTCGACCTCGACCAGTGCATCGGTATTTAACCAGTGGTCGCGATTAGTAGCTAAGAGAACTTCTTTCTCATGTCCTTCGACATCAAGCTTTATGAGGTCAGCCCACTCCACGATTGGTTTGATGTCTTCAATACGGACGAGAAATCTATCAAGTTCACCGTACGGATTGAGTTTTGAGCCGGTGAGATGGCTCCCTGTAAGATTCCCAAGCACTCTCGTAAACTCGTGAGTTCCTGTTCTATTAGAGACAGCAGTATTGAATGGCTGGACACCGGAGCAACCATTCAGTGATAAATTCCTTTGCAATATTTTAAATAATTCGGGGTCTGGTTCATGAGCATGTATTTCTTCATATCCGCACCTGGACAAGATTATCGAATGAAGCCCTATATTAGCTCCAACATCTGCAACTCTCCTATACCTCTTGCGATTAAACCAATAAAAGCTAAAGATGATAAGCTCATCGAGGTCAAATAGGTTTAAAGAATCGATTGCTCCCATTTTATGATAAGGGAATATCAACTCCCCAAAAGGTTTAAATTCTCTAACCTGTGCACCATGATCAGAAAACAAACCCTCTATTTCTTTGCGAGCCACTTGTTTCAAAAGAGCATATACTTTTGACCCAGGAGCATGTTGATTCCTCAGCGATGGTAACGCTAAAAAAAGATTTTCAAGAATAGTAGAAGTGAAACTTGTCACCCTCATCTTTTCTCTCTCTTTACTATCCAATCATTACCATATCTTCTTAGCTTGTACATATTGGGATCTTCGGCCAATCTTTTCGCCAATTCTTCAGTTCCCCACATGTCAAACGCCACGCTGAAGTTGCGCCCGCTGACCAATTCGCATGGAGAACCAATAAGCCAATCACAGCAATCCAGAACTTTTTCCATTGAGGTGCATTCATCACTAGCCAGCTTTTCTATCGTGCGCTGGTAGTTATCTCCAGCTCGTAAGCCCGCTTTTAGCGTTGATTCATGTATCTTAGTTTTTACCCATCCTGGTCCTATAATAACAAAGCGTGTATCTTTGATTTCTGAATCCAATAATTCGGTCATCTTTATCAAAGCGATTTTCGACAATATATACGCCGAATAGTTTGCCGGTGCATCATTTGTTCCGCCACCAGCGAAAAATATCACACAAGGACTTGAATCTTGCCCGACATTCCTGGAGGGAAGCAAAGTATGTACAATTCGTAACTGACTCGTAAAATTAACTTTTATAGAATTTTCCCATTCGTCAAAATCATCTTCCATGAATGGGCCGACCGGATCTTGCATCCCGGGACAAAGAACTAATACATCCCATGCTGGGGAAAGTTTCCGTAGATTGGAACAAGCATCACGTACTGATTGAGGATTTGAAAGATCGCAATATACAAGATCAATGCCTCTTTTAATTAAATCGTCGGCAGCTTTAGATTTTGTTCTGTAAGTTCCGTACACACGCCAGCCCTTACTCTTCCATCTGTGACACATTTCTGTGCCGATATCACTCGAGGCAGAGATAATTATTGCTGAACGTTCTTTTTCCACTATAATATACCTACAATAAACTTAAGCTCGATGAACATACTCCAGCGGCTCCTTTTGAATCTCTTCCCAGTTGTCTTCAACCCATTTAATTACACCAGAAATTCCTTCATCAAATGAAACTTTTGGTTGCCATCCAAACTCCTTTCTGGCTTTGGTAGAATCAATCACATAAGCGGCATCCTGACCAAGTCTTTCTGCAACTATTTTTGTGGCTTTTTCAAAGGGAACTTCCATCTTCTCACATATCATCCTTACCACATCCCTTACCGCAACGCCTTTATCCGGGGAAAGGTGGTATATCTCGCCCAATCTTCCGCGTTCCATTGCGACAAGCTCACCTCTTGAAATGTCCCTTATGTGAATATATGACTTCACTGCATGACCACCACCATGAAGCTTTATTATATTTCCTAACTTGATGTAGATTACCGATCTCGGAATAATTTTAAACAATTGCTGATGAGCGCCGTATACGTTGGTAGAACGGATCATTACTAAAGGGAAATTAAAGTTCTTCACATAAGTGAAGAGAAGTAAATCCCCTGCCGCTTTAGATACGGCGTAAGGAGTGCTCGGGTTAAGAGGGGCGGCCTCATTAATCACTCCAACGCATGTGCCGTAAACCTCGGGGGATGATATATGCACGTATCGCTTTATGTAATGACAGTCATTAAGATGATGCACCAGTTTGGTTAAAGCTACTGCATTTGTCTGAAACCATTCCCATGGAGTTTTCCAGCTTGGACCGACTTCGCTCTGTGCTGCAAAGTTCACAACATAGTCTGGCTTAAAGTAGTCAATGAGATTGATGATTTCAGGCATATCTTTATTTAAATCCATTTGATAAAACTTAAAGTCTCCTTTAGTATGCCGCTTATAGGGAAGGAAAAGTGCGCTCTTTTCAGGTGATCTACTTATTCCAACGACTGAATATCTATCACCCTCTAATAACAGGTCAATGAAATCGCTTCCTGAAAAAGAATTACTTCCTATTACAAACACCTTTGTTTTATCTTCCATTTATCCGCCTACTATACAGGGAGTCATAAACCTTTGCTCATGTGATGCTCATATGGTCTGTCATCTCTGAAAGCGCATACCTTTGTCAATATATTTGTAAAAAAATTAAAATGAGTGAAGTGCATCTACACGTCTGCACTTCATCTCCTTATGCATTTTCTGCCTCGATTAAATGGTTCACTTTA
>JBFLZS010000117.1:0-6490 GCA_040756135.1 Nitrospirota bacterium
CGATGTCGCTGACAGAGGCTATAGGAATTGTGAGATATTACACGATGAGAAATTACATTGCATATCGATCACACAGGAAAAAGAAACTGAGGTCACGTGTTAAAAAAAATCCGCTGTAGTGTTAATTCGACCTCAACTTCTGTGTCACCAACAGCTACCAACTGTTCATTGACTACAGCAATTGCTTTGCCGGCGTATTTAGTCACCAACTCACTAAAATGTTCGACTATCCAAAGGTCATCTTTATCCATAACTTATTCCAAAAAATTACTTGATAATAAAAGTTTAAAGGATTATATAGGGGAAGTCAAGGTCGAGAAGAAACCTTTTCCATATTAATGGAGGCATAAGAAATGACAATAAAATCTAAATTATACTTTACAGCCTTCTTACTAATTTCATTAGTAATATTCTTGTCTTATTCTACAACTCTGGCCCAGACGCCGATTTCATGCGGGCAAGTGATTTTAAGTTCTATTACAGCAGCCAATGAAAAACATTATTATTCCTTTACAGCCTCTGCAAATGACAGGGTAACCATTCGTGCTAACAAAACCTCAGGGAACCTGTATGCTATCTTGAGCTTTATGCCCCTGACGGAAGTATTGTCGGCAATGCCGCTGGGAAGGTTGATGCAACGTTGACTATTGCTGGCACTTACACCATTGTTGTAAGGGATCAATACAACCAATACACAGGGACTTACAATTTATTCTGGCAAAAGCTAAATAACCCTTGTGCAACGTCTATAAATTGTGGACAGGCTTTTTCTTCTTCTCTTAGTGCTACAGGTGAAATGGACTTCTACACTTTCACAGCAGCAGCAAATGATAAAGTGACTATTAGGCTTATCCGTACATCCGGCGCCTTCCAGCCCAAGTTAGAATTATTAGATAGCACAGGGGCAACTATTGCCAGCAGTTATAATTACTCTGGCAACGATGTAATAATTGATAAAACTCTCTTGGTAGGTGGCACCTATCTTTTGATAGTTTCTGATTACGGCGATGATGCAGCCGGTGATTATAAATTGATGTGGCAAAAACTGAATAATCCATGCAATGCGACAGTCATCAATTGTGGGCAGACTATCTCAAGTTCACTGAGTGCTGTAGGTGAGCAGGACTTCTACAGTTTCACAGCCTCAGCAGGGGATGTGATAACCATCAGAATTGTGAGGACATCTGGCGGCATGAACCCATATGTAGAGCTATATGATTCAGCGGGGACAAGAATTGCTTATGCGAATGCATACTCAAGTAGCTATATAAATCTCGATAAGAGTCTTTCTGCTGACGGCGTCTATACAGTGATAGTGTCTGATTACGATAACGATGCTGTAGGTAACTACAAAATCTTCTGGCAAAAGCTGAATGATCCATGTAATGCGACATCTATTACCTGCGGTCAGACTATTTCGAGTTCGCTGGATGCAGCAGGAGAGCAGGATGTATTTTTCTTTTCAGCAACCGAAGGCAGCAATCTTAAACTGATTCTTACCAGACTTTCAGGCAACCTTGATCCTTCATTGGAACTCTACGATAGTCTTGGCTCAAGGATTGCATATCAGTACACCACAGGCAGCTCAATTCAACTGAATAAGACCCTTCCCTCCACAGGCCAATATGTTATTTTTGCCTCTGATTATGGAAATGATGAAACTGGAACTTACGATCTGAAATTCCAGAAGGATAACGATTCATGTACAGAAGTTATTATTAATGCTCCTAACGGCGGAGAGGTCATTGATGCTGGATCTACGTATAACATAACGTGGACTCTTAAGAGCTTGGTTGGCATCTCGTCACAAGAAATCAGATTATCAACAGATGGAGGAGTTACATTTTCTACTGTAATTGCTTCAGGTTTGGCAGGTAGTGTTCAATCTTTTAACTGGAGTATCCCAACAAATATAAAGACCATGCAAGCCCGTATCCGCATTACTGTAACTGACACATCGGGGGTTAGTGTATACGATGACAGCGATGATGATTTTATAATACTTCAGAATGTGCCCAAAGTTACGCGTACATATGAATATGATAAACTAAATCGCTTAGTAAAAATTATCAACGAAGACGGCTCAATAATTACTTATACGTATGATGCGGTTGGAAATAGAATAACTTTAACAGAATCATTTGCTGGTTTCAGCGCATCTGGCCGGGTAACAACGAGTACCGGGACAGGGATTTCAGGTGTAACGATGACCTTCAGGTGGATTTCTGGATCAGCACCTGATTATTTAGCATTTACGGAGCCTGCTTCAACACAGACAGATGTAAATGGCAACTGGGATACATCAGGTTTTCTACCGGGGAAGACCTATAGGGTGACACCGAGCAAGACAGGCTATACCTTCAGCCCAACCTATCGGGATTTTAGCAGTTCAAACACAGGGATAGATTTTACAGCGATGTCTCAGTCTCAGAATGATACAAATCCACCCACAGGCTCTATCATTATCAATGGAGGGGCGGAAGCCACTAAGAGCAAATCAGTGATATTAACGTTGACAGCAAGCGATGATAGTGGTGGTACCATACAAATGTGTATAAGCAACTCAAATAGCTGTTCATCATGGACAACATTTGCCTCAACAAAGAGCTGGTCACTGTCTTATAAAAGCGGGACAAAGACGGTGTATGCATGGTTTAAAGACAAATGGGGCAATAAAAATTCAATACCGTATTCAGATACCATAATTCTTGATACTACACCACCGACAAATGGAACAGTGACAGCCACACCCCGGAATACACAGGTTACATTAAACTGGAGAGGATTTTCAGATGCACATAGCGGAATAGCAAGCTATAAGGTTGTATATAGCACAAGTAGCACTCCATTCTCCTGTTCATATGGATCACAAATTTATAATGGTTCAGACACAACATATACTCACACAGGTCTTACCAATGGAAAAAACTATTATTATCGTGTCTGTGCAATAGATAAGACAGGGAATATGTCCTCAGGGGCAACAATCAGCGCAAGGCCGCATCTTTAACCCCTTTTGCATCGTTTCCTGTTTTTCTTTATCATGATGAGAAGAATTTGGAGAGAAGAGAAAGCGTGTTTTTAATGTCAAAACAGGACACCGCTAGTCTGCAATGGAATTTATCCATTTTTGGTATAATTCAATATAGGTTTTTAGTGATAATCTGATTGTTGAAAGGAGGTGGAAAAGATATGCAAGCCAAGACGTTAAAAATAGACGAAATTTATAAAGAATTGACCACACTTCCTGATGAAAAATTAGATGAAGTAAAAGATTTTATAGAGTTTGTTAGCTCTAAATTTCAAGTTGAGAAAAAAGCTATTGTTAAATTAAAAGGTATATGGTCAGGAAAAGGATTTGAAAAAATCTCGAATCTTGAGGCGGAACTTAAATCTGCTAAAAGGGAGTTAGCCGAAACAATTCTTAAAAAGAAGATTTAAGAATATGAAATATCTGGCTGATACAGTAACAATAATTCGTCACTTCGCAAAAATCGGAAAGATTGGGAAAAAAGCAAAGGTCATACTTAATAATGCAAAGGAGATATTGAAGAAAGCTCTATGGAGAATAACAAGTTTCAATTCCTCACAGTTAACCCGAATAATGCAGACATTGTTCAAAAATTTATTTACTAATAAGACCATAAGTAAAATCTCATTGTTGTTTATTTGTCATTCTGGCTTGTCCAGAATCTTTCTTGGTTTTAAGAAGGATTCCAGACAAGCTGGAATGACAGTCAATGTGGTCTTACTTATGAACTCCTTAGTAACTCGATGAATTATCGAAAATATTTTATATGTTCTATTGATAAAAATATTCGTAATACCGTTCGTTAAAGGTACACTAAGGTATCGAAAAATAAATTTTTTCACAACATCTGCATTATTTAATTGCATTTTTCGGGTTAATGGTGTTTATAGCTGAAATTCCTTGAGCCTCTTATAAAATGCTTTTCTTGATATCCCGAGCATCCTGGCAGCTTTCGACTTATTTCCTTTACATTCCTGTAGTGTATCCCTTATCGCCTGTACCTCCAGATCCTTTAAGGTCTTCTTATAAGAAATCTCAGGTGCTTCCTTCAGATGTAAAAATTCCTCAGGCAATTCATTTAAGGTAATCATATCTCCTTTTGATAGCACAACCGCTCTTTCTATAACATTTTTTAGCTGCCTGATATTTCCAGGCCATTGGAAGTTCTGGAATATTTTCATTACTTCATCTGATACAGAAAGCATTTTTTTCTCCCTGCTACAAAATTCCTTAACAAATTCTGATACTAATAATGGAATGTCAGCGGCTCTCTCCCTTAAAGGTGGCAAATTTATCTGTATGACGTTTATTCTATAAAAAAGATCTTCTCTGAAATTTCCGGAATCAACCGCCTTTTTCAGATCACGATTAGTGGAGCATATAAGACGTAAGTTTACTTTTATCTTTTTGTTGCTACCGAGACGCTCGATCTCGTTTTCCTGAAGAACGCGCAGAAGTTTCGACTGAAGCGAAAGCTCAAGTTCGCCAATCTCATCCAGGAAAAGTGTACCTTCAGAAGATTCCTCAATCTTTCCAATTCTTCTTGAAACAGCACCCGTAAACGCCCCTTTTTCGTAACCGAAAAGTTCTGACTCCATGAGCCCTCTTGGAATGGCAGCACAGTTCACCGTGATTAAAGGCTTATCTTTTCTTATACTTTTATAATGTAGGGCCTTGGCTATTAGCTCCTTTCCCGTGCCTGTTTCACCATAAATGAGAACGCTACTTTCCGAATCCTTAACCGCCTCAATAGTGCTGAAAATCTTGAGTATTATGGGGGTATTGCCGACAATGCGAACATGATTTTTCTCACTATAAAGCTTTTCCTTCAGTATCTCAATCTCCTTTTTCAAAAGACGTTGTTCTAATGCCTTTGCAACAATACTTTTAAGTTTTAGATAATCGGGAGGTTTAATAAAATAATAAAATGCACCCTGGGTCATTGCGTAAACAGCGGATTCAACAGTTCCATAGGCAGTAAGGAAAATAACAGGGATATCAGGATGGTTTCCAGTGACATGTTTGAATAATTGCATTCCATCCTTATCAGGCATTTTCAGGTCTGTTATAACTACGTCTATATCTTTCCTGGAGATTATTTTGATAGCCTTTTCAACACTCGATGATTCAACGACATTAAACCCTGCATCTGAAAGAATCGCAGATAATACCTTTATAGCATTTGGCTCATCATCAACGATTAAAATCTTTCCATCATTCTTATTTATCATTTATTTACTTATGGGAAGGTATAACTTCACAGTAGTTCCTACACCTTTATAACTTTTTATTTCAAGGTGACCTTTACAGGATTGGAGGATTTCTCTGGTAATAAATAACCCTAACCCTCTTCCTTTACTTTTAGAGGGTATGGCTATGTTATCATCTTTTCTTTTAGCAATTCCAGAGCCTGTATCTGAAATCTCGATTGTGGCAAATTCAGTACCAGATAGAATTTCAGGCCGGGTCTTAACTGTAAGCCGTCCTCCTGAAGGCATAGCCTCTATAGCGTTGTTTATAATATTTAGAATTGCCTGTTTAAGGTTAAAAGGATTTATCATAGCAGGTAAAACATAACCATATTCAAAGATGGTATCAATTTTATGGGATTGAGATAGAAGGGATGTTGAAACCTCGATTTCCTTAAGCGCTGAATTGATGTCTGTTTCAGATAAACCTTCATCAGAAACAGAGGTACTAAGAAACTTAGCAATAAAGTTATCAAGATGTGATATCTCTTCCTCTATTATCTTTGTAAACTCAATGAGTTTTTTCTCATTGGCATATTTCTCTCTTAGATATACTACAGCTCCCTTTATTGCATTTAAGGGATTCCTTACACCGTGAGCAAAAATTGCAGCAATTTTACCAATATCTACTAATCTTTGTGATTGGTTGAGTCTTTTTCCGATTGAACAGCTTGGATATGCTTTAATTGAGATATTTGCGCCGATAATCTTGCCAGTTTTATTTTTTAAAGGAGTAATACGGATATCTGCATTAGCTTGACCATAGAAACAAATACTTTGACTTACAAGTGTTATTGGTTTGCCATTCTTTAATACCTGCATAACCGCATCTCTCCCATCTTCTTTCATCCTTAACCTCGGAATAACCTTATAATATGGAGTACCTTGAACCTCGGAAAGGGATTTTCCATATATTATCTCTGACGCTTTATTCCATGAGCTGATTCTTAGCCTTCGGTCTACAGTGAAAACACAATGATTTGTATTCGAATTATGCAGCATATATTTTATTTTTTGGGATAAGTTTTAATAAATTTTAACTTTATATGATTAAATTTTCAATCTCATAAACTTTTTTAAAACTTTTGTAACCCTTCAGTGAAGCGTGGAGGATAAGAGCTTATTGGGTTGACGGCGGAGAAGGAGATGTCGGGAAGAGAAGTTTGAAAGGATCGAAGGTTATATCATATGCAAGCTGATCGAGGACTTT
>JBFLZS010000118.1:0-6248 GCA_040756135.1 Nitrospirota bacterium
TAGGCCGTTTCCACAGGCACGGGCCGTATTGCTAAATCAATCAACCGATAAGGTCTTTAAGGGCGCTATCGGTCATTATGGCAGGGTCAAAGACGCCCCTGCTTTTATTGCCTTTATTGGAAACACGAGTAACCCCTATATTCATGAACAGGTTGGTTACTTAGGGGAAGGTATTATTCTGGAGGCGACAGATCTAAACCTATCTACCTGTTGGGTAGGGGCATTATTCCGGCCAGAAATAGCTGCTTCCCTTGTTGGCATAAATGAAAACGAAAGGATTTTAGCAGTAACACCCATTGGACATGCTGTGGAAGATTGGTCACTGGAAGAAAGAATCATGACAGGATTTGGTCGGAAGCATCAACGCAAACCCCTGAAAGAGTTGGTTACAGGACTTGATGAAATAAAGTGGCCTGTGTGGATGAAGGAGGCCATTGAAGCTGCGAGGCTGGCCCCTTCGGCTTTAAACCGCCAGCCCTGGCGTTTTTACATGGAACAAGATAGTATAACCATTTCAGTTGATAATCTTAAGGATACCTTTAATATATCCAAACGTCTGGATTGTGGTATTGCTATGCTGCATATTGAAATAGCTTCGCTAAACTGCGGCAAGAAAGGAAAGTGGGAATTTCTAAAAGCTCCGATGGTAGCCCGGTATTTGATATAATATTTAAATGAAGCGTCATAAATAATTACGCATTCATATGATTACAAAGATTAAAAACTCAGATTACACAGATAGACTAAATCTTTAATCGGTGTAATCGTTTTTTGAAATCTATGTAATCAATAAAACGCAGGTATTTAAGTCGTTTTATATAACTAATGGAAAATATACTGTCTGTAATCCCCCTCGGCGGCGTTGAGGAGATAGGCCTCAACATGACAGTCCTTGAATACAATAATGATATTATTGTCATTGACGCCGGACTGATGTTCCCGGAGGAAGATATGCTCGGCGTGGATTTTGTCATCCCTGATTTTTCTTATTTACTCGATAACAGGGAAAAGATAAGGGGTGTAATTCTTTCACATGGCCATGAAGACCACACAGGTGCTCTTCCCTTTCTGCTAAAGGAAATAAATGTCCCTCTCTATGGAACTCCTCTGACTCTCGGACTGGTGAAAGAGAAGCTCCGCGAACATAACCTCGAACATATTAAACTCATTTCTGTAATGCCAAGAGAGGTTATAAACCTCGGCGTCTTCTCAATAGAGTTCATAAGGGTAACCCACAGCATAGTCGACGGCGTTGGCTTCGGTATAAAAACGCCTCTTGGGCTGATTGTACATACAGGAGATTTCAAGCTTGACCCGACGCCTGTTGATGGTCAGCTCATGGATTTTCACAAGTTTTCTGAATACGGAGAAAAAGGTACACTTCTCTTTTTATCCGACAGCACGAACGCCGAGAAAGGCGGATTCACATTCTCTGAAAAAGAGGTAAGACGTGTGTTTGAGGATATATTTTCGAATACAAGTGGAAGAATTATCATCGCAACCTTTGCATCAAATATCCATAGAATTCAACAAGCAATTGATGTAGCTGTTAAGTACGGGAGAAAGGCTATCCTCTGCGGGAAGAGCATAGTCTCGAACGCACAGATAGCACTCGATCTCGGTTACTTAAGGATACCCCAAAATACCTGGCTCAGGCTGGAGGATCTTAATAAACTCGAAGATCACGAGGTTGTGATCATAACAACAGGAAGTCAGGGCGAGCCGATGAGCGTGCTTTCAAGGATTGCAACAGATGAACACAAGAGCATCAAGATCAAGGAAGGGGATACTGTTATACTCTCGGCAAAGGTGATCCCGGGTAATGAACGCTCTATAGGAAAGATTATAAACCACCTCTTCAGGCGGGGAGCAAATGTTATCTACGAGAAGGTTTCAGAGGTGCATGTCTCCGGACATGCTTCAAAGGAAGAGCTCAAGCTCATGCTTAACCTCGTCAGGCCAAAATACTTTATGCCTGTACATGGTGAATACAGACATCTTGTTTATCATTCAATGCTCGCAAGGAAACTCGATATTCCTAAAGAGAATATATTTATTCTCAAAAACGGTGATATCCTTGAGATATCTGATGAAGGGGCGAGGAAAAATGGCAGGGTGAATTCAGGCCGCATATTTATAGACGGCAAAGGCATAGGTGATGTGGAAGAAATGGTTCTTCGTGACAGATTGAGGCTTGCCCACGACGGAATTGTCCTGATACTTTTAGGTATAGAAAAACTTACAGGAAATATCGTTTCAGGTCCTGACATAATATCGAGGGGATTTGTGTTCGAGGATGCATCTCAGGAGGTAATCAATAATGTAAAGGAATTCCTGGCGAATACAATAAAAGGTCTCGATAAAGAGTTGATATCGGATTCCTCGGTGCTCAAGGCAAGGCTAAGAAATACCTTGAAGAAATACCTCAGAGATACAATGGATAGAAGGCCGATGATCCTGCCGATTATTTTTGAAGTATAGAGGTTTATTGACGTTTTTGAAGATAGAAGACCTCTCCGAAGGGCTTTTTTGACGAACTGGAGGTCTTGAGAAGAAAATTGTGGGAATATCATTCCTATTTGATAGCTTCTACAGGAAGGTTTTCTATATTTACATTAACAATATCGGACAGACTAAACCTCTGACTAACATCTAATACTTCTATTCCAATTAGCTGGCCCTTTTCATCAAAATCCACCACAACACCATCTTCAATCTCTTTAGACTTAGCTACAAATTCTTCTTTAAAATAGACATAGATTGCATCTGCTTCTTTACTGTATTCAATCTTCATCTTTGCCTCCCTAACTCTTATCTACAACACTTATGATAAGGATTTCATCAGCGAACTCTTTATAAGTTACTTTTATATATCTTGTGCCTATAGTTTTATAAATATTTATCCTCCCTTTTATAGATTGTTCGGTTTTGTCAGGACTGCTCAAAGTAAGGTTGACTTCGTCTTCTGAAATCTTTCTCCATTTCATCCTTCTTCTTGCATGTCTGTCAAATTTTAATACCTTTTTCACTGTTTCAATTATATCATAATCAAAATAGTAGAACGAATACAGACTTTTATCGAGAAGACTGGGTAAGTAGTCACATCCTATCATTGAAAGCTGCATAACAAATGTCCATTTTTGTCGTCATTCCGGACTTGATCTGGAATCCAGGAGTTTTCATGCAAATAGAAATCAAATGCTTATCTTTGTATGTAAAAAGTTTTTTATCAACATGAATGGGAAAGGGGCTTATACTTTTGAGAAGGTTCTACAACACTAACTGCGTGAGCAGGATTTTATGAATATATATCACGGTCACGGATTACGGACACAAATCACGGATTTAATGGGAGGTAAGCCATGTTAAAGGCAAATAGATTTCTGAAATATTGGCAAAAATTCTTAGGAACCTTGGAAAACTCGTTCGTTTTCTGAAGGTGAAGGTACGATAAAGATAAAGAATTTGCAAGAGATCTCTCTTGATAGGCAAAAGATATTTGTGCTATTCTTAAACAGAAAAGTTCTCCAATAAACACAAACCTCCTTTGAGAAAGGCGCGGAAAGACCCATAATTTAGGATAGGACATAAAAATGAAAGAAGCATTGAGATATTTAAATAATGCAAAGGAAATACTGAAAACTGCTCCTATTGAAGATAATACCTATACTGACATAAAGCCAGTTCAAGAAGCATGCGGAATTGCCTACCTTGCAGTATTGAAGTCTACCGACAAATATCTGATGGACAGAGGGGTAAATCCTAAAGATTTGCCACAATCCATTGAAGGATACAGAGAAATGATTAGAAAATATCTATCCGTTCATAACGGTAAGCTCACAAGAGAATTCGAAAAACTCTATAAAGCATTACATATTGCAGGATATTATAGAGGGCTATTGGAAGATGTAGATATGGTAAAAGCTGCGATTAAATCTGCAAAGGTTTTTATTGAGAAGATTAGATAAGTAGCGGCCATTTAGGTCTTTCCCCTTGCTGCAAGCCTTGCGACCTGAAGGACAATATTTTTAGAGTTGCTTTCTTTGATTTTTCTGAATTTTTATAAGAACTACACTTTTGAGAAGGTTCTATTCAAAAGCCGAAGGGCTTTTTTGATAAGCTGAAGGTCTTGAGGAGAGAATTGTGGAATATATGCTGATCTTCGAACTAACGGACAATAGCTTTGACAACTTTGAAAATAAGCCTCAATTTATCCTCTTCAACTCCTTTAAGTAACTTGCTTATATTTTCACCTATTTCTTTGCTCCTTGCATGGTGCATAAATTCAAAGAGGTCTTTTATTTCTACACCTAATGCCTCAGCGATTTTTTCCAATGTATCAAGAGAAGGATAGCTTTTGCCTACCTCTATACGGCTAAGATGTTTTGGGTCTATATTTATCTTTTCTGAAAGTTGATCCTGCGATAATCTTTTTGCCTTCCGCAATTCCTTTATTCTTGCCCCGAGCGATTCCTTTGTTGTTTTCATGAATTAATTAACAATAATCAAGCTTTTAGGAGATTTTTGAAACAACATAACATGTAGGAAATGCTTGACATTTTCTATGTTTTATGTAGAATAATCCACATAGAACGCAGAATTCTGTTTTAAAATCAATCAAAAAGATAGAGCGATTGAAAGAGAAGAAGGAAAGAACCGTAGAAAACAAAAGCAATTTCAGTTTTTAAAAGAAATTTTTCTGAGGAAGAAAATGGGGTAGATAACCTTATATGTCAGTCTTATAAATATTCAAGAGGGTTAAAATTTTGAATTAGAGGGGTGGTTTGCATACCGCCCTTTTTGTTTTGTAACAACCGCTTTTTATTGTGACTAAGGGGGGAAGATTATGTTTAAGGTAAATAGATTTCTGGGCATAATTGTACTGTTTTTCTTTACGGTTATTATGGGGAGTTGTGGAGGAGGAGGGGGCGGAGGTGGCACATCTGGAATTGAGAACAAACTCAATGAGAATACTATCATTGTCGAGCAAACTACACTGAATCTAATTTCTATCGACAACAGTACCTATACATATTCTTATTCTGGCCTTACGCCTAATGTCCAGCCTGGCAACATTCTCCTCAGTGGAGAAGGAAATGGTTACCTGCGCAAAATTGTCTCAGTCCAGGATTTAAATGGTACGCTGATTGTAGATACCGAACAAGCTTCGCTTACAGATGCCTTTGAAGATCTTCATATACAGACAACCATTATGATGGACAGTGATATGTATATGACAAAAGAGCAAAAATTGAAAATATCATCTATAGGAACAGGTGGGTCAATAGGCTTAAGTCTGAACGATTACAAGTTCACAGGATCAGGGGATTACGATGTATCTGTAGATGGCGACTTTAAGCTTATCCCTGCTTTGGACATCAAAATTGATATTTCCGGTAGTAAACTTAAAGTCTTCAAGACAGAAGTAAAAGGGTCTATTGTTCTAAATATGGATACCACTTTCGTAGCAACACGCACCGTAAATTTCACTCTTCCTGAAAAACCACTTACACCAAACCCTATTCCTATATTCACAACCGTAATCCCTGTTCCTATGATAGGCTTTGTTGTTCCAATACCTGTAGTAGGTGAGTTTACTTGCAGTCTTGGGATAACATTTTCCGCTGGTGGTCAAAATACAACAGATTTTGGATTCACTTCTAGTTCTACGATAGCAGCGGGTGTTGAATATGCAAATGATACATGGTCACTAATCAACACACTCGATTATGCATTTAGTCCTTACATGAATACTGACAGTGCCGTTGTTGTGTCTGTAAAACCATACGTCCGTCCAAAGGTTAGTGTAAATATCCTTTCTGTTGCGGGACCGTATGTAGACCTTCGCCCTTATGGTAAGGGTTCGGTTGTAATCGATTCGGATCCGAACTTTGAGGCTGGGATTGGTATTACTGGAAATGTAGGGGGAGAACTAAAGATAATTTCACGTACATTTGGTACCATAAATTACGAACTGGGAGATCTATATTATCTGGTATGGACTTATCCTCTATCACTGACACCTGCAACATACAAAATATCTGACTATTATCCTTTGGCGCAGGGGGATACTTGGAGTTATCAAGAAACATGGACATATCAAGGAGAATCAGGTGAGAAGTGTAACCCTTCAGTGAAGCGTGGAGGATAAGAGCTTATTGGGTTGACGGCGGAGAAGGAGATGTCGGGAAGAGAAGTTTGAAAGGATCGAAGGTTATATCATATGCAAGCTGATCGAGGACTTTTTT
>JBFLZS010000119.1:0-6199 GCA_040756135.1 Nitrospirota bacterium
CAGAATATTGAGTCCAAATATAGGATGTGTTGTGCTCAGGTCCGATTCAATAACAAGGATCGCCTCCTTATTGAGAGGTGATTTTAGGTCAATCCTGTGACCCCTCTCTCCAAACGACATCTCCCATACCTTCTCTACAAGGGCGTAGCCAAATGAAGCAGAGGAATCAATGTTATTAGAACCAATAACATTTCTTATAAATTTCTGTAGCACGTAATTATCTTCATTTGTGCACCTGTGTGAACCTATTGCGCCTACGGAAGAGGCACCATAGGGTGCGATAACGGATTTAAAGTTATCAACAATGTAATTGCTTGCCTCTTCCCATGAGACAGGTGTAAGTTCACCATCTTTTCTTACCATCGGTGTCTTTAGACGGTTTTCGCTGTATATGTAGTCAAAGCCAAATCTGCCCCTGCCACAAAGATTCCCATCCGTTATCCCCGTTCCTTCCTTGCCTACAGACCTCAATATCTTCCCCTCTTTTATCCCTAAGGCAAGGGTACAACCAACACCGCAGAATGAACATACCGTATTCTTCTCCTCAAGAAAGAATGGACGTGCCTCGAATCTGTATGCCTTGCTCAGTATTGCGCCTGTGGGGCATATGTCTATACATTGGCCGCAAAAATCACAAAGGAGTATCTCACCATACGCAGGTTGTACCACTGTAGAGAATCCTCTGCCCATAAGCCCTAAAGCCGTTTTTCCTTGAAGCTCATCGCAGATCCTCACACATTTACCACAGAGGATGCACCGATTAGAAACCAGCTCCACCAAAGGTCCTCTGATATCAGGAGGGGCCTCTTTCCTGTGTCTGGTAAAACGTGGTTCTGGTCTTCCATATGCATATGCGAGATCCTGCAGCCTGCACTCACCTGCCTTGTCGCATATAGGGCAATCAAGGGGGTGGAAGATTAAATTAAATTCAAGTACTGTTTCACGGCTTTTGCTGACCCTCGGGGTATTCGTCCACACTACCATGCCATCTTCAGCAAGGGTCGCACATGAAGGCTCAAGATCATTACGTCCCTCTATCTCAACGATACATATTCTGCACCCACCATAGATCGATATCCTCCTGTCGTAGCAGAAATTGGGGATGTAAATGTTGTTTTTAAGAGCGGCTTGTAGTATGGTACTTCCTTCTTCTGCTTTGACCTTCTTGCCATCTATTGTTAGCTCTATCATTTTACCTCCTCCTTTTCGAGACCTGCCCGAGCTCCTACAACAGCAGCCAACTCTTTCAGCTCTTCCTCACTGGCCTCACGGGCAGTAGCAGGTAGCACTTTTATAGAATAGAATTTACAGGTATCGTAACAGGTTTTACAGTGGAGACAAATATCCTGCATAATCTTATGAGGCTTTTTCTTCTCACCAAAAATAGCCTTTGCAGGACATGCCTTCAGACACATACCGCACCCTTTGCAGATTTTTTCATCAATGTAGAATGTGGCGAGTTCACGACAGGCTCCGGTGAAGCACCATTTATCCTTTATATGCGCTTCATACTCGTTCCTGAAATACTTTATTGTTGTCAATAAAGGAGAAGGGGCTAACTTACCGAAACCACAGAGGGATGTCCCAACAATATCATGTGAAATGTCTTCGAGAAGCTCTATATCTCCTTCTCTTCCGCGACCTTCCGCGATATCTGTAAGGATATCGAGCAGTATTCGGTTTCCAACCCTGCAGGGAACACATTTCCCGCAGGACTCGTCTGCACATACCTCAACAGAAAATTTCGCCACATTTACCATACACGTCCGGTCATCCATGACAACTGCTAAGCCAGAGCCCATAATGGCACCAGCTTTTAAGAGGTCCTCGTAGGTTACGGGCATGTCAACAAATGCTGCAGGTATGATACCGCCTGAGGATCCTCCTAATTGGATAGCCTTGAGTTTTCTTTTCCTGACTTTAATGCCTCCACCGATATCATAAATGATTTTCTTGAAGGTGGTACCGAGGGGAACCTCAACCAATCCGGTATTAAAGGTAGCACCTGAAAGTGTAAAGACCTTAGTTCCGGGGCTTTGTTCAGTTCCAACGCTCCTGAACCAATCGGCACCATTTAAGATTATCGGGGCAATATTCGCAAAGGTCTCGAGGTTGTTCGTAACTGTGGGCTTTCCCCATAATCCCTTAACCGATGAGCGCCAGAGCTTAGGTCTCGGCATACCTCGTTTCCCCTCAATATCATTTAACAGGGCTGTGGCTTCACCAGAGATAAATTCACTTGGACCCTGATATACCTCGAGATCGAGATTAAATCCTGTGTCGAAGATATTCTCACCGAGTAGTCCTGCTTCATTGCATTTTGTTATGGCTGTTTGAAAGCGTTTCACCCATAGTGGATATTCGGACCTTACATAGATATAGCCCTTTTGTGCTCCGATAGCCTTTGCACATATAATCATTCCCTCAATTACAGCATAAGGGTTTAACTCCATTATAGCCCTGTTGCCAACAACATATTTTACATCCGACTGAGTCTTTAGGGCGATTTCCCACTTCACTCCAGTCGGAAAACCTGCACCACCTCTTCCCCTCAATCCAGAGACTTTTACAACCTCTACTATCTCCTCAGGGGTCATCTGTGTGATTGCCTTCGCAGCAGCCCGAAACCCGTCTCTCGCAATGTATTCCTCGAGATCCTCAGGATCTATGATGCCTTTACCCCTCAATACACGAAGTACCTGATGTTTGAAGAAAGGTATCTCCCCCATTAATGGGATCGCTATTCTCTTTTCAGGCTCCTTAAAGACCAGTTTGTCATAAGGTCTGCCTTTAAGGAGATGCTCCTCTACTATCTTGGGTATATCTTCAATAGTTAATGACTGGTAGAAGATCCCATCGGGCTGAACTGACATAACAGGACCCTGGGGACAATAACCATAGCAGCCGGTCATAATGATTTCTATTTCCTCTTTAAGTCCCTTCTTCTCGATCTCATCCTCAAGGGCAGCCTTAATCTTCAAATTTCCACCAGAGATACAGCCCGTCCCTGAACAAACCATCACATTTGCACGGATTTTTTCCCCCATCTCACCCCTCCTTTATCTCAACTTCTTGTGCAGGTGCTGCCTTTGCGCCCACAGGTGCATATTGGTTGAGCACCTCTATTGCCCTCTTCATAGAAAGTGAGCCATAGGTATCTTGATCAACAGCCATTACAGGTGCAAGGCCGCATGCCCCGAGACAACGTGCAGTTTCAAGAGAGAATTTCCTGTCTTCCGTCGCCTCACCAACTTCTACATTTAGTAACTTTTTAAACTCTTCCAGAATTGAACTTGTACCCTTCGCAAAGCAAGCAGCACCGAGACAAACCTTAGCGATATGCTCGCCCCGAGGCTTCATAGAGAAGATGTTGTGGAAGGAGATAATGCTGTGAAGCTCTGCTTCCGGGATATTAGATCTCCTTGCGATGCGTCTCTGTATCTGAGGCGGTAGATACCCTGCCAACCCCTGGACACGTTGAAGCATAAGCATCAATCTGCCAGGCTTATCCTTATATTCTAAAGCAACCCTGTCTATCTCCTTAAGCATAGAGGGAGGGAACTCTTCCTTTTTAGGCTTCTCTTCCACATAGGCTTTCCCTCTTATCCATTCTAATGCCCTGCGTGTTACATCTAAGAGTATTGCCGGTGTGAAAGGCTTTGGAAGGTAATCTATAATACCAAAATCGAGGGCATCTTTAATCGTTTCCTGTGATGGATAACCAGTAATAACTACGATTCCTGTATCAGGTCTTGATTTCCTGATCCATTTTATGAGTGTAATACCGTCTATCACAGGCATTTTAAGGTCAGTCAAAACAAGGTCATAGCTCTTCTGCTCCATATTCTGTATTGCTTCTCTTCCTCCAAGAACCCCCTCGACGTCATACCCTTCTGCCCTTAGTATCCTCTCACAGCTCTTTACAACTACAGACTCGTCGTCCACAACTAAGATTCTGCTGCCATCATGAGCCATTGGCTACCTCCTTTATTCCATGTTTAGATGAAGGTTATCATTGCTAACATATTGAAATAAATAACCCAATTATATATCGTCTCACGTTAATTGGCTTTATTATTGAATAGTCCATAAATAAAAACAACCTATTTTAAAAATACAGCATAAGTTAGTCAATAAAATTATAATTGTCATGTTGCCCTGCCCTCGTAAAAGCATCCGTATGTTATTTTCCTTCCTGTTCTTCCATTTCATAGCCAAGGGCTTTCTTTACTGATGATAAGATGGTATCAGGTGCAAAAGGCTTTTCAATATAGTCATATGCACCGAGCTTTATGGCAAACACAGCATCAGAAATAGCACTGTAACCTGTTATGATTATAACCGGTATATCAGGCCACTCTTTCTTTATCCGCCTGAGAACCTCGATACCATCCATATCAGGCATCTTAACATCTACAAGCACGACATCATATTTGTCATTTTTGAGCATCTGCAAACCATCCAACCCCTTCGTAGCCATCTTTACATCATAGCCCTCAGGGGTGAGTACTCGATAGCAGCTTTTAAGTACTATATCTTCATCGTCTATTACAAGAACCCTCACCTCACTCATGGTGTACCTCTCCTGTTACGTTTACTAATTGTATATCATAAAACGGCAGCCTCACAAAGAAACTTGTTCCCTCCCCTATCTTGCTCTTTACAAGAATTTTACCTCCATGTTCCTGAATAATGCCGTGGCTTACTGCTAGACCAAGTCCTGTTCCTTTCCCAACCGGTTTTGTGGTAAAGAAAGGTTCAAAAAGTTTTGCCATATCCTCTTCAGAAATACCATGACCTGTATCAGTGAACTCAACCTCTGCAAAGGGCTCACCATTTTCGGCAACCTTCCGTGTGCAGATAGTAAGCGTCCCTTGCCCTTTCATCGCATCGACTGCATTAAGAATCATATTCAAGAAAACCTGCTGGAGCTGGGAAGCATCTGCCTTGACAGGTGGCAGGTTTTCGTCTGAGTTAAGGATTAGTTTAATATTAAAGAAATCTGCCTTACGCTGTATTATACCTAAAGAATTATTTAAAACTTCATTAACATTCAATGGGCCTTTCTCGGCCGGCCTTGCCCTCGCAAAGCCGAGAAGCCCTTTAATGATATTTGAGCATCTGTTTGCCTGTTCAATGATCACCTCTATGTCTTCTCTTTCTGGACTTCTATCTGGAAACCTCTCCAGCAAAAGATGGGCAAAGGTCATGATACCTGTGAGTGGGTTATTGATCTCGTGGGCTACACCTGCAGCCATCCTTCCGAGGGAAGCAAGTTTTGCAGAATGGATTAATTGTGCCTGGGCCTTTTGAATTTCCCCGCTTTTTTCCTCGACCTTTTTTTCAAGGGTATGACCCCAGTCAACGAGTTCTTTTTTTGCTTTTGAGAGCTCCACTATCATAGAATTAACCGAAACCGCAATCTTATCCATTACATCGTTACTTCCTAATACTTCAGCCTTGATATTCAGATTGCCCTTTGATACCCGTGTCAAAATATTTAAGAGATTTTCTCCTCTTTCCTCCAGATATCTCCTCTGTTCCTCTTCTCTTTCCGCTGTCTTCTTTATATATCTTAGATTCTCTGCTTCAAGGACATCAGTAATATCTTTCAAGATTTCAACTGCACCGATAAGTTCCCCATGTGCATCTCTTAAGGGGCTGGCGCTGGTCACAGTTGGTATCTGTATTCCTTGTCTATTTGATATAATTGACTTGATACCTTCAACCGGCTCTCTTTTATCAAAGCAATACCTGACAGGGCATCTGGTCTCACAGATATCAGATTTAAATAAATCCTCGCATCTCATCTTACCCTCTACTTCTGCCTTCTCATATCCTGTGAGACGAGCGCAGGCGTCATTCATATAAGTTACAATCATGTTATTGTCTACTATAAAAAGTGGATCGCAGATCGCATCTTTTATACTATTTGCATACTCTATCTGATCCTTAATGTTCTTTACCATATAATTAAAGGAATTGCCCAGGACCCCGATCTCATCTTCTGTCTTTACATCCGCAGAAACAGACATGTCTCCTTCTGCAAGCCTCTTTGCATTCCCGGCTAATTTCTCTATAGGACGACTTACCAACCTGGTCATCATGAAATAGGTTAAGGTAATTATGAGGGATATGCCGAATGCAGCTAACAGTAAAGCTCGGTTCCTTTGGGCAACTATAGTAGCATAGGTATGCT
>JBFLZS010000120.1:0-6077 GCA_040756135.1 Nitrospirota bacterium
CAGAATATTGAGTCCAAATATAGGATGTGTTGTGCTCAGGTCCGATTCAATAACAAGGATCGCCTCCTTATTGAGAGGTGATTTTAGGTCAATCCTGTGACCCCTCTCTCCAAACGACATCTCCCATGCCTTCTCTACAAGGGCGTAGCCAAATGAAGCAGGGGAATCAATGTTATTAGAACCGACAGCGTCTCTCATAAATTTCTGTAACACGTAATTATCTTCATTTGTGCACCTTGGTGAGCCTATTGCACCTATGGAAGAGGACCCATAACGCACAATGTCGAATTTGAGTTTGTCGGCAATGTAATTCAATGCCTCATCCCATGAGACAGACGTAAGTTCACCATCTTTTCTTACCATCGGTGTCTTTAGACGGTTTTCGCTGTATATGTAGTCAAAGCCAAATCTGCCCCTGCCACAAAGATTCCCATCCGTTATCCCCGTTCCCTCCTTGCCTACAGACCTTAATATCTTCCCCTCTCTTATACTCAATGTTAGGGTGCAACCAACACCACAGAAGGAACATACCGTATTCTTCTCCTCAAGGAACCATTGCCTTGCCTTGAATTTGAAAGGTTTAGCCAGGATCGCGCCTGTCGGGCATATATCTACACATTGGCCACAGAAATCACACCAGAGGACTTCTCCAAAGGCAGCCTGCACCACTGTTGGGAATCCCCTGCCAATATAGCTCAATGCCCCTCTGCCCTGATGTTCATCACAGATCCTCACGCATTTACCACAGAGGATACATCTGTTGGCATTCAGCTCCACTAAAGGTCCTCTGATATCAGGTGGAGCCTCTTTCCTGTGTCTGATAAAGCGGCCTTCTGGTTTTCCAATATTATATACCACATCTTGGAGAGTACACTCGCCTGCCTTGTCGCATACCGGACAGTCAAGAGGGTGGTGAACACAAAGAAGTTCTAAGACGGTCTGGCGAAGCCTTCTAAGCCTTGGGCTATCTGTCCTCACCACCATTCCATCTGCTGCAGGTGTGGAGCATGAAGCCGGGAGCCTCGGCATTTTTTCTACCTCAACAAGGCATAACCTGCAGGCGCCATAAGGTTTTAGTCTCTTGTCATAACAGAGGTTGGGTATATATATATCATTTTTCAGTGCAGCCTGAAGGATGGTATCTCCTATTTCTGCTTTTACTTTTTTGCCATTTATGGTTAGCTCTATCATTATGCTCCCTCCCATGCCATTTCCGGGGCCGACATTCTTATTAATTCCATTAGTTCGGCCTCCTTGGCCTCACGGGCAGCGGCTGGCAGTATTTTTATTGAGTTGAATTTGCAGGTCTCATAACAGGTCCTGCAACGTACACAGAGTTCCTGGATAATCTTATGTGGCTGTTTCTTTTCACCTACGATAGCCTTTGAAGGACATGCCCTCCGACACATACCACACGCCTTGCAGAGTTTTTCATCTATATAGAATGTGCAAAGGTCACGACATACTCCAACCTTACACCATTTATCTCTTATATGAGACTCATACTCGTCCCTGAAATATCTTATTGTTGTAAGTACAGGATTAGGTGCTGTCTGGCCAAGACCGCAAAGGGATGTCGCAATGATATCCCTGCTTAAGTCTATAAGTGTCTCGATGTCCCCTTCTTTACCACGGCCTTCTGCAATATCCGTGAGTAAATCAAGAATCACTCGAGTTCCAACCCTGCATGGAACACATTTGCCACAGGATTCATCTGCTGTAAATTCGAGGAAAAACTTTGCAATACCTATCATACAGTTCCTGTCATCCATTACAACCATTCCTCCAGAGCCCACAATAGCGCCGGTTTTTACAATGGCCTCGTAGGTTACAGGGATATCAAGGAATTCCTCAGGGATGCAGCCGCCTGAAGGTCCTCCTGACTGTACGGCCTTGAATTTTCTTCCCTTCTGCATGCCGCCGCCAATATCGTAGATGATTTCCCTGAGGGTCGTATCCATCGGGACTTCAACCAATCCAACATTATTTAAGGCACCTGTAAGTGCAAAGACCTTTGTACCCGGGCTCTTCTCGGTACCGAGTTTCCTATACCATTTAGCACCATTCATGATTATCTGGGGTATCTGTGATAATGTCTCGACATTATTCAGGACTGATGGTTTATCCCATAGTCCCTTATGTGCGGGAAACGGGGGTCTCGGTCTCGGCATGCCTCGTTTTCCCTCCAAAGAACGCATCAGGGCTGTCTCCTCACCACAGACAAATGCACCTGCACCCTGATATATCTCAAGGTCAAAGTCAAATCCACTGTCAAGGATATTCTTACCGAGTAGCCCTGCCTCATTGCACTGGTCTATTGCAATCTGTAACCTTTTTACTGCTAAGGGATATTCAGCCCTCACATAGATATATCCATGATGTGCCCCTATCGCCTTAGCACCTATAATCATCCCTTCAATAACAGAATGCGGGTCTGCCTCCATTACAGACCTGTCCATAAATGCACCAGGGTCTCCTTCGTCACCGTTGCAGAGCATGAACTTCACAGGAGACTGAACCTTTGAGGCAAATTCCCATTTCATGCCTGTTGGGAACCCTGCACCACCCCTACCCCTTAATCCAGAGTCTTTCACGACCTTTATTATCTCCTCAGAGGTCATCTCAGTGAGTGCCTTTGCTGCAGCCAGATAACCATTTCTGCCAATGTATTCCTCGAGACTTTCTGGGTCTATAAGTCCTCTGTTTTTTAATACAACTAGTTCCTGATATTTGAAGAAAGGTATATCATGTAATAAAGGGATAGGTGTTTTCCTCCTTGGGTGTTTGTGCATAGCTTTCTGGTAAGGTCTGCCTTTAAGGAAATGCTCTCCAACTAACATGGGTATATCTTCAACCTTTAATGCTTCATAAAATATTCCCTCTGGTAAAACCGTCATAACAGGTCCCCTGGCACAAAAGCCGTTACAGCCTGTCAGGACAACACCTATTGTTTCTTCAAGTCCCCCATTTTTAATTTCTGCCTTGAGGACATCACCCACTTTCAAAGCACCGCTGGCAATGCAGCCTGTTCCACCACAAAGCATAAGATTGATACGCTGCCTCTGAGCCATAATCCTGACCTCCTCTTTATTAATACAAAACTAATACAAACGCATTAAATCCTTTTATATTGCCATGCAAGCGACCAACAGGAGCGTGGCAATCCGACCTGAAAGGTCGTTGCAAGGGCGAAGCCCGTGGCACTCTCACTGAGATTCCTCCCTCGAAATAAATTCGGGTCGGAATGACACTCCATGTCAGATTGCTTCAGTCCGCCTTAGGCGGAGTCCCTCGCAATGACATTTTACTTAGTATCTGTGTATAAAGTCGGGTTTTGTCATTGTCCGGCTTGACCGGACAATCCAGAAACTATTGAAAATACTGGATTCCCCGATCAAGCATGCCCTCTGGATTCCCCGATTAAATCGGGGAATGACAAGAGGGTCGGGGAATGACAGTCTCCTTAAATCATAATTTATACACAGACTCTACTTAATACGTTCGTATTAATAAGTCGTCTCACTCCCAACTACCAATGCATACTTTTCTACAGGTTTTCCACTCATGATATGTTCTTTAAATATCTCTCTGATCCTCTTCTCATTCAGGTCACAGTATTTGATAGGGGGTTCGTTTATTACCTCTACCGTAACCATGGGTTCACGTGCACAAAGCCCTGCGCAGCCTGAAGTCGTCACAATAACATCTTCTACATCAGCAGTAGCAATTTCATCCATAAGGGCCGTCATAACATTCCTCGCACCAGCGGCGATTCCGCACGTCCCCATATGGACCGTGACCTTAGCCCTGTAGCCGCCTTGCCTGAGGGCGAAGGTCGCCTTGTGTTTTTCTTTAATCTTTGCAAGGTCCTCTATTGTTAACCTTGGCATCTTATCCCTCCTTTTCTTCTATAGCTTCCGCTTCCTCTTTTATGCCTACAGGTGCATATTGATTAATAACCTCCATAGCCTTTTTCGGGGTTAATGCACCAAATGTATCCTTGTCTATAACCATGGTAGGTGCAAGGCCACAGGCACCGAGACATCGGACACTCTCGAGAGAGAATAACCTGTCATCAGTTATTCCACCCATATCTATCTTTAATACCTCTTTAAGCTTGTTTACTACTGTCTCAATCCCTTTTACATAACATGCAGTACCGAGACAGACCCTTATAGTATGTTTACCCCTCGGCTTCATGGTGAAGAAGGCGTAAAAAGAGACTATACTATGAATCTCGGCTATTGGAATATTCAATCCCCTCGAAATCCGTCTTTGTATTTCAGGGGGAAGATACCCTACTACCTCCTCCTGGACATGCTGGAGCACAGGTATCGAGCAGCCGGGTTTGTTTTTGTATTTGTTAATGATTCTATCCACTTCAGCAAGCATGGAAGGAGGAAATTCTTCTTCAGGTTTTTCCTTTACATAGGCTTTTCCCCTCATCCATTCTAATGCCCTGTGTGTTACATCTATTAATACTGCAGGGGCAAAGGGTTTTGGAACATAGTCTATGACACCGAGTTTGAGGGTTTCTTTAATCGACTCCTGTGATGGATAATCAGTAATAACGACAATCCCTGTATCGGGTCTTGATTCTCTGATCCATTTTATAAGTGTGATACCGTCAGCCATTTTAAGGTCTGTCAAAACAAGGTTGTATTTATTCTGTTCCATCTTTAGCATTGCTTCTTTTCCTCCCAGAGCCCACCCGACATCATATCCCTCCGCCTTAAGTATTATCTCACAACTCCTTACAACTGCAAGCTCATCATCTACAACCAGGATCTTGATGTCATCTGCCATCAATAGTTCCTCCTTGATCTTTATTTTCAGTGCCAGTTTTTAGTGTCAGTTTTTTTTATTACTGACACTAATCCCCGACACTAATCACTTCTAAAATCCCAGTATTCCCATTTGAGATACTCATTAATCGCCTGCGCTACTTCAGGATAATTAATTGTCGGGGTTTTGTCAATAGGTTTTAATATTCCTTAGGGAGTTTACTAAGCTCTTCAAAGGTGAATACCGGCCCATCAATGCATACATATTTATATCCTATATTGCATCTTCCACATTTCCCGATTCCGCACTTCATCCTCATCTCTAAAGAGGTAATAATTCTCTCAGGAGGGAATCCCAGTTCTTGAAGGGTGGGGAGGGTAAACTTTATCATAATTGGAGGACCGCAGACTACAGCATAGGCATTTTTTGAACTTGGGGCTACCTCCTTGGTTATGGCGGGGACAAATCCTACCTTTCCTTTCCACTGAGCATCTCCCCTATCTACTGTAATATGGAGATTCAAGTCATCTCTTTTATCCCATCTGGCCAATTCTTCTTTATAAATTAGCATTCCCGGAGTTCGAGCACCATAGATTACAGTAATATCTCCAAACCTCGAACGGTTATCCTGGTAAATCATATAGTTGATTAAAGCCCGCAAGGTAGTAAAGGCAAATCCTCCCCCGATAACGACCACATTTTTACCCTCCATTTCTTTGATAGGATAGAAGTTTCCCAGTGGGCCTCTAATACCCATTCGGGCTCCCTTATTTAGATTATGGAGGGCAGTGGTTACTACCCCTACCTTCATGACTGTAAAGAGAAGAAAGCCCTTTTCAGTAGGGGAAGAGGCAATACCAATGGGGCTTTCACCCTTCCCCAAAAGGGAAAGTTCGGCAAATTGACCGGGGGTATGTTGAAATCTTTCCTCGTCCTCTTTATTACAGAAGGTTAATTTGAAGGTCTTGAGTAATTTGTCTTCTGTCTCGATTGTAATATCTGCAACTTCAACCGGTACAGGAATATAAGGATTTAACATCGTCATCAGCCCCTATCTTTTCAATATTTAATCAGGGTATCAAGAACCCCTCTTATGTCCATATTCACAGGACAATTTAAAATACATCTCCCACAACCCACACAGGCAGTAACACCAAAATTTCTTATATAATAACTAAATTTATGCATTATCCGCTGGCGCATCCTCTGAAAACCCTTTGTTCTGGGATTATGACCTGATCCATGTTTGGTAAAGAGATTAAACATACAGGAATCCCAGTTTCGTATCCTGA
>JBFLZS010000121.1:0-6062 GCA_040756135.1 Nitrospirota bacterium
TTGCCACTTATACATGCTTAACACCCCTTTCTTGTTTCCTCCTTTCCTTTCTGGAAAGGAGATTATAGTTTTTTAGGGGGTCAATTTTAAATGACGATAGGGGGTCAATTGTATTTTATGATCTACACTTCTCAGAAAGACCCGTTTGAGATTTCCTGTGAAGAGGTGAAGGAAAATTTAGAGACTTGCTGGAAGACACCATCAAAATAAGCGATTCAAAGAAGGCTCGAATCTCAGGACATATAAGAGAATGTTTCCCCTGTCAGAAAGCATTCGTCAGAATTCAAGAAGAAAACCCTATAGACCTCTGATAGGAGGAATTGAAACTCAAATAGGTTTATACCTTTGCGGAGGCAATATTCGCGGTAGAGAAAAATCTTTCTATCAGTCAGGGCTTGGCCGAGACTTGCTGAAGCCTGCCTTCCTTGCAAGGCGAAGGACAATCCACCCTAAGGCGGATGGAGGAGCGAAGGCATAAAGCTTGCTCTGGCACGAGCTTGAAGCTGAAGCAGAGCGGAGGCTTGAAGCGTCCCCTTGCAGGGCTTAAATATTCTTGAGTAGCGAAAGATTATTTAAGCACTTAAAAGCAAGGGGCATGACAGAGTAGCAAGTGTAGTGCCTGAGTGAGGGGGAAGTCCCCTTTAGGGGACGTAGGTGGGGATGAGAGTGACCTGAAAAACCTTCCTTTTAAGAAGCGAACGAAGTGAGCCGAAGCGACTCTTAGAGACCGGAGGGGCTTAGTAGCGAAGGTGAGCTGAGCGAATCTTATTTGCTCTTTAAATGAAGCTGTGCCAGTATCCATTTTCGCAATTTAAAATATGCTAACTTGATAAGAACACCTAAAAACGCAAAAATAATTATCAGGTGTATTATCTATGTGACACTTTTCCGGTCCTAAAAGACCTATGGTTTTGGGTTACATTATAAATGTCATAACGATTATCCATAGGGTTATATTTTACATGACTCAATTCAGGGACTTGACTTTTGTTCATCATTTTGTTATGTTCATAATTAGTGAACACAATGAAATGGTGAACAATACCATGAATAGAATTGACAGAAACATAGAAGAGGATATTTTCGGCCTTGCCCTCGAAGCATTCAGGAAGAATGTGCCAGCACGTGCAGAGATTGAGACGTTGGCGCTGGAACCTGGTCAAGCGGTTGGCTTGCGGGTAGACCGATTATTGCGCATGATGATACAGGGCAAAGAGATGCAATACTATGCTGAAATCAAGACTACCTTCACGAAAACCCATAAGGGCTTATTGCTGATTCACCGTGAGAAACTGAACCATCCGCTTTTGTTAATTACAAAATATGTAAATGCACAGATGGCAGAGCAGTTAAGGCAGGATGGTGTAGAATTTATTGACACCGCAGGCAATGCTTTCATCAATCAACCACCGCTATATATCTTTGTAAAAGGAAATAGACCCCCTGAGATTGCTAAGCAAGCTCAGCTCAAAAGGGCTTTCAAGCCTGCCGGCCTCAGAATAATTTATGCTTTCTTATGCAATCCCGGTTTAGAAAACAAGACCTATCGGAAGATTGCTGCTGCGACAGATGTGGCTCTTGGTACAGTTGACTGGATCATGAAGGAACTGAAGGAGCTGGGCTTTCTCCTTGACATGGGAAAAAGGGGGCAAAGACTGATACATAAGGAAAATTTGTTGCAGAGATGGGTAACTGCGTATCCTGAACAGCTGAGGCCGAAGCAGATTATAGGTCGTTACAGAGGCGAATATGGCTGGTGGGGACAAAAAAAACTTGATCCCTTAAAAGCACAGTGGGGTGGAGAGGTTGCTGCTGCAAGGCTCACCCAATATCTTAAGCCCGAGATAATAACGATTTATACAACACCTCAGCAGCTTAATCAGCTATTGATCGAGAACAGGCTCAGGAAAGATCTAACAGGCGACATCGAAATACTTGAAAGATTCTGGAAACCGGCTGAGATTTGGCAATATGAAGACTTGGTTCACCCAATCCTTGTTTATGCAGATCTCTTGGCAACAGCAAACCAGAGAAATATAGAGACAGCAAGAATGATCTATGAGCAACATATTATTCGACTTATCAGGGAAGATTGATCAACAGACAGTAGAAACCCTTAGCATTGTGAAGAGGGTTGCTGACTCCCTACGCATTCCTTTTTTTGTGGTTGGCGCTTCAGCACGGGATTTTATTCTTGAACACTGTTACGGGATTAAACCTCGAAGAATGACCAAAGATATCGATCTGGGCGTCGAAGTTTCTGACTGGGAACAGTTCAATCAATTGAAGGCATCATTGATAGCAACAAGCAAATTCTCCTCAGACGAGAAAGAGCCTCAAAGACTCCACTGCGATTCTGTTATTGTGGATATAGTTCTTTTCGGTCCTATTACAGATGAAAATAGGCGAATCAGCTGGCCGCCGGAGCATGAGATATTTATGAGCATGCTTGGTTTCAAGGAGGCTTATGAATATTCGATTACCATTAAACTAAGTTCAGATCCAGAGATCAATATAAAATTAGCGACTCTGCCAGGGTTAGCTCTCATGAAGATTATTTCCTGGAAAGAAAAATATCCTGAGCGTAAAAGAGATGCCGAAGATCTTTTGCTCATCATGCAGAAATATGAAGATGCTGGTAACTCTGACAGACTGTATAGGGAAGAACAAGGCTTACTCCAAGAAGAAAATTTTGATACAAGACTCGCCAGTATCAGATTACTCGGTCGTGATATGGCCAAAATAGCTGATCCAGATACATTCAGAATGGTCAAGACAATATTAGATTCTGAAACAGGAGAGCAATCCCAGTACAGGTTAGTCACGGACATGATCAGAAGTACGCTCATGTTCGATGAGAATTTTGAACAAATATTGCTTCAGCTTGAGAAATTGAGAAAAGGATTAGAAGAAATTATTTCTGCTACATGAGATCAGTAAAAATCCTTCCTAAGCGTAGTCAGTAATCTTTCTATTGATTTACTTTTTGTCTCTTTGTGTATTGTATCCAGCACATACTCAAAAGAGGCATCTCCATAGAGGACATAATAGTTGGACACCTCGGTATTGCTTTCGAGTCCTTCGCTCATTTGCACGTCCATTACATTTAAGCCAGTAGCATAGACAACTGCCGGGACTTTAGCTATCTGGTATCTCCTAAAAAGCAAAGGGTCTATCTGAAAGTCTAATCTGTGGGTATCACACTTCTGTTTTGTCATATCACAACTTGGATCCTTCTTCAAAATATCGCTAACGAACCTAATCGTTGGTTTGATATACTTCATACCATCCACAAAGCCCCTCATGACCATCACAATATTCGGGTCTCCAAGCCTATCCAAGGATAAGGCATAGTTTCTGAGGGTCGGCATGGGTACCGAAGACGAAATAAAAATGTATATCCGCTCAGTTGGTAGTAGTTTCCCCTTTGTTTTTCCTATCTCTTTACTACTGCCAGAGTAATATTCCTCAACAGGTTTTTTAAAGATACCCTCTTTGAGCCTCTCAGTTTCTGCCTGAAGTTTCTCCTGAAATTCCTTAGACTGGTAATACTGATATGTCTTTTTAGCAATCTCCTGTCCCTGTTTTTTATGCAGGTTTTCTGGAACCTTAAGTTCTTTCTTGAGTTTTTCAACCCCTTCCATATATTCGTTGATGCTATCAAGGTTGAATTCTGTTAGTGTCTGCTCTTTCCAGAATTTACCATCTGTGAATACATAAACATTTTTTACGGACTCCCCTACTTCTATCTGAACCTTACCTATTGTCTTTACACAATCTTTAGAAGTTGATTCAAGATAGACCCTTTTTCCTTCAATCTTTTCTACCTTATAGCAGGGAGAGGGAGTCTCTATATAAGCCTTTTTAAGTTCTGCATAAGTCACTCCTGTATCAAAGAAAAGAGCCAGAGTTATGAATACAATGAATATCTTAAAAAGCACAACAAGCCCTTTTTCTAAAAAGCATCCATAAAAAATTATCACCTGCATTGCCACCTGCAGAATAAGGTGGATTCTTACCATAACCCCATATTAGGCTGCTTCTGCCTATTGGATGGCAGGTAAAGTCTCTAACCGGTTTTGCAATGTGCATCCTGTAATTATGTTTGACCCATATCGGTGTGGGGATGCATCCGCAGAGATTAACTCCTGTATCACATATCAGAAACTCCCTCGATAATTTATAAACCATCCTTGCAGCAATTGCAGCATTTGCCTGAGTATAATTGTCATCATTTACATGGCCTGATAATGGATAGCTGCTACCCCACGAGCCCATACACCAGAAAAGAGGGCTTAACGGAAGTCCTGCATTTGAGGCTACACTGTCTGCAACGCAGGCAATCTGGGCAACTGGATTGGCAAAGAGCAATGCCTCTGGATTTATTATGAATGCAAGCATATCGTCATTCCATAAAGGGTCAATCTCTGTCATATAGGCAAGGTCAAAGCCACTGTTCTCAACACAGATGAAATCAACAAGCAACTCAAGCATGGCCCATACAGGAAATATGAAGTAATGTGCCTGCTGGAATGTGGAAGTTATCAACCTCATTGTGGTTCATCTCTGAATGAGTCCCTCCCAAGAAACCCTGCTTCGGATTAGCCAGACTGATACCAAGGCTCGGAAAACAGTATGGGTCCTTTACTGTCTCAACAAACCTTGCAGGCTCCCAGAAACTGATGGGAATCCCTATTCTGAAGAAAAGGGGTGGCGGCGCCGGACATACACATACAGGAGATCTGGTAAGGTCTGGTGTGTCCTCAATATCTGAACCCATAATAGTGATACCAGCAATCTTTACAGGGAAGATGCAGTTCCAGCAGACATCAGTGATGGGGTTTAAAAAACTGCCCTTGCATACTGCAAAAGCATCAACATGTAAAAAGACAGTAAATGCAACTACAGCAATATATATATTAACCGGATTTTTCAGTCCTTTTAATCGCAATCTCTTTCACCTCCATGTTTCTTCCATTCTGTGTGACAACTGATGGAACCGCTTTGAGCCTGAATCTTTCAACGATCTCTTTTTTTGCATAATACACAGGTCTTTTGAGTTCTTCAGAAATCTCCTCGAAAGGGCCATCAGTGATAACAAGCATGACCTTATGGTCTTTATAGTATGTTGATGCCCTAAACCACTCCAATTGTCTTCTGTCAGCACCATTTATGAATACCAGTGTATTCGGGAATACTACATAATCGAGGGGATTAAACGTATAACCTTTAGGGTATAAAATTCCACCTTTTCCATCAGGTATGTCATACTGCAAGATATAACTCATATCTACAGTAAAAGTTGTATTCCTCTCAGCGTTCTTGAGTTTTATCATGTCTTCAGGCTTGAATTTTTTTACAAGCTTCTCCATTTTGTCTTTATTAAGATACTTACCCCAATCTATCTGCCTTGCCCTTTCATCTATTTCCTGAAGTGCATCCTTTTCTGCAATAGAATAGGTTGCACCAACTACACCAAGGTCTTTGGCATAGATAGTGTTTGTTAAAGCTATCAGAAGCAGGCTACTGAGTATTCTGATAAAATTCATTTATTTTATCCTCCATATCCTGCTGTATCTGCTCTGTTGCCTTTGTCTGAATGTCTGCAAAATACTCGCTGAGATCTATCCTTGAAAAATCGAGCATCTGAAATTCCTCTGGTGTGAAGCCTACACAGTTGGGATTTCTGGCACTTCCCCATTGACCATCAGGAGCAAACTTTTTAAGCTGAAGCCTTCCCTGCTCATGGATAATCCTTCCAAGTTTTGAAAAGTACTTTTTACCATTCTTTAATAATCTCGATTGTAGGCAACTTAGAACCTTTCACATTGAGGATTTTCTGACCCAGCTTCCAGCCTATTCAACTAAAACAAAGAAGAATATAATGATAATGCTCAAAAACTTCTGCAATTGGCTATTTAAAAGGGAAATACTTTTAACTTGAGAGTACCGTTTTTTCATTAAAAATTCAATCTATGCAGCCAGCCGTAAGTATTTAGATTTAGAGAAATCTATTCTTTCAATCAGGAATTTAGTAAAGATATAATCTTGATGTGAACCTG
>JBFLZS010000122.1:0-5885 GCA_040756135.1 Nitrospirota bacterium
CAGGGGAGTATAGTTATCTTTGAACAAACTCGTGTTCGCATCCGTCTGGTTGGCAGCGAAGAGAGTGTGTAGGTAAATCCATGCATCGCTAATTTTTATCTTAATAATTTTTTAATTATATCAAGATATTACAGCTATAAGTTTTTTGGGCATTTTTTTGCTTTTAAAATTGTTTATCTGAAATAATTGAGAGAAAGACCTTTTTTTTAAAACACGTGATTTTAATCACAGATAGCGATGCATTTTTTCACTGACTAATTTGATCCCTTATATTTTCCCAGTTTTTGATTTTATATCGTCAAAAAGCTTATTAAGACATTTTTCAATTCTGTGGAAACATACACGAAACTCATCAAAAGATTTTCCATAAGGATCCTGGATGTTATATAGATAAAAACTTCCTCTCATCTTTGTACTGTTTCTCTCAAAAAGGGGAAGCAGAAAGATCTTGTTATTAAATTGAGGAAATAATTCTCTTAAGGTTTTAAGATGCCGAGTCTCCATGGTAAATATCATGTCAGACGCGTGCATCATTTCATAATTGATCAACAATATTATTCTCAACCTCAGCCTCTATTGACTTGTCTTTGAAGATTTGTCAAATGTGGAGACCTGACCCTGATTGATTCTTCTCTGAACAATCAAGAAGTTTTTAGACAGGCTCTGTGGAGCTTGTCTAAAAACTCAAAAATACTTCTTAATATCTACCAAATATAGAATTAAAATGCATACATGATTCTATATGTTGTGTTCCCAAATTAAAGATCCTATTGTTTTTAGACAGGCTCTGTGTCCCTAGTTTGCTTCACAATTAAAGTTTAAAGGTTTGACCCCATATTCCCCATATTCCTCCCTATAAAAAGACTCTTAGACATAATTCAAACCTTCTCCCCTGAGGAGATGGAAAATCAAATAAGGTTTGTCTGACCGTTTAGTGTATCTTCAAGATTAAAGACCCCACCCCCCTTTTTTGCCCCTCATGTAGACCTGACAGTATTCCTCCCCTTCCTCGGTAAGATTATTCGTATTAAACCTTTACAAATGGCTCTTCAGAAACCTCTTTTCCTATTCCATACAGTCGCTCAGGAGCAATATCAGCACCGTTAGGCCAGCATAAAGTGTTTAGGTCAATAAAGAATTGTTTAAAAAAATCTTTATCCTTTAACATAGAAAAGACTCCACCCCTCTTTACATAAGACTCTAAGTCTACCATCCTTATACTTCCATCATTGAATTTAAGTTTGATAGTATAGTTTTTTATATATTCAGCCTCTAATACATGAGGAATAAAATCCATAACTACCTCCTATCTTAAAGGTTCTATCCAGTTTAACGGCTTATCTTCTTTAGCTCTTTTCCAATTTTCTTCAAGTTCTACCTTATGTAGATTGCACCATTCTTTAATAAGACCTTGAGCCCTTGTTGTAATAATACCCTTTATTAAATTTCCTTCAAAACCAAACACAGCTTCTGATCCTTCATATAATACATGAAAGTGTGGAGGATTGTGATCATCATAGTACATATAAACAACAATACCGAAAAAGAAAGATATTCTGGGCATTATTTTTTCTATGTTAACAAACAAAATGTATTGATGTTTATATTCTACTTTCAGGAGTCAGCTTGAGTCAATTGGGCTTTATCTTTCATATTTACATATAAAATTAGCATCAAACCAACGCTCCTCAAAATTTAATATCAATAGTCAAGCCAGACCCCTTAGTGACATTTAATGGACAACATGATGCGGGTATTCTACAGCAATTGCCTTGTTATCCTCGGCCTTCCCTTATGTCGAGAAAATATGGGAAAGTGTCCCAATACTGTTCGATAACCTTTGTCAAGAGCGTAGACCTGACCCCAGTTCTTCAGTTTCAGCATTTGAGATAAGGAGAGTTGAGAAATCGTGTAAACAAGAAAATAGAACCGTCCCCTTTTCTTGTCTTTATTTTAGTGGAATTATTATCGCAAAACAAATATCAGTTGGAGAAATTCTAAGGAGCTTTTTACACCTTGCATCAAATTTGTCAGCAGAGGATATGAAAGACAGACTTGAGTATTTGAGCAATTGGTGAGACACTATACTTCATGCTCTTTGCTCTATGCCCTTTGCTCCTCAACCTTAATCTCAATTACGTATGATTTTATTGAATGTTTGTAATCGTTGGACGGTCCGAAGGAATCGGCCCAATAATTTCATTTCCAGTGATATAGACCCTTATACAAATCTATTAATTTGTAAAGTATATTTTTAAGTTTGACCTCAATTCCATATCATATAACAATATTTATTGCATCATCATTGTTGATTGGAAGTCATCAGTTATGTCTTTAACTCCTTAATAGCCTTACGCCATAACTTTGGATCACCAAAAAGCACAGTTCTGTCGATACCTACATTTTCCAGTAACATAGCAAGCATGTTTAATCTCTCTTCATGGCTCCAGAAGAGTCTCCCTTCGTGCATCTCTATCTTTTCAGGTGTCAATTTCCATCTCTGTCTTGCCTCATCACTACTCCATGCGCGACCTTCACATCGTATATCCCATTTAATTTCTGACATTCAGACAACCTCCTTTACTCCGCAGGTTCAGGAATTATTGATGCCTGTAATATTAATGTCCTGTGCTTCATAGTATTCTTGTCATTCCTGCGCAGGCAGGAATCCAGTAGGATGCAGTTTTTTTGGATTCTCGCTTTCGAGGGAATGACATTGACAGCTTATTTGCTGGACAGACCCTATTAGCCACAAATGTTCCCCTTGCCATCTTATTACCATATCATTATAAATCATTATAAAGAAGGCTTCTTATACTTCTCCTTTTTTGCTCTAATTTTAATTATAGACCCCCTATGATGCTCTATTCTTTTACAAAAGGGAGCAGGGAATCAATTAAATTTCGAAGGTTTGACCCCTAATAGACCTTTCGCTGTGGTTAATGGCAGTTTTCAGGTAGGATTTTCAGGAATCGGCCCAATAATTTCATTTCCCGTAATATAAGCACCCATATTGATTGGCTCTGTTGCATTGCCATCACCATCATATGTACCTCTCATCCTGAGCATGTCGAAGAGGTTGCTCTTTTCCTGTCAGGAGTTATGCAACGTAAGAATGTCCCAAGAATTTTTCTTTCACCCTAATATCTTCTCGATTTCATCCTCTGTTAAGACGAGATTATCTTTTAATCTTATCTCCCTTACAATTTCAATTAATTCGTCTTTTAATAAGAGTTGTCTCTCTAATAATGCCTTCAAAATAGCTTGAAGGGATATTATTCCTACTCCATTTTCCTTTGCCTCTCTTTGGGCTACCCTATCATTTGTAGCGAACAACCACTTTCTATTCTTGGCAATAGAAATGGCTTCTGCCTCTCCTTTTCCAAGTTTAGCCCTTAATGTATTATACGATTTAATTTCATTTTCGCTTGGTACCACAATTATGCTACCTTCCAGAATAGCAGAGGGGAAGTTATATCCATATTCCAATGGGGCGAGCAATTCCTCTTTTATCATTGGAGTTATGTATATCTTTCCAAAAAGTTTCTTTATTAAATCCAGCCTTAGTATCTTTGCGAATGTGCTCAGAATATCAGCATCAAAGATTATCATTAAGAGAGGCTTAATATCTGTTTTGTCTGCTCTTCCAATTCCTCTTTGGAAACTGAAGGAACTTTTACAGACATTCCCCTATCTTTTAAAACTTCTTTGAACTCCTCGATGCATAATCCGGCAATCTCAGCAGCCCTGGATAAGGAGATCTCTTCCCTTTCATACAATAATAAGGCTACCTCTATTCTCAAATGGGGTCTGTTTCGTATGAGCGCTCTGTATGCGTCTTCTACCAAATCCTCTTTGCTCTTGTAAAACCCTTTTTCCAACAATATATTGATCTCTTTTTCTATCAATTTCATCTGCCTTTCCTCCAGAATAATAAAAGAAATATTTATATCTTACCACGAAACCATATGTACGTGCATATTTACACCTTGCTTGTGCAATCCGTAAAAGACTATAATTTGTCTATATTGAATTTTTTGAAGTTCCTGATAAACAATGCTTTATTACCCATAGTAGCAGAAAGGTGCTAACAAATCTGACAGCTATCCAGGATGTTTTAGAGCAGGGAAGTATAGTTATCTTTGAACAAACTCGTATTCGCATCCGTCTGGTTGGCAGCGAAGAGAGTATGTAGGTAAATCCATACATCACTAATTTTTATCTTAACAATTTTTTAATTATATCAAGATGTTACATATGTTTTTGCATGAATTTTACTCAGCATTTGAAATAAGGAGAGTTGAGAAATCGTGTAAACAAGAAAATAGAACCGTCCCCTTTTCTTGTCTTTATTTTAATGGGTGACCCCATATTCCTCTTACGGTCTTCGTAGCAATCTCATTTGCGCAAAATGCTCATCGAAAGTGAAAGCCTCTTGGATATCCAAATCTTGCATCATCACAAAGCTTATGCAGTCCGTGAAGCTGAAGGTCTTATCATCGTACATTTCGAAGAGGTCGAGCGCCTTTTCCTCCATCTCCTTGGACACAGATAGGATCCTCACAATCCGACTCTTTCTGATCTTCTTTGAGAAATCGATAGAAGCTTGGATGCCTATCCGACTCCGAATTAGCGTCAACGTCTCATCCAAAATGTATGACGTCGTGATAAACTCGTAGTTACCTGGTAGTAGCTCCTGATTACGTAAGCGAATCGCCTCTTCATGATGCTCATCCGACTCATCCTCCAGGGCCAAGAAAGCACTGCTATCGATGAAAATGCGCTTGGGCATTATCTGTCACCTTCAGATTAAGAGCCATAGAGATACTTATCATGGGCCTCTGCAAGATCTCCCAAGCCGGAGCGCCCTGCCTTCCCTATCTTAAAGAAGGGATCGTTCACATAGGCCTTTCTTTGCTCCAGGTATGTTTCGAGGGCTTCTGCCATAGCCTCTTCTAATTTCGCTCCCCACTCTTGTGCCAACTGCTCGAGCTCTTGGTAAGTCGCCTCATCAATCTCCACCGTCACGCTCTTTCTCATGACACACCTCCTATTTCAGGCTTATAATAACACTTTCATTACCTTATAACAAATCAGTATGTTCCCCTGTACCTCCATAATTGATTTTCATTTCATTGCTATTCTTAAGCTATCAAGCTGACAGGCCAAGCAATCAGGCAAAATCAGGGGCGGATTCTCATTTTAGGCTTAATATGTTTCATGAAATAGGCTAGATTCCTGCTGTCTTCTACCGGTTCGAGGAGAAGATGTATGTGGTTAGTCATTAAAACAAAACTATATATTCTACATAGATATCTCTCTTTAGGATGTTTTAGAGCAGGGAAGTGTAATTATCTTTGAACAAACTCGTATTCGCATCCGTCTGCTACCTGTTGGCAGCGAAGAGAGTGTGTAGGGAAATCCATACATCGCTAATTTTTATCTTAATAATTTTTTAATTATATCAAGATATTACATATGTTTTTGCATGAATTTTACTCAGCATTTGAAATAAGGAGAGTTGAGAAATCGTGTAAACAAGAAAATAGAACCGTCCCTTTTTCTTGTCTTTATCCTCATACTTAACCTTAGCCTTTCCTCTTATTCTGTTCTTTGCAAGAAACAAGACCTGACCCCATGACATGACCAGTTATTGGTTTCTTTTATCTATTTTTTGTAGTCGATTTTTTCAAAAAACCCATAGAGATACCTCTCAATTCTATGAAAACATGTGTGAAATTCATTAAGAGATTTTCCGTAAGGATCCTGGATGTTATATAGATAAAAACTTCCTCTCATCTTTGTACTGTTTCTCTCAAAAAGGGGAAGCAGAAAGATCTTGTTATTAAATTGAGGAAATAATTCTCTTAAGGTTTTAAGATGCC
>JBFLZS010000123.1:0-5842 GCA_040756135.1 Nitrospirota bacterium
ATTTCGCGTACTTCGGCTATCTCTCTGACGCTGAATTCTCTGCCACGATATTTGACCGCCTTCTCCATTCATGATGTTATACCATAAATGGCAGCGGAACGCAAGCCCCGCTTCACTGAAGGGTTACGTGTCTTTCGTATTTTAGTTGAAAAGGCTTCTGGATTCCCCGATCAAGTCGGGGAATGACACTTTTTATAAGCAGTTTTGTCATTCCCGCGCAGGCGGGAATCCAGTCACTTATTACTTTCAACTTTTTTACGAATGAACCAAAAATATTTGCTACAATTCTACCCTCTTGCGCTCTAAAAGGTGCGGATATTTTTATACTCCGGTCCCTAAAACAGATTTAGAAATAGAAGATAAGAAGAAAAACCCTCATGGTTAAAGGTTTCAGGTGATATATAATATCACCCAAAAGGTGAAATCCTAAAAACCAGGAGGGTAAAAAGATGATACAACAAAACGATATTTCCATTCAAGTTAGAAATTACGAAGGAGAGATTAACGGCACGGGGTGGGTTAGCATTGATGGCTGAATTTAATCACGGGATTGGTTTGAGAGAGCTAACGGATAGGTATTTACCATCTCCCGGAAGTAATCGTGGATTTAATTGTAATCCTTGGCAATATTTTTCATCAGAAAAGGAGCGATAAAAGATCCCGAATAATGGGAGATAATAGAGTTGCGGCAGGAATAAAATAGCGGCATAAGAAGGTATCCGCAACATTATTATATTCTCTTTCGATGGTTACACCTGTTCAAAGGGGAATCAACAGCGGATCAGTCATAGGGTAATCAGGCCTGCCGTGATTATAACCGCTTTATAGCTCATGGGTTGCTCTAAAGACCTCGTCCTCAGACAGACTATCTTTTTTTCGAGAGCACCGATAGTCATGGTTTTGATACAAAGTGAGTTGATCATCCGGGGGATGCCGCCTGAGTTCTGATATACAGCATTGAGGGCATTTTGATTAAACAGAGGATTCTTCAGCCCAGCCAGTTTGAGGTGATGCTGTATATACAAAGTGGTATCTTCCCTGGACAAAGCAGGCAAATGGTATTTAAGGGATATCCTCTGGTTGAAGGGCTGAAGCACAGGGATCAAAAGTCTTTCCCGCAGATGTGACTGTCCGATGAGGATAAAGATAGCGGGATCTGTTGAATCCATATTGAAGTTTGTGATGATCTGCAGTTCATAGAAGTTTTCGATCTTAAGGAGATGGGCCTCATCGAAGACGATCACCGGAACCTTTTTGTTATCTGTGACATAGTTTCTGATCGTGTTTTGGATCGAGTTAAACAACTGGGATTTTCTGAAGAAGGATTCCCCTCCCAACAATACAGAGAGTTGCCTGTAGAAGTCAATGATATTGACAGTGGCAAGAGGCGTATAAATCGGCTTAAAGAGATTGGGGTTGAGCTTTTCGACAAAGGCCCTGACATGCAGGGTTTTGCCTGTGCCCGGTGCGCCGGTGATGAGCATAATTCCTCTTTTGCGTTTCATATGTTCAAGGCGTCCTGAGAGTTCCTCGGAGGTTCCACAGACAAACAGGTCATTTGGATTTATGTCTTTTTGGAAGGGCAGTCGCTTGAGCTTATAGAAGGGTTCTATCATGACTGTTTCTCCTCCTGCGAGAATCTGATTCCAAGATGAGGCGGTTTTGCGTTTTCATGTATGTCGAGCTTGAGGAGTTTGGATACGGGTTTGTCCTGCACGTAGATGAGCAGGTCATGAGGCTTGTCAGAGGGATGCCGTATCTCTATCTTCTTGCCGATGAACTCAGTAGGGCATTCATAGAGCACGCCGCCGATGGAGACAGTGGAGTCGTTTTTGACACGTCGGTTGAGGGTCATCTGGAAGGCGGTATCAAGTTCCTCTTCTGAGGGTCTTTTTACAGAGGTGGTTTTTAAGTCCTCCATGAATCTGTCGAGGGGCTTGCGTTGATGCCGTAATGTATATGCCTGTGGTAATCGTCCTGAAGCCACAGATCAAAGGCTTCATTAAGAGAATCGATGTTGTCTATGTCGGGCAGCCTCAACATGGATAAGAACTTCTGTCGGACTGTCCTCATGAATCTCTCAATCTTTCCGCGTGAGGGGCTGTCGTAAGGACGGGAATGTATGAGCGCAATCCCCAGGCGGGCACAGGCAAGATGAAGATGTGAGCCTGCAAAAAGACTCCCGTTGTCACAGTAAAAGGCCTTCGGCAGTCCGAAATGCATAATTGCCTCTTTGAAGACCATTTCAAGGGATATGCTGTTTTCGTGAAAGAAAAACCTTCCTCCCACCAACATACGGGTGTGATCGTCAATAATGGCGATCAGAAACACCTTGCGTTTCTTTCTGCCCTCAGTGATATAAGGGCCATGCATACAGTCCCCTATCCAAAGGTCATTTACGTGCTCATGCTCGAACTTCTTTCTTGGCTCAGGCGGGTTTTGCTGTTTAAGGCCGTTTGCCTTGATGTAATCGCGCACAGTTCCTTCTGATATCTCACCTACACCTATGTGCCCTTCTGCGATAAGCAGCCTGTGAATTGCAGCGCAGGAGGATGTCGGATACTGCTTTACAGCCTCTTTTACGGCGAGGGCGAGTTCCCCTGTGATCCTGCGGGAAACTCCCTTATCCTCTCTGGTTTTTGGCTTGAGGGCGTCGAAACCATACCTGCGGTATTGTTTTAACCAGAGCTTTAAGGTACAGAACTTGAATCTCTTTGGGCCAATATGCGGAACATCGTATTGCTTCCCTAAAATCCCCCGGAAATACTCCGCTTGTGCGCTCATGTTTTGTTGTATTACCGGAGCGATCAGTGCGTACCTGAACAATGCTATGTCCGTCCTTTTTTTGTCTTCATCCATGTCAGCCTCCTTAAGTGTTTTGATGGTATAGGTTATCCCTATGCGTATATGTGCAGATATACCACGGAGTGTAAGAAGTCAGATGTTTGTGCTATGAAGTTAGAAAGAGGGTATAAAAAAGGCAACATTGTACGCAGATCAGAGCTGATGCAAATATGGAATTGGTCATTGAAGGAAGAAATGCAGTAAACTCCGGCCTTCCGGAGCGTGGTTATCCTATCACTCCGGTTTATCTGAACTGTGAAGGAGTGCCAAAGAGGAAATGAGCATTTCGCATATATCCGCCGTCTTCCATGTAGTAGTCGTAACCCAGGGCGCAGGGACCGCGTATTTTGGGATTGGTCTTGCAACAGGTGAAGTCTTCCGCAAATACGAGAAATATCTTTATCCGCTGCTTCTCGGAGGGAATTTGCAGCGATGCAGCGCTCTCTTTGTAAAAGCCCATTGCCATAATCTTGTTTATGGACGTAAGGATAAAAGCCCGAAAAGCGTAAAAGCTGCTTACGCTTAAGTCTATGTATTCTTCCGGATCTAATCCGGCCAGATAATCCAAAAGCACTTTTACCGATTTGTCTTCTACATATACTTTCTTGAGGGCATTGATGATGAATGGGATCGAGTACTTAGTGTAAGGCACTAACTGGTACGGCAAAAGCGAGAAGGTTCTGTGCTTTACGGTCAGGAACTTCCCTTTGCCCTTACATAAATATCTTGCTATCGGGAATGCCTTATAATATGTCCCTTTCTCATCAATGACCCCCCGATAATAATAGCCGATGAACTGGGCACAGCCCCTCGTCCCGCACAACGGACACCTCTCTGTGATGTCAGAGGGGAGGCCGAGAATCTCTATTACGTCCTCGTCCCTGCCCCTGACTTGACTGTAATACTCCCTTAAGGTATATCCTATGACTGTGAGTAGTTGTATCCGGTTGGCAGTGCATCGCTCCTGCGGTGCCTGCCAACAATTTTACTTCACCGGGATATTGTATTGGTGAGCTTTTTCCTCATCGCTCTTTTATACTGCTCGCCTATAGCAGGATATTAGATTCTTGCTGATTGGGGTCGTATCCCTGAGTAAATATTGCGGTCGATAACACGCTGCCCTTTAATCTGTGCTGAAGTCATTATTATCCTTGAAATAATATCAAAGGATTACAAGCTGCCATGTCTATAAAAAAAGAAATATAAAATTAAGATAATATGTTATGCTTAATACAAGAGGAAAAGAAGAAATAGTCGAACAGGGATACTGATAAATAGATTTCATTTCGCAACGCTCACCTTTTAGCGGTCTCCCCAATTAACAAACATTTTATTTCGTTTTCATCTTTGAGAAAGGACTTTTTTGCCACTTTATATAAGCAAAAGCGCATATAAGAGTAAAGAGGATATAAACGTATATCATTTAGGGGAATCTATCATTTTACCTCATGTCCGTTATTTAGATAATGGAGATCGTAAAGGCATGATGTTTCATTCTCAAGTTATAAGCTCACATGGACATTGTCGTACATTAGGATGTGATAGGATGGATGTTTCTGGTTTGTGTACGGGACATAAGATGAGCAGGAGAGAGTTTTTGGAAAGATATTGCGGAGTAGAACCGGAAACAAGGACGAACAAAGAATGAGAAGGAGGTCTAATATATATAAATAAGTATGTAAAATTACCCAGGGATGATAAAAAGATCAGAGTTTTTATAAACAAAAAAGGAGATTGAAAATGAAAAAAATGTATGTCGGAAATATTTCGTACAATACTACTGAAGAAGAATTAAAGGAACTATTCTCAGAATATGGTGAGATAGAATCATTAAAAATAATAAAGGACCAATTCACGGACCGGTCTAAAGGCTTTGGTTTTATTGAGATGGCAAACGACGAAGATGCAAAAAAGGCGATTGCAACCCTTAATGGTAAAGATTTTATGGGAAAATCGCTTACAGTAGCCGAGGCGAGACCTCAACAGAAACGGCAAGGCTTTAATAAAAGGAGTAGTAGTTATGGTGGATCTGGGGGTACAGGAAGAGGTTGGAGATAGTTTTTGGAGATCAAAGTCAGTGAAAATAACGTCGATGGAGCGCTGAAAGTCCTTAAGCGTAAATTACAAAGAGAAGGTCTTTTTAGAGAAATAAAACGAAGAAAATCTTATGAGAAGCCATCTGTAAAGGCGAAACGCAAACAAAGAGATGCAAAAAGGAGAAGGATAAAGGCTCTAAGATATAACAAACGTGCATAAATTAAGATAAAATCACAGATTCCTGTAAAGAAACTCTTATTAATTATGGGCCTGTAAAAAACAGCCCAAATGTTTATGGAGGTGGATATGAAGGCACTTGTTGAAATAATGGCAAAATCTCTGGTAGATAATCCGGAGGAGGTTGTAGTTGCGGTGGCAGACGGAGAAAAAACCTCTATTTTTGAATTGCGTGTTGCTACAAGTGATATTGGGAAAGTTGTCGGAAGGCAGGGAAAAACAGCACAAGCAATGAGAACAATAATGAGTGCTGCGGGTACTAAGCTCGACAAGCGTTATGTTCTTGAAATATTGGATTAAACTAAATAAATCCACACTCAATTCTTTTTACCTAAATTGAGCGATTCTTTTATAAATGTCATTGCGAGGAGCGAAGCGACGTGGCAATCTTTACCACTTAAAACAAGATTCCTCACTTCGTTCGGAATGACAATTTTTAAGGTTTTGTCCATAAAAATCGCTCAATTTAGGTTTTAATATTCGAGAGAGGTAGAAATGGAAGAGATTAAACGAATCGCTTTAGTAGCCCATGATAATCGCAAAAAAGATTTAGTTGAATGGGTTGAATGGAACTATAAATTATTAATAGGACATAAATTACCTGACTTTTCCCTTAATTTTATACACTACACTTTGACAAGAGCAGAGGGTTGACTTTTTTGAGAATCTCTTCTTGTTTTTTGCTCAAGGTCACTGTCTTGACAAACTTATTCTTAGACTTCGG
>JBFLZS010000124.1:0-5709 GCA_040756135.1 Nitrospirota bacterium
CTATAAGACTTATAAGACCTATTTCCAATTCTCGGTGCTCCGCACCGATCCGTTCGACTTGCATGTGTTAGGCACGCCGCCAGCGTTCGTTCTGAGCCAGGATCAAACTCTCATTTGTGATTCTTAACGGGGCCTACTTTTTAGTTTTCAAAGAACATCCCCGCGATACCTTATGTGTTTGAGCTATATCTGAGGCTCTTTTCAAGTGGGTACCTAATTAGATGCTTAGGCTTCCCCTTACGCGCGTTTTGGGTCATGCATCACTACACCTAAAACTGGTTCCCTTAATGTAGCTGTTCCCTCAGCTCACATTACAAAGGTATCGCAGAGAAAAATAAAAGCTATCCCAAGTAGTATAACCTCTTTTTTTCAAAGAACTACTCGGATGATTTTAAAACATTTGTTAGTTTTTTAATCCCCTATATATTTAGAATAACATTTTTAAAAAGATAGTCAATAGAGAAATATCATAGATTATATCGAGATATTGGTGAAAAATTATATTTTAGCATCAATAAAGCTAATTTTCTCTATTTTTCAACTAAATACAAGCTATAACACGCGAATTAATAGAATCTTATAGAGATATTATCAGATCTCGCACGAGAAGAAATTATCAGTTTTTTCCTTGCCAATTGTTGATTCAGGACCGTGTCCAGGAAGAACTCTTACTTCATCAGACAGAGACATCAACCGCTTAAAGGAGTTTTTTAGCTTTTCTATATTTCCTCCATAAAAATCTGTTCTGCCTACAGAACCTGCAAATAGTGTATCGCCTGTAATTAAAATACCCTCGCCGTAAAGGCAAATTCCTCCGGGGCTATGGCCAGGGGTATGAAGAATCTCAAATCTCAAATTTCCAATCTCTAATTTATCTCCCTCTGAAGCAATCATATCAGGCTCTGGTAATGGATCAAGCTCATATCCCCATAATAATGCAGCCTGCTCCCTTGTGTTCTTATAAATCTCGATTTCATCCCGATGAATGACAATCTTAGCGCCTGTCTCCTTTTTTAAATCAGGTACCGCACCTACATGGTCAAAATGGGCATGTGTGCAGACTATATATTTCACGTTATAATCATTTTCATTGATTAAATCAAGAATTCTATCAGGCTCGTCTCCAGGGTCAATAACTAAAACTTCTTTTGTATTTTCATCCGCAATTATGAAACAATTGCTTTCAAGTGGGCCTACAGCAAGTTTTTTTATAACCATAAAATCTCCTTAATCCATTAGTATATATACAACTTTCGCAGTTGTAATTCAGTCGTCATTCCGTGCTTGACACGGAATCCCCCCTTCGACATGCTCAGGGTGACAATTGTCATGGTGAGCTTGTCGAACCATGGATTCCTGCTTTCGCAGGAATGGCAAGACGACGTCAACATTAGTTCTGCGAAAGTTGTATAAATATATATTTATATGGACTAATGAGTCAACAGGTTAGTAGTTCTACCTTCCAAATATTGAAGATACTATAGACCTTAAATGATGAATGCTAAAAGGCTTTAAGAGGAAATAATTTGCCCCGGCCTTCAAAAACTCGGATTCTTTATCTTCGAAACTCATACCAATAATTGGCAATGATATATTAAAATTCCTGATTTTAACAACTAACTCTATTCCATCCATCTCGGGCATATTCAGGTCTGTAATTAACAAGTTGCAGGCTTTATCCTTAAGTATATCAAGCGCCTCTTTACCATTACTAGCCATGATGACTTCGTACCCACTAAATGAAAAAAAATCTGAAAGTAGCTTTCTAATATGCTCATTATCATCTACAATCAAGACCTTTTTCACTAAGGCATCCAGCATACTTAGTATATACAACCATTGGTTGTAAAATGTCAATTATTAATTGCAACTGTAGAATGATAGACTTTACACCCCCAACAAATCCAAAATTGGAATATTTAAGATTTTGAGGTATAAGTCTAAATGGCAAAGGGATTCAAAAAGAATATCGGTGAGACAATAAAAAAATACAGGCTTGCAACTCGTATGTCTCAGATGGCGCTTGCTGAAAAGATAGGTATCTCCTATCAGCAATTGCAGAAATATGAGAAAGGTATCAATAATATCTCGGTATATCGTCTGCAGCAAATATCTGAAGCCTTAAGGATTCCGATCAGCAGACTTCTCGAAGGCCAGGAACCTGAGAAGGTTGCAGAGGAGATCAGCGAATACGGCCTGAGCAAAGAAGAAAAAACACTCCTCGATCTTTTTCGCAAGATCGATAATAAAGATATAAAACGTGGCCTGCTTCTTGAGCTGAAAGGGATAGCGGAGATTTTAAAAAAGAGGGGCATCGACTGAATTTCTGCTTTGCCATCCCACTTACATAAAAAAACTCCTTAATGATTCCAAACACTAGTTGTACTTCCGATGTGATAAAATAGGATAAAAATGTATATTAGGTTAACCACAGGTAAAACACTCGATGTCTCAGAAGGAGAAAGTCTTCTACATGCCCTAAAAAGGCAGGGTGTATATCTTGTCTCCTCCTGCGGCGGGAAAGGCATATGCGGTAAATGTCGTGTCAGACTTATCGAAGGACGATACAGGATTGAATCCACAGGCAAACTTGAATCACGCGAGATAGATCTGGGTATTGTACTTGCGTGCCAGACATTTTCTGAGGGAAATATCACCATGGATATCCCACAGGAATCAATACTTGTTGTAGGAGACAAGATAGAGATATCAAGGTCGAGAGACCTCTTAGAGTTGCTTTATTCCTTATATGCTGAAATCTCTCCAATCGTGAAACGGATTTTAGTGGATCTCCCCCCTCCTACAATAGTCGACAATATCAGTGACCTTGAACGTTTAAAAAAGGTTGTTGATGAAAAAGGGATAAGGGGTATGAGATTTTCTCACGGCTTTTTATCAACTTTAGCCAGGTCACTCAGAGATGCAGACTGGAAGGTCAATCTTGCATACACTGATGGACCGGAGGCTATTTTTATATCGCCTCTGGAAAGTAAGGACAGATATGGTATCGCTGTCGATATTGGCACAACTACCGTAGTTGTATATCTTATTAATTTTACGGATGGTCGAATTATTGAGGTAGGTTCAACCTATAATTCACAGATAAGATATGGGGATGATGTTATCACAAGGATAATTTATGCCACAGAAAGTATGGGTCTTGATGAACTGAGAGAGGCGGTGGTTAGCGATATTAATGACCTTTTAACACCCTTGATTGAAAGGCATAATATAAGGACTGAAGATATCGAGTCTGCTGTAATTTCAGGAAATACGACTATGTCACATCTCTTCTGGGGTCTCAACCCTGAATATATCAGAGAAGAACCCTACATCCCTACATTGAATACCTTTCCTTTATGGAAAGCGGGCACGGCTAAACTAAAAATCAATGCACAGGCTCCTGTTTATACCGTTCCATGTGTTGCAAGCTATATCGGAGGCGACATCGTTGCGGGTGTTCTTGCCTCGAAAATGCACAGAAGCAACGAGATAGCACTCTTCATGGATATAGGCACAAATGGTGAGATTGTCATAGGTAATAACGAATGGCTTGTAACTGCTGCATGTTCTGCAGGTCCATGTTTTGAAGGAAGCGGGATAAGACACGGCATGAGGGCTACAGAAGGTGCTGTGGAGTCTATAAAGATTAACCCTCAAACACTCGAACCGATGCTCGGGGTCATTGGCAATGGGAAACCAGTGGGGATATGTGGCTCTGGCATGATAGATGCGATAACAGAGATGTTCCTGACGGGTGTTATAGATCAGAAAGGTAGATTTGTTAAAGGTCTCAAGACAGACAGGATAAGGGGGGGCTTCGAAGGGCCTGAGTTTCTGTTTTACAGCAATGAGGGCAGGGATATTGTCCTTACAGAGGTTGATATAGAAAATATCTTAAGGGCAAAGGCAGCAATCTATGCAGGTATTTCCCTGCTCTTGAAAAAGGTCGGTTTTACACTTGACGCTATAGAGCGTGTGTATATTGCGGGGGGGTTTGGCAATTATCTGAACGTTGATAAGGCGATTATTATAGGCATGTTACCTGATCTGCCAAAAGAAAAATTCAGATTCCTTGGTAACACATCTATTGCAGGTGCATACTTATGCCTTCTCTCAGACAACATGAGGAAAGAGGCAGAAGAAATAGCACGCAAGATGACGAATATCGAACTCTCTGTATCCAGAAGGTTTATGGATGAATATATGTCCGCCCTCTTTCTGCCGCATACGGACATCAAACAATTTCCAACAGTAGAGAAACTACTATTTAAGAAGTAACGAGTTGGAACGTCTCTGTGGTTTCTCAAATGCGTTTTTCACGTCAGTGCACAGGCCCTGAAGATAACAGTTTTTCCACCTCTCTTTTTATTACCGAGGAAGGGATACCACCGTGTATTCTCAGTACCCCATTTATTAAAACAACAGGGGTATTTACTGCACCAAGTCTTAAAAGTTCCCTTATATCGTCAAATTCTTCTTCTCCATCCATAAACAGGTCTATATACTCTACATATACAACAGAAGGATAAAAATAATTCATCTCCTCAGAAAGGTCTTCTGTAAGTCTTTTATTTGTTCCGACTATCTCGGATGCATTATCGAAGAGAATACCTTCCATAGGATTGTCAAGTACCTGTATATGGACCCTTTGGAGCATTCAGATTACCTGCCTTTCGGTGCACTTACCCCGTTAGAAAGAAAAACCCTACCACTATTTTCTAACGGGGCTTACCAGCATGTTATCTATAAGCCTCGTTTCTCCAATCCTAACTGCTACCGCAAGCAGTACTTCACCTTTTATTTCTAAAAGTTCATCGAGGGTAGCAGTATCGTATACTCCTGCATAATCAACACCTGATATCAAAGGTTCTTCCAAAAGCCTATCACGCAATAACCCTTTGATATAAACTCCGTCTATTATACCAGATTTTATCGAGCTCGAGGCCTCTTCAAGAGACTTATATATGACTGTAGCTGCCTTTCTCTGTCTTTCATCAAGGTATGTATTTCTGGAACTCATCGCAAGACCATTCGGCTCCCTAATTGTCGGACATTCTATGATATCTACATCCATGTCGAGATCTTTTACAAGCTGCTTTATTACTACAGCCTGTTGAAAATCCTTCTGGCCAAAGTATGCCCTTGTTGGTTTTACGATATTCAAGAGCTTTGTTACAACTGTTGCCACGCCTCTGAAATGGCCTGGCCTGAAAGCGCCGCAGAGTTTTTCTGAAATCTTCTCTACCTCCACATGTGTATAAAACCTTACAGGATACATAAAATGTGTATCAGGCATAAAAAGTATATCCGTCTCTTCTTTGAGAAGCTTCTCTGTATCTCCCTCGATGTCCCGCGGATATTTCTTAAAATCCTCTGAGGGGCCGAACTGTATTGGATTAACAAATATACTCACCACTGTGATATCGTTCTCCTGTTTTGCCCCCCTGACCAAACTGAGATGACCCTCGTGGAGCGCTCCCATGGTGGGGACAAAACCAATTGTCTTTCCACGCAAAAGGTAGCCTTTGGATGTATCCTGCATTATGCGCGGTATTCGAATAATTTCCATCTTATTAACTTCTCATAATTGAATTCACATTTATTAGAAAATCTCCCCTGCCCCCTCTTTGCCAAAGAGGGGCTTTATTCCTCCCTTTGGCAAAGGGAGGTTAGGAGGGATTTTATAAAACTAATGTAGTTATTATT
>JBFLZS010000125.1:0-5689 GCA_040756135.1 Nitrospirota bacterium
ATATAGAAAGAAATAACGGGTGTGAAAAAAGTGCCACACTTAACCGCGATGGCAAAAAAGGAAAAAGAATTTTTTCCGATAGGGATCGTTTGCCTCTTGACAAAGGGCCTTTTAATGGGTGACCCCAATTGTTGACCTTCTCTAATTTTAATTATAGACCCCCTATGATGCTCTATTCTTTTACAAAAGGAAGCAGGGAATCAATTAAATTTCAAAGGTTTGACCCCTGACTAACGCGTAATGGGTGACAAAGGGCCTTTTAATGTGTGACCCCATTGAGTGAGTGAGTGACCCCTCAACGATATTATTCTCACCCTCAGCCTAAACCTTAACCTTTATTTTGATTACGTATGATTTTATTGGATATTAGATTTTCTCTGTGACCTCTGTGTCCTCAGTGGTTAATCGCCTTTTGATTTAATCTGAAATATTGCATCCTTGACAAACTGTACAGAATATGTTATATATTAAAAATATATGTACAAGTTAAAAAAGGGGGTTGTCATGGGAGAATCATTATTAAAAATAAAAATTACTGAGGCTCGATCAAAATTGACTCAGCTTGACAAGCTATTAAAGCCGGGTGAAGCATTGCAAGTTAACAAAAGAGGCAAGGCATATGCACGCATTGAATTGCTTGGAGAAACAGATCGTTATAGCGCAGTTTTGAAGTCCATTGAGGCTCTGCCGGAGCCAAGAGGAAAATTACGTTCTGTAGCGCGGAACTATAAGTCTATCTTATATGGGAAACAATAATGAATACTCTAAAAGGCTTCAATGCAGTTTACTGCGATGCCAGTTTCTTTATCGCTCTGTTTTCAAAAAAGGACTCAAAGCATGGTCGCGCTTTAGAACTCTTTCATGAAATCAAGGAAAATCGAATCGCAATCTATACTACCTGGTTTGTTATTTCCGAAGCCATGACCATCCTTCTCTATCAATACGGTTATTCTGAAGCACTGACTTTCAATCAATCGATTGATCTGTATAGAATTTATCATACCACAGAGAGCCAGCATCACCAGGCCATTGCCTTATTCAATCTTTTTAGTAAAGATAGAAAGCTTTCTTTTGTAGATGCCCTCTCACGGATCATCATTTCAGGAGAACTCAAGAACATTCCTGCCTTATCTTTTGATGAAGACTTTAAATCGCTGGGGTTAACTACTATTTACTAACACTCTTTTCTTTTTTAGACCTCGTCATAGGCAAAAGGCCGAACTTGCTTTACCCGTAACTCGCAACCCGCAACGATATTATTCTCAACCTCAACCTCTATTGACTTGTTTTTGAAGATTTGTGAAATGTGGAGACCTGACCCTGATATTTTTTCTACCAACAGAAAGTAGTTACCTGAACCAAGGGGATACAATATTATCAATTGAAATTTAAAGGTTTGACCCCATATTCCATACTAAGGAAAGTGTAGAACGATTATTTTGCCCTGCGTTTAACCTGAAAGGTCTTATAAAGCTTTATGTCAGGATAATGTTCCTTTATGTATGTCTCTACCTTTGGATGGACTGAGTAACATACAAGAATGGGCAGGGTCTGTTCCTTTAAATGCCTGCTGAGACGTTTCACCATTTTTATAAACACTTCTGCATCAGCTTTGCCAATCTGTGCCTTTGACTCGCCAATGATATACACCCTCTTACCATCTATTCTACCTTTGCCATAAATGTTGACCTCGTCTTCCCTGCCATCATACTCTATAAATGTCCTTTCTAAATCTCCTTCTATCTCCGCTCCAAAGTCTTCTTTCAAGACCTTTGGCAGCAAAGGATAAAGGCTATCTTCAAGCTCATAGCCAATAGTATTTGAAAGGCCACCCATCTCTTTTTGCATATTTTTTACTGCCCTGGTAAGGGATACTAATTCTTCTTCTGTCTTTTTTTGAGCCTCTGCAAGCTCCTCTACCCTTATTTCTGTCTTTTTCTGAGCCTCTGCAAGCTCCTCAATAGATTTCCATACCCTATTGAAGTTCTCCTCCGTAGTTTTTTCAAACCTTTCAAAATCAGATTTCTTTACGGTCTCCGCCATATCCTCACGGAATAACTCCAATACCCTCAAAAGAGGGACCTTTAGTTCCTTGGGAAGTTCTTCTATTGCCTCAAGATACTTAAGCATAATAAATTATAGCATATCTGCCTAAAAGGAAATTATCTATTTGACAAGATAACTTTCGTTGTCCCATGTCAAGGGCTGCCCCCCTTAACTTCTTAACTTCTTTAACTCGTGTTCGCATCCGTCTGCTACCTGTTGGCAGCAAAGAGAGTATGTAGGTAAATCCATACATCGCTAATTTTTATCTTAATAATTTTTTAATTATATCAAGATGTTACATTAAATATCATACATATGTTTTTGCATGAATTTACTCAAAAAGCCAGAATTAAATATTCTATTGCAGGAAAATCCATACAAATATATTGTCACAAAAGTAAATAAAAGCTTATTTGTTCTTAAATTCGCTTTAATATCAGATAGTTATTTTTTGTCATGTTCTTTGCCACGATGTATTTATCAAAAATAAGGCAATACAATCACATCGTGATTCTTATCACTGCTTCCCGGTCAATTTACTTTTATCAATTTTTGTTGTAGGTTTTTCAAAAAAAGCATAGATACATCTCTCAATCCTCTGGAAACATGTATGGAATTTATTAAGAGACTGTCCGTAAGGATCAGAGATGTTACAAGAAAAATGGGATGTGGAGCTTGTCTAAAAACTCAAATTGTTCTTGTCAAGAATACAATATGGGGTAGGTTTGACTTCAGTCGAGCCAATATATAGTGTGCTAAAGTCTTTACTGCCCAGTTTTTAGACAAGCTCTGTGTCCCAATACTGTTCGCCTTCCAGCTTGTTAGCCTGAAGGCTTGCAGGTTTGAAATTTGTTTTGAAGGTTTGACCCTACCCTCTTTACCACAAAAGGGATCAGGGAATCAATTAAATTTCAAAGGTTTGACCCCCGATTATGACCCCCGATTAACTGACTTAAAGTTTAAAGGTTTGACCCCAATTGTCCAATTTTTGGCTTTTTCTGACAGTTTATAATATGCCTAAATTTTTTAATATCTCCTTTAGTCTCGGTTCTTTTTCTGCGTATTCCTTAAGGGCTTTTTCTATTTTCTCCTCCCTATCTTCGAGTTCTCTACTTTTTCTAATAGCAGGGGCCAAGGCTGTCCTTCTGTCCCACAAAACAAACCCAATTAAGGCAAAAATACCTGCAAAGGTAACACCATATCCCCAGAGCATAAACTCTTTCAGATCAGATATCTCGGATCTAACATCGTCTATCCGCTTTGCCAAATTAGCATTCACATCGTCTATCCGCTTGTGAATCGCATCTTGCCCTGCCTCAAGCCTGCTAAGTTTCTCTATTATCTCTCTTTCCTCTGCAGCCCATCCACTACTAACTATGGACAACCCTACAAGAATTCCCACTACAATTACCATCTTTTTCATAAGCTATGCTCCTTTGCTTTAACCAGTTTTATGGCATTTTATCATACCTGACTCGAATTATCTACCGCAGAGACCAGAGGATAAATTCAAGACGGATTTATGCCTATTGTACTTGATTTCATGGAGCTTATGGCGGTACATAGTTGCATATATCGGAAAAACATGTATTTCCAAGATTAAAGGTTTGACCCCATATTCCTCTAACTTATACAGTTGAAAATCATGCAATAGAGTGCAGTTCGATTTTTTCTATCCTCGACATGATCTTTGGAAGCATATTTTTGATTATTATATAGAATACTTTAGCGCCTTCAGCCTCTAAATCTTTCCCAAGTTTCATGTTGAATGACTTTAATTCCTGATCATATTCCGGCAAGAATATGATTTCAGAATCTAAAGGTATTTTTTCCTCAATTTCAGGATGTTCAAAGAGGTATCGGCTGAATTCAGCACTTAGTTCAATATTACGTTCTATCATCTCTTTTTCTCTATTCATCACTTTCCTCCAGAAATCTCTTTTTGTAAGATTCCCAATTATCCTTGAGATCATTTTCAGCAAATGTCAAAGCATCATTAAAATCTTGATTGAATAACGGTGTCTTCTTGACCTTTCCTTTAACGTTCAGTATATCTCTATGAGCAAAACCATGAGCTGTATCATATCTCGCTACAGGATACCATAAATTGTTAATCTTTGTCTCATATTGAACCCTGAAATAGACGATCTTCCCTTTTTCTGAAATATGGATATGTCTATATCTATCAGAAGGGCCTATTCTTATACTATATTCTACATGTTTTGACATTATTTAATAAAAAACCCTGATGTGATTTTACTCAGATCTCTTTACAGTCTTAAGCTATGTTTTCGAGAAATAATTTCAATACCCTTATTAAAGATAATCTTCTCGGTATTCATCTTTAAAAACCCCCTTTAAACTTGCGTTATCATTGATTATTATATCAAATAAACTGTTTAAAGTTATGATTTGATGAAAAATCCATGATGTTTTAGAGCAGGGGAGTATAGTTATCTTTGAACAAACTCGTGTTCGCATCCGTCTGGTTGGCAGCGAAGAGAGTGTGTAGGTAAATCCATGCATCGCTAATTTTTATCTTAATAATTTTTTAATTATATCAAGATGTTACATATGTTTTTGCATGAATTTTACTCAGCATTTGAAATAAGGAGAGTTGAGAAATCGTGTAAACAAGAAAATAGAACCGTCCCTTTTTCTTGTCTTTATCCTCATACTTAACCTTAGCCTTTCCTCTTATTCTGTTCTTTGCAAGAAACAAGACCTGACCCCATGACCAGTGATTGTTGTGTTGCTCTAATTTTAATTATAGACCCCCTATGATGCTCTATTCTTTTCTTTTACAAAAGGGAGCAGGGAATCAATTAAATTTCAAAGGTTTGACCCCAATTGTTGACCGTTTTCTAAAAATTACTATGGCGCTTTACTAAAACCCATACCAACATGAATAAAATGGTCATCGTCGGTTAAAATTGATATCAAATCCAATTCTTTCATAACAACCATTGAAGTCAAATCGGTAAACGAAATCTCTGGTTTATCTTGAAATCTCAGGCGAAGCTCTTTTGCTTTTTCAAATCGCTGGGGAGAAACCCATTCCAGCTTTAAATAACCCTGTTTAATGGCATTATCCAAAATGCTCATTGCTTCTCCAGCCACAGAAAAAGACAGTCTACGAAAAAGTAATGTCAGTGTCTCATCAAGCACGTAATCAGTAGTATAGATAGCTCCGCCGTGAGCACGAAATCTCCGATAAAACTTATTAACATCTGTATGTTGTGGCTCTCGTTTATTATGAATTACAAGCCAGCCCCATGTATCAATAAAGAGTTCTTCTTTCATTAACTGTAAAGTTCCCGGTCAACCTTATGGGCAAAAGGCTCAACATCAGCTATCCCCATAAGTTTCAAGATGGGATCTTTTTGGGGATCAAGCTTCCTCTTTTGTGGCAATATTTTCCTTTTGTATCGCTTGGCTAAAATAAATTCTGCAAAATCCAAAATCTCTTGAATATCAGACTCTGAAAGTTTATCTAAATTCTCCTTTAAATGTTTTTTATTAAAGATAATCTTCTCGGTATTCATCTTTAAAAACCCCCTTTAAACTTGCGTTATCATTGATTATTATATCAAATAAACTGTTTAAAGTTATGATTTGATGAAAAATCCATGATGTTTTAGAG
>JBFLZS010000126.1:0-5443 GCA_040756135.1 Nitrospirota bacterium
GAAAATGCATAAGGAGATGAAGTGCAGACGTGTAGATGCACTTCACTCATTTTAATTTTTTTACAAATATATTGACAAAGGTATGCGCTTTCAGAGATGACAAAGGTATGCGCTTTCAGAGATGACAGACAATCCAGGACTTATGTCGCTATGTATAATACCTTGAAAATAAGAGAGTTTTTATGCAATATTGCATAATGAAGGGTATGAATCTGATCAACGTCTTTATTCCCGCTGCGGGCCTCGGTGAGAGACTGAGGCCGATTACCGATCTCATCCCCAAGCCTCTTATTCCTGTTCTCGGAAAGCCAATCTTGCAAATAATCCTCGAAAAGATGACGACCCTGCCTGTTCGTAAAATCGCCATAAATCTCCACTATAAAAGAGAGAAACTGAAACAATGGCTTATTCACTCCAATTTCAATACAATGATTGAAATTTTTCCTGAAGAGCCTATTCTCGGAACAGGAGGTGCCTTCAAGAATGCTGAAACCCTTTTAAAAGACAGTATGTTTCTTGTGCATAATTCGGATATTGTCTCGGATATAGACTTAAAAACTTTGCTCGATAAGCATCTTTCCTCACAAAATCTTGTTACCCTTGCTGTACATGATTACCCTAAATTCAACAAACTCGAGATTGATGAAAATGGTTTTCTTATAAGATTTTTTAGTCGCCCCCACCCTACCCCTCCCCCGTCTCGGGGCTTAAGAATTCTAGCCTTCACAGGCATCGCTGTTTACTCTCCTGAATTCTTGAGATTCTTACCATTGGGTATATCAAGTGTTGTAGATGCATGGACAAAAGCAATAGGTGAAGGATATAAGATCGGCACATTAGATGTAACAGGATGCTACTGGAGTGACATCGGAACACCTAATTCGTATGCCAAGGCAGTTATTAATGAACTGAGGAAGAATGGGGAGACAGTATATATTCATCCTTCAGTGGATTGGTGTAAAGATATCGAGATGGATGGATATGTTGTTATTGAAAATATTAGTAATCCCCCCTCACCCCCCTTTAACAAAGGGGGGGATGACTCTATTCCAGGAGAACATGCGAAGTTTACAGATAAAGATGACCTTGACAGAAAAATTTTATTCAGAAACTGCATTCTCCTTACGCAGAACATTATAAAAAAAGAAGCAAGCCATAACACTATTCCCCCTTTTTTAAAGGGGGATAAAGGGGGATTACTCATCGAAAACTGCATCCTCGGTTCAGGATTCAAAATAGAACTCGATGAATCAGAGATATTCAATTTATTTAGAGGAAATGACCTTGTTCAGATCGGCACAGGAGGATCAGATAGGAAATATTTCAGGGTAAAAACTAACGGACAGACGGTTATTCTCATGGAATGTAATGATGAAGATCAGGACTTTTCGCGTCATGTAGAATATACAAGATTTTTCAGGAGATACTCGATACCTGTACCCGAATTGATAGAAGCAGACCAACAAAATATGAGTGCGATATTTGAAGACCTCGGTGATCTCTCTTTGTACAACTGGCTAAAATGTCAGCGTGAGAAAGAACAGATAGAAAAGGTATACAAGGAAGTCATTGATATCTTGATTTTAATACATACTGTTGCTACTGAACATATAGATGAATGTCCACTTTTACAAAAAAGAATCTTTGATTATGAACATCTTCGCTGGGAAACAAGTTACTTTCTCGAAAGATTTGTAATAGGTATCATGAATATTACACTGAAAAATCTCCCAGCACTAAATGATGAATTTCACAGGCTTGCCGTTTCAGTTAATTCTTTTCCAAAGACGATAGTACATCGGGATTTTCAGTCACAGAACCTTATGATTACAAAAGGAGGCCCCCCACGATTATTAGATTATCAGGGAGCAAGGATTGGTCCACCTGCGTATGATTTGGTATCAATACTGTGGGATCCTTATTATCGCCTTGAGGATGATCTAAGAGAACGCCTTCTAAATTATTACATTGACAAAGTAATCCCCCTTATCCCCCCTTTACAAAAGGGGGGTATAACAAACCATCATAACAATAGAAATTCTAACCTTAAAAATTTTTCCCCCTTTACTAAAGGGGGACTAAGGGGGATTACCGATACTGATTTCAGAGAAACCATCCTTCCCTGTAGGCTTCAGCGTCATATGCAGGCCCTCGGCGCATACAGCTTCCTGAGCAAAATAAAAGGAAAGAAATTTTTTCTGAAGCATGTACCGGAGGGTTTGAGGTTGTTAAAAGAAGACGTATCCCTTTCGAAAGATAAGTATCCGGAACTGTATAATCTGGTTATGTTTTTGTGAGTACTTATTGTCTTGTAGGTCGAATACTTACAAAATAAAGAGTAATGTTCTTACAAAAAATCAGACCTTTGCTGACATATTTTTTGTTTTATTTCTGATAAAAAAATTATGTGTACCCAAATAATGCATTTGTGTCCAATAATTGCATTTTTGGGTGTAAAGCTTTGTATTTTTTCTGAAGCAGATCAAAATACGGATTTTTCAAAAAATGTAAAAAAGGAGACACCATGAAAGCATCAATTATTATGCATGGGTTGGCATGGATTATCATCGCCATGCTCGTAATACCGTCGGGAATTCCAGCTCAAGAGGAGACCGGTGAATCTGAGGAGGCTTACAGGTTCAAAAAGGAAGAACTGACTCAGATGCTTGCGCCGATCGCCTTATATCCCGATTCCTTGATCGCCCAGATATTAATGGCATCGACCTATCCGCTCGAGATTGTCGAGGCCGAGCGCTGGCTGCGTCAAAACAAAGGATTGAAGGGTGATGCACTGAATGAAGCTCTGAAGAATAAGACCTGGGACCCAAGCGTAAAATCACTTTGTTATTTCCCAGACGTTCTCTTCGCCATGAGCGATAAACTCGACCAGACTATAAAGCTTGGAGATGCCTTTCTGAGCCAAGAGGATGAAGTTATGGCGACTATACAGGAATTGCGGCGCAAAGCTCTGGAACAGGGAAACCTTAAGACTACAAAAGAACAGAAAGTCATAGTTGAAAGGGAAATTATCAAGATCGAATCGGCTAACCCGGAGGTAGTCTATGTGCCGGTCTATGATCCGCTCTATGTATATGGGCCATGGTGGTATCCTGCTTATCCCCCATATTACTGGTACTATCCACCCGGATTTGTCATCACCGGCGGGTATATCAGCTTTGGACCCCGCATCTTCATCGGGCTTGGCTTATTCCCATGGGTCTGGTTCGACTGGCATGTCCCCGGTTAAGACCCGAGAGAGAAATAATTAAACGCGCCCCGATGCGGGATACTCCCTTCAGGGGAATCGGCGATGGAAGATTTGAGCGCAAGGCAGGCGAACGTGGTATTAAGAGCCGCCGGAGCATGGAAATAAGGCGTCCAAGCGGCGACGTGAAACAACAAGGCAGAGGATTCCGCGGCGGCGGGAAAGGCCCCCGCAGGTAAAGAAACAGAAGGCTGTCGTGAATTCTTTGAGAATAGATAAAGGGAGGAAAGATGAATAGCGTCATATTCTATAAAATGACAGAGAAGAAATGGCTGATTTTAATTGTTTTTTGTCTGATAGCTGCCATGACTTTGTTAATGGCCGCTCAGGCCCTGCAGGCGGCAGGCAAGACGCAGAAGAGATTTTCCTCGCCTGAGGAGGCGGTGAAGTCTCTGGTTGCTGCTGTCAGGGCGAATGACATGGAAGAAATTATGGCGATACTGGGTCACGGTAGCAGAGAACTGATCTATTCAGGCGATGAGGCGGCAGACAGGATTGGACGCGAAAAATTTCTCAAGGCTTATGACGAGATGTACTCCTTCCAGCAAGAATCATCGGATAAAATGATTCTTTGTGTAGGCACCGACAGATGGCCTATGCCAATCCCTATTGTGAAGAAGGGGTCAACATGGGTATTCGACACGAAGAAAGGGAAACAGGAAATCCTGAACCGTAGAATAGGCAGAAATGAGCTGCACGTTATTGATGTACTTCATGCCTATGTCGATGCACAGCAGGAATATGCAACCAGGGATTGCATAGGCGGCGGCAAAGTCGAATTCGCCCAGAGACTGATCAGCACAGAGGGGAAGCATGATGGACTTTACTGGGAAACGAAGGAAGGTGAAGAAGAAAGTCCTCTCGGGCTTCTTGTCGCGCAGGCGGCAAAAGAAGGATATGCTAATCCTAACCTTTCGCCTTTCCACGGATACTATTTCAAAATACTCAAGGGTCAGGGGAAACATGCCAACGGAGGGGCATACAATTATGTAATAAAGGGAAGGATGATCCTTGGCTTTGCGCTTGTAGCGTATCCAGCGGAATACGGCAATTCCGGCATTATGACCTTTATTGTGAATCAGGATGGGATCATTTACCAAAAGAATCTCGGTAAAAATACGAAGCGCTTAGCAGAAGCTATGAAGATATTTGATCCTGATAAGACATGGAAAAAGGTAGAGGAAGCGACAGAACAATAATAATCCCGGTCTTAAAAGATCTGCTGAGGAGGAGTGCAACATGGCAAACCCATTTGTTCACATTGAATTGCATACGAAAGACGTAGAAAAGTCTAAGAAGTTCTATTCAAGCATGTTCGACTGGAAGCTGCAAGAAATCCCGGGCATGGACTATACGACGATCAACGTCGGGGAAGGAACGGGCGGAGGTATAATGAAGAAGCCTGTTTCCGACATTCCGGACAATTGGCTACCATATATACTTGTTGATGATGTTATAGCCTCGACTAAAAAGGCGCATGCCCTTGGGGCAACGATCTGCAAGGATGTTACCGAGGTTCCGGACATGGGATGGTTCAGCGTGATAACAGATCCAACCGGCGCTACTTTTGGACTCTGGCAGCCAAAAAAGGGAAAATAAGGCCGGCTCTGGATTCGTTATCCTCTACCTTGTGCATTCCATCACAATAGTAGCGACTACATCTGTTGATGGCCTGGGAAGTCCTGCTATCTTCCATGCCTTAATGGGCTCTATAAATCTCTCCACAACGCATTTGCTCGGTTGATGAAGGTTTCTACACACAGCCGTGGGAAGAGGGAAATCATTAAACTTTTTATAATATTCCCTCATGAATTTAATAATTTCCATCCTTTCTTTTGTCAGAGGGCAGGTCTTACTAACCCCTTCCCTCTCTGCAATAGCACACGCAACCTTTTCATTCCAATCATTAAAATTAATAAGATAACCTTCATCATCTAATTCAACCTTTGATCCTCCAACTTTAATTACCGGCATAGTTCCCTCCTGATGATTGATTTTTATTTTAAATTTTATCCGATTCCTCTTAAATCTTCAAGTGTAGATATTTTTTACCTGCAATTCAGACAGTATGAAAAAAGAAATGCTATATTTGCATCATTCTATATGAGGCTTCGATCACCAAAAGATCATTGCGCTCAAAAACCATAGCCGTCGATGTTGTACCGATGGAATCTGCCA
>JBFLZS010000127.1:0-5383 GCA_040756135.1 Nitrospirota bacterium
ATACAGAAAGCGAAAAGATATAGGCCCCTAAAACGGCAAGAAACCGGTTAGCCAGATAAGCTATACTTCTACCAATAAGGCCGCCGACACCGTCAGGATATCTTTCTATGGTGATATTAAAGGTATGTGATAGCAGTGAGAATAATAAAGAAGACGATATGATAAATAAAATACCCCCAAGAAGGTAGATATTGTGTCTCTCTTTTCCAAGTATCCGCTTAATGCCAAAGGCAATTATTAAAAGAGGGATAATAAAGGCAGCTAATCCAAATAAGATAAACAGCCAGCCTGAGATATATGCCCCTATTATCCCGCCTAAATTTTGTACAGGTTCGGGAGGTTCTGTGGCTCTAAAAAAAAGAACAGGGTCTCTTACATAGTGTGTGATTAGACTTATTAAAAGATAAAAGCTTCCCAGCACAGAAACAACACCAACGATCTCTTCTTTTATGCGTTTTATCCTTTCAGCCATATACCTGCTATTATAACAGCGGATAGCATAAACCTGTAATATACAAAGAGATTCAATGGGTGCTTCTTGAGAAACTTTAGCAAAAATTTTATAGCAATGAATCCTGTGATACAGGAGGTGATAATTCCGATAGAAAATACCTTGAAATCATAGTTTACCTGACTGGTAAAAAACTCTTTGATGTGAAGCATGGTCGCACCTGCAATAATTGGAGTTGAAAGCAGGAATGAAAATCTTGCGGCTGCCTCCCTCTCAAATCCCCGGAAGAGTCCTGCTGAGATCGTGATGCCGGAACGGGAGACACCAGGTATGATGGCAACGGCCTGAGCAATACCAATAATGATTGCATCTTTCAAACCTGTCTTTTCCATGTTCTTATATTTGTTTGCCTTTTCAGCGATGAGCATCAAGAAGCCTACAGCAATTAACATCAGGCTTATTATAAGAGGCTTTCTGAGGTCAATTTCTGCGATATCGTTAAGGAAAAACCCTGCAACCCCGGCGGGAATTGACGCCAAGATAATTAATCCAAGCAATTTCTGTTTTGTAAAGATAAGCTCTATCCAGTCTCTCCAGAAACACAGAATAAGTGCAAACAGTGTACCTGAATGAAGCGCAATATCAAAGGTAAGTGTGTCCACTTCACCGCTCCAGTTGAAAAACCACGGGAATAGTATTAAATGTGCGGTACTGCTCACAGGCAGGAATTCTGTTATGCCCTGTACAATACCAAGAATTATCGCCTCTAACATTTATTAATTATAGCAGAAACTAAGTAGTATCTAAATTGACCGAATCTTTTAGGTTGTCATTGCGAGGAGCGGGGTGACGTGGCAATCTCTCACCTTGGCCTCTGAGCCTTTCTACCCGAGTTCTTTGTCTATTTCTTCTTTGTTGTCGAAATAATAGCTAAGGGCATCAAATAGTTGTGCAGGTGTTATGGAAGGATACCCCTCAAGGATTTCCTCTATACTCATCCCTGAACGATAATGATTTACAATCGAGGCAACAGGGATTCGTGTGCCTTTTATGACGGCTTTCCCTTCATATTTGGCAGGGTTTTTCTCAATATAAAGATGTTCTGTCGCTGTTTTTGGCGTTGTTTCTTCTCTTTAAAAATAATATCAAAATTATGGGAGGAGATACAATCAAATTTTATGGATAACCCGCTTGCAGACTTCCCTTGTTACGAGACTGATGAAAGCGATATGACAAAGAAACATCGGATTTATTTATAGCCTTCGGGGAGATCAAGGAAGAAAATATGGTATGTGTCACTATCTACGTGAATTGACGTCATTCCTTGTATTGTAATCAAATGAATTTTGAAGGTTCGACCCTAATCGTGACCCGTAGAAAATCTGAAATGACTTTCACCTGAAAATATTTTTTATAACACACTCCCAACCCCTCTTAATAGAGGGGAGTTTTAAGTTTTCCCCTCTAAAAAGAGGGGATTAAGGGGTGTGTATTTTCATTCTCCTTTGTGAGCATAAGGTTCATGATCGTTTCATGCTATAATTGATACCAGATGGATTCTTATGAAAAGAAAGAAATTACAGAAGAAAATAGAAAGCCTAAGAGAACAAATTTTAGAACACAAAGAAAAAATTGAGGTGGAAAGACAAAAATCTTTTCCTAACGAAGGATGTATCAACCATTGGGAAAAAGAAATAAGGGCTTTTGAGAATCAGATCGAAAATGCTATGGAAAAATTGGAGGGATAATATGATAACAAAAGATAAACTTACAGAAACCTTACTATATGAACTTAAGGAAGAGTGTCTTATAATCTTGAGTTTGCTCAATCAGTTAGAAACTCCGGGAATCTCTGAAAGCCAAGAGGATGAAATTCTTGGGGAGCTTTCAGCTCGTCTTGCTCATATGGAGATTCATGCCAGGGAAACACAGGAACAAATAGATTCTTGAGGGTGTGAGATATGCAGTCCGAGTTTTAAAATGTGCCCCGTGTTTTTGCTATGCTGGTACAATTTCCATGTTTACATCTTTCAGCCGTGACATTTGTGGAGCAATCCCACCTATATGTATGTATACTACCCGTTGCCCGGGCTCTCTTTGTTTTTTTGCCAGTTCTATATTTATATTGCATAATTCAGGGTCATCTTCTGGTAATAGAACAATCAGGGCATTTTGAGGTAGTTTCTCTGCAAATTCAGGATACTCCATAACATATCTATCAAACTCTGTACTTAATATTAAATTTTTTTCGAAAATTTCCTTTTCCGTCATTTTCTATAAACCTCCTTCAAAAAATTTTCTCTATACTTCAGCCAATTTTCCTTTAAATCTTTTTCTGCAAAAGTTAATGCCAGATTGTAATCAGAAAATGGCAGTTTATGCTTTGCTACTTTTCCACTGAATGTCAAAACGTCTTTGTGTGCAAATCCATGTGCTGTATCATACTGACTACCGGATACCATTTACCATCAATAAAAAGTTCGTATTGAACAGCAAATTCAATAATATTCTGTTGTAATCTCTTATGATATGTCCTGCGTCTTCCATCATTTCCCAACGGGGTAACGTATTCTGTTATCTTCATTTAATTTTTTATTTTAGCATACCAATACCTTACAAGGAGTGAGAAAAAGTCTGACAGAAAAGCTTGCCGGCCCCACGTAAAATATAAAATAGCAAAAGAATAGCGAAAGCAATAATACCAATTTTCAAGGGCATACATAAATAATCTGCCGATAATGGGATGTGGAGCTTGTCTAAAAACTCAAATTGTTCTTGTCAAGAATACAATATGGGGTAGGTTTGACTTCAGTCGAGCCAATATATAGTGTGCTAAAGTCTTTACTGCCCAGTTTTTAGACAAGCTCTGTGTCCCAATTTAGGGCAATTTAGGGATATTAGGGATTCGTCTAAATTATTGACATAATGACATATATATGTTTTAATAGTTTATGGAAAGAACAACTATATATCTTAGCGACACAATCAAAAAATATCTCCTTGATATTTCTGAAGAAGAAACCCGAAAGAGAGGTAAACGCATCGGGATGGCTGAGATGATTCGGGAGGCTATTACAGTCTATCTGAAGAAGAAGGGCAAACCAGTGGATAAGAGAGAAATACTTATTAATCGAATGCTTTCTACAAGAGGAACTCTAAGCGATGAATTTGAAAGAAGGGTCAAGAAAGTTCGCAAGGAACTGAATAAGTGGAAGATAGAATCTGCATAGATACCGATATCATTATAGACCATCTTAAAGGAAAAGGGCCCGGAGTTAATATTTTTGAAAGAATCATAAGAAATGCTCTTCCAGTAACTACGCAAATCAATAGGTTCGAATTGCTATGCGGTGCTCTTCTGAAAAATGAAATAGATATAATCAATCAGACCCTTTCCGGTTTTGTTATCATGTCTTTTGATGGGGCAGGAGTTGCTCAGGCAGCAAAAATCTACAGGGAACTCAGAGGTGGCGGCCAGCTCATCGGAATGAAGGATATTATGGTTGCAGGTATTGTTTCCGTAAATAATGTTCTATTTGCAACAAAAAATAAGAAGGATTTCGAGAAAATAAAGGGAATCAGGTTTTTTATCTGAAATATCCCTGTAGAACCTTTCTTAAGTGAAGATTGAAGACCAGACCCCTGAATTTTCTTTATTTTAATAGTGGTCGTTTAAAAGTGTGGCTTTACAGTTGTTGTTGACCCGGTTGACATATTCCCTGCCTTATCAATTGCACATACTCGGTAATAATAGGTTTTTCCATTTGTAAGACCTGTATGAGTATATGTTGTGCCTGCACCATTATAAATTTGTGACCCATATGAACAGGAATATGGAGTGCTACTTGTACTGTATACAACCTTATAGCTTGCTATTCCACTATGTGCATCTGAAAATCCTCTCCAGTTTAATGTAACCTGTGTATTCCCTGGCGTGGCTGTCACTGTTCCATTCACTGGCGCTGTGGTATCAAGAATTATGGTATCTGAATACGGTGTTGTATTAGTATTCCCCCATTTGTCTTTAAACCATACATATACAGTCTTTGTCCCGCTTCCAGAGGATAGCGTCCAGCTCTTTGTTGAAGCAAATGTTGTCCATGATGAACAACTTGTCGTGTTGCTTATACACATCTGTATCGTGCCACCACTATCATCACTTGCCGTTAATGTTAATGTAACTGATCTGGATTTAGTGGCTTCCGCCCCTCCATTGATGACTATCGAGCCTGTGGGTGGATTAGTAACCTTTTGGAATGTAGCAGTTACCGTTTTATCTGCATCCATTGTTATTAAGCACGACCCTGTGCCCGTACAACCGCCTCCAGACCAACCTGTAAAGGTTGAGCCAGTAGAAGGTGTGGCTTTGAGGGTTACCTTGGTACCGCTTGTATAGTTCTCGCTACAGTCACTTCCACAGCTTATGCCTGCAGGGGAGCTTATTACCGTTCCTGAACCTGTTCCAGCTTTGGTTACTGCAAGGGTGTATTGCTTTGTAAATGTTGCAGTTACCGTTTTATCTGCATTCATTGTTACGGTGCATGTACAACTCTCATATGTTACGGCGCATGTGCCTATGTATGAGCATTCACCACCTGACCAGTTAGAAAAGGTTGAGCCTTGATCTGTGGTAGCGGATAATGTTACAGAAGTTCCATCTTCATAACTCTCTGTACAATCTCCACTGGTAGAGCCATTTGTGATAGTACAGTTGATTTTCGATCCTCCTGTATCTTGGTCTCTTACCATACCTGAACCAGTACCTGAACCGTTGACTGTTAACCTAACTTCCGCACAATTTTCATAAAAACAGACTTTTTAAAAAAATTCAAACACATAACCTATTGATATTCAAAGAAACAATGAATGAAACGCCTCAGAAATTATAAATAGTGACTAATAATATGCATTATTAGCTTGACATGCCATAGT
>JBFLZS010000128.1:0-5377 GCA_040756135.1 Nitrospirota bacterium
CTTGTTCCCTTGTTATAAATCTCGTTGCTCATTACCTGAAATTTATAGTTTCACTTTATCTCTCTTTTGCCTTTTATATCCTTTTCATAAATCTTCCTGCTTCTCCATAAAACTTTTGACATTACCTCTTCGAAAAAAATTTGGTTTTCAATGTTGGGCTCTTCAAGTATTATCTTCTCAGATGACTTCATAATTGCCCCGATCGACGCCTTCAGTCCCTGCAGTTCGATCTCTAATATTTTGGTCTTCGGTGAATTTGACAGAACAAGAGAATCCTCAGCCATAGTGATAAGGTTCATGATCTCGACCTGAAAGACTGTAATGCTGTGTCTTATCATATTCCTGTCGAAGCCTCTAACCATTGAGATGCTTATAAATCGCCTGACTTCTTCGACATATTGCTCTACGGCAGGTCGCAGCTTCTTGATTATATCCTCACAAAGAATTTCATGCCGTATTTTTTCAAATGTACTGTCCTGGATAACCGGATACGTGATCTCTTCCATGTCTCTATTCCACCTTTCCTATGTCATGGACAGTTGTTATGGCTGTTGTCCCTATCTCGGCCCTTGAGAAAATGATTATGCATATACTGATCACAATTATTATGGCGCCGATAATTCCGATCAGTCGGCCAAGACCGTGACCTAACTTCCTTGGCATGAAGTGCATAAGTAGATACAGACCTATAGCCTCAAAAACAATCAATAATAGTGAGAACAGTCCGTTGCCACAGGTTGAAAGTACTTCGTTGCCCCCGAACCAGTCATTTCCGAGCTTCATGTTCAACGTTATAAAGTTGGCTATAGCCGAAAGGAGTATCCCGAGAACAGCGGCAAAGAGATGAAACTTGTTCATCCGGGGTATTGCCATGATCTCCTCTTCAAGGCTCTGCAGAGTCAGCTTTGCCTTCACCTTCTGTTCAAGGATATCGTGATTAATTGAGATATGCAGCATAGGGAAATTAGGGGCTATGATGTTAGATCGGGCCTTATCCAGCATCTTCGAATACTCTTTGCAGTAGTCGGACATCTTCTGTTCATAAGGGGCAAGGATCTGCTTCTTGTACGGGCCGAATATCTCCTTTGTCCTTCTAACCTTTTCGAGCCTGTCGGGAATGTCTATAATTCCTAAGAGGTCATGCATGACGGAAGCCCGCATGTCACCGGGCAACTGACGGACAAGCTTCCTGATCCGCCGTTTCTGATAATATCTGGTGAGATTGTTAATAATCGTTTTGATTGTCTCAATCATCCCCAAATCCTCATAATTTCTGCTTCGATATCGGAAATACTCCTTATCATGACGTTCTTATGCTCTTCGTATTCCTTAAGCTTAGCGTCCCTGCTATTCTGTATATCCTTGACACTGCTCATCATGGGATCATTATCATTGCATCCATTTATATGACATTCAACGGCACAGTTGCTCGCCAGAAAAGAATCGAGATCCCTTATCTGTGCCTCCAGATATCTTCTCTTAGTCATATTCCAGTGCACAGATGAGGCTATCATCATACAGCCAAGGGACAGGCCAATGATTGCGATTGTGAAGGGGTCAATATGCTGATTCTGTTTCAAAGGCTGCTGGACTGGTGTATCATGGATAGAAGTAGCCGGATTATCTTCTATTTCATTTGCTGTTGCATAGTTAAGGGTTAGGAGGACAAAGATGCCGATTAGAATTATCAAGCCGATCATCATAACTATTTTTCTTCTATTTTTCATCCTGATCTTATGACCTCCTTTTTTTAATGTCGATCTTCAAAACTAAATGTGACATCCTCAACTACCAGGAATCTTTTCCGATGATCTTCATGGTTCGCATCTCATTAGTTACTAAATTTCCTCAATGTGTAATCAAACTTGCTGAACATATCCAAGTTGACCCAAACCAATATGTAGCAAAAGAAATATTTATGTGTTCTTTTTCTAAGCCAAACATTATGAATGAATCAATTGTTAATGTTTCTCTAAATGCTGCCATTTAACCTCCTTGCGATTATTTTTCATCTCGCTCAACCTTATTTATATTGTCTGTGTTGCTTTCTATCGAGTGACATACTTTTCATCTTTTTGTGGGTAGAGTTCTAATTCCCCCTTATATTTTCTGTTGTTATTCTGTAATTTTTTGGAATACTGCATCATCAAATTCATCAGATTTGTTACAAAATCTTCCTCAAGCCCTATTGCTGCCCCAAGACTTGCTTTGTCCTTAAGAACTTTGATTTCCTGTTCAGGGTCAAAAACCGGTATGTCTAAATGTTTCTTAATTTCTCCTATCTCAAGACATATTTTCATTCTTTCACCTATTAGCTCCAGAATTTCATGGTCTATCTCGCGAACTTGTTCCCGGCAGTATTGAAGTCTTTTGCGCCACCAGCCTTCTATCATTCAATCACCTCTTTTTATGGCCTTTATATGTAGAGTCGTTTAGCAATCAAATGTATGACATAAAATTTTTTGATTAAATTCTCTCATCATTTATTAATGTCGGGTTATACTCGGAGAAGGTGATCAGGAGAGTATTTTGTAGAAAATTTGGCAGGCTGCTTTTATTTTTCTTTTGCTAAGAGAGACTTTAATTCAGTCTGTTTATTGAGGCAAAATTTATCAGAGGGGTGGCATTAACTATTACAGTCATCAGGGAAACTTTTCTATATTTTCGAGGTCTTTCTTTAGGTCCGAAATGTTATAATGCCTTGGTATCTTCCTTTTGCCAAGGAGATTGTGGAAATCCATAAAGCTCAGTCCTGAAAGTTTAATAGCAAATAAAAAAGTCCCTTTAATTCTTTATGCGGAATAGCAGTAAATATAAGAGGATAGAGAAAATTTCAGGTAACAAAAATTTATTGATATGGAAAGGGGAATATGCTAATCTTATTGAAAAATTCCCTTTTTCCTTTAGGAGTAAATAATGCCTGTAATGTGTGAGATAGAAGGAATAGTTAATAGATTACAGGAAGCTGCAAAAAATCCTAACGAAAAAGAAAAATTAGCAGAAGCCTACCTTGATTATTTAGAGGCAAAGGAAAACTGCAAAGATACCCCTCTCCATCAGTTTGGGCTCCCACCAAATAAAGAACTCTGTGAGACATTAACCATAATACAGAAAGAAAAAATATGGGAGGATGCTATCAGGAAAAAGGCTGAAGAATATCTAAAGGCATTTGATAAGAAAGGAATCAGTCATGCCAAACGCAGAAAAGATATCGAGTCTGCATTGGGATTGCTGAAGGGATTGTATGAAACACCTTCTAAAGAACTGAAGCCAAAAACCCTGACTGTTTATGCAAAGGCATATCTTTTAAGGAGCAAGATATTTCGTCCAAAGGGAGTGACAGTGCCTGCAAAAAAGATTGAGGCTATTGAGAAGGGGATTAAGCTTGCAGATGATGCTATTGAAAGGGCAACGGAATTAACTTCTGCTCCTAAGGTACATGAAGAAGCATGGCGGATTAAGGCACAATTGTATCTTGAGAGAGATAGATTAGAGGATGAAGAAAACATCCTTTTTCTAAAAGAACTTATAAAAGTCCTTGAAACAGCTTTAATAAATGGTTGCAATCAATTTGAAAAACCAAAAGAGGATATAAAAATCGCAGTTCGCTATTCAGAACTTACCAACAATAAGGAATGTCCTGAACAAATAATCAATAACTTTAAAATACCCAGCATCGAGATTGAGCTTGAAAAGGCAAAGGCATATGGAGTTCTGGGAGATTATAATAATCTTAAAGAGAAGATGTTTACAGTTATAAAAATACTTAAGCATAAATTATTTTCTGACCCCATCTGGGATGATACAGTTAGTTTTTTGAAAAGACTCATGGTATGCGGTGTGCCGTGTTGGAAAAAGCTTTCACTTAAGGCATGGGGTGCTTGCCAGAAGGTTGAACGAAAAACTACAACTCCACTTCACATCCGCTGGTATTGGTCTCGCCAGAGAGACCTTTATGATCTCGCCTTCCTTGCAGCAGAGGAAATATTCAAATTGAAAGCAAGAATAGCAGATTCTTTAAAAAGCCGGCCTGCATTGCAGTGGAGTGTATGGGATTCCCTGTCAAGAGAAGATAAAAAATATGCAGAATGTTACAAACGGATACTGGAGATGGAAGCAAATTTCCAGACAGGTGGATTTATCAAGGGATTTGATAAGATAAAAAGGAAGTGCGGCAAAAAAATCAGACGAAAAAAACAGAGACCTTTTACAAAAATTCCTGAAGGCTGGATTGTTGTTCATTTTTATGTAAATCAATTAGAGAAACAAGGATATGCGCTAATTTATGACAATACCAGAGTTGAAAATGACAAATGGAAGCAAGAAAAATTTGAATACAATAAACTTTTTGATGCCTATGTGGAGTGGCAGACAAATTATAATCGCTATAAAAAAGGTTCTGCAAGGTTACTGGTGGAGCTTTGTAAAACAATTGGTAAAGACAATGTAATGGGGTTTTTGTTTAACGATAAAATTATCCCCTCAGAGAAATCTGTACTTTTCATTCCTCACGACTTTCTGCACCGTTTGCCTTTACATGGAGCGATAAGCGAAAAAAATGAATTTTTTATGACGAAAAACACGAGTTGTTATCTTCCAGCATGGGCATTTGCACGTGATATCAAAACGAGTTTCTCTACTAACGGTAAATATTTAATCGTCAATTCTAAAGACTTTAAAGAAAATAAAGATTATACCCCTTCTCTATATACAACCACTTTCAAGGATTTTGAGGCAATTTGTACATTGCCTCAATTTCTTGCGGTTATATGCCATGGTAGAACAGACACGGTAAATCCTTTTAATGCTAAATTATTATTGGAAGATAAAAATATTACACATCTTGATATCCTAAATTTAAACTGCATGCTTGATGGAGCAAAGGTTTACCTTGGTGTGTGCGAGACTGACCTTGTACCATCTCTTTCTGATATTATTGATGAACATTTATCTATATCAACTTCTTTTATCAATAAGGGTGCTTCAGAAATTTTGGGAACGATGTGGCGTGTGTCTACAAGTCTCGCAAAAGTGATTCTCGAAGATCGCTGTCTAAACTCAATTAAATCATTTGCCGAAACATTATGGGACTATATACAAAGTCGCAATGATATTAGTCCGGAAACATATATGAATTTTTATTATATCGTTGCCTTCCGAGTCATTGGAAATCCTGATTTCTTTAAAGTTAAATGTTGATACATACCTGTTTGGAACAGAAGAATATAGATATTTGCAATCTATGCCCCTTAACCCAACTTCCGCACTTTTTTCACAAAAACCGTAAGATTTGCCAAGGCTGTTTAGAAAAATGATTGATTTTCAAGAATATTTTTAGGCAAAAAATCAAAAATCTCAAAATAGTGACTAAATTATA
>JBFLZS010000129.1:0-5251 GCA_040756135.1 Nitrospirota bacterium
CTGACTCTTCAGCCATCAGGCCTTCAAAGGATGAACTTTTGGCATATTCATCACTCATCGAAAAAAGACTTGAGGATTTTGGTGTTGAAGGCAGAATTACACAGGTACATCCAGGCCCTGTTGTCACAATGTATGAATTCGAACCTGCGCCAGGTGTGAAGATAAACAGGGTTGTCTCCCTTTCTGATGACCTTGCACTTGCACTCAAGGCACAGAGCGTCAGGATCTCCACGGTTCCTGGTAAAGCTGCAATAGGCATAGAAGTTCCTAACAGGCAACGGGAGTTAGTATCATTAAGGGAGATCCTGTCCTCGGAAGGTTTCAAAAAGAGTAATTCGAAGCTTACCCTTGGCCTTGGCAAGGATATATTCGGAACGCCGGTAGTAGCAGATTTATTAAAGATGCCTCATCTTCTTGTTGCGGGCGCGACAGGCTCTGGCAAGAGTGTATCAATAAACTCTATGGTCATGAGCATACTGTATAAAGCAACGCCGGCAGAGGTGAAGATGTTAATGGTAGACCCTAAACTGCTTGAACTCTCAGCATACGAGGAAATACCTCATCTCATCTCCCCTGTTATAACAGGCCCAAAAGAGGCTGCAGAGGCATTAAAGAAGATGGTGATAGAGATGGAGCGGAGATATCGGATACTTGCAGAAAGGGCTGCAAGGAATATTGAAGGTTATAACATACGGTCGGAGGAAAAGGAGGAGCAACTACCTTATATTATCATTATTATAGATGAGCTTGCTGACCTGATGTTTACGGCAGCAAGCGACGTTGAGGACTCAATAGCCAGGCTCGCTCAGATGGGAAGGGCAGCAGGCATACATCTTATTCTTGCGACACAAAGGCCGTCTGTTGATGTAATTACAGGAATAATAAAGGCAAACTTCCCTACACGCATATCTTTTCAGGTATCCTCGAAGGTAGACTCGAGGACAATCCTAGACTCACATGGTGCAGAACAGCTCCTCGGTAAAGGTGATATGCTTTTAATGTTTCCGGGTGCAAGGATTATACGTGTACACGGCGCCCTTATCACAGAAGAGGAGATAAAGGCCGTTACTGAATTCGTGAAGTCGCAGGGAAGACCTGATTATACAATATTAGAAAACATACAGCAGGTAGATGCGATGGAAGATGATGAAAGATCAGTTGAAAGAGACGAGATGTATCTGAAGGCGATTGAGTTTGGGGAGATGACCGGAGAGGTATCCATATCCTCTATACAGAGGCGGTTCAAGATAGGATATAACAGGGCAGCGAGGATAATGGAATTGATGGAGGAAGACGGCCTTGTCGGCCCACCTAAAGGTGCTGGAAAACCGAGGGAGTTTTTAAGGAGAAGGAGATAAAAGAACAATAAACATTATGTCCGAATGAAATTGGATGGGTAGAATGTATAAGCTGATCATCCGTGATATGCAGGAAGATGATATCCCTGACATATTGGAAATCGAACATATCTCGTTCAGTACCCCCTGGTCCAGAGAATCTTTTCTCAATGAGATTTACAAAAAATATGTATTTTCAAAGGCTGCTGTATTTGAGGAAAACGTTATCGGATATATCTGTGTGAATTACCTGCTTCATGAATCTCATATCCTGAACCTCGCTGTGCATCCGGATTTCAGGAGGCGTGGTGTTGCAACAATACTGATGAATGAAACAATAAAGGAATTGAAAAAAAAGGGCTGTGCTTTTATGTATCTTGAAGTCAGGATTTCAAATACCGGTGCACAAAAATTCTATGAACGCTTCGGGTTTAAGGTTGAAACTATCAGAAAAAAATACTATGACAATCCGGATGAGGATGCACTGCTGATGATGGGAAGGCTCTGAATTGAGAAAAGAAAGGAATCAATTTTTTCGAATCTTCTTGATATTTGATCCTCCTCCTCTAACTGACCATAGGATAATCATGCCAATAAGGAAGAATGCAGCCACAGAAAGTATTGCGGGTCTCTGGCTTCCAAATGTTGCAGATACCTGACCGAAGATAAGCGGGCCGAGAATAGCCGATGATTTTCCTACTAAAGAATAAATACCAAAATATTCTGCTTCTCTTCCCTCAAGGATAAACTGGCTATAAAGGGCACGTGTAGCTGCCTGAACAGTACCGAGTCCAAGTCCTGCAAATAAGGCTAGTAACCAGAACTGGGTTTTTGTTTGAACAAAAAAGGCAATTATCGCAACAGAGGTCCACATAATGAGTGATACGATAACTACTCTTTTAGGTCCCCATAGATCAATCGGCCTTGCCATGAAAAAAGCACCAAGAAGTGCTGTACTCTGTACAATGAGATAGAGGGTGATGAGTTCCCCGGGTCTGAAGCCCAGGGTAGTGGCAGCGAATATGCTCGAAAATACAATTACTGTATTCACACCATCTTCATATATGAGATATGAGATTAAAAATTTCCTCGGCTCTCTCCTTCCCCATATTTCCTTTAACGTGGTCAGGGTATACCTGAGACCTTTTATCCCTGAACTAATCAATGAGTCGCTCTTTACATCATTAGGGAGAAAAAGAAAGGCAGGCATTGAAAAAATTGAAAAGAAAACTGCAACCATAAGCCATGTAGCATCGAAATGGCCAGATCTTATAAATAACAGTGCAAATAATAGTGAGATTATAGAGCCTGCATACCCAACTCCGAATCCCCACGCTGAGACCCTGCCCTGATATTCCCGGGGGGCTATCTGCGGAAGAAAAGAATTATAAAAGACAAGCCCTCCTTCCATGCCGAGATTTGCAGCAATTATCAGTAGAAATCCTTCTAAGGTCATCCCCTTTTCAAGAATTGAAAAGCTTGCTATGGCAACTACACTCAAGGCAGTGTAAAAAAATAAAAATCTTTTTTTGAAACCTCCATAGTCAGCTATGCCTCCAAGAAATGGTGAACTCAAAGCAACAATAGCCATACTGATTGATATAGCCCTTCCCCACCATAGGTCGCCCATCCCTGTTTCATTGCCAACAATTGTATTGGCATAGTATACAGGGAAGACAACAGAGGCTATTACGGCGGAATAACTGGAGTTCGCAAAATCAAAAAGTGTCCAGCTTATGATGTGTTTTTTGTTAAGGTTCATTGCCATTCCACGTTAAGCGTTCAGGTGGGGCGTCTTGTTATGCTTTATTTTATTCTCTTTTTCCAATAATGAGGTTCTCTGTTCAATTGCATAACTGCAATTATTAATACTTCTTCGCTAATAATTTGATAAATCACGCCATAAGGAAAACGATTAGTCAAACATCTTCTTGTATTTTCTGAAAACTTAGACCATGCTACCGGGAAATGAATTATCCGTTGAATTGTTGAGTAGACTTCTTTTGAGAATTCCAAGCCAAGTCCTGATCGGCACTTTTCAAAATAGCTTATAGCTTCAAGAAACTCTTCCTTTGCTTCTGGATGGAAAGAGTATTTCATTTGGAAAATTTTTTCTTAATTTCCTTAAAAACCTCTTCGCCGGGTATAGTTTTAACTTTGCCTGTTCTAATTTCTTTAACCCTTTTTTCAGCTTCCTTTGCCCATAATTCATCTATTTCTCTTTGTGATGGATGCAAGCTATTGAGAATCTTTTCAACCAATTTAGTTTTTATATCTACCGGTAAAGACTCGACCATTAATATTAGGTCGTTTGTTTTCGTAGTCATTATGTCACCTCTCTTTTTGAATATTTTAGCATAACGAGTCTGTAGAAAAAGTCCAAAATCATTAATTTTACTTTTCATAACCTCCTGTTATTATTGAATATTATTTTTCGAAAAATTTCAAAAACGGCCTTTTCCTACAGGTTCAACGATTTAAATCAGCGGCGGGGGAAACGACCTTTGCCAAAATCAATGAGCGGCTATTCCCCGTCCGCTGGATTTTTTTGTTAGGCGTTGTGTCGTTTTTGTCAAATCAAGTAATGATCTTAACGCATCATTCACCGCTGCTGAATCAGCAAATGCCTTCGCAACATCTGGTTCAAGCATGACAACATTAGCCCTTTCTTCTAAAATGCGTTTGTAATACTTGCCGCGGACAGCTTTTGAATAATCAAAATTGTATTCTGGGCGTAATTCATCACTGATTTTCTTTAGCTTTCATGTCTCTTCCTTTCATGCGCGGTTGCAGACCGTGCACTGATAATACGTATTGTTTTCCTCCTCTCGGTATGTGATACCACAAGCAAGCGGCCATGAGAAGAGTAGCCGATAGTTATAAATCTTTCCTCGTCAATAGAGTGATCTGGGTTATTAAAAGTTGCTGATAACGGATCATAAAATACGTCATGGCTTCATCAAATGACACCCTGTGTTTTCTGAGATTCTTCTTTGCTTTTTCCCTGTCCCATTTGAATCACATGTAATCAATTTTATCATAATTTTACGCCTAACGAGTTTGTAGAAAAAGCCCAAAATCAACATTTTTGTATTTTGTAACCTGTCGTTTTTATTGGATAATATTTTTCGCAAAATTTCAACAATGGACTTTTTCTACAGCTTCAACGACGCTGTAAGCGTTCAGGTAGCGTCTTGTTAGATGTTATCTATTCTCTTTTTTATTAAATCAGGTCTTCTCTTGCCATGAATTACAGCAAGGATTATTATCTTTTCTTCCTCTACAAGATAAATGATTTTGTATGGAAACCTTTTGATAACATGTTTCCTCGTTCCTTTGTATTCTATTGGATGAATTTCAGGATTTCTATTGATGAAGTTGATTCCTGCATCAACCTGTAAAAGAAAGTCATAACCTAACCCTGTCCGTTTATCTTCATACCAGGAAAAGGCTTCCTTTAAGTCATCTTCGGCTTCAGGCCTGACAATGACCTTATATTTCATGGTAGCACTATACCTGATAGTGCTCCATTCATTGCCTGCTCAATATCCTTTTATAAACATCCTCCCATGGAGAGCCTAAATCAGGGTTTCTATGATAAGCCTCCAATCGTTCATCAATTATCCTTTTTTCATCTTCTGTTAATTCAATAGACTGGGCCTCGGCAGCTATCGTATCCCAGATATCTTCTACCAGTTGGATTCTTTCAGGTATTGACAATGTAAGGGTATCTGTTGCTGTTATTTTTTCCATGACTTATTCTCCCTGTTTTATTCATTTTACATCTATTAATACTACAGCGAATCTTATAAATCATCGATAATTGCCACCAGTCTTTTCTTCCTGTGCGATAGATATGCTATGTGGTTACGAATAGTGTGATAGCGCACAATCTCTAAAGCCTCCCCGATCTC
>JBFLZS010000130.1:0-5218 GCA_040756135.1 Nitrospirota bacterium
CGATGTCGCTGACAGAGGCTATAGGAATTGTGAGATATTACACGATGAGAAATTACATTGCATATCGATCACACAGGAAAAAGAAACTGAGGTCACGTGTTAAAAAAAATCCGCTGTAGTGTTATGACCTTTAATATTAAAGACTTTGTTTTATTACATCAATCGTGGTTTTCGGAAGAAAGGAACCACTTTGGAATAATTGTTTCTCCAGAAATAAAAATTTCCAAATTAATTTATCTCTCTTTAAGGTTGTACCTACCGTTGCCATCTGAGAATAAGTGCCAGAAACTCCTTCCTTACGCTCGATTCTTTACTGATGATGAAGTTATTGTCACTGGTGTCGTTGATTGTAGAGCTGGAGGTACTTGTAATTCTAATCTTATAATCCGTTCCGGCAGTCTGATTAGAAGGTATAGCCCAGTTGTATAAACCATTACCTCCACTACCTATAGACGTGCTCGATTTGATCGTTTTATTTAAAGACCCGCCTTTCAGAAGCTCAATCTTTACATTAGACCCGGGATTAGCTGTATATGTCCATCTTATGGTTTGCGTTGTTCCAGCCTTCCAGCTCTCTCCTCCATTAGGTACGGTTACTGTTATTGTAGCTGCGATAATGGTAAAGTTATTATCACTTGTGTCTGTGTAAGAACTGTTGCTGGTACAGGTGACTTTAATTTTATAGTCTGTTCCGCCTGCCTGAGTAGCCGGGATTGTCCAGTTGTATGAACCGTTACCACCGCTACCTATGGATGTGCTTGATATGATTATGCGATTTACTGAACCACCCTTAAGAAGTTCAATCTTCACTTTAGAACCAGGGTTACCAGTATATGTCCATCGGATAGTGTAGGTTGTGCCTGCTTCCCAGCTTTCGCCACCATTGGGTACTGTTACGGCGATGGTTTGTACCCCTGTTCCGCTTAGAGGTACATTGAGTGTAGGTGTGTCAGGGTCATTTGAAGGTATAGTCAGATTTGCGCTCTTTGAGCCTGCCGATGTGGGTGTGAAAACTGCCTGGAGTGTGCAGTTAGATGAAGGTGCTAATGTTTGACCTGAACAATTATCACTCTGTTTGCCAAAGTGAGAGGCATCTGTTCCTGCAAAAGAAATTGTGCCTATAATGAGATCTCCTGTGCCTGTGTTAGAAACAGTGAAGGTCTGAGGTGTTGATGAACTACCCACATTCACATTACCAAAGTTGTAGCTTATCGGTATCACGGATATGTTCGGAATTCCAACTCCTATACCGCTCAAGGGTACATTCAGTGTTGGCGTGTCAGGATCATTAGATGGGATCAATAAAGAAGCATTTTTTGAGCCTTTTGATGCAGGGGAGAAGACCACATTAATAGTACAGCTTGATGATGGCGCCAATGTCTGCCCTGAACAGGTGTCGTTCTGTTTACTGAACTGAGATGCATCTGTACCTGTTATGGAGATTGTTCCTATTACAAGATTCGCACTGCCCGTATTAGAAACAGCGAAGGTTATGGGTGATGATGAACTCCCCAGATTCACATTTCCAAAATTGTAGCTTGTTGGAGTCACTGATATGTTCGGAATTCCAATTCCTGTCCCAATCAATGGCACATCAACCTGCTGTGCAGATGAAACAGAAATACATAAGAATAAGATAAAGAAACAGATTAAAAATACTTTTTCATACCTTCTCATATTTCTTCTCCCTAACACATAGCTTAGTTTTCACACTTTTCAACATCCTATGGTTTAAGGGAAACATAGAGCATCGCTTCCCTTTCTTGTAAAGGTCGCATCAGTAGTAGGGTTACAGACACTTATTAACTTACCAGCCATACAATCACAACTTTGTAGATTTCCTTCATATATGAGCTGCGGACAACAACAATACATGTCTGTATTGAAAATTAGATCAATATAACGAGTTGAGGAGTTATAAGTGCCTGTGCCGGTAGCTGTGCATGTAACGTAATCATCAGGTGGACAATATACTAATAAATCCGTCCATGTCCCTGTTATGTTATTTCCCACTTGAGTAAGAATCATTGAAATACCTTCATCCTGCTTGCATAACCATTCTCCGGTTAAGCGACAGGGTTCAGGTACCACTTTCCCAACTACCGCATCTACTTCCTGTCCAAGCGTCCCTTTGAAGACCCATAGATATTGCACATCAGCAGCATCAGCAGGTATTGGGGTTGGGAATGTGAAGTTATAGTAAGCTTCACCTTCGTAGGGTATATTACCGCTTGCAACAGGATCGGACAGGCCATGGGTAAACTCTGTTTCACCTGCAGGCTTGTATTTATAGGATACAAAGACCTCACCGTCTTTCATCTCTTCATTGAGAGTGAGATTCTTGACCTTCAGATACAAACCCGTGATATCCATCAGCAGTTGTCTGCTCATATATTTCTTTGCTGAACTCCACTTCTCCCCTGAAGAAATAATTCAGCAGCCCCGCCGAGTAACCAACGGCACGGGGGATGAGAAGCGAGGCGTAATCGCTATAAACATTTACATCTAACACAGGTATTTTTGGAAGGGCAAAACTCAATAAAGGGTATTTCTGCCTGTAATAATCAAGATAGTCAATTGCTGAAAGGAGATAGCCTTGACCACCGCTGGTCTCGCCACAACAATTTTTAAGGTAATACCGTCTTGGATAGGTAGTGTTCCAGAGGGTATTGGTAAAGTCTCTTTCCACAATCGGCGTACTCTCTGTAATTTGGGGATAGGGGAAGTCCGAGGCGTTTATAGTGTCTGCACTTACAAAATTAGCATTAGTATATTCTGATATGCCTATACTTGTAGTAGCAGTAATGCCAGGATTTGTACCATTATAATTATCTGTGTCAATTATTCTTGAGATGGGAACTGGAGCAGACGGATTCGTTGAGACAATGTTCAGAATTGATTTATCAAAGGTTAGTGGGCTACTTATCCACCCACTCCATAAAGATAAATCTTCATTTCTCACATCTTCAACATAACCTTCATAAGCTTTAAATACATGAATATCGTTCCTTACATGCTCGGGAACAGACGCGTCATGCACAAGATGCATCTGCTGTCCCAAACCCCTAAACGTCCTTGCAAAATATTCGTCCCTTTTTGCTTTGTCAGGTGCAACTATTGTGCCTGTAAAATCCTTTCCTGTTAAAGCAATATAAAAATATTCCCTCGCATCTTGCCATGACCATTCCCCACCAGGACTCTGATTTGGATTCTGTGCCCATAATAATAGTGATTGACCTGTGTAATGAAAAGGGCCAACATAATCATCAAGCCCAGCACTGTCCCACACTTCTAAAGGATTATGAAAATGATTATTGTTGCGCGCCATATTCAAAACCAGCCTCCATATCTGTTCAGGCACGTCCTCTTGAAAACCTCCATGTCCAAGCCACCAAAAGATTTTTTTCTTAACATTTATTCCATTAGCATCAATGCCGTTTAATTCTTCTTTAACTCCTTCTCCGAACCCCAGATTCTCCATCAGATAATTATTTAAAGAAAATCCACTTACTGTATTTTGCGCTATATGTTCGTTAATTGCCTGATGTGTTTCTTTTGCATAAGAAAAACCCTGTGAAGTCCAGCTTAAAATGATTAAAGAAGTTAAGATAAAAATTAAGTTTTTATTTCTCATTTTTCAACTCCTTTAAGAAACGGATAATACCAGTAAACCAAGAGAGATGTTTTCTTTTCTTGGAGAAAATTGATTATAGTAGATCAATGCTTTCCCCCTTATTTTCTCTCCACCATTTGTTATATTCGGAAAGTTTTTTCTTTATATCTGTCTGGTTATTTGCGTCGAGGTGCTCTTGGAGTAATTTCTTTTCAAATTTTGACTCTTTGTCAAAATATCTCTCTCTGTATTCTAGAAAAACATTCAGACTGTCAACTGCTTCTTTAAGTGCTTTTCTCTCTGGTAATGTAGCGGTTCTTATCCGCTCAAATAGCATATTGCTTATATTGAGTCTCCTCTCCATTTCATTTTTAATCCACTTTTTATTGTGATTTTGGTCAAATTCCAATGATGCTGGAATTGTAGATGGAAACTTCCGAAGATAGTCCTGAATTACTTCAAGAGGCTCAGATTTGTTACTCTCGAAACATATTATATTAACAACAACATTTTTACTAATCCAACTATAACGTCTCCCTTCTAAAAATATTATTTTATTTCCATCTATTAATCTTAATTGTGCTCCTTGAATAAGTAAACCGAGTCTTTCCCATCCTCTATCGCGATAACTATACTCAACATTATGCAACAAATTGCCTCTTTGGAAATATTCTTTTATTTCAACCATGAATGAAAGCTTTCCTAAACTTCCGACATATATAGTCTTGTATGCCTTATAGCTATTATATTCCTTATATTCCTCATCAACAAACCTCTCTGTTGTTATATCAACCTCTCTTAGGTTTTTATTTTCACTGAGAAATTTTATCCCCATAAATTCAGATGTTGACGATAGTTTATATGGGCCAATATCGTTTAGAATTAGATAATCAGAAACTTTTGCATCCAACTCCCTTACCCATCCTTGCCCGCCGAGCCCAAGATCCTTTTCTTCTTTATCCAAAAGTTTTACAAAATTTTCTATCTTTTTTGCAGTTGCTAAATCGCCACCTGCAAGTCCTGGCCATATACTACTAGATCTTCTTCTATCCTCTCTATTTGCCAGTTTTGGCAGTTCTATGGTTTCACCTTCAGCAATCTTATTATTTCCTCCAGGCTTTATCTTTCCTTTACATGCATCAATGAAAAATCCATTTGGCCATGAACAATACCCGGGCTTAAAAACAATAAACTCAGGCGGTTTTGTATAGTGAGTGCCTGTTACGAATGTAAATATGGCAGTAATATTTCCTCCTTTTCTTCCTTTTGGCCCTGTTATAATCCATTCTCCATTTTTGTCTGTTAGAGTCTCCTTCACATCTTTAAACCTTGAAGCGGGCCCTGCCACAGTTGCTCTTTCCTCAAGCCATGTCGCAACTACCACTGCTCCCTCAATAGGCTCCTTTGTATCAGCATCTATAATCCTGCCTTTAAAGGTCGCTCCATATGCACAAGGGTTTAAAAGCATAAATATTAAGAACTTGAGAGTACCGAGTTCTCATCATTTCAAATCAATCCGTTTAGCGATATCTCTTTTGAATTTTGAATGATCAATTGCAAGATCAATCCAATTTTCTATAAGCTTTTTAAACCTTTTATAATTTT
>JBFLZS010000131.1:0-4656 GCA_040756135.1 Nitrospirota bacterium
ATCCCCCTCAGCCCCCCTTTTCCAAAGGGGGGTATGGGGGGATTCGGCGGGATTTGACTCTTGGTTATTACCGAGTGACTTCTGAACTATCTGTACAAGTTTCTCTGCCAATCTTATAGCAGGGACATTACTTAAGCCAAGCAATGTGCTGTGAGAGATCTTGTCAAGTTGTTGTTTTATAGCATCGTCTATCTCCTTTTTCCTGTGACCATGGATATTTACCCAGAGGGATGATACACCATCAAGATACCATCTGCCGTAGATATCTTTTATAAAGCAGTCTCTTCCTTTAGAGATGATTATTGGCTTCTCCTCAAGCCAGTCCTTCATCTGCGTAAAGGGATGCCAGATATATTTTTTGTCAAGTTCTTCGAGTTGTTTGTTTTCCTCAGATAAGCTCATAAATCCTGCCTTGACAATTTAGTTTATATGATTTTATGTTCGCTGTCATTCCCGCTTGTCGGGAATCCTTCTTGATTCCCCCTTAGTTATAAATATCCTCTCAATTCCTGCATAATCTTTCACCAAAGAAATATTCTTAAATCCTTTATCTTCTGCCATTTTCCTGACAGCATCAGATTGGCCAACTCCAAGTTCAAGAATAAGATATCCACTTTCTTTTAAATATCCTCTTGCCCCAGGAATTATCATTCTATAATAATCAAGGCCATCTTCCCCTCCATCAAGAGCCTCTACAGGTTCCCAGTTTTTGATCTCTAACTGTAAATTTTTTATATCATCCTTTCTTATATAAGGAGGATTTGAGACAATTAAATCAAAAACAAGGTTTTTTAAAGGTTCAAATAAATTACCTTTTAGAAAAGTTACATTATTTATATTGTTAAGTTCAACATTTTCTTTTGCATAACTAATCGCAACTTCTGATGTATCAGTACCATAAACTTTTGCCTCAGGAAATTCTTTTGCAAGTGCGAGAGCTAAACACCCACTACCTGTACAGAGATCTAAAATACTTAATGACCGGTGACCAGTGATCTTTGACGAGTTTTCACCCCCTCCCTTACCCTCCCCCCTCGAGGGGGAGGGATGGGTGGGGGGGCTGACTGTTGACTCATGTCTCCTGACTGCCTTTATAGCCTCTTCTACCAACAATTCTGTCTCAGGTCTCGGGATCAGAACTCCTGGTCCCACCTTTATCTTTAACCCATAAAATTTTGTATAACCGATGACATACTGCAGGGGTTCTCTTTTTTCTCTTCTTTTTAGGAATTCATCTATCTTTGAAATAAGATCTTCCGTAATTATGGGATTGTCTCTGTAAAGAGATGCTCTGTCTATTCCAAGACAATGTGATATTATCAATTCTGCATTTTTTGCAGCATCTTCGACGCCAGACTTTTCAAGAAATTCTTTTGCCTTTCTTAATTTATTGAGGGCGTTCATATCATTTATGATATTTATCAAATCTCCCCATTTTTTATCATTGTTTGCTCCGAAAATGTCATTCTCTGGCTTGACCAGAGAATCCAGAGTTTCCCCTGAAAACGGGAATCTATTTCCTTGATATAGTTCCCCGCTTTCGCTGGGACGAGCCTGGATTCCCCGATCAAGTCGGGGAATGACAGAATAATTTTCATGTCCCTTTGTGCCACTTGTGGCGTGAGGGTTTGGTTTGCCACGGAATGTTTTACAGCCATACCTTTGTAAATACACCGTGTAACTTCTTGGCGGGGAATTTATAAAACTGGATAAATGTCGGTGTTACTCTCTTAATTAATGCAAACACCTTCCAGATAAGGTTTTCTGTGGCAATATCTTCAAGACCATAGAAGACAACCCTTTCCTCTACCCCTGCTTCCCTCAAAATTTCTTCCACATCAATTACTTCCATATATCCCACCTGAATCTCAAAGACTCTGAGACCTTCAGCAAGGTCTTCTTTAAAGTAACCTACAACAGCAAAAGGATCATTTCTCTTGATGATTGAAACAAAGATATTGTCCTCATAAAGAGCGCCATGAAAGAACATTGTTTGTGTAATATAAAAAGGTATCTCCTTTATATCCCTCAATAAGAAAAGTGCAGTGCCTTTAATCCTTTCAGTTGTTGCGTGTACCCGTGTAAACTTATGAAGAAACTCGTCTAAAGGCATAAAATCCATAATCCTGTAAAGTCTTTTCTGTCCACTTGTATAAAGAATTATCATCGCAAGTGGGATTGAAGCAATAATAATAGACCAGTAGCCGCCATGTGGTATTTTATAGAAGTTAGCAATAAGATAAGCAGCATCAACAATAGTGACAATGACAGATATAACTGCAAGCAATTTTTTATTTTTCAAATAAAAGATCCATGTCATCAGGATGCCTGTAAGTACCATTGTCCCTGTAACAGCAAGGCCATAGGCAGCAGCAAGACGGTGTGATTCCTTAAATTCAAGCATTACGAAAAGAACCGCAGCAAGCAGAAACCAGTTGACAGTGCCGATATATATCTGAGACATTCTTTCGGTAGATGTATAATTCACTTTGAACATCGGCATAAGCCGCGTAGTTATCCCCTGGTATACCATTGAAAATGTACCACTTATCATAGCCTGCGAGGCAATGATGGTCGCAGAGATACTTAAAAGGAGGAATGGGATATAAAGGGTTTTTGCATAGTAAAATACCATCTCAAAGAGGATATTCTTTGCCTCAGGATGCTTCAATAAAAAAGCCCCCTGCCCTAAATAATTCAAAACAAGTGCAACGAATACTCCTGCCCATGCCTGTCTTATCGGCCTGGCTCCAAGGTGTCCCATATCTGCATACAGGGCTTCACCACCCGTGGCACAGAGTATTATCTCTCCTAAGACAATAAATCCTGCCATCCCATTTTCATAAAGAAATCTTAATCCATAGTATGGATTAAGTGCCGTAAGTATTTCTGGTGCCTCTGAGATGGCGATAATTCCTGACAATGCAAGAGATACAAACCAGGTAGCTGTGATAGGGCCAAAGGCCCCTGCTACCTTTTCTGTCCCCCTTCTCTGAAAAGCGAAAAGCAATATAGCAATGAGCACTGCAGTGAGAACAATAGAGGTTATGGAAAGGCCTTCTAATCCTGGTATCAGAATAGAACCCTCCACAGCACTAAGTATGCTTATGGCTGGCGTAATTACTCCGTCACCAATGAGTAAAGAAACCCCTATAATGGTTATTAAGGTTACAATGCCTGTACTTTTTTTAGACTTCAGAAGTGGCTGCAGTATCTCTCTAAGCACAATCTTACCGCCCTCGCCTCTTATACTAAGACTCATAGCAAGCCACGCAAACTGTATTGTTACAAGTATTACAAGTGTCCAGACTATTAGAGATATAACACCAAGGATGTTATCGTTCGTAGAAGTAAGAAATAGAAATACAACTGTTACCGTATATATAGGACTGGTGCCAATGTCTCCGAAGACAAGACCGAGTGCCTTGATTATACCCTTCATTGAGATAGTCTTCTCAGACATAATTTCCTTACATCTATAATATAAAATTTATGAAGCTGTAACAATCATTACAAAACCGATAAACATCAATACAGCCCCTGTAAGTCTTTCCCTTATATTCTTCTCCTTGAAAAGAACGTATCCGTAAATTACTCCTATAATCAAGCTTGTCCTTTTCACAGAAATCATATATGCAACCTTTGCAAGGCTGATTGCGATCATGTGGGAGGCTATCATTACTGAATAGAAAAGACCCGGAAGCAGAAGGCCTTTAAATTGTTTTTCTGAGATGAAACTCTTTAGTTCACCCTTTCCCAGCCATAAAGCTATTGGAGCAAAAACAATAGTTACTGCTACAAAATATGTAATGCCGAAAAATAACGGAGATGAGTGCTCTATTGCCATCTTTCCCAATGAGGATGTGACACTATAAATGAGGGCTACGCTTATCATGAGAACCGAGCCTTTTTCCCTTGTTATAGCCCTAAAAGGCTCAAAGATGCCTTTTCTCATTTCATGTAGATTTAAGGAATAGCTTCCCACTGCAATAAGGATAATTCCGATGCTACCCCGTAAAGACACTTTTTCTCCTAATATTACATAAGAAACAAGAATTAAAAATATAGGTGTCAGGGAGAGGAACGGGAGAGTGAGGCTGAGTGGAGAAATCCTTAGCGCCTTTATGTAAAGAACGATTGCTATTATCTCAAGGGGCAATGCAAATGCAAAGGCTTTATAAAACTCGATATCAAGTTTCGGCAGAGGGATAAAAAACCAGATGAGAAGAAGCAGAGGGATTGAAAAAAGAATTCTGAACCACGCCACAAGGTATTCATTGCTGCGAGCAAGTGCTCTCTTGGTAAGTGCGTCACTCGTTGCGAGTGTAAGGGCTGAAATAAGTGCTAATGGAACCCATGTATAAGCCATTTGTTATATTAATGTAAATCGAGTTCATTGCAAAAGTATTAATATTACAGCGGCACTTTTCAGACAATGCGTTATATGTCTGAAATTCCCCCTTAAAAAAGGGGGGCGGAGGGGGTTGTAAAAAGGCTGAAAAAGGCATAACCCCCTTAATCCCCCTTTACTAACACTACAGCGGATTTTTTTTAACACGTGACCTCAGTTTCTTTTTCCTGTGTGATCGATATGCAATGTAATTTCTCATCGTGTAATATCTCACAATTCCTATAGCCTCTGTCAGCGACATCGTG
>JBFLZS010000132.1:0-4585 GCA_040756135.1 Nitrospirota bacterium
GATATTGCCTCATCATAGGCATTAACGACTTTATCAGTTTTAACAACAGGCAGAGTATCATGATGAAACTCATATGGTATAGCTGCTTTGTTATACATGTAAGAAGTATAATATATTGTCGATGGGCATGTTCAGTCATAAAACCTGTTGGCTTAACAATAGATGTGTTATTAAATTGTCATTTGAGATTTATAAAGACAATCGAACCTTAACTAACGTGGTTTACCGAATATTTACATGCTTTGTATAAAAACTCCTTGTAGCATCGGTCTTTATATCCTCTATTAGTACCACGTGTTTAAAAAGATCGGTTTTTGATATTATCCTGCCATTGCTATTAATAAAACCAGAGGTCTGAAATAGATAGACTGATTGGGGATTGTCCAAGGAATTTGTATTGATAACAGGTTTTGAATGTGGTAAAGTTTAATGTGAGGGGTTTAAATGAAAGAGGCACCGAGATATTTAAATCCCGTTAGAGATAAATCTCTAAACGGGATAAATAATGCAAAGGAGATATTAAAAACTGTTCCAGAGAGGATAATACCTATACGATATTAAACCAGTAAGGGAAGCACTAGGGACAGCCTATCTTGCTGTTTTAGAGGCGATAAATGAGTATCTGATTAAAAAGGGCTTTGCAAAGAAAGAACTTCCAAAATCGGTAGACGCATATAGAAAGGCATTGCAAAAACATATAGCTGTTCACGATGGAAAACTGATGAGGGAGTTTGAAATGCTCTATGATGCTCTGCATATAGCAGGGTATTATAGGGGGCTTATCTACAATGTAAATATGGTAAAGGATGCATTAAAGGCTGCAAAGGTATTTATTGAGAAGATCGAATAAGAGGATAGTTATGGTATTAAATTTGCACAGACAGACAGACAGACAGACAGACAGACAGATTTTCTGACTTAAAAGTTAGAAATTTAAGATTAAGGGCGTGTGAGAGCACGTCTTTTTTGTCTTTACTGATAGCACTGCTTATTCTCCTCTCTCTATTCGGCTGTGTACCCCACTATAAGCAGGTCTCCCTGCAGGAAGACTATCTAAAGTCGGTTGATACGATAAAATTCTGCCTTTCCTGCCATGATAAGGAGCAGGATATCTCAGGCACCAATCCTCCTTATATCAAGAATACCCCTGTTATGTTGGCAGGAGGGGATTTTGGCTTTGTAGAAAAATTCCCTGATAAAGGCCACAATCTTTCATGCCTCGACTGCCATGCCCCTCATGCCAGCGGTAACTACAGGAACTTAAAAACAGAGATTAATAAAAAACTCACTATTGTTAAGGCCGAAGGAGACAAAAAGTATATCAGAAATAAATATATCTCTGGGATGAACAATTTCTGTACTTCCTGTCATACAAAGTTCTTACCAAAGGCAACTAAAAGTCCTTATGATATGCACCCTGTAGGGGTTGCGGTCAAGGGAATTGATAAGTTTGATACTTTAATTATCAGCATAGAGGAATCAGATGGGAGAAAGACAGTTTTCTGTCTTTCCTGCCACTATGCCCATGCAGGCCCTTATTTTAAAGCCCTCGTATGGAATGGTCTGAAAGAAAATACACTGTGTCTTGAATGTCACCCGAGGTAAAGAAGCAATGAGCAAACAGATGGGAAGGTTTATGAAAAGGTATTGGAATAATAAAGGCAGAACCATTATTAACTCTAAGCTCTTAGCTCTTTGCTCCATGTTCTGTATAGGAATACTCCTCTGGTGGATGTTGTATCCAAGAAATGCAAGTCCCGGCCCCTATCTCGATTCTACGCATGGCAGTAGTAGCAGCGGAGTCAAACGAAGCGCTACAGGATTCCCTACAGATTATGGCCGAGGTAACTGTGCTCACTGCCATGAACAGCATGCGAGTATCGGCGGAGCGGAGCCAAACCCTACTGGTGGTCCTGATAAGTATTTATTAGGTTATCAAAATGTTCCAGCTTTTTGTTTTGGTTGCCATAGAGATACTGGGTCATATCAGACTGGAGGTTATATTTACAACCGCAGCTACAGCTACCGTGCTGGTGGCTGGACTGCTGATACCCTGAATGATATCCTTGAGGCATTCTCATTCATCTCACCAGGTTCATCACATAAACTCAGTGATATAAAGACATTCATTAATGGCAAATGGAATTATACCACTGATTCCAATCCCTGTTGTGCCTGCCATAATCCCCATAGGGCACAGGGAGACCCAGCAAATGCACCTAACAGCGCCAAAACCTCTGGTACAAGGGGCTGGCCTGTCTCAAGACCGAGTCAGCATTCTACGGATAATAATGCATGGGGTCTCTGGGGAGATGTCTCCACAGAAAGAATGAGTAACTATACTGCCAGCTATCAGGCCCCTTATAGATTTAACTCCACAACAACCTACGAGCCTGATGGCTCAACAACCACGGATGGCTCCAATTTAACCGATTTTAATACCTTCTGCACGGACTGCCATAATGCTACAAACACGATTTATAGCACAACTCTCGGAAGGAATTTGAAAAAGATTGATTGGGAGACTACAGGCGGTGATAGTAGTGGCGGAGATAAACACGGCAAGAATTCTGCTACTACTAATATCTGCATTGATCCTCCTTATTATTCTACTTCTTCTTGCACCAATACAGGCTTGGGTAAGGTGCTTTCCTGTCTGGATTGCCACGAGCCACATGGTGCACCGAACAACTTTCTGATAAGAAAGGAGGTAAACGGAAACACATTATCCGGGACAGTTAGCACAGGAACTAAAGATTATGGTTATCTCTGCATGAGGTGCCACAGAGAAGACACCTCGGGAAGTAATACTTGGGAGAATATCCATCACAGCTGGGGTGATTACCCATACAACCAAATGATGTGTGGAAGTTGTCATGATGGTATGGGAGGTCCCATCAGATGCAGCAACTGCCATTACCATGGATCATCTGTAACTAATGCCCGCACACCTGCTACAAGGCGCACATTCTGATTTGACTTCTATTGTTCCCATTGCTATCCTTAAATTATGGAGCTCTTGAACATAGAGTTTTTAAGTTTCACCATCGGCTTTTTTAGTCTTGTGATTGCCTTTTTTGGGGGTCTCCTCACCTTTGTGGCATGGAGAAATGGCAGGTGGATGAAGGAGACGATAGGAAGGCAGAATGAGACCCTCGCCAGGCAGAACGAGATCCTTGCCAAGATGGATGAAGGGGCTGAAAGACAGAGCCAGATATTGAAAGAGATCCAGGCGGGCGAGAAGGATATCCAGGCCAGTGCAGAGAGGATAGTAGAGACCCAGAGATATATAGCAGAGCTTGTCAGGATTGAAGGCGAAAAGACTCGGAGCCTTATCAGCCATTAATTCTGACCCCCATTTGATCCCTCTGCCTTCCCCTTTATCCCTGCTATGTAACGATGTACTGAAGCAGCCTGCTGGTTCAGCGGCACGCTATTAGCCTTCATCACGCGAGAAGGGCTGAGACAGGGCAGAGACGAAATAAAGGATTATTCTGCAAAGATGGCATGGAGGATGTGCCTGATAGCTAATATCAGCTTGATTGTAGTCATAGTAGGTGGTTCGTCCCTGCTGCGAGGTTCAGATCTTGTCCAAAGCCTGCTTCAGATCGGCGATGAGGTCCTCCACATCCGGGCAACAGCCAGTCCAGCGCGGTTGTGATGCTCCATACGCAGTGCAAAGCTCTTCAGGCCGCGTTCGAGCAGAAAACAGGTGAACGGGCCAGGCGTAGCGCCAATCATCCGTTGCATGCGGTAGAGATCATTCAGTAGGTCGTGTTTGCCGAGGGCTACCCCGGCCAGTAGGTCGTTGTGCCCGCCGAGATATTTGGTGGCTGAGTGGATGACTATATCCACTTCCAACTCCAGCGGCTTGATGTTATATGGCGTAGCCAGTGTGGCGTCAATGATGGTCATCACATGTTTCTGCCTGGCAACTTTCACCACCGCCGGGATGTCCAGCACCCGCAGGTATGGATTGGTTGGTGATTCGGTAAAAATGATGTTGGTGTTGGGGTAGATTGCGCAACGCCGGTGTGCGGGCAGTTGAACATACCGGTAGTGTCACCGAGAGCAGCGGCGTCAGCCAGTTCCTGTTCGGTGGCTTGCTCAACGATGCCGTTGAATTGCTTCAGTGTGTGTATAGCTTTCTCGATCATCGAACAGCTTCATCCACTCCTTGGGATCGCGAAGGGAGAGGGCATGGACATCGTGCTGCACTTCCAGGAGCGAGCCGCACGCCATGCAGCGATAGAGGATTGAGTTGAGCGGATAGCTCGCCCCACACTCCTGGTTGATGCATTGAAACCAAGCTCGATACGACATTGACACCCCTCTTACTTAATGGCCGGCATCAGTCGGTTGTACAAGATAAAACCTGCTGCCTGGATAAAAAGAAGTGATTTCAAAAAGAATATCATAACAATTTGCATATAATCAATTCTGGAAAAAATATGTGTCTTTGTAACCCTTCAGTGAAGCGTGGAGGATAAGAGCTTATTGGGTTGACGGCGGAGAAGGAGATGTCGGGAAGAGAAGTTTGAAAGGATCGAAGGTTATATCATATGCAAGCTGATCGAGGACTTTT
>JBFLZS010000133.1:0-4267 GCA_040756135.1 Nitrospirota bacterium
GTGGGGGGATTATTAGGGGGTAAGGGGGGATTTGACTGCTGACTATTGACTAATGACTGAGGACTAATTGCTTTTTCATACACTATCGCAATTGCCCCTTTTTTAATCGCGTCTTTAATAAAATCATGTCCATCATACCTTTCACCTGTAATCGCCACAAAAAGGTAACCTTCCTTCACCTCACGCGAATCGTAAGCTACACCTGTAATATCCACATCGAGTGATAAGTCATTAATCCTCTGCCCCCCCTTAGTAAAAGAGGGTGTGGGGAGATTAATATAATCGCAACCCTGTAGAACTTCTCTAAGTTTCATCTGAAAAAACCCTCTTTTCCGTCATTCCCGCAGTCCTTAAGCGGGAATCCAGTAAAATCAACAGCCTCTGGATTCCCCGATCAAGTCGGGGAATGACAGGTCAAATTTTCATCATCCTTTGTATCTCTTTGAGACACGAATGTTTCATTTGAAAAACCTTTTATAATTTTTACTTGAACTTGAAAATACCTAATTTTTATTATATATAATTTTTAGTAATCTCCCCTATCCCCTCTTTAAATCCCCCTTTTCTAAAGGGATAGAGAGGGATTACTAATTTTCATAACTTTGTGCCTTTTAAAACATAAATATCTTATCTCGATACCAATAAGGTGGTCTGGTCAGTATTATCATCCATGGGTATATCAAGATATGATAGCGCCTGACTAGCGATATCCTTGAAAACAGGCGCGGCCACCACCCCCCCGTAAATCTGGCCTTTAGGTTCATTGATAACGACAATCATCGCAAGCCTTGGGTTATCAGCCGGCACAAAACCCACAAATGAACTGACATATTTTTCTTTCGAATATCTCCTTGTCTCCGGGTTTATAACCTGTGCTGTACCTGTCTTGCCTGCAACCTCGTTTCCCTCGACGGATGCGCTTCTGCCGGTTCCTCCTTCTTCTACAACACTTTTCAGTATATCTTTAAAAGTCTCCGCAGTCTTTGCAGAAATTATGCGTTTCATCTTCTTATCTCTGAAAGAAGCAATTATCTGACCATCTGGCGAAATTATTTCAGAAACAACATGCGGGCTGACAAGAAATCCTCCATTCGCAACTGCAGAATAAGCCCTGAGCATCTGAAGTGGTGTTACTGCAACCTCCTGGCCAATTGGTATCGCACCAATAGATGTGCTTGACCATTTTTCAGGCAGACGTATCCACCCTGAGACTTCACCTAATAAGTCTATACCTGTCTTTTCGCCAATCCCTAAAAGTTTTGCATATTTATATATTCTATCCTTTCCAAGTCTCATACCAATAGTAATAGAACCAACATTTGAAGATTTCTGAATAACCTCTTTGAATGTCAGAATCCCATATTTATGGACATCGCGAATAGTCTTGCCTCCAACCTGAATATAACCTTTACTTACGTCAATTAATTTATCGGGCTTTACTACATTCTCTTCAAGTGAGGCAACACCGATAACGATCTTGAACGTTGAGCCCGGCTCATAGCAATCAGTTATTGCCCTGTTTCTTCTATCTGAATCACTAACACCTCCCGGGCTGTTAGGGTCGTATGCAGGCCTGTTAGCAATGGCCAGTATCTCTCCTGTGAAAGGGTCCATCATTATGGCTGTTGCTGCAGCTGCCTTCCATTTTAACATTGCCTTGTCGATCTCCTTTTCGACAAGATACTGGAGTCCTTCATCTATTGTGAGGACAATATTATTCCCCTTTGTCTCTATTTCCACTCCTGATGAAAGTATCTTGCCACTAGCATCCCTTCCAAAGAACACCTTCCCACCGGTAGTCTTCAGATATCTGTCGTATTTTAATTCGATTCCTTCTAGCGCCTGGTTGTCCACACCAACAAATCCGAGGATGTGTGAGGCGAGTTCCCCTTTCGGGTAAAACCTCTTTGCCTCGGTAATAAAACCCAGCCCATTGATATTCAGCCCTTTAATCCTCTCTACAGTATCTGGTTCGAGTTTCCTTTCGACCCATGCAAATCTCCCCCCGGCAGGAATCTTTGATAGGATAACATTTGGTTTCTTAGCCATTACAGATGCAAGTCTTATTATGCCGTCATTGCCGAGATCAAGGTTTTCCGGGTCGCAATAAAGAGATTCGAGTTCGAGATTTAATGCAAGCTCATGCCCCCGTCTATCAAATATTATTCCCCTTCTCACCTGAATGTCTTCAACCTTTATATGTTGCAGTTCAGCTTTCTCCGAAAGACGCTTATGATTAAGTATCATCAGGTCTATAAGGCGCAAATATACAGCAAAAAAACTAAAAATGACAGTGGTACTTAGAATGATCGCCCTCTTTTTATTCAAAACCCTCCACCTCTCTGAAATTACCTTTTCTCCAGCGAGGCATTATAAGGCAAAGACTCTTTCTGTTTCTTTACGTGTATTACCCTGATCCTGTCAGGAAAAACAAAGCCCTCTGTTCTACTGGGAGACGCCTCAAATTTTTCAAGAGACAGGAATCTTGCTTTTTCGGCAAGCAACATCTTTCTCTCTCTGAGATAATTCATCTTTGTTTTTTCAAGATCGCCGAGACTATATTCTAATTTCATAACGCTGGATTTGAGATATACAAGACCGAATACTCCAAAGATGAAGAGAACAATAAATAAGGCATTACAGATAAATGATATCATATTCCTGCTGCTACCCGTGTGTATCATATCCTCTCCGCTGCTCTGAGTTTTGCACTCCTTGAAGAAGGGTTTAACATTAGCTCTTCATGGCATGGGGTTTTTGGTTTTTTTGTAATGATTCCGAGTAATCCTTTTTTTGAGTTATTTGCCATAAAATTCTTAACCACCCTGTCTTCTAAAGAGTGGTACGAAATTACACACAATCTCCCGCCTTTTTTAAGAAGCCTTAACGAAACATCAAGCCCTGCACCGAGCTGCTCTAGTTCCCTGTTCACTTCTATCCTTAATGCCTGAAATGTTTTTGTTGCAGGATGAGTTTTTCCCCTTCCACCATATACACCTTCCACAATCTTTGATAGCTCAGAACAGGTATCAATCGGCCTTTTGCCTCTCGTCCTGATTATTGCCTTTGTTATCTTTCTCGACAGACGCTCTTCACCCAATTCTCTTAGTATCCTTTCGAGTTCATTCTCAGGATATCTGTTTACAACATCCCATGCTGATACCTTCAGTCTCTTATCCATCCTCATATCCAGACGTTTATCAGAAACAAAACTAAATCCCCTTTCGAGATTCTTCAGTTGCAACATTGAGACACCCAGGTCAAACAGGATGCCGTCAACCTCAGAGATACCATCTGGATAAAGCATGCCTTCCATATCCGAAAAATTTCCTCTCTTCAAAACAACCCTTCTGTCTGAAAGCCTCTTTTCAGCCACTTTCAGGGCCTCATCATCTCTGTCGATTCCGATAAGTTTGCCCTCAGGACCGATCAACCTTAATATATTTTCTGAATGTCCCCCAAGGCCGATTGTTGCATCTACATATATCCCACCCAGCTTTGGATCAAGCATCTCGATCACCTCTCTTACCATAACAGGCAGATGAGGAATCTCTACAATAAATCCCCCGTTGTAAATTGAAGGATGCAGCATTTTGCAATCTGACAGCCCCTAAAGACCATAAGCCGCAAGTTTTTCCTCGATAGATTTCTTATCTATCTTCGAGAGGTCAAACAGGCTATCCCACTCATTTCTGTCCCATAGCTCAATCTTTTCTATTTGACCGGCTATAACAACATTGGTATTTATATTTGCATCCTCCCTAAGAGCTACGGGTATCAGAACCCTACCCTGTTTATCTATCTCTACCTCAACAGCAGATGCAATAACCCTTCTTAAAAAGAACTTTATAGACTCATCATATCTAGGCTTTGTCCGTACCTGCTCCTGAAGCCTGTTCCACTCCTCCAATGGATATATATAAAGACATCGGTCGAAAGGGGCATTTGTGATGTAGAGTTTTGTGCTATAATTACTTGAGATTATTTCTCTGAAAGGAGCAGGAACTATGATTCTGCCTTTTGGGTCAACAGAGTAGTAGTATTTCCCCGAGAAAGCCGGCATTTTCCCTCCACTTATTACCACTTTCTACCACTATAGTTTGAAAAAAAAAATATGTCAAGAAAAAAATAAAAAAGTTGGTAACCCTTCAGTGAAGCGGGGCTTGCGTTCCGCTGCCATTTATGGTATAACATCATGAATGGAGAAGGCGGTCAAATATCGTGGCAGAGAATTCAGCGTCAGAGAGATAGCCGAAGTACGCGAAAT
>JBFLZS010000134.1:0-4170 GCA_040756135.1 Nitrospirota bacterium
TCCATTTGAAATTATTACGCCTAAAAAATTTTGGACTACCGAAAATGGTAATCATAGTGACTAAACAATATCATAACCCATTGATTTAAATAGATTTTGGTCACTAAAGTGCGGAAGTTGGGCTAACAGCGGCTGTCGGATAAAGCTGCCCCCCTAATTGCCCGGCTGCCATGATTTCTTCTGTTGATGGTGGCCCTGAAAGGTCTAAAGATTTTACAGAAGGTAATACATTAGGAATCTTTTCTTCTGAACCTTCAGTAGCAAAGCCATTTACTACTAACCTAGATATAAATAAAAAACATCTGCCTCTTTGTCGTAATCTATCCACATATGTTCGAGCGGAAGTTTTACAATATCTGATGCAATAGCTATACAACTCCTAATAAAGGCTTCTGTCTTTATTTTTGTTGCCATAATGTCTCTCCTTTGGGCCTTTTATCTAAAAAATAGGCAGTGATGAAATCGAATTTAATGCAACTATGGGGTAAATTTGACCGCTATTCTTCTGTGTCTGGGGCCGTCAAACTCGCAGAAAAAAATGGATTGCCAGGTGCCTAATAGTAATTTGCCCTCATCAATAATCATATTTACGGCCGTGCCAACGATGGTTGATTTTATATGGGCATCAGCATTACCTTCTCTATGGAAATAATTCATTTCATGTGGCACGAGCCTGTTCAGGGTATTCAGTATATCACGTTGTACACTCGGGTCAGCCCCTTCGTTTATTGTGATTCCTGCAGTAGTATGTGGGACATATAGATAGCAAATGCCCCTCATTACATTTGCCTCTTTCACAACATTCTGAACCATTTCAGTAATATCAATAAACTCAGTCCTTGACGTACTCTTAATATTGATGTATCTGACCATTTATTCCTCCCAGGACCTCCTCATAAAACCTCTTGTCAACATTGAATTCTATACCTAACGAAATTAGGTTCTCCGGTACCTCCAACCCTTTATTAAGGTTCTCATAATTGAATAGACATTTATCAAAAAATCTCCCCTATCCCCTCTTTGTCAAAGAGGGGCATTATCCCTCCCTTTGGAAAAGGGAGGTTAGGAGGGATTTTACAAAATAATGTCATCATTATTATGAAACTGTTAATAAGTCTCATTATATCTTTTTCTGTTGTAACAATCTACTCCGTATACTGTTTTGACATGTGCATAATTGAATGGACATGGTTCGACAAGCCTTCGGCGTGAGCTCAGTCGAACGCTCACCATGCCAACGTCACTCTGAGTGTTTGACTGATGGTTCGACAAGCTCACCATAACAATGTCACCCTGAGCTTGTCGAAAGGTAGATCTGGGGTTATGCATGAGTCCATCTTATTATGCACACCTTAATAAGTATTTAACCAGAGATGAGGATAAGCCCATTGTATAATATTGTCAACTGGTTTGAATCCAACGCCGATACTCTTCAGTATTTTCTCAAGTATTAAAACAATGAGCAGGAGAGGCAACATCTGCGTGGCTATGGTAATTTTAAAAAACCCACATCCTAACCTTCGGATGGTTAAGTAATTATTGACGATCGGCGATAAAAGCGTATAGGCAAGGAAAAATAATACCGTGGCCGGAAGCGCAGTGAATACGGTTACAGTCTGAAAGAAAATATCTACTGGTTTATATATTCCAATCTTGTCCCGGATGTTGTCCTGGGAATATGTGCATGGTTTATTTGATGTTACCCCTTCAATAAACCATTTAATATGGAGATATGAAATAACATAAGCAGTTATGGCAGCAACGTCCATTATTGGCCTGAAATGGCTGTCATTGTCACCATATATGGCTTTTACAGGGAAGCATCGTATGGTGGAACCGCTATCCCCCGCCTTCATTAATATTTCTGTTTCAGTAACATATCTCTCCGTTGTTAATCGCATCTTTTTTATAAGTGAGAGAGGGTAAAGCCTGAAACCGCATTGGGTATCTTCTATAAACTGGTTTGCAGCAAGGGAAATATAAAATCGCGCAACATGCATGGAATTGTATCGCGCCCTTGGTATCTTTTCCTTCTTATGCATTCTCGAACCAATAATTATATTATCCGGATACATTGCATGTGCAGTGATAAACCGAGGTATTTCCTCAGGGTCATGCTGGCCGTCTGCATCCATACTGATTACAGCATCATAGCCAGCTTCTATTGCCTTCTGAAACAGCACCTTTAATGCATTTCCTTTGCCTCTATTTTTGTTTATTACTATTACCTCCGCCCCGGCCCCAGAAGCAGTAGTTGCTGTACTATCGGATGAACCATCATCAACAACAAAAACCTTATGCACGTGTTTTAACGCACCCCTTATCACACTTTCTATGGTTCCGGATGCGTTATAAGCCGGTATTACAACGCAGAGCTTAGATGTCAATCTTTAAATCCTCGCAGGCAAGAATCTCACTTGCTGCCTTAGCGCCTGAATATGCGGACGCTAAAACACCGCTACCCATATCCCCCCAGTGACCGGCTATGTACAGGTTTTTAATTCCATGTTTTTTTGTCCCCCTGAACCCTGGTATTTGTCTCCATCCAAAAGCAGCGCCGTTTAAATTCCCGGTATACCGTTGAAGGGTCTGTGGCGTTGCAGAGTCAAGCACTGTTATCCTGTTTCTTATATCAGGGATAATATTTTCGGCCTTCCTTATAACTTTCTCGGTACACTTTGATTTATCTATTTTTTTACCGGATGATGCTGTCATTTCATGCATCACGACTGTATGACAGCCACGAGGTGCCCTTGAGCTGTCCCCGACACTGGCTATGGTGAGCCCCAGGGTTGAGTTTTCTTTAAATTCCATATCCGGTTCAAAAAATTTTTCTATGGTGTAAGATGGAAAGTAACCGATGCTGGAGTACGGGCGGACATCTCCCTTTACGCCGGTATACACAATAAAGAATGAATTCGAAATCCCCGGAGATTTTATCATGTCTGTAGCGACCGAAGAATATTTGCTCCCTAATAGATTGCAAAAAGTATGATGAAAGTCGGCATTTGATATAACATAGCGTGCTGTATATTCTTCTCCGTTATCACATCTTACCCCTTTACAATGATCGTGTGGATCTAAAAGAATCTTTTTTACTCCATTATCAAATATCGTTCTGCCTCCGTTCTTTCTTATTCCATCAATCAAAACATCTGCAAGCTTCTGAAAGCCTCCTGCTGGTCTGTATGCACCGAGTTTGAAATAGCTTATGATGAGCGCAATCATTGCAATCGCTGATACCTGTGATGGAGGAAGCCCTATAAAAGGGCACCTGTCCGACAATATCGCCTTAAGCTTATCATTACCAAAATATTCATTTAGCAGCTTCTTATAACTGATGTGCATGAATTCTAATAACTCAGAGGGAATATCGTAAAATTTAAAATTGCCGGAAATAAGCCTGTTCATTGATGATTGCAAAACATTATACACCCCTTGAACCGTTTCAAAGAATTTTGTGATCCTTGCAGATTCAGATGGAAATAAGCGCTTGAGTCTTTCAATATATGCTTCCACATCTGCATCCACAACAATCTCATGATCGGGAAAGATGCTGACCCTTATGGGATTTACACGCATAAAATGAATAGCCTTATCAACATTAAGAAGTTCAAGCACACTGAATATTATTCCGCCAGGAGCAACACCTGATATGCAGTCAACGGCTGAATCAAAAATAAAGCCGTTCCTTTTAAATGATGAAAGATACCCGCCATGGGTTTTGTTCTTTTCAATAATTAATGTTTTTAATCCCTTTGAGGTTAAAATCCCGCCGCTTATAAGGCCGCCGATGCCGCTTCCTATAATTATTGCATCAAAGTCTTTCATATCAAATGCCTTTTGCTCACCTACGTATTGTCAAAACTAACCACAGAGAACACAGAGTTCACAGAGTTTTTTAAACTTATTAATAGTCTCATAATTGAATTCACATTTATTAGAAAATCTCCCCTGCCCCCTCTTTGCCAAAGAGGGGCTTTATTCCTCCCTTTGGCAAAGGGAGGTTAGGAGGGATTTTATAAAACTAATATAGTTATTATTATTATCACTACAGCGGATTTTTTTTAACACGTGACCTCAGTTTCTTTTTCCTGTGTGATCGATATGCAATGTAATTTCTCATCGTGTAATATCTCACAATTCCTATAGCCTCTGTCAGCGACATCG
>JBFLZS010000135.1:0-4082 GCA_040756135.1 Nitrospirota bacterium
TACATTTGAAACATTAGTAGTTTTCATATATGACAATGATATATTATATTGTCACATATTTCAATAGTGCTTATTAGAAAGTTATTGTTTATAGGGGTTTAGATAAGTAATATCAGACCAACACCCTTACGGTTTCAGTATCGAAGATTACATGTTGAACAGGATGGTGTCTTTCTACAACAGGGACCTGGCGGGCAAAAAGATTGCAGAGGTTTACTCAAGTTCAGAAGATTGTGCATATAAGAAGCCATCAGCTATCTATGATTATCCTAATCTTTTGTATATACGAAACATGTTTGTAGGAAATTGCAGCGATGTCGCAAGGCGAAGATCCCTTCTGAGCTATGACCTCTGGTGGTTCAGGCTTGACGTCTCTCGAACATTAATGACATATTCTGTTCCAAAGCTTTTTGAAGAGGCTGCAAGGATATTCAGCGAGTCCGAAAGTGCGAGAAGAAAGCTAACGGAGAAACTCCTTGAATCGAAGATGCTCACCAAAAGAAAGCTTGGCAGTGGAATTATCATTGAATTTAGGCCTATATTCAGCATCTTTGAAGGCCATCTTTTTGTTTATGCATTTCCAAAGGGCATGCTTGACGCCATGCTCGATGTCCTCAGCCTTAAAGATAAAAAGCATCTTGTGGCAAGAGCTACTGGCGAGGAAGACCTGGAGGATGCCATAAAGCGGGGAATAATACCCTTTATAGTTTCCGAAGAGCTTTCTGATGAGTTCAAACAGATACCAACGCTTTCTGAGATTACGAAAAAGAATTTCTAAAAGGCTAAAGAAAAAATGTAGAGGTGGGCAATGAAGCGTAAGAACATTAAGCACTTTTTTAGACCTGACACCTATTTTCCCCCTATTTTGCCTCAGATTTTGCTTCCTTTTTTGATGGTTTTAAATAGTTTTAAAAACCAAGTTTATAAAAAACCTTTTGACCCCTTCCCATTCTATTTGATTGATGGGATATTGAAAAGAAAAATCCTTTAACATCATAACATCTTTTAGCCCTTTTTCAGCATCATCGAAAAAAACAAGGCCTCTTTTTATATGATAAGCATAATTTTCTTGTGTTCCGTATTTTTTGAGGGTTGCAGTAATCAACTTTTCCAGTGACATGCCAACTGCCTCTATTATAGCCTTCAGATCAACAAAGTCCTTTGCAGTTCCTCGCTGTACTATCGCTACTGTTTTCATAGCAGCAATATCTATAAGAGAGGCTAACGCTATTTTATTAATCTGATCGCAATAAAGGGGATCAAGTAGTGGGTAGGGGTAAAAGAATAGGCTTAATCTTACGCCTTCTACCTCAGCAATGATGGAATCTCTGTCTGAAATGCTCTCGACATAAATTGAGCTGGTTGCTCCTATCGCTTCTATAAATGGACCTGTAAAAAAGTGCTCATTTGTGAAAAGGTCTATGTCTACTGAAACCCTGTGCCCCAGGTAAAGGGTAACTGCAGTGCCACCAGCCATATAGGTATTGTTTGGCAGAGGAAAAGAATTTAACTTGCCAATGAGGGAGGCCACATGTTGGGGAAGTGCCTTGTAAAACATCGTGTATCCTCCTTCTTAATATTAAAATACAGACACCAATAGTTGACAGTTTTAGGTGAAAGGTAAGCGCTTTGCTTGATTACTTCTAATATAGTTTTTTTATCATAAGTTTCGAGCAAAAATTCAATTTGTTTATCCCCCCCATGCTCAAGTAACCGCTCAATAATGAGAAAACTATCTTCTTTGACATCAATGGATTCGACCATAGCACTCCAGAGACAGGTCCTCAAAATATCATAGACATCTTGTGTGAGCATATTTAAAATTATATCACATAAGCACTTCCAAAATCGCTTTCCAGGAGAAAAATTTAGAATTCCACTTAGCTTGACAGACCGATATCTTAGAAAACTTGTTGTTCTTATGTTTCTAAAAATTATATTGAGAATGTTCTATTGAGGAACCGAAGGGCTTTTTGATGAGATGAAGGTTTTGAGAAGAAAACCAGCAGCTTTGAAATAAAAATTATCCGCGATGGAAAGCAGGCAAGTTAAGAGTTTTCTCTTTCTACGATATTTTCATCAGTAACTTTCTCACGTTCTTTAACTTTTACTTTTTCCAGTGGCTTAAAGACACCATCTTCAAAAACTGCATCAATTACTTTAGACATTGTTATGTTACCACCTTTCAAATTGGGATGGTTAAAGCATGATTGAAAATTATCATAAAAATAATCTTTTGTCAAAATACGAGCGGCAATCCATGTCAAAGGCAAACAGGTTTCTGCAATATTGGCAGGGATTATTTAGTGGTTCAGGAGAGAAGGATATGAAGCTTATGAAGCGTCTGCCGAGAGTTAGAAAAATGGCAAGAAAAAAATACAGTCACCACTCAATAAGTATGATATAATTCTGGTAAAAGCTAAAGTAGTAATTGTTAGTATTTGAGGAGAAAATAAGATGAAATCAAAAGAGACATATATGGAAAAAATATCAACAGAGATCAAAGACCTTTCTGAATCCGAGATAGAGAAGATTATGAAGATGATACATCTCTTGAAGACAGAATTTTTAGGTGAAAAAAAGAAGGCTTCAATAGAAAGTTTTAGAAGAGCAAAAGGCGCATGGAAGGATGTTGATGTTGAAGGTATATATAAAAAGTTAAATGAGAGTTGGGAGCGTTGGAGACCCTTAAGGTCTGTGTAGATACAGATATAGTCATTGATTACCTTCGTGGAAGGAATGAAAATCAAGACATTCTTCCTAATCTTATTGCAAAGCATGATGTTTATATTTCTCCAGTTTCAGTATATGAGCTTTATTATGGAGGATACTATTCAGGCAGGGTTAAACCAGTTGAGGATGTATTGGCAATGATGACTCCATTTGATTGGACAACTGAAGACTCCAAGAAGGCTGCACAAATCCACGTAACATTGTCAAAGGCTGGGGAAACACTGAGTGTTAAAGATGTCCTTATTGCAGGACTATGTGTTTCAAGGGCTGTTCCTTTAGTAACAAGAAACATTTTACATTTTAAAAGAATTAAGGGACTAAAAGTAATTGATGGAGTTGAGTATTTAAAAAGCTGAATTTTTTCTGGATATATATCACGGTCACGAATAACGGATACGAATCACGGATTAGGGGTTAAGCCATATTAAAGGCAAATGGGTTTCTGAAATATTGGCAAATATTTCTCGGTGGTCCCAGGGACAAGATACGAAGGAATTGTTTATTGACAAGTAAAATATATCTTGGTAGCGTCTTTATATTCTGAATCCATTTCCTTGTGCTATAATTAAGAAAACAGAGGAACAAAAGGTGTAAAAGGATGACTTTATTAGAAAGAATTGAACTTGATCCAAGAGTATGTAATGGAAAACCTGTAATTAAAGGGACCAGGATTCCGGTTTCTGTTATCCTTGAACAAATAGCAGAAGGTGAATCATGGGAAAAAATACTTGCCGGCTATCCTGAATTAACAAAAGAAGATATCCATGCTGCATTACATTATGCAAGGGCATCTCTTGACCATGTAGAACTCAAAGCAGTAAATGCCTGATATGCTGAAAATTTACCTGGATCAAATGTTTCAGGTAAATGTAGCTCAGGCATTACGAGAACAGGGGTACGATGTTATTCGTGCATCAGAAACAGGCCAAACCCGTGCTGATGACAAACAGATTTTAAACAAGGCTATTTCAGAAAACCGCATTTTGATAACACTCGATGAACATTTCGGCGATTGGGTAATTTTACCCCTTAGTAGACATCCATGAGTAATTCGCCTTAAAGTCCATCCAGCAACCTCTGAAAGAGTTATAAACCTTCTCCTGCCATTTTTGCATCTTCGTACCCAAGAACAATTTAAGGATCATTTAGTAATAATTTCTGAGAATCGCGTAAAATGGATTCTTACGGCCAATACATAAATACCGTAATTTAATATGACGCTAGTAACCCTTCAGTGAAGCGGGGCTTGCGTTCCGCTGCCATTTATGGTATAACATCATGAATGGAGAAGGCGGTCAAATATCGTGGCAGAGAATTCAGCGTCAGAGAGATAGCCGAAGTACGCGAAA
>JBFLZS010000136.1:0-4078 GCA_040756135.1 Nitrospirota bacterium
TGGCGTTGCAAAAACATTATCATGAGGTGTCTCGGAATCCTCAGAAATGGCTGCCCTGGAATTACACGGCAGCAATCGCAGCCCTATCAGTATAGAATTCTACATCTGATTCCCAAAAAATTATGCGTGTTACACAGGCTTGCCGAAAACACACTCATTTTTTTGCTATAAGAGCGACTTGCCTCAAGGGATAAAAGACGGAGATAAAGTTCTATTCAATGCAGTTCCATCTTTTGATAAAAAGAAAAATAGAGAATCTTGGAAAGCCGTAGATATTCGTAAGATAGGATAACCATGTCTCTTATTGTTGACGAACCAATTCTGAACAACCCCTTTGAAGAACACAAGGGGTACTGGTGAAAAGGATTTAAAATTTAAAATTGAAGATTTTGGAAAGCGAAAAGAATCTGAAATTTGAAATTGAAGATAAAAGAAATTTAAAATTTCAGATTACAGATTTGATATTCAAAACCCAAAAATCGAGGAGGGAACATGACCTACGAGCGTTTTGAGGACCTGCCAGTATGGAAAGCAGCAATCGAGCTTGCTATAAAAATATATGCCTTGACTGAAAAAACTCCATTCCGTCGGAAATACAGTCTCCGCGATCAGATAGAAAGGGCAGTGCTCTCTATTTCAAACAATATTGCAGAAGGTTTTGAAAGGGGAACTACTCAGGAACTCCTTACATTCCTTTATATATCAAGAGGCTCTGCCGGTGAGGTTCGTTCCATGCTGTGTTTCACGGAAAGGCTACCTTTTTTCAAAGATTTCAAATCTGAGATTTCAAATCTGAAATTGGAGGCAGAAGGCATTTCCCGTCAGCTTCGGGCATGGGCTGATTCATTACAAAATAGCGAGATAAAAGGACAGAGATATCTGAGTGAGAAGGAACGCTCAGCGGTTAAAAACAAGAAAGAGAAAGCCGAATTTTTAAATATGCTAAAGAGTTACAAAAAATGATCTCAAATTTGAGATTTGAAATTTCAAATATGGTGAACCATGTCACTTGCAGTTGATGAACCGATATTAAATAACCCCTTTGAAGAACCCAGGGAATACTGGGTTTATGAAGAAGGACAACCTAAAAGGATGTCGGGAAGGCGTCCTGCGGGATACTATTTCCGCACAGGGAAAAGAACTGATGCCCAGGTTGAAATGTTTGTTGAGGAACAGTTCAGGAAACTTGAGTTAATCAACAAAATCCGTCAAAAGGTTAAAGAATGGCGTGACGGTGGATACAAAGGAGTCACAGGAGTTACTGAAAGGCTTCTGCAACATTGGAACATGCCTGACAGAGAGAAAAAGCTTTTTTTCTGTCAGCATGAAGCAGTTGAGACTATCATATATCTTACAGAGATACTCCCAAAGAACCCTAAAGGACTGACCATACCGCCAGATGTCCCACTTGAAACAGACCTTGCTAAAGGTTATAAACATCTCAGGCGATATGGCTGTAAAATGGCCACAGGCAGTGGCAAGACTATTGTTATGGCAATGCTTGCCGCCTGGTCTGTCATTAATAAAGCACAATACAGACAGGATAAAAGGTTTTCTGATGCCATTCTCTTTGTCTGCCCTAACCTTACAATAAGAGAAAGGCTCCAAGTTCTTTATCCAAGCAATCCGAATAACTATTATGAGAAGTTTGATATTGTTCCCCGCTCTATGCTTGATATGCTTGCAAAAGGAAAGTTTCTGGTTACTAACTGGCATACCTTTTTGCCCGTTGATGATAGCAGGAAAAGAAGTGTCATTCAGAGGGGAGCAGAAAGTGAGAGAGCTTTCTGTAATAGAGTTCTCAAGGAACTTAGTGGCAAGGAAAATATTCTTGTTTTTAATGATGAGGCTCACCATGCATATAGACCCCGTGAATTTGAGATTTCAAATTTAAAATCTCAGAGTAACGCAGAAGAAATAAAAAGACTTAAAGAAGAAAAAGAGGAAGCCACTATTTGGATAGGTGGTCTTGATAAGATTAACTTTGCAAGAAAAATAAACTTCTGTGTAGATTTATCAGCAACACCATTTTACATTCATGGAAGCGGATACCCTGAAGGCTCACCTTTACCATGGCTTGTATCAGATTTTGGTTTAGTTGATGCCATAGAATGTGGGATTGTAAAAATACCGAGAGTGCCAGTTGATGACAACTCAGGTCAACCAATTCCAAAATATTTTCAGCTATGGAAAACAATCAATGAGTCACTCCCTGCATCTGAACGTGCAACCCAAAGAAGAAAACCGAAACCCGAATCTGTTTTCAGAGAGGCTGAAGGAGCATTAACTACTCTTGCAAGTGAATGGAAAAAGACCTTTGAGGAATTCAAGAGAGATGATATGCCTGTTCCTCCTGCAATGATCTGCGTGTGCGACAACACAGACCTTGCAGAGATTCTTTATGAGTATATCAGTGGTGAAAAGAAAGTAGAAAATAAAAAGACAGGTAAGAAAGATAAGTTACTGACAGGAGGGAATCTTTTCTCAAAGTTACTGGGGAATACTGAAACATTTCAGCCAACTATGAGAATTGATACAAAGCTTCTAAATGAAGCTGAAAGTGAGACCGGAACACAAACTAAGCAGGAAGTAGCACAAAGTCTTAGATTAAAAGTTTCTACAGTTGGCAAAACAGAATGGGAAGGACAAGATGATCCTCCAGGGAAAGATGTAAGATGTGTTGTTTCTGTTGGAATGCTTACTGAAGGATGGGATGCAAACAATGTAACCCAAATTTTTGGTTTAAGAGCCTTTACCTCTCAGCTTCTCTGTGAGCAGGTAGTAGGACGTGGATTGAGGAGAATGAATTATACACTTGATGAAAGTGGAATGCTTCCTGCTGAATATGTTGATGTCTTGGGATACCGTTTGAGGTTATCCCTATAAAGAAAAAGGGGAAAGGACCCACTACGCCACCACCTCCATCGACACTCGTTCAGGCATTGAGAGAAAGAGAACACCTGAAAATAGAATTTCCACGGGTTGAGGGATATGTTTTTGATGTCAAAAATAGGATTAGGGCAGATATATCAAAAATTAAGGAACTGACTGTTGATCCCAGTAAAGAACCTACAAGGGTTATAGTGAAAGGCACGGTTGGTTATAAAATCGGATTTCCTACTCGGTTAGGCCCAGGATATGAAGAACTTCAGGATAGAAAACCATTCCATGAAACCAAAAGGGTTCAGGAAATAGTATTTGAAATTGCCAAGAGAATAACGAACGCACTAAAAGATAGAGAGAAATTCCAGTGGCAAGCAAGGGAGATGTTGTTCCCTCAAGTACTGAGTATCGTCAAAAGGTATATTACCAACAAAGTCCGCTTTATTGATGCAAAACCGAATGAGATGGCACTTGAAAAGTACATTCAACTTATCGTTGAAAGGTTACTTGCAGCGATAGAACCTGATACGGCAGAAGGGGAAGCACCTTTATTACCAATTATTGAACGGTTCAGACCGAAAGGTTCTACATCTGAAGTCCTTTTCCGAACAGTGAGAAGAGCACACCCGACACTCAAAAGCCATGTAAGCCATGTGGTAACAGATACCAAATCATGGGAACATACTGCTGCTTTCTATCTTGAGGAAAATCCAAATGTAATTTCCTATGTTAAAAATGACCACCTTGATTTCTCAATTCCTTATGATTTTCTGGGGGTAAGGCATTATTATTACCCTGATTTTCTTATTAGATACGGGACAGGGGAAAGGGAAATTTCTGTAATCCTTGAAGTTAAGGGATATGAATCTGAGCAGGACAGACAGAAAAGGACTGCAGCAGAGAGATGGGTTAAGACAGTTAATTATCATGGCGGTTATGGAATATGGGAGTTGATTGAATGTCGTGATCCAAGGAATATAGATAAAATCTTAAATGGATTGTTTAATAGAGGAAAACCTCCAGAATACGGTGTAGATTTTGGTTTGTATCAAATATAGGGGTCGAATGGGGGTCACCCATTAAAAGGCCCTTTGTCAAGAGGCAAACGATCCCTATCGGAAAAAATTCTTTTTCCTTTTTTGCCATCGCGGTTAAGTGTGGCACTTTTTTCACACCCGTTATTTCTTTCTATATA
>JBFLZS010000137.1:0-4053 GCA_040756135.1 Nitrospirota bacterium
TACAATACCATAATAACTATGGCATGTAAAGCTAATAATGCATATTATTAGTCACTATTTATAATTTCTGAGGCGTTTCATTCATTGTTTCTTTGAATATCAATAGGTTATGTGTTTGAATTTTTTTTAAAAGTCTGTTTTTGTGAAAATTGTGCGGAAGTTAGGTTAGAAGAGAGTTCCTCAATCGGAGGGATGAAATATCTCCAATGTCACTCTGAGCTTGTCGAAGGGTCTGCAAACCGCCTATTGCGGACCCGCATGCGGCGTGTTGTGGGGAAGGACGGATATCTACCGTCCCTTACCCGATTAGGCATGTCTTTTCTTACTGAATGTAAGTTTTCCTTCGTTGAACTTGTGAATGAGCATGGAGATCAAAGATTGATATGGGATGCCCTCTTCAATTGCTTTAGCACGGATTTTCTTTAAATCTCGTTCAGTCATCCGGATATTAATTCGCTTTTGTTTGTTTAGACTATAACGGGCATACGCCTCATACCGCTTTTTTTCTTTCTTATCAAGATCGGAAATCCAGTCTTCTTTTTCAAGCGATTCGGCCAATTCTTTTTCATCTTTATCCAGATAGGTTATTTTTTTCATTTTTTGCCTCCCAAATATTTCTTCGTTGCCCTACTATTTGGTATTATTGTTTTCAGAAAAATACATTCCTCATCTTCGACAAATGGCACAGAATAGACATGATCCTCAATCCTTACTAAAAAAACTTTCTGATTCGGATATTTTGACTGATTAGGATGCTTTATTCGGTCGAGTAAATCGCCTGATGCAATTGCCAGTTCAACCTCCTCAAATGAGACACCCCGTTCTTTTTTGAGCAACTCATTTTTCTCATCATTCCAGTCGAAATATTTCATAAGCGTATGCCTATTGTATTCATACTGAATAATATAATAGCAACAAGTTTATATTTCTGTCAATTTATATTTATTACCCAACGCCTGCATCAGTGATGCAGACCTTAACAGGCTTTAGAATAATTTGAATACCCAAAATATCAAAATGCAAAAGGTTACCTCTGGTCTGCATTCACTGTATGCTGTTGTGTACGCCAGGCATGGGCGTGAGCTTATGGCGTGTAAGTCCCCGGCTACCAGATTATCCCGTCTTTGAAACTAAATCGCCTTCAATGTAGCGATGGATTATTCCAGATATCAAAGTTTGATAAGGAATGCCCATTTCAAGCGCTTTCTTCTGAATGCCTTTATAGTCGTGGTCATAAAGTCGTATTGTAATTCGCCTTTCTTTTATTATCGTCTTTCTTGCTGTTGCCTTGATTGTCTCGATTTCCTTTTTTGAAGGCGTTGAAAGAATCATTCTTCCCTTCTCAAAGGCTTCGATAATAGCCTTTTCTTCTTTATCATATTTCATCTGTTTAAACCTCCCCGCTCATTATTATAGAGTCTTGTCGCTTTTCTACTGGGAATTATCGTTTTGAGGAAAATATAGTCTTTTTCAACAACATGTGGAACAAGATAAACGTAGTCCTCCACAACAACAAAGTAAATTTTTTGTCCTGGGTAGTTTTCTTGGTCAGGATGATCTGAAACTTTCCAGACGTCTCCGCGCGCAAGATGGAAAATTATCTTCTCAAACGATATCTTCCTTTCTCTTTTAAGCCACTCGTTCTTTTGTGAGTCCCAATCATATTTCATATTTTATTGTACATCATTTGTCTGTACAGTTCAATATTTATTGGGATAACGGTCTGCGTAACCCGCGGACCGGACGGGTGCAGCCCATGCTCCTCTCCCCGCATGTAGACGCTTTAGGGACGTTGGTAACAGGACAGGCGAGACCCTGCACCGCTCTGGTACAGGGAGAGGCCTGTCCTGTTGATGTGGAAGCAGGCAAATTAATTTTATACCTTGAATAGCCCTACTAACCCCTGTAGATTCGTTGCAAGTCTTGCAAGGTCTGAAGATGACTGTGCTACCTGCTCAGAGCTTGTTGATGTCTCCTTCGATACATTAGCAATTGTCTCAATATCCCCACTGATCTGTTCAGATACTGTTGACATCTCTTCTGTCGAAGATGCTATTTGCTGGACCATTGACTGGAGTTCATTTACGCTATCAACAATCTTTCTTAGGGCATCGCTCGCCTGAGAAGAAAACTCTACACCTACCTCAACCCTCTTGGTTCCCTTTTCCATTGATGTAACGGCCATTTCCACTTCATCCTGAATGGCGCCTATCATCTCTCCAATCTCTGATGTGGCCTTTGCAGTCCTCTCAGCCAGCTTCCTCACCTCATCGGCAACAACTGCAAAACCCCTCCCCTGTTCACCTGCGCGGGCTGCCTCAATTGCTGCATTAAGGGCAAGAAGGTTCGTCTGGTCTGCTATGTCCTTAATCACATTCACGATGTCTCCTATCTGCCTTGAACGCTCTCCGAGTGATGCCATAAGTTTTGCTGATTCATGCACAGTATCAGATATTGCCTTAACCTCTTCTATTGACTTATTAACTATTCCCTCTCCATCCTTTGCTATCGCAGATGTTCCACTTGCAGAGGATGCTATATTTGAGGCATTCTTTGCTATATCAACAACGGTCTGGGACATCTCATTTGATGATGTTGCAATCTGGGAGGCCCTGCCTGACTGCTCTGTAACACTCCTTGTCATCTGTTCAGAACTGGCTCTTAACTGCTGACTTGCTGATGCCATACTGTCCGATGCTGACTTCAGATCTCCCACTACTTTCTTAAGTTTCTCTGTCATCGTTTTTACCGCCATACATACCTGTCCAATCTCATCTTTGCTCCTTGTCTCAAGATTCACGGTCAGATCACCTTCAGCTACCTTGTTTGTTATCACAACAGCTTCATTCAGGGGCTTTGTAATAGAGTTTTTCAGGATAAACATAAAAAATGCGAATAGGACCCCACCTATCCCTATTAACAATGCTATTATCGTCGTTGTTTTTACACTACTACCTACCATCTGGAACATCTCTTCTACAGCCTCTTCTCCCTCCTTATCTTTATTATCGACAAGCCCTGATGCTTCTTGAATCACTATGTCACATACCTTATCATATTCATCCATTACGGTATTTCCCTTCTCCCAGTCTGATCCATATGCATTAAACATCTTGTTGCCTATTTCCCAGACCTTGGATAGATCATTCTTCAGGGTTTCCAGTTTTTTGATCTCTTCGGACTTGTTCTTGTTAAGCTCTATCAACCTGTCTATATCTTTGTATGCTGCGTCAAGATCGGGCTTCGCCTCTGCGGTTAAGACCTCCTTATCTTTGGTCAGCGAGGCATCCGTGATAAACTGCCAGACATTCGCCACCTTAAGTTGAATGTCCTTTGTGATTTTTATTTCATTATGGATAGATTTGTAGTTCTTAATATCATCTCTGAACTCATTCACTTTTTTGACCACAAAGATAGAAAAACCTTCGACTATCACCACAATTAAAGCAATAATCCCCAAAGAGAGATACAATTTTTTACTTATCGTCCAGTCGAGCAATTTCATTTCTTACTCCTAATTTTAGTCTAATGACTCCTAAAATCTTATGGTTACTCCGGCAAGGATTGAATAATCAGTCTCGCGATTATTAAGCCCCCCTTTATGCCAAAATCCATATCAAGGTTTTCTGATATGGAATAGATGATGCCGCCAAGAACAAAGGCAGGATGAGTGTCAGAGATTCCATCCTCTGTTGCAGTTCCTGCATCCTTTATCCTTATATGCCTGTATGGCACGCAGATCTCGATGTCTACATTATCTGTTATTCCATAATCCATTTTTTTTTAACCTCCAATTACCGTTATTTCGAACTTACTTTTTATTATCGGAAAAAAAAAAAAAACTTTAACAGAAATGTAACAGAAAAAACAGAAATCTCTAACTTTAGGGACGTTGGTTCTCAGAGAACAGAAATCTCTAACTTTAGCCCAACTTCCTCACTTTAGTGACAAGAAATCAATAATATCAATAGGTTATGTCTAAGTTTAGTCACTATTTCTTGTTTTTAGAAAACCAAGTTTTTCTGGGAGGGATGATTTCAGAGGATATCCCAA
>JBFLZS010000138.1:0-3911 GCA_040756135.1 Nitrospirota bacterium
ACTTTCATCAGCCACCCCCAAGTTTTTTTGCTGCAAGTATACACTTCTGCAACACTCTTGAGGTGCCTTCAAACAGATGATGTATCGATCGCGCTGCACTATCGGCAGCCTTTTATATGATTATCAATTCTTGAAAAATCAGTAGGTATAGGGGGTCAGTTCCACTTTTACATCATATCCAAGTCTATGAAGGTAGTCATAACAATCATCCCACGTAAGGCCAAATTCACGGACATCTGCAAGACCAATTCGAGCAAGAATATCCCTTATAAGTTCAAAATACCCTTCTTCGAAATCAGCTTCCCTTAACATATCTTCTGCCCAATCTACAAGACTTGATAAGTCAATTGTCCTGTTTATATATTTAAGGAGCATATCTACAAGTATTTTGCGTGTTACAACCATCTTTATCCCTCCTTTGTCTTTTTGTGTCCTTTATCCATAGGAAACTTTTCATGGATTTCTATCATATTCCCTTTTTCATCATAGACTTCCTGAAAAAACTTTATTGTCTCCTCATTAGCATCTACTTCCTTAATATATCGTGCCTTCCAACCATGTCTTCCTTTTACCTCAAGATAGTATCTTCTGCCACCGTTCGGTAAGCCATCCCATCCTGTAAATTTCTTTTCATTTATCCGTCTCTTGTTTTGTATATTCATTCTTGAGAATTATATCACAGCTCATGTGTTTCGCATTAAAGATTCCTTAAGATAAAGTATTTGAATATGGACTCATGTTTGTTTTATCAGAGGAGAGCAGATGATTGTTGAGGTGCTCGCCCACCTTTTAAAAGATGTTCAGCAAGCTTTATGATGCTTTCCTTCATTTTTTCCATAGTCATTCTCTTCCCCTGACTTTCCGCACGCTATAACATTTCAAAATTCTCTCTTATCCCCTTTTGTAATAAATCTCTATAAATTCTGGCCTCTTTTATTTTCTTCCCTCCTCAAGCAGTATAAACCATAAGGAAGCAAGCTGCAACCATGCTCCTGCAAAGAAGAAACTCTCTAAAATTGATATTTTCCATTAGGTATTCTATTATGAATGTGATAAAGGCAATTTTTGTAGGAGGACAAAAATGTTTGACAGGATAACATTTGATGCTCAAATTATGGGGGGGAGGGCTTGTATCAGAGGCATGAGAATTCCTGTCTCTGTAATTGTAGGGCAAATTGCGCATGGAGCAACTGTTGAAGAAATTCTTGCCGACTATCCAGACCTTGAACCTGAAGATATTCAGCAAGCGATAGAATATGCTGCCTGGCTGACGCAGGAAGAAGTCACCACCGGGTAATAGACTTTTTTATGAGATTTCTTGCTGATATGGGTGTAGCAAAAAGGATTGTTGAGGGGTTGCGGTTAAATGGTCATGACGTAACGCATCTTCGTGAAGAGGGCTTACACAAACTATCTGACAAAGATATTTTCAAAAAGGCTATACATGAGAACCGTATTATCCTTACTTTTGATCTGGATTTTGGAGAAATTGTTGCGTTTTCTGAAAGGGCAAATGTAAATGTAATTATTTTCCGTCTGCGCAATACACGCACATCTTTTGTGATGGAACGCCTTAAACAAGTTTTGGCAGGAACAGCTAATACCCTTGAAAAAGGATGTGTAGTAACTGTTGAAGATACAAGATATCGTGTTCGTAAATTGCCGATGTCTTAGTAAAAAGGTGACAAGTATCAAAAAAGGAGAGACCTTATGGGAAAAGAAATAAGAATAGCCCTTTCAATTTGTCATATATTTACTGTTTGACATTTATTATATTTTTAAAGCTTTCTGGCAGTCTTCTGGGTTTACCATCTTTATTTATGCAGGCAACCCTTACATTAGCCTCAACGAGGAGTGTATTGTTTCTTAAAATCAGATGTTTCAAATTTATGGTAGCATTTGTCATTTCTATTATTTCTGTGGTTATCTCAATAATTTCTCCAAGCCTTGCTGGGCGTTTGTAATCTATATCTACATGGATAACTGCAAACAAGTATCCTTTATTGTGATATTCTGCTACGTCTATCCCCTTCTCCAGAAGGAATTCCGTCCTTGCCCTCTCTAAATAGCGAAGATAATTGGCATAGTAAACAACTCCTGCAGCATCTGTATCTTCATAATAAATTTTTATTTTAAGGCGATGCATTTCTCATCTCGACGCTATCATTTATCTCCTACACCCGTAATAACACCCCTTAATTCCCCCCTTGGTAAGGGGGGATATAGAGGGGTGCGATTTTAGTATTACATACGTAGCTCCTAAGCCACCATCGCAGTCTTTAGCAGTTGCGTATGCAAGGATACATTTCCGGAAAATGCTATGAAGCCATTTCTTTAGAGCCTCTTTAAGAACGGGCCCTCTGGGTGACCTAAGCCCTCTTCCATGTATCACCTTTACACAGAAGAGTTGTTTTTTCAAAGATTCCCTGAAGAAAGAGCAGAGTGCTTCTTCTGCTTCACTAAGCGCCATCCCATGGAGGTCTATATAATCCTGCGCAGAAAAATCACCTTCGTGAAGTCTTCGGGCAATGTCCTTTCGTATATTAGGGCTTATCCACTCAATATATTCACCTGTATCAGACAGTCTTATTTTTCCTTCTCCATTTACTATCTGTCTTAAGATATCAAGGGAATTGTCTTTCTGCACAGGACGGGGCTTAATCCTTGGAGGCTTTTTAGGAGGAATTTCCCTGAATTCCCTTATCTCTTTAACATCGGCCATGGCATCACGGAATATCTCCTCGTCAGACTTATTCTTAATAGTATCTTTCTTACCAAAGTTGTATCTTTTACTTTCGAGAGCCTCTTTAAGCCCTTTAAATGAGGTAAATGACCATTTTGACGTCTTCATTTTAAACCCCCGAACCATCTTTTCGGTATACCTTCAGCTTTTTATTCTCTTTATATCATATTTCTTCTTTACCTTCCCTGTAAAGTCTTTACCCCGTTAGAAAGCCCTATCCTTTCTAACGGGGTTTACTAATCAAGCCGGTTAATAGTATGTTATCATTAACTATGAAGGCATTATGGAGAGGTAATATAAGTTTTGCCCTTGTAAATATCCCTGTAAAGCTTTATGGCGCATCCCATAAGAGGGATTTAAGCTTCCATCTCCTTCACAAGAAATGCTCAACACCTTTACATTATGAAAGATACTGCCCAACCTGTAAATCCGATGTAGTCTGGGAGGATACTGTCCATGGTTATGAATATGAAAAGGACAAGTTCGTTGTTGTAACGGACGATGAGATTGAGCATATCCCAATAAAGACCTCAAAGAGCATCAACATTCTGAGATTCATTGATTCAAAGGAGATAGAATCAATTTATTATGATAAGTCGTATTACCTTGAACCTGTTGAGGGAGGTGAAAGGGCATACGTCCTGTTAAGGGAGACGATGAAGGAGACCGGAAAAGTGGCCCTCTCAAAGATTACCTTTAAAAACAGAGAACATGTAGCTGTTATAAGGGTATATCATGATGCGCTCTTATTGCAGAGTCTCCTTTATACTGAGGATATTGTAAAACCGGAGACCTTAAATATTCCTAAAAAAATCGAATTAGACGATAAAGAGCTTACCCTTGCAACAGAGCTTGTAAGGCATTTTCTCGGTAAATTCAATATTGATTCCTATCATGATGAATTCAGGAATTTCTTGATGGAGTTAATCAAGGCCAAAATAGCCGGTAAGGAGATAAAAGTCGCACCAAAGAAGGAAGTGGAAAAGGTTGTCAGTCTTATGGATGCCCTCAAAAAGAGCCTTGGAAAAAAGAAAAAAGCAGTCTAACCCAACTTCCGCACTTTAGTGACCAAAATCTATTTAAATCAATGGGTTATGATATTGTTTAGTCACTATGATTACCATTTTCGGTAGTCCAAAATTTTTTAGGCGTAATAATTTCAAATGGA
>JBFLZS010000139.1:0-3887 GCA_040756135.1 Nitrospirota bacterium
GTTGAATATAAGGAAGAATACATAGATGTTGTTCAAGGAATGGAGATAACACGTTATAAAATTAAAACAAAAACCTTCCCTGAAGGTGTTGTATATTTTGGACAAGGATGTTGGCCTAAAATTGATGTCCTAAAGAAAAACCTTTCTTTTGATTTCGCATTATTATTTATTCCCATGGAGAAAGCTAAAGAGAAAGTTAAAAATCTTGATATCCCTCTTGACTGTCCGGATAATGGAGAGCCTATTCCAAGTTCTATTCCCGGGCTTAAAAATGATATTGGTTACCCACTGAGTGAGGGTGGTTATATAGTTATCGAACTGCCAAAGCTGACTAGCAGAGAGGATAGGTTGAGGGCTTTGCCAGGAGCTGTAACCGGTTATTTACCTGGTGAAGATGCGTGGGAAAAGCAAAAGGAATTTATAAGATTGATAAATGAAGAAAGAAAAAATCTTGGATTAAAGGGGTCTTATAAAGTATTTAAGGAGCCATTAAATGAGAGATAAAAGATTATTTGTACTTATTGTCACCATCTTCATACCGATAATGTGGTTCTCTGAAAGTTTTTCTTTAGAGAAGGAAACACATGAAGCAATCAATCAAGAAATAGCTAAAAGGACAATAGATGGTTTTTCCCTAAATGGTTATTTAAAAACCAATCTAGGATTTGAAGGAGGTTCCGAAGAACCTGTATACGGATATTCCGGAAAAAAGAGACAATATGTTACACAGGAGATATGGCGGTGGCTTGGAGAAGGTGGATGGATGGAGGATGAGCCTTCAGACCTTTTAACTTTGTATGCAAACAAGGCACGCAACAACAATCATTTTCATAATCCTCTACAAGCAAGTTGGGAGAATGCTGGATTAAATGATTACATATATCTTCCATTGCCATTAATCTTACCATACGTGGGACAACATTGCAGTTTGTCTCCTTTATTTTTTATTGGAGAGTGCTGGTACAGCGGACAGTCTTTAGTTTTGTGGGCTCAAAATACTAACCAAAATGTTGGTGACAAGTGGTCATGGCAGGATGCAAGGCAGTATTTTTATACCGCATTAACAGCTACAAGCAAAACCGAAAGGGATATATATTTTGCTAAAACCTTCAGGGCAGTAGGCCAGCAGATGCATCTTATACACGATTCGTCTATTCCTGAACATGTAAGGAACGATATTCATGCATTTAAAGCTTATGAGGGTTATGTAGAAGATATAAGGAATGAAGATCTATCTTTATGGGGTGGGTGGATAAGTAGCCCAATAACATTTGACAAATCACTTTTGGAAATTATCTCAACGAATCCATCTGCTTTAGTTCCAATTTCAAGGATTATTGACTCTGATTTATATAGAAGCGATAATCCTGATCCTGACATAACAGCAAATCCACCAGATTCTCCACAATATATAGGTTTGGCAGAATACACAAATGCGAATTTTGCAAGCCCTGATACGATTTTCACAGAGGGATTAGCCTCAAATGATAGACGCTATTTCCCATATCCAAAGAAATCAAGTACAAACCTTCAGGAGCTAATTAGCAAAAATATTCTTCCTGAAACAGTAACAGCAGAGGACGGTGTTCAAGAGTCTACTTTATTTATAAAAAAGGAACGAGATGGAGAATTTATTGAGCACTTTGTGAAACCGACATATACAACAACTTCAAGACGGGATTATATTGGAGGCGGAACTGTTTATGCATTAGATTTTTATCTGGACGAGAAATGCTATGAAGATTATGCCCAGAAACTCATCCCCCGTGCCGTAGGCTACTCGGCAGGGCTGCTGAATTATTTCTTCCGTGGGACTCTTGAGATAACCGCACCTGACAGTTATGTTTATTCCATTACTGATGGGAGTATTAATCCCCAGCAATTTACTAAAATTAAGGCAAAGATAATGAATGCAACGCCTGATGAAGAGATAAAGAATGGAATAATAAAAGCAGTGGCAAAATACAAAATAATACCAAATTACTCTCCTGATCTTTCCAATTACCCTCCCGATGGAGATGTTATGAAGACTATAGATTATTCCTATTCGGCTTCAGAATCTATAACATTAACACCAGAAGAAATAACATCCATAAATACTCAGCCAACAGAATTTACCTTTGATTTCATCGGCAATCCAATCCCAGCAGGAATCACAGACCTCTATCTGCATGTCATATTCAAAGGGACACTTGGTAATGAAGCAGATATTGCTGTAGCAGTTGGAATGAAAGACCTTAAAGAGCCGACCCACCACGTTTTCTGGAACCTCACGGATATGTTCTCCTTACTTTATGAAAAAGACGGGGTAAACAAATATCATCTTCATACCTCGGATCAGATAAAAGCCGATCCTGATCTTGCAAAACTGGTAGATTTCAATAACAACGGGATATTCAATGAAGACAATGAATCCTACATAGACCCTTATCCTATAACCTATGAAATTACCTATATGTCTGAATCTCCTCCTGTAAATCCAGTATACACATCTGCATCAGTTACAAACCTTCCACCAGGAAGATATATAAGGCTGATCGTGCTGGTGGATGATGAGCAAATGGACAACTATGGAAGGCTGGCATGGCTAACAACATTGCCAGATAGAGATCCAGAGGTAGGAGATAATGATTTTGTATTCGATGGAGTAACAAATCAAGAAATGGATGGGGTCTGGCAGTCACCAACACCGATAATTACTTTCAGAACTGTAAAACAACATTTTTATACGGGCATATTAAACTGTTATCCTGTAGCCGTTGATCCTGCAACAGGAGTTCATCATTGTCCTTATCCTGAGGAAGAAGCCATCCCCGCTGACCCAACACCATATCCAGCGGTGATAAGTTTCCCATGAAGATATAAAATGGCACTAAACAGTGGTAGTTAAAAATCTATCAAGGAAGGGAGTAAAAGATGTCAGAAGGCAAGGATGCCATTTTTGATAATATAAATGAACGTGAGTCTGCAAAAAAGGCACTCAAGAGAGAATTTAGATTAAAGCAGATAGTTGGAAGTAGCGATGTTGTCAAGGAGCTTCATGAGAAGATCAACAGGATTTCCACATGTGATGCTAAGAAGGAAAAGGGGACGGTTCTATTTATTGCAAGGCGTCGCTGAAGACTTCTGGTCGATATTGAAAAAGGAGTGGGTAGATACGGGGGTGTTTAAGGTGTAAGGGGAATATAAGGAAAGGGGGTGATATTGAAACTAAAGGTTGAGGCAGATTGATAGTCGTAGAAGCTTAAAATTTAAGAAAAAGGGAGGTAATTGCAATGATGAAAGTTAAAAGTCTTATTTTTGTATTGATCTTCTTTTCTGTTCTGTACTTTACAACAACCGCTTATGCAGACCAGGTCAAGGTCAATATCGTTTATCCAATCAATGGAGCGACCTATCCAATCACCGACCCAGCCCTGGGACCGCTTAAATCGGCCTACTTCACAACAAGCTTCAGCGTGACATGCGGCGGTGGTCCCCATAATGTTAAATGGGGATTCGATGGGGGACCTGCTCTTGGGAGTTCGTCATTCTATGACCAGACAAGCATCCAGTTCGTACACAAGTTGCCAGGTGGAGCTCATGTCTTCTGGGTGAAGTCAGAGTGCGGAGAAAACAGAGTGAAATTTACCATAGGCAAATAATTTATGCCTGGAACTTAAAGGGGGAAATCATGTCAAAAAAGGCATTGTGTATAGGGGTTAATAATTTTAAGAATTATCCAAGTGCAGCATTACAAGGCTGTGTAAATGATGCACAAGATATGAAATCTATTCTGAAGGAATTCCTCGGCTTTACAGATGCCGACATTGTAACACTCACTGATAAGCAGGCTACCAAAACCAATATTATGGAGAATCTAAAATCTATGGTCGATGGTGCTATAT
>JBFLZS010000140.1:0-3810 GCA_040756135.1 Nitrospirota bacterium
GCACGATGTCGCTGACAGAGGCTATAGGAATTGTGAGATATTACACGATGAGAAATTACATTGCATATCGATCACACAGGAAAAAGAAACTGAGGTCACGTGTTAAAAAAAATCCGCTGTAGTGTTACTTACCCGCCCAAAAATTATAAGGGAATCATATCTCTTCAAGTAAAAAATCATCCAGAGATCACACCACAACTCATGAAAAGGTTGAAAACATATTTATCAACTCATCAAGACATGAACTACTATAAAGGTAAACTGTTTATCATAGAAGTTCATAGAATCAGAATAAGAGAGTAGTTCTAAAACACCCCTCTATCCAGTGTCCTGTATTGTATTGCCTCTGAGATGTGGTGGGATTGAATGTCTTCTGAGGCTTCAAGGTCGGCAATAGTGCGGGATAATTTAAGTATTCTTGTATAAGCCCTTGCACTGAGGGCAAGTTTATGCATAGCTGTCTCAAGGAGAGTTTGTGCGTCCTGATTCAGTTTGCAGTACTTCTTGATATGTCTTGTCTTCATCTGTCCGTTTGAATAAATCTTTTTATCATTCTTAAAACGCTCAAGCTGAATATTCCTTGCAGTTACAACTCGTTTCCTTATATCTTCTGATTTCTCCCCGGAATATTCAGTAGATAATTCTTTATATGGAACTGCTGGCACATCTATATGAATATCAATCCTGTCAAGGAGCGGTCCTGAGACCCTGTGCCTGTAACGATGTATCTGACCATGTGTGCATGTACATTGGTGTCGTGGATCTCCCCAGAACCCGCAGGGACAGGGGTTTGTCCACCTTTGCAAAGTGCCCTCAATATAGACTGTCACTCCCACGCCCTATTATACCACCAAAAGGCTATCCTTTAGACCCTAAAACAATAGGTGAGTATATCAGAAAGAGACGCCTTGACCTCTGGCTGCTCCAGATCGAGGTTGCCAAGATGATAGGGGTTACCGAATCTACCGTTTGGAACTGGGAGCATGGGACAGAGCCTGAGTTAAGGCATATGCCAAAGATAATCGAGTTTTTAGGCTATGTGCCTTTTAAGTGTCCAGAGGATACATTAGGAAAGCTGAGGTATTTTAAACAAGTGAAAGGCCTTTCTTATGAGGTACTGGGTAAGTTGATGGGGAAAGATCCGGAGCAATTAATGGATTGGCTGGGTGATAAAGTGAAGCCTTGCAAGAAAAATCTTGTGGATATGCAAAAGTTTCTTACGCAAATGAAAGAGGGGACTTCCTGATATATTCTGTAGAAGTCCCTTAATGTTTGATATATTATCTGACTTAATTTGTCTCTCACCACAATGGTCGTTTCCACCATGGTTTCACTTCGGGCTGCGGAAACATTCTTTCTGTAAAAGACATGATATGCTTAAAGAATGTCAATGCACTGGGAGCCAACTTCGAGTCTTTAAGCAGGCTCCTCCAATCTCCTCCTCCATAACTCTCGATGACCCAGATCACGGCACCAGTAAGCACAGCGCCAATGATCAGACCAAGAGCTAATCCCGAAATCTTATCTAAAGGGCCAAGCCCAGCAGTAGCAATCGCATTACGAATAATTCTCATCAGAAGGCCGAATATAATAAGTGCGATAAAGAGCACCAGGAGATAGAGGAAAACCTTCGCTACTGGTTCCGGTCCTTTAAAAAGGCTTACGATTTTTGGGTATGAGTATAGAATGGTTACGCCAACGAGGATTAGAACAAATGGTATGGAAATACGGGAAGCTCCAGCTATTAATCCCCAAATCCCTCCACCGAGTATAAGGATAATCAAACATAGATCAAATGTAGTTAGACTCATTTTAATTTAACCTCCTTTCTGAATTTCTTGTTAATTTGATTTGCGTTCTCGTTCTTGTCTTTGTCTACCTTTACAGGGTAAAGACTGTCAGGACCCTGTTCTACATGAGAATAAAACCTCTGCTCTGACATTTTACTCTCGCCATCCATCCACCTGGTCAGTCGATACTTTTCGCTGTCGTTTAGAAGAAGGGCCATCAGAGCCCCTATAAAACAAAACAGAACTATCAGGACTGTAAGAATGATAATCATTCATCACCTCCTTCCGGGTACAACACCGGATAAATGGTTCTGCCTTCACTCTTCTTTGCCTGTTCGAATGCATTGAGAGACGTATCGAATTCTTTTATGGCTTCCAAGGGGAATCCGTACACTATACCAATAAACGAAATGGAGCTCGGATCGTTGGAAGGCACAACGGACAATCCAACACCGGTGCCACCCCATACACCTTGTATCTCCCGAGCAAGCCTTGAGTGTTCAGGGTCTGCAATCTCAACGATCAGATGGTTTTCCATAGGCCGTTCTCCTGTCAAAGAAAAGTCAATAGAAAGGAGGGGCTCTCCCGGCGTCCGCCCGATAGCCGCTTCCCTGAGGGTTGTCAGGAAGCCAATCCTTTCCTCTTTCTCTTTATAGAGTTCGAATATCTCGTCTTCAACCTTTATCCTTCTCAGAAATTCGAAAGGAATGCGTGCCTCTTCGCTTATCTCTTCCCAGGATGGATCACTTTCAATGGAGCATAACCTTTTTATCCAGACATCTTTGGGTGCTTGCGACTTCCCCTGGTTATACCATTCGGTCAATGCGGCTTCTCTAACGATGGTGCGGATGGTTGCAGATGCAGCATGGAGTGAATCATGCAGTTCTTTTAAGCGAGCGGTTAACTCATCCCTCTTTCTCTCCATGGTTGCATATCTCTCCTGATATGCACCAATGATGTCATTGATATGGGAGGGCAAGCTTTCTGCATAGTATTCGAGTTCTACACGCTTTGTGAGCTCGTCAAGTCCGAACAGGGACATGGACTTGTATGCCGATGCGAGTCTGGCACTCAAGAGTTTCTTCTTTCTTGAGATGCTGAGGTGCTTAAACAAAGGCCATGAGATTTTGAGTGCAACCAGAACGGCTATGATGCCACCAATGACGCCCAGAACGCTATTAAAAGGAATACTCAATATCCACAGCCCAAGACCAATAAACAAGACAATGCCTGCCATGATCAGGAAATTCCTCGCTACATATTGAGGCTCTGTATTTACTTCGCTTGCACTCGTCAAAAGGTCATTCCAGTCTTCCTTCAGTTCTTCAAGAACAGCTTTTTGTTTCTCTTTCCGTTTGTCATATCTGACCACATCATGCCCCAATAACTTGGATGTATGGCTGCATTCTTCCTTGAGAGTGTGCAACCACTTGATAGTGCTCGGAACCCCATTCTCCGATGCCAGATGAAAGGCCTTCTCCTTGATAATTTCTGCCTTCCCTCGAACTCGCTCATGAAAAATCTCACGTGTATCCTTTTGGACTTCATCGCCAATCTTCTTCTCTGCCATGTTCCACGCCTGATTCAATCTCTCCAGGAGCTGAGGCGGTGCTATTTCCAGAGGGTCTTCTACAATTGGCTGCCATATAGCCTGAATTCCTCCCCGTACCTTCTCAGCATAATTCACCTTACTGAGATCAGGCTCCCGAAGTTCTGTGAGTGAAGGCCCATCAATATTAGAATCTTTCAATACATCGTTCAGGACATCTGCCTGGAGCTGTGTCGAAAAAAAAGATTCAATCTTCTTTATCGGCACAACAGCGCCGGATATCCCAAAACTTGACAGGTGTTGAAATTCCTTAGATTTCATTGTTTACCTCCTTCGGCTTTAAACCGTATTGTCAAAAGTTTTTAAGCAAATTCTTGAAAAGTCCTTTATATATAATGGAATTATTCAAATTAACCTTCCTCCCCCCTATTACAAGGTTTTTTTAAACAGCCGCTGGCTTGTAAAACCTCA
>JBFLZS010000141.1:0-3670 GCA_040756135.1 Nitrospirota bacterium
TAATTTAGTCACTATTTTGAGATTTTTGATTTTTTGCCTAAAAATATTCTTGAAAATCAATCATTTTTCTAAACAGCCTTGGCAAATCTTACGGTTTTTGTGAAAAAAGTGCGGAAGTTGGGTTAGCTCTGAAACTCATAAAGAGATTAATCTTTCTTTTGGCAAGGCAATTCAGGCATGGAACAAGCACGAATATAAAGAAGCGGTTAGTCTCTTCTGGGAACATGTTGAAAACTATCCTGACAGTCCTTGGATATCAGAGGCAATCCTCCATATAGGTTGCGATGCACATTACAACGGAAGATACTCTGAAGCAGAGGAAAGCTTTGGGTGGATAATTGAAGAGAATAGAGACAAGGATTATGAAGGCGCAAAAATATTGATGAACAAGGCAAGTCTCCGACTTGGTGTATTGAAAGTTTCTCAGAACAATTTTGATGAAGCGAAAGAGCTATTCCGCGATTTGAAAAAAGAAAGTTCAAACTGGCGCGATCGAACCTATGCTGCCCACTGGATCCAAAGGCTATCCAGATACACAGCAAATGAACTTGCAATGTTGAATTGTGGGACTCAAGCACTTGCCTATCTATTGGAAAAAGGCGGTAAAGAAGGAGAGGCAAGAAAAGTAATTGAATTACTGCCAGCAACTGTTCATGGCCACAGCATAAAGGACCTTTCGGACATTGCATCGCAATATGGATATAACTTATCCGCTATCAGAGTCTCTATATCAGAACTGAAAGATCTGCCTTTACCCGCAGTCATACATATAGGTGCAAAAAAGCTGGGAGATGGCGGGCATTACTGGATTTTGGACAAAATTGATGAAAACAAATTGGATTTCTTTGATCCACAATCCGGTCGCAGATTTCGGCAGGATATAGGTGAGTTTTCAAAAGAATGGACTGGAAACGTCCTTGTGTTTTCGAATAAGGAAAATCTCCCCGGGGTTAAGTTGACTGAGAGCGAAATGAAACAGCTTTATGGCGGTTGTTGTGGAACTCCGAGGCCAGAGGATGGAATGGGCGATCCAGGACGTAATAAAGGGCCGGGCTCTAAAGGAAGCGACTGTCCTTATGGTTCTCCTACATGGTCAGTAAATATGGTGAATATGAACCTCTATGTAAATGATATTCCTTTATGGTACAAGAGCACTTTAGGCCCTTCAGTAGAGATTTCTCTGAGCTATAATTCCCAATCAGCCATAGCCTACAACGAACCCTTCGGCAATAAATGGCAGTTTAATTATAGCAGCTATCTTGTAGTTGACACCGCTGGTAATGTTACAATTTTTATGCCTGACGGCAGACGTGACGAATATAGAAAAACTACCAGTGGCTACAATCATCCTTATCAGGTATTTAATACGCTCACCAAGATTGCTGAAAATCATTACGAACTTAAATTCCCCGATGACACTGTCTATGTTTATAACATTCCTTCGGGTACGACTTCACTCCAGCCCTTCCTCGTAGAGATAAGAGACCGTCACAGTCAAAAAACTCATGTTCAGCTACGATTCAAATGTAAGACTGACGACGATTACCGATGCTTTGGGAAGAAACACGGTTCTCACATATAATGGCGAGGGACTTGTCACTCAAGTAGGTGACCCATTCGGGCGCTCAACAAGCTTCGAATACGATGCAAACCGAAATTTAACAAAAATAACCGACATGGGCGGTTTCTGGTCAACTTTCAGTTATGACGAGGACGTTTATATGACAGCAATACAGAATGAAAAAGGGATATGGGGATTTTATATTGAACCTGCAGATGGAGTTGTCGCTTATAGTGATAATTATCCACCACCTGGTGACCATACTTGGCAGAGTTATAGGGTAACTATTACGAATCCTATCGGTGATAAAGAAGAATATTTCTATCATGGTGGATGCGGAACTGCAGTCGGCATAAATGACTGCTCTTACAGTTGGTATGTATCCCCTAAACATTATGTTCCTTATGCGAGCAATTCTGTGAATAATTTCAGAAGCGCCCGAAAAACTGTTTTTTACAATACCCTCATATCCGGCAATGGTGAAATCAGTAAAATTGAAGATCCTGAGGGGGGCACGATCACTTTCGGATATGATTACTCTACCGGCAACAGAACGAGCATCAAAGATAGCAACGGAAATACTACATCAATAACTTATGATACGAGGAGCAATATTACGAGTATAACCGACCCCTTAAGTAATAAAGTTGAATTTACCTATGATCTCAATGACAATCTCACCAAGTTAACCGATCCGGCTAGTAATGTTTATGAATACACATATGATCCTAATAATAATTTGACAAAAATAACAGATCCAGTTGATCCTGTGAAAGGAGAGACAACACTTGACTATTATTCTTATGGCAAATTGAAGACTCTTACAGATGCAAAAGGGCAGACAACTTCATTTGAGTACGATGGTCAGTGGAACCTAATCAGGGTAATAAGTCCTGGCGGGACTGACATGTATACCTACGACACTATCGGAAGGATTGAATCACATACTGACCCGAATGGAAATGCTATCCATTATGACTATGACAATTTAGATCGACTCTTACATATCACATATCCTGATGCTTATCATCTCAGCGCCGTCCTTGAGTTAAAAGAAACTTTAGTATCTATTAACCATTCAGTTACTTTAATCAGTTCCGATGAAAGACTGATTAAAGCCTCAAAAAAGAAGGCATCCATGTCTTTGATCCTGAAAATGATGGCTTTGAATAACTGATTATCACTTAAGGGAAGTAAATGAAGATTTTCACAATCTGTAAAAAGGGCAAAGGCGATTTTATTAAAATCTTCCTCTGGTATGTTAAAACGATTTTTATTACGATTGAGTGTAGCAAAAGTTTCTCCCAGACTCCAGAGAGAGGTAATAATTCTTTGAAATCCTATTGTCTTTTGGAAGATTATATTGATCAGATCAGAGCCAGACTCGGTATGGTATCGTTTGACCCAGGCGCTGGCATCAAGATAAAAATAGTTCAAAAAAGGCTACTCCTCTCTCATCTTGATGATATCATTACTGAGTTTTTGAGATGGCTTTATATAGGTGTCAAGAATCTTGCGGGCTTCAGTAACAGAAGATTTTTTTATATGGAGGGCAGTCTTTAACTCTGTTAATTTTTTTTTATATTCAATGAATGTTAGAAAAGGAAGAAAAGAATGATCTACAGAGTTTTTAACATTTCTCATAAATATGCCTCCTTACGACTTTTAAGTTAAGGATGAAATGTAATATTGATTTTATAGAACAAAGTAATGATTGTCAATATTCATACGTTTATATCTTGCAGATTGAACCATGAGGTCTGGTCTTTGCAGAGGAATATATGGACGAATATATGGACGATTAGAAAAAAATATTTAGGTTCAGGCTGCAAGCCCGAACCAGCAATAGATGGACAATCGAAAGCAAAAGATAAGGATATGGAAAGGCAAATATATGGTTCAATCGTGGACAATTGAACCAGCATTAGGACTTAGATTTTTTGAAAGGTTACTTTGCGTGTATGGTCATTAAAGCAGACTTGAACCCAAATTGAGCGATTCTTTTTAACAGCAAAATTTATCCTACCTAAAATCATCATTTGATCATCGTTACCGGTCAGGAAATTCTTGAAAAGGTATGTTCGCCTGGGGAATAGTCACATTGTGACC
>JBFLZS010000142.1:0-3661 GCA_040756135.1 Nitrospirota bacterium
ATCCTCTGAAATCATCTCTCCCAGAAAAACTTGGTTTTCTAAAAACAAGAAATAGTGACTAAACTTAGACATAACCTATTGATATTATTGATTTCTTGTCACTAAAGTGAGGAAGTTGGGTTAGGAGCCTTCTGATTTCTTAGGGGCAGATATACGATTCTGTCAATAGTTATGCCGAGGACGGCTGCAAGGATTGAGGCAAAAAAAAGAGAGGATGGGATTGATACCAAGAGATATTGAAAAGCTATAGGCAAAATATGCGCCTCCTGTATAGACAACGCCATGGGCAAAATGGAAAAAGCGGACGGTTTTATAAATAACTGCAAAGCCGAGGGCAATGAGAGCATAAATTGAGCCTGCAATAATACCATTTAATAAAAGTTGATTAAACATTCAAATCCTATATCTAACATCCTCAAGATTCTTTTCTTTGATTTCTGTGTAACCTTTAATTATTTCCTTGCTGATTTTGGGTTTAAACTTGATCTCGGAAATATATTCTCCAAAAACTTCATCCTCCTCTTCATTCCCTTCAATTACAAGCCATCCGAAATTGCCTTCTCCCCAATGGACAAGATTGTTTTCTCTAAAAAATACCCTTCTGCCTTGCTGTAAATAATATTTAGCCACTTCTCTTAGAAAAACAATATAACAATCAATAAGCTCTTTTTCAAGACTATCAAATCTTGTTTTAGTTCTCTTCCAAAGAGATTTAAAGTTTAGCATTAAAATTTGTCTCTATCTTGTAACCTGCAAAAGTCTCATTCTCTCTTCCAATGCCTTTAGGTCATATTCCTTTTCAGCCCTTCTTACCCGAATCTCATGAAGACCAGCCATCATATCATCCACTTCCCCAAGAGAATTAGTAAATTCTTTAGCAATCTCATCCCTTACCTCTATCTGATAAAACTCACTGAAATAAGGCATTTTTCTCCTTGTCTAACTCCTTTGCCTTTCTTTTAACCTTATAAACTCTAAGTCACCTTCTCCATAGTCAATCATAATCTTAAAATGTCTTGGAACAGAAGCACCTAAGAGTCCAACCACATAACTTCTGGCAGGTAAATCGTGACATACAACAGGCACATCCAACACATATTCACCCAAAACATTCACTTCCTTAACTTTTATTATAGGCGCTGTCTCGATACCACTTGCTGTCACCAGTGTAACTTTTTCTTTGGAATGTTCAGGCTCGTATCCTAATGCTTCCGCTATCTCCCATGGAATCATCATATATGTGGCTCCTGTATCTAATGCCATCCTTATCCTTCTTATTATCCCAGTATGACCCTCTAAAGTAACATTTAATACAATGACGGGTTGTTCTGGGTCAAATTTTATCTTACCCATAAAAAGCTACCGCATAGCCTTTCTTAGGCATCTCCCCTGAATATGTTATATATAGGTCTCCCTTAAACTTCTTTTGAGCATCATAGATTTCATCTCGATTCTTACTATGAGAAATAATTTCACCTTCTGTTGGTTGACCCTGCTCATCAACAACTGTGACTTTTATAAGTAACCATTCATTTTTATATTTTTTCATAATATCTTTTATAGCTTGCTTAGATAACATAGAAACTACCTCCTTTCCGCTCAAATAAATTATAGTGGATGCCTATTCACTCGGTCTATAGTCTATGACTTCTCCTCGCCTGAGACCCGAATAAAAAGGCAAAAGCAACATCCTTACGGTTTTCAAAATAGGTTTTTAAGGTCTTTATGTCTGAATCAGTAATCATTTCTATACAGATGCGCCAGTCGCAATCAACTCTTCTATTTCCTGTCCAAACTCAGAGAAATTCATAACTGTAAATCCGGTGATTTCTCCTGTTTGAGGATCAAAGCGAATTAACAAATCTTCTCCTGTATCCAGGACTTCACTTGGCCTCGGCTCTCCAAAAGAGACATAAAGCACATCCGCTTTTTCATCATAAAAACTATTCACAAGCTTTCCTTGCGGCAGTTTTATTTTTTCCATATCAATTTCCTCCTAAATGACGGCCTCCTTGTAAAATAAGACGTAACAAGGAATCCATCCATATTCTCAAGCTTATAAACTACGATGCAATATTTATTATCAGTTACCGGTGTCTTCTTGAACTTCTTTATCGACAATAACTCCCCTTTATTGCCTTCCTGAATAAAATCCGGTGATGACATTGTCGCTTCAATGAATTTTTCATTCCCCATAGTTTCCGGATGTCTCTCGTTGATATGCCTCCAACGTTCTTCCGTTATTCTTATGTTTCTTCCATTATAATCTGAGAATAACATCTCAATATGATTTCCACCATAATTGGCTATGAGAGCGGATATTATTCCGGATGCCGCCCGTGCTTAAATAGATATTCGAAATAGTAGGATGCCTCATCCGCCTTCTCCTTATCGGTTAATCCTTCTTCATCATCGATATTGCTCATATAGACTTTCATATATTTCTCTTTTGCATATTCTTTCAGCCCGTCGAGCATTTCCTTAATTTCTTTCTTGGTCGCATTCTTTTCGATCAGGTAATTCTTTAAGCCTTCCAGAATAAACTTCAACTCTTGTGCCATTTCGGTATCATCGATTGCATTCTTCGTATAATACTTGTGATGTTCATCCAATATGTGACGAGCCAGCGAAATTGCTTCCTGCATTATGCCTTACCCCCTGACAATGAACGATAATAGGGGATGTGGAGCTTGTCTAAAAACTCAAAAATACTTCTTAATATCTACCAAATATAGAATTAAAATGCATACATGATTCTATATGTTGTGTTCCCAAATTAAAGATCCTATGTTTTTAGACAAGCTCTGTGTCCCCTATTTTTTTCATCGCTATTTTTTTCATCGGGGTTCCTTTCAAAAAAGAATTTCCATTTCCCTCTTCTTAGCAATTTGTAAAATATATAGACTCCTCAATTCCCCGACCTTTAATTAACTCCTCTTCTTTTTGACTTTCTTTTAGCTATAGGAATTATTTCAACCTTTTTCACTTAATCCATCAAACTGGTATCGTCCTTCTTAAAATAACTACTGTCCTATTTTCCGTCTCTGGAGTTGATTTTAAAGCAGTTCAAATAACATTTGTGTAAGATTCTCTGAAGAATTTGCAATTTTATCACAGGAAGCTTCAATCATAGAATTGACCTTTGAATTAATTGTTTCTCCAGCATTACGAAAATCCGTTCTAATACCAATTATATATGACTTATCAGATTTATTTCGATAAAAATAACCGATTTCCCAAGCAGTACCATCATCAACCTGAGGACCATCAAGGAGTGCTATAAGAATATCAGTATCATTAAGATGAGATTTGCACCTGGAGAAAATTTCAAACTTAGCTCTTTCACCAAGGGAATAAATTTCCTTTTTTGGAATTAATTCATAAGGCCAGATAATCTCAACTTTTACTCCTCGTTGAATTGCTAAATCTTCTATCTTCTTCTTAGTGTTTAGAAGCCAAATTTGTTCGGCTTCAGAGAAAAGGGGACCTGCAAGATATATCTTTTTCATCGACCTGTTACTATTACTTCTGCTTTATAACACTACAGCGGATTTTTTTTAACACGTGACCTCAGTTTCTTTTTCCTGTGTGATCGATATGCAATGTAATTTCTCATCGTGTAATATCTCACAATTCCTATAGCCTCTGTCAGCGACATCGT
>JBFLZS010000143.1:0-3495 GCA_040756135.1 Nitrospirota bacterium
TGAACTACCTCCAGTGCGGGCTGTGATTTTTGTAACATCGGTCATCCTCCTTTGATCCGTCTGGTATAAAACCGATGTTAGCTTATTCCCTCTCATCTTTTCACGCAGGCTTGCCGAAAAGACACAAACATTTAACACCTTGAAATAATTAAAGAAAGTCAAAAAGCACAAGTGGAAAAGAACTTTTCTTTGACAGGGATAGAGATTCCTGAGTTTAATATCCTGTATCTTCTGCAAAGCCTTATATATCAAGGAGATGGAGGAGTTATGAGCAGGGAATCTAAGACAGTAGCTAATCTAAAAGGACAGATCTCAAAATTCTCAGGAATCATTTCCAAAGGATTTAAGAAGCCAAAACAAAGACTTATAAGAGAAATGCTTTATGGGATACAGGCATCAAAGGACGTAAAGCTGAGCAATATAGCACGAACACTTAAGGAGAGGCAGGCACTTATAAAGACAGAAGACAGGTTATCGAGGAACCTTGATGACGAAGATTTCACTGAAGGAATAAATGATGAGATATGCAGGCTTGCAGCACCGAAGGTAACAGAGGATATGGTCATAGCAATAGACCCTGGCGATATAAGAAAGAGATACGCAAAGAAGATGGAGTTTTTGGGAAAGGTCTATGATGGCAGCGAAAATGAGATAGGCAATGGCTATCCATTATGCAAGGCAGTAGCATCTGACATAGAAACCAAAAAGGTCATACCATTGTACTGTGAGGCGTATTCGCATTCAGCTTATGGTATAAAGAGTGAAAACGAAAAGATGCTTAAGATGATAGATACAATTTTTAAGCATATCGGTGATAAGGGCATACATGCAATAGACCGTGGTGGAGACAGGGGAATAATATACGAGAGATATCTCAACAGAGGGAAACCGATAAAATTTGTAATCAGGCTAAAAGAAAGAGACCTGATACACAAAGGCAAGAGGAAGCACTGCCTTGATATGGCAAGGAGTCTTCCGACTCCTTATGAGACAGTCCTGATAGTATACGAAGATGGCAAGGAAAAGAAGAGGAAGATTCAATACAATACAGTAGAAGTGAAACTTCCTGGGTATGACCACAAACTCTATCTGGTGGTAGTGAAAGGGTTTGGTATAAAGCCAATGATGCTTTTGACCAGCGTAGAGGTAAATAAATACAAGAAAGAGTGTATATGGAGGATAGTGGAATACTACCTTGCCAGGTGGAAGTGCGATGAATCCTATCGTTACATAAAGCAGAGCTATAACCTTGAGGACATAAGGGTAAGGAGTTATAAAAGTATAAGGAATATGGTAATCCTTGTGCTTGCAGTATCTTATTTTGCAGCAGTGTATCTTGGACAAAGTATAAAGTTAAAGCTACTCATAGAGCGGATATTTCTGGTATCAAAAAGATTCTTTGGTGTTCCAAGCTTCTTTAACTACGCTGTAGCTGATGGGATATTCAATCTGCTTTATCCTGATAAGACAGCCTTAAAGGGAAAGTCTAACAACATAGATGATTTTCAACTCTCCTTCGAGTTTGGATAAAAACTCAGGAAACTCCAGGAATGTATCTAATATCGTTTTTGATGAAAAGACCTTTGGCATAACCCAGCATTCACTGAGAATGCTGAGGGATGCCTTAGCTGAGAAATTTACTCACAACATAGCAGTAGTAGAAGTTCCCACAAATAACCTCTGCTGTGGCTATTTTATTTTTGATTTGGAGCGGCAGAATGCGATATGGACAGGTGATGGATTCAGAATGGACAGGGCTGGTGAAGGCGGAGCTGGCTACAGATCTACAGAGGCACTGTTTGACATGTATGGGATCAGAGTTATCCCATGGGAGCCCATTAACATTGAAGAAATCTATCTTCTGCCCAAAGAGCAGGTGAGAAAAGTACTCCTCAACGTAGCCCGGAAGATTGCAGATGAACTTAGCGATGGGGATTTTAGTCGCCCGGTTGAGAAGAAGCCGAGCTATGTGGGGTGTCTCTAAGAATAACTGTAGGGTGCCTGAACTTGTCCTGAATTAATTTCAGGAAAGGCACTCTCCCCACAGAAAATCTTCAGTTAAACCAAATAAGGAAATAACAAAATGAGATAGGAGGTTTTTATGAAGTTTACCGTATCAAAAACAGAAATGCAGAAAAAACTATCCGATATCCAGGGCATTGTTGAGAAAAGAAACACAATGCCGGTGCTGAGCCATTTTCTGCTGAATGCATCCGGGAATGACTCATATATAGTAGCAACTGACCTCGAGACCACACTCAAGGAACCCTTGCAAATAGAAGTTGAGAAAGAGGGGAAACTGTGCATACCAGCAAGGAAATTGTTTGAAATAGTAAAAGAAGCAGATGAAGATTTATCTTTTGAATCCGCTGGCGATCAGTGGCTTGAGGTTAAGTCAGGCAATAGCAACTTTAAACTTGCCTGTCTACCAGCCGATGAATTTCCAGCGTGGCCAGAGATCGGAGAGGCCGAGGATATATTATTGGAAGCAGAGACCTTGCTGGATATGATAGAAAAGACAATCTATTCAGCGGGGGATACAGACCACAAATACACACTGAATGGCCTGCTGTTTCACCTGAGGCCGGATAAAGGACGCCTCAGACTTGTAGGGACAGATGGACACAGGCTCGCAGCAGTTAGTAAACAGATAGAAACAGGGGTAAAGGAAGAGAGACAACTGATCGTCTCGAAAAAGGCAGTCTCTGAGGTGAGGCGGCTGCTTGGCATGGCAGAAAAGGTCAGGATATCAATGGGGAAAAACCACGCCCTTTTCAGCGTAGGTAATGTGCAGTTCCTGACAAGACTCATAGAAGGCACTTACCCTGATTACGAGAGGGTTATCCCGAAGACAAACGGAAAGAAGGTATCTATAGAAAGAGATGCCTTTATGAAGACCTTGAATAGGGTCTCGGTAATGTCGAAAGAAACATCTCATGCAGTCAGGCTGGATCTGGCAGAAAACCTGATTACATTATCCTCATCGAATCCCAACCTCGGTAAGGCGAAAGACGAGGTTGCAGCCGACTATAAAGGAGATGAACTGACCATTGCCTTTAATGCAAGGTATTTGCTTGATGCCCTGAAGGTAATGGCATCGGAGAAGGTTATCCTTGAGCTGGAGGATCCACTGAGCCCAACACTTCTGATAGATGAGAAGGACAGAGAATGGAAGTATGTTGTTATGCCGATAAGGATCTAACCACCAAAGGGGAGTAAGTAATATATGAAATAGAAAGTATTTTCATTAGGACCCGAAAGATCAAGGCTATAGGTCAAATGTACCTATAGCCTTTTTTGTTTATTTAACCATGTCTTTGACAGGGTAGTAAAATCTTCAAAAGGAGGTAGAGATGCAGTACGAAATCTTAGCCCAACTTCCTCACTTTAGTGACAAGAAATCAATAATATCAATAGGTTATGTCTAAGTTTAGTCACTATTTCTTGTTTTTAGAAAACCAAGTTTTTCTGGGAGAGATGATTTCAGAGGATATC
>JBFLZS010000144.1:0-3492 GCA_040756135.1 Nitrospirota bacterium
TCCCGCCATATGCGGCATCGCTCTACCGCCGCCATGTGCGGTAATTGCTTCGCCTCCGTCCTTCCAATGTTCATATTACACATTTTTTAGTGTTTTGTCTATAAAAATCCATTCGCTGTAGTATTATGGCCCAGAGGGATAAAAAAGGACAAGGCAGTGATTGACGAATGGCTTAAGGATATCGCACCGAGTGATGAGCTGAGAAGATGGTTTTCCCACGACCCATCTAAATGGCAAGAATTCAAAAAAAGGTATATTAAGGAATTAAGGAGTAAACCTGAACTAATAGAAAGACTCAGGAAAGAGGCAAAAAGGGGGAAAGTTACTCTATTGTTTTCAGCAAAAGATGTTGAGCATAATAATGCTGTGGTATTAAAAGAAATAATCGAAAAATAATATTATTAGGAGGTAAACATCATGAAAAGAAATAGCATTATTACCTTATTAACTGTTTTGGTTTTATGGCATTCCAGGGAACATTTCATGCTAATCCTGATTATGCACTCTGGTACGGATGGAGCGAGATGCAACGAGATCTGACAGAGATTAAAGAAATGGCTGAAGAGCTACGGCAAAACCATAAAGGGAAAAAGAAGTGAGGACGGGTTATATGTTATAAGATTGTATACCCGAGCCCAAACATCCTTGCAGCACCTTCAGAAAGAGGTGCTAAATTTTCTCTTTTGCCTTTAATATCAGTCAATATCTCTTTTCTAAGCATTGCACATATCATCTGGAGCTCTTCCTTCAATGCTGAGATGAAATTTGCTATGCCCATTTCCTGCGCTGTATTCGCTGCTATGAGAAATGGTCTTCCCATTGATACACCATCTGCTCCGAGCATCAATGCCTTTGCAACATCAGTTCCGTCACATAATCCTCCAGCAACTATGAGGTCATAATTCAATTTATTTTTTAATTTATAAAGGATTGAAGATGACGGAAGTGATGTTTCATTCATGATGAGCCATGGTGACATGCCAGTTCCGCCACCAAATCCATCAACTGTGACTGCTGACAGATTTATTACTTCAGATTTCTTAAGCTCATCGAGCCATCCAAGAAATTCTATCACTCCCCTCCCAACACCAACCTTTAACCAGAGTGGTACTTTTAAACTTGAGTATCTAATCAGATCTTCTTTTATTTTATCCTTAACAATCGAAACTGGTGATGAATGTCTTTCGAATGTTCCATCAGGTCTTTCTATAATTGTGTAGCCTAATTTTTTGTACCTCTCAGCGTCTTCCTTGCAGCAGATTTCTATTTCCCCGCCAAGGCCTGCCTTTGATCCTTGCCCGAATTTTAACTCAATAGCATGTGCACCGAGGGCAATTGCCATTTCTGGAACTCCAAACTTCTGGTCTTCAACATTAGCCTGTACAATTATAGCTCCCTTCCCCTCATAATTTTCTAAGAAAGAATTGATGCATTCTTTTAATCCATTTTCACCATGTGTTGGAAATACATTCTCACCTACTACCCTCACAATCCCTGCTTTTGCAGCACCGGCAGAAAGTTCTTTCCTGTTATCATAACCAACCTTTGTTGAACCGATTGCCCCTATCGAAATTGGGGCAGAGACTTCAAACCCACCGAGCTTTGTTGATGTATCAACATTCCTGAATTCAACAGCTTCACCAAATATCTCAGGGAGGATCTGAATATCCCTCAGACCCGGAAGCCTTTTCTCAGCGCCAAACTGGGAAGCCCCGAAAACCTCAGGGAAGACCGTCCTTCCACTCCTTGCCTTAAGTCCTACTTCACATATTCCACATTTTACGCAGTTGCTGCATAAACCGCTCTGCGATGAATGTTCAATAAAGAGAAGTCTTCCTTTGTTTGTTATGTCCCAGTTGTAATGTCTTCTATCATTCATCTTTTCTCTTGTATTTAGTGTTCTGTCAACATTCCTTCTCAAGAAGAAGTTGCATGCACATCTGCCAAGCTCTTCAACTTCGCGATGGTGATACTCACATGGACAGATGATCCTTGAATCCTGATCCTTTTTGCCAACGATTACACGGCATGGGCAATAACGATAGCCATGTCTCTTTTCATTCTCAAGAAGCCCTTCAAGAACACGATCTACAGTTTCTTTATCAGGATTTAATTTGTATCCCTGTGACTCCGCATAAAGGTCAGAATATCTTCTCAGTTCTTCTTTATTCAATTCGGAGCACCTCCTTCAAAGTCTCTTCATTAAATCCGATGATGAGTTGACCATCAATTTCGATAACTGGAACTGCTGTCTGTCCAGTCTTTTCAAACACATATAGTGACGCCTTAATATCTTCCTGAACATTGATGTCTTCAAATTCTGTGTTGTGGGATTTTAACCATTCCTTTGTCATCTTACAAATTGGACACCAGGGTGCAGAATAAACTCTTACCTTCATAAAACCTCCTTTATTTTTAAATTACTATATCCAGCAAAACTGACCTGTTCTTCAGCTAATAATATAACAGTTTAGCTATCTTGAAATAGATAATATCAAATTCAAATATTTAGGAAAAGAGAGGGTTAAGTAAACCCACAAGCTACTGGACAACTTAAAATAGTTTATCTATAATGACAAAGATTAAGACAATGGCCAAGAGTTAAGAAGAAGCCATCGAGCCAAGAAGAAATAAGAATAATGAATTTAAAAGCACTTCACAAAATTAGCTATGGGCTATATGTTATAAGTTCGAAAAAAGGTGAGAAATTCAATGGGCAGATAGCAAATACAGTATTTCAGGTAACTTCAGAACCCCCTGTAATAGCAGTTAGTATATGTAAGCAGAATCTAACTCATGAATTTATTCAGGAAAGCAAGGTCTTTACCGTCTCAATTCTATCGAAAGAAACTCCAATGAAATTCATCGGGCGGTTTGGATTTAAATGCGGCAGAGATTTTAATAAGTTTGAAGATTTAAGTTACAAGATAGGTGTAATAACCGGCTCACCTGTAGTTCTGGAAAATACTATAGGTTACTTAGAATGTGAAGTTATTGATAGTTTAGATGTCGGTACCCACACTGTTTTTATTGGAAAGATAATAGATGCAGAGATTATTAAAGACGAAGAACCAATGACTTATGCTTATTATCATGAAATAAAAGGTGGGAAATCTCCTAAAACAGCACCTACTTACATTAAAGAAGAACTTCAAAAGGAGGCTGGTAAAATGCAAAGATACAAATGCACAGTTTGTGGTTATGTGTATGAACCTGAAAAGGGAGATCCCGATTCAGGTATTAAACCAGGAACACCTTTTGAAGAATTGCCGGATGATTGGGTTTGTCCTGTATGTGGGGCTGATAAATCGTTATTTGAAAAGGAGGAATAAATGGCTGTCAGGGAAATAAAAGCGGGTATTTACCACTACAGCGGATTTTTTTTAACACGTGACCTCAGTTTCTTTTTCCTGTGTGATCGATATGCAATGTAATTTCTCATCGTGTAATATCTCACAATTCCTATAGCCTCTGTCAGCGACATCGTGCTGC
>JBFLZS010000145.1:0-3322 GCA_040756135.1 Nitrospirota bacterium
ATTCCATTTGAAATTATTACGCCTAAAAAATTTTGGACTACCGAAAATGGTAATCATAGTGACTAAACAATATCATAACCCATTGATTTAAATAGATTTTGGTCACTAAAGTGCGGAAGTTGGGTTAAATCTTTGTAAAGCTTTAAAAATGAGTGAGTGGCAAAATCCACGCCACAAGATTTAATTTTGGTTTTTGGGATTAAAACAGGGTAAAGCACTTCACCACTCCCCTTAAAAACTAATGATAAACCTTACACCGTCTCCCTTTAAACTATCAATTTAATTTTACTTATGAAATGATTGAGAAAATTTATAACCTTACCCCAATCTTCTCAATAAAAGCCTTCGCAGATTTTAAAACTTCTTTTATCACATTTGTATCCATTAAGAGCCCTCTATAATACCCTGCTATATGCAGTTCTCTATAAAGGGACTCAAAACTCTTTAAGAGTTTGCCATTATGGACCACAACATATTTTTGTAATGCCTTTCTATAGCTATCCACTGAAGTAGGTAGCTCGTCTTCTCCTACACCTTTCTTTAATAAATACTCATCTATTGCCATAAGAACAGCAAGGTAAGCTGTTCCACAAGCTTCCCTCACAGGCTTAATATCCAAATATAAGTTATCTTCTATTGGAACAGCCTTTAATATTTCTTTTGCATTATTTAAATATCTCAATGCCTCTTTCATTGTTGTTCTCGTTCATCTCCTTTTTAGACGAATTTATCATAAAAATTCAGGTATCGTCAAATAGAAGAAAACAAGAAGGTCATGTATTGCATAAACAGGAAGCGCGCTTATATTGAGAGTGACTTTCTTATCCCCAACACCATCAAAAATCTTGACCTTTATCCCTGCCTTTTTCTCTAAGTCGCTCAGAATTTTCTTAAAGCTGACATTTTCAGCTTTAAGATTGATTTGATTATCAGCTATTTCTAATGTGAACGGGTTTTGTTCGGTTTTTGTTTCAGTTTCTTCTGCCCATGCAGAAAGAGTTACAGGCAGAACTAAAGGGAAGAAAAGGAATAAAATCAGAAGTGATAAAAACGCGGTCTTGCGGGTCATAGCGCCCTCTTTAAAATAAAATCCTATGTAATCTCTATTTCACTCTCTTTTTCCAATAATACGGAAGTCGATGTCCGTGAGCAACAGCTAAAATTACTATACCCGTTTCCCTAATTTCATAAACTAATGAAAAGGGAAATCTTCTTACTAAAACCTTTCTGTATTTTTTCTCATATATGGGCCATCTTTCTGGTGCTTCAATGATAAGTCTGATAGCCCTTTCTATTTCATGCTCAAATGCATCAGCTAAATGAGAGCCTCTCTCATAATACCAGGCATAAGAAGCGATATACTCTTCCATTGCTTCGGGATGAAAAGAGACTTTAATTTTTGCCATGCACCTTTCTGTAGGCTCTTTCTTTTACTTCATCCCATATGACAGGCAAAACTTTCCCTTGAGCAATTTCTGAGGCTCTTTTTTCTACTTCCTGTGCCCACGCCGCATCAACAGCATCATCTTTCTCTACTTCTAACATTGTCAATAATTCATCAACGAGTTGAGCTTTTTCAGTATCCGATAACTGCATAGCTTCTTTTAAAATTAGGTTAACTGTTTTCCCCATAAAAATCTCCTTCTTTCTGTAAATCCTTATAAGAGTCTCTTTAAATAATACCAGTATGAATAAATTATTGCACCTATCATTTAGTAGATAGTAGATGGGCATTTAGATGGGCAACAATAGAAGAATTCAGGGCTTTGAGCCTGAAACTTGAGATACGAAACCTTCGAATTAATAAATGCTGCATTATCCATGTCAGATATTTCAGAAACCTATTTGCCTTTACCACGTCTTGCCTCCCATTAAATCCGTGATTCGTAATGCGTAATCCGTGACTGTGAAAAAGAGACTGACACGACTCACGATTAATTGTTCCCAAGAAAAAAACACAAAAGCCCTTCAATCGATTATAAATCTTTTATTTTTTATAACCAATTCTCTACACTCAACCCATCTACAAGACTAAAATGTTGATCGGTTGTTAATACTGTAAGATTATGAATTCGTGCAACAGCTGCAATTTGAGCATCAATAGAAGGAACAGGTTTACCTTTTGTCTTTTGTTCCGCTTGAATCTTCCCAAATTCCTCCGCAGCAGTTATGTCATAGTCCCAAATGATAACATCCTCCAGGAACCCTTTTAGCTGTCGCAGGTTTTCCTCTCTCTTTCTGCTGGCATAAACTGCAAAGAATAACTCACCAACGATACTCATTGATATACCAAACCTTCATTAACCCTCAAAGAAATGGATTCGTTTCCTTCGAGTAACTTACTGGCATGGTTTGTATCTAATAGATAATCCAAATACTATTCTCAGAAAGACCCTTCGTTTTCTCAGGGGGGGATGTAGATATTGTTTTTGCTAGATCATCTGCTATGTGCATTGCATCCTGAAATACACAGAATCTATTACGTATCTTATCCGCATAATTACCCAGTATCTTCTTTACAACCTCAAGCTTCTGTTCACCATCGGCATCTTCAAGCCGTAGTATCAGAACTCCAGAATGTTTTAAACCCGAATTGTAAACAAGCTCCCCGAAATCCTTGTCCATTGTTATTACCATACGACCTTCTTGAACCGCCAAATGTAATATCTCAGAATCTTTTGCTCTCGAATTGACATCTCTCACTGCCTTAGCATCATAACCGTTTTCGTCAAGCCATTTTTCTACTTTCTTACTAACGCCGACATCAACTAAAAATTTCAACCCGTTATCCCGTCTTATTTAACAGTAAAAACCTGTTCTTTGTTAACCAGCTCAGAGGCGTACACAAGAACCGCCTGAATATCCTCTCTTTCAAGTTCAGGATAGTCATCCAATAATTCATCTACAGTCACTCCTCCTGCAATCGCCTTTAATATTTGTTCTACCGTTATTCTCAACCCTCTGATTGTCGGCTTGCCTACCATTACTTCCGGGTTTATCGTAATACGATTTAATAAATCTTCTTTTTTCATATCAGTAACCTTTCAATTGCCTGTTTCTTAGAATAATTTTTCAGGATAGGTTAATTATATTAATAAATCAGTTTTGCCGATAGTTGTCAATCAAAAAATCGTCAAAAAAGTATCCCTTTAGTTACAAGTGGAAAGCTACTGGATCTCTCATTCCCGCAAGCGAAGCGCGTCGGGAATCCTCTTGGAAGAAGATTCCGGACAAGCCGGAATGATTATATGAAAGCGCGTGCCTCGGTGGTTAAAATACCACCAAGAACAATTAACGGCGAAAGCCGAAAAAGGAGGCACGC
>JBFLZS010000146.1:0-3304 GCA_040756135.1 Nitrospirota bacterium
AAAGTCCTCGATCAGCTTGCATATGATATAACCTTCGATCCTTTCAAACTTCTCTTCCCGACATCTCCTTCTCCGCCGTCAACCCAATAAGCTCTTATCCTCCACGCTTCACTGAAGGGTTACAAAAATAGGTAATCCTTAGTGAGGGGTGGGAAGGGTGGAAAAGAGGGCTAAATAAAAAAATAGCCCGTCCAATTTGTAACATTCAAGGGTTAAAATTCCTTAAGCTTTTCTGTCTGAAAATGAGTAATTAGGCTATCTATTATCTCATCAAAATTTCCCTCAAGCACTTGCTCGAGTTTATAAAGCGTAAGCCCGATCCTGTGGTCAGTGACGCGATTCTGGGGGAAATTATATGTCCTTATCCTTTCGCTTCTGTCGCCCGTTCCTACTTGTGATTTCCTCTCTAATGCCCTCTCTTTCTCCAGTTTTTCCATCTCAATCTCATAAAGCCTTGAGCGCAGAACCTTCATAGCCTTCTCTTTATTTTTAATCTGTGAACGTTCATCCTGACACTGCACAATATGTCCTGTAGGTAAATGGACAATCCTTACAGCCGAATAGGTCGTATTAACTCCCTGGCCACCTGGTCCTGAGGCACAGAATGTATCTACTCTCAGGTCTTTTTCATCAATCTTAATATCAACCTCTTCTGCCTCAGGAAGCACCGCGACTGTTGCTGCAGATGTATGAATTCTTCCAGACGCCTCTGTAACGGGTACGCGCTGGACTCTGTGCACACCGCTTTCATACTTAAGTCTGCTGTATGCGCCTTTCCCCTGTATAGATACAATTACTTCCTTGATGCCCCCAAGTCCTGTAGAATTCAGATCTATCATCTCTACCTTCCATCTCTTATGCTCGGCATATTTCAGATACATCCTGAACAGATTTGAGGCGAACAAGGCAGCCTCTTCACCTCCGGTCCCTGCTCTTATCTCGAGTATCACATTCTTCTCATCACGAGGGTCTTTCGGAAGAAGCATGATCTTAAGCTCTTCTTCTATCCTCGGCTTTTTTTCTTTTAGTACGTCGAGTTCTGATTGTGCAAGCTCTCGCAGGTCTCCGTCGCCTCCTTTTAAAAGTTCCTCGGTTTCTTCGATATCAGAAAGTAACTTTGTGTATTCTCGAATCTTCTCGACAAGTGGCTGGAGGTCAGCCTGTTCTTTCGAGTACTTCTGGAGCTCCGTCGGCTTTGATAGCACTTCTGGATCCATCAGTAGCCTCGTCAACTCTTCATATTTACTTTCTATTGTCTTAAGCTTCTCAAACATTTGATTCCTCTATCTTAAGAACTTCTTCGAGGGCCCTGATAGCGACCTCGATTTGGGTATCGTCAGGTTCTCTTGTGGTGAGTCTCTGCAGTAGTAGTCCAGGCCTTATCAATATATGCATTATCGGATTTTCTTTCGTTCTTGCGGAGAGTTTCAAGAATTCAAAGGAAAGGCCGGCTATTACAGGGATGAGGATAAGCCTTGAGAGAAATTTATAAAAGAATGACCACTCCTGCGGGATAGATGAAAAAGTTAATATGCTTATGACCATAACAATGAGTAGAAAGCTTGTACCGCACCGAGGGTGGAGGGGACTATAGCCCTTTATATTTTTTACTGTTAACTCTTTTCCATTCTCATATGCATGGATTACCTTATGTTCTGCACCGTGGTACTCGAATATCCGCCTCATCTCTTTCCACATGCCAATCGAAACTATATATGTCAGGAAAAAAAATATTCTGATAATACCATCAACAAGGTTAAATATAAATGAGCTTTTAGAAACAGATACGAATACAAGTCCCAGAAGCCTTGTTGCATATAACGGTAGCAGTATGAAGAGGGCTATGCCCAGGATTACAGACAGCCCGATGGTAGAACCAATGTGAATAGGATTTAACTTTTTCCCGTCTTCCTCCGCATAGGCATTGCTTGCAGAGAATTCTATAGCCTTGAACCCGATAGAGAGGGCATAATACAGGGCAATTACACCACGCATAATTGGGAGACTTAAAATCTTTGGTAGTTCTGACAGTCTCTCTCTTTTTACGTGTATATTCCCTTTTGGCCCTCTGACCGCTACTGTCCATCCTTTTCGTCCCTTCATCATAACACCTTCTATAACTGCCTGTCCGCCTATGTTTTTCATCTACAAATACCTTTCAAATCCCCCCACCCCCCCTTTTCTAAAGGGGGGGTGGGGGGATTATTCAAAAAAAAGTCGTTAGTCTTAAGACCGCTGACTAACGACTTTTACCTGCAAGTGTATCTACTTCTCGGTCAGAGTCGCTTCCGACTTTGCGTACTTTTTCTTAAACTTCTCTACCCTCCCCTCGGCGTCAACAATCTTCTGTTTCCCGGTAAAGAATGGATGACACTTCGAACAGATATCCACATGTATCTTCGGTTTTGTTGACCTTGTTATGAAAGTCTCGCCACAGGCACATATGACCGTCGCCTCATTATAAGCTGGATGAATTCCTTCCTTCAATCTGACCCTCCTGAAAATTTTAATTAAAGTCTGTCCATAAAGTCGTATTTTGTCCGGCTTGACTCCCGTATCAAGTACGGGACAGGCTTCCAATCCAGAACCTATTGAAAATACTGGATTCCGTCCTCCGACTTGATCGGGGGATCAAGTCGGGGAATGACGGACAATTTAGTTATATTAATAAATTTATATTAGTTTTAGCAAGGGGTTAGACGCATTAGTATTTTATGAAATAGATCGAAGACAGGGGAATTGGCATACAAGAAGAACACCTCCACAGGATATTTGATCCTTATTACACTACTAAACAGAGGGGAAGTGGTCTTGGACTCGCGGTCGCCTATTCTATCATTAAGAAACATGACGGGTATATTGATGTAAAATCTCGGTCAGGAGTCGGAACAACCTTCTTTATTTATCTGCCAGCCTCTGAACATGATATTACAACAAATGAAAAGAAAGTAGATAAGATATTTAAAGGAGCTGGTAGAATACTTCTGATGGATGATGAGGATGTTGTCAGACATGTTGTAGGTGAGATGTTAAAACATTTAGGATATGATGTGGAGTTTGCTAAAGATGGCACCGAGGCGATAAAACTCTATAAAATTGCCAAGGAAACAGGTAAGCCTTTCAATATAGTTGTCATGGACTTAACCGTTCCAGGAGGGATAGGTGGCAAAGAAGCCATTAATACTACAGCGAATGGATTTTTATAGACAAAACACTAAAAAATGTGTAATATGAACATTGGAAGGACGGAGGCGAAGCAATTACCGCACATGGCGGCGGTAGAGCGATGCCGCATATGGCGGGA
>JBFLZS010000147.1:0-3287 GCA_040756135.1 Nitrospirota bacterium
TAATTCTGAAAATAAAAAGTGCAATAATTACTTTCGGATAAATTACAGGGTGGGCAAATTATTCAAAAGTTGTAATGCCTTTTGAAGAAATCCTAACTGGCCTAAATTTAGTGTCTGGATTGCAGATAACTATGTCCATAAATTGTCTATTTTGTCACCCTGAACTTGTTTCAGGGTCTCATAACCTATTAACCCGAATAATGCAGACATTGTTCAAAAATTTATTTAACTCGATGAATTATCGAAAATATTTTATATGTTCTATTGATAAAAATATTCGTTATCCCATTCGTTAAAGGTACGCTAAGGTATCGAAAAATAAATTTTTTCACAACATCTGCATTATTGAATTGCATTTTTTGGGTTAATACTATTAGATGCTGAAATAAATTCAGCATGACAAAAATGAGTTTATGGACAGACTCTAACTAATCAGTTATGAAGAACGAAAGGGGTGGGAATATTTTGGCAGGTCGGCAAGAAAAATCTCTCAATTTCGAATTAGTGCGAAAAATACTTTAAAAAAAATGAAGATTTAGAAAATTTCCATGAAATCAGGCCGAGTAATGCCTTTAAGGAAATACGATCTTTATTGCTGCATAAGGATTGACTTAGTGTATTTCAATATAGTATCTTCCTTAAAAGGAGGAGATGATAAAGGAGACGATTGAGGCAAGAGAAGAGATCAGGTCTGGACTCGGTGCACCATTTAAGTTTGGTATACTCCGGTGAGTCTTTCTTCGTGTGAAAGATAAAGAGACCATAGGAGTTGTTCTTCTTAATCTCGGTGGTCCCGATTCACTTCAGGCTGTAAAGCCATTCCTTTATAATCTCTTTTCAGATAGGCAGATTATTCAACTCGGCCCCCCATTCTTGCAAAAACCGCTTGCCTGGTTAATATCAACAATAAGATCTAAAAAAACAGAGAAGATGTATGCAATGATCGGCGGTAAATCGCCTATTATGGATATTACAATTGCTCAGGCAAGAACGCTTGAGGAGGCACTGAATCAGCAATCAAATCCCCCCATCCCCCTTTTGCTAAAGGGGGGGCGAGGGGGGATTGCTAACATGGAACTCGAAACTCGAAACTCGAAACTTTCTTTTAAAATCTATGTTGCTATGCGGTACTGGCATCCCTTAATAGAAGAAGTAATTCCTATAATCTATAATGACGGCATAAGGAAGCTTATTGCCCTCAGTCTGTATCCTCATTATTCTCTTGCAACAACTGGCTCATCACTTTCAAGGTTCAAGGAAGTCGTGGCAGGTTATCCAGTTGAGATTTTCTGCATATCATCATGGTACAATCACCCTCTTTATATAGAGGCATTAGTTGATGTGATAAAGAAGGGTCTTGAATCATTCACCCCCTCCCTAACCCTCCCCCCTCGAGGGGGAGGGAAGGGTGGAGGGGATATCCATGTCCTTTTCAGTGCCCACAGCCTTCCTAAAAAAATAATTGACAAAGGTGACCCATACGTAAATCAGATTAATGGAACAATTGAGGAGATTACAAGGCGAATGCCGATAAAATGGCATCTTAGCTATCAGTCTAAGAGTGGCCCTGTTAAATGGCTTGAGCCATCCACAGATGAAAAACTTAAAGAGCTTGCCAGAGAAAGGGTCAAGAACATTCTTGTAGTTCCGATAAGCTTTGTCTCAGACCATATCGAGACGCTGTATGAGATAGATATACTATATAAAAATTTAGCTGATAAGCTTGGTATAACACTTAAAAGGGCAGATTCGCTAAATATTCATCTTACTTTTATTGAGGCGTTAAAAGACATGGTAGGAAAAAGCGTAAATGAGATAGGATGGCAAAAGTAATGCAAATTAAAAACTTGATTTTAATATATACGATATGTTATTGATTAAGTGCTTTTTCAAAAGCTAATTAATATCATGGCCAATGGCAATGACCAAATGCCCGGGTGTTATTCCCGTGAAAACGGGAATACAGAAAAAAGACACTGGATTCCTGCTTCCGCAGGAATGACGGAAAACAGATAGTAATAACACTGCGGTGGGATTCATTGTAGCTGAGGTCTTTGAAGTAGCAAAGAAAAAGGCTGCATAGAAAGGAGGAGAAGGCCCATGAAACAAATTTGATAATTTTCTATTGGAAGAAATTGGCATTAATTAAAGTATAAATTAGGGATATAAGAAGGAGGGAAAAGCATATGAAGCAGGTTAGAATTCTTATTTGTTTATTTACAGTTGTAGTTTTTACGGGGTTTGTATTTGCAGGTACTGCAGGTGATGAGGCATTGCAGAAATTGATGGATGGCAACAAAAGGTTTGTATCGAGCAAGCTTATGAAAAAAGACCTTGGGGATACAAAAAGAAAAGAATTACTGAAAGGGCAGAAACCTTTTGCAACAATAATAACTTGTTCCGATTCGAGGGTGCCACCTGAACTTATTTTTGACCAGGGTCTTGGAGATATCTTTATCATCAGGGTTGCAGGCAATGTTGTTGATCCAATAGAATTGGGGAGCATCGAATACGGAGTTGAGCATCTCCATACCCCACTCTTATTCATACTCGGACACGAGAAGTGTGGTGCGGTTACCGCAACAGTCGAAGCTGAAGGAGCCCCTGAAGGGAATATCGGTGCTATTGTAAAGAAAATCAAACCTGCTGCCGATACGGCAAAGAAGAAAGGCGGAACAAAAGAAAAGATTGTTGAAACAGCAATCGAAGAAAATGTAAAGAATGTATACAAGGATACCATGAAAAGCAGTATCGTGAGCCATCTCGTACAGGAGGGAAAATTAAAGATTGTCGGCGGTATCTATATGCTTTCAACAGGCAAGGTAGAGATGATAGAGCTTCCAAAAGTAGCCCCCAGCAAAAAGGCCCATTAATATAATCACCCCTTTAGTAAAGGGGGGGCTTATTTTTTAAGGCCTGTGCAGGTGCACAGGCCTTTTTTAATTTGGGCGAGGTACCATTTAATCCCCAAGGTTATTGAGCCAGATAATGCAAACATCGCTCAAAAATTTATTTAATCAAAGAATTCCTCGAAGCTCTGCTTCGGGGTTGAAAAAAACTATTGTATACAAAAGTCCATAATAGAAATGTCATTCCGCTCCGCCTTATGCGGATGATGCGGAATCCAGTTCTTTCCCCTCTAATTATAATTCCTTGATTTTCTGCAATCCAGACACTAAATTTAGGCCAGTTAGGATTTCTTCAAAAGGCATTACAACTTTTGAATAATTTGCCCACCCTGTAATTTATCCGAAAGTAATTATTGCACTTTTTATTTTCAGAATTAT
>JBFLZS010000148.1:0-3286 GCA_040756135.1 Nitrospirota bacterium
ATTGAGTCGCCGAAAGTCATGTTCAACGATCGGCAACGAGACTTTGCGCTCCTTCACGCGCCTTTCAAATGCTATGATACATGATGCCATTTTATTTGTCTATAGGAAAATCCGCTGTAGTAATAATTATCACTGATTTTCATACAGTCAAATTGTTAAACTCTGAAAGACCCAAGATCCAATTCAATCGCTTGATGTACTCGGTTCCTATTTTATTCTCTATGACATTCATAGAGTCTCCAAAAAAGCATCTACACGGTTTAGTTCCGCTGCTGAAGGGGCCTTTCCATGTTCCCTCTCTATTAAAAGGAATTTTATACCTCTCTTTCGGCAAATCTCTTCTCTTATCATTACAGCCTCATAAGAGTCTGGCACCCTAAATTGCGAAGCAAAATATATGATCCCATCTATGAAAAGTCTATCAATCAAGGCCTCTATATAATTTGATCTTTCAGAAAAACAATGCATTCGAGGGCAAGGCGTTCTTAACAAGTATGCTCTAGCCACTGCGAGGTAGGGATCAGAAATGTCAAGATCTACTTCAATTTCACAAAATCTCCATCCAGTACAAAGATCCTCTTTTACTACACTTATTCGTTCCTCAATATATTGTAATAGTTCCGAATTTTCCAACATGCTACCGATCACAATGATTCTTTTATCGTTATTAGAAATGTTATTACAATTAATTCTACTGGTGATTTCCATATTAAGGATAGGTATTTTAAAAGGACCCTCCAAGAGATTTTTGATTGTATTATGTATTTGTGAAAATGATAATTGTTGAGGTTTAGTGATATATAAGGCTTTTATTTCTTTTCGAACCTCATTCATATATCTAATACACTGTCTCAGCTTCATCAAATCTGGTGATTCACCACTAAACTTTCTACATAGAACTTGAGATAAAACCTCGAGCCTGTTTCTATAATAATTAATAGCTGTGTTATTACGATTCTTAGGCACATCTAGCATATATACAAATTGCGTTTTCATTTTTTTTCTCCAACAATCATAAAGTCTTTCCATTGCCTGATCTGCATTAGTAAATATTACACCATCTAGAAAATCATACATACCACTAATCATAAGAGAAAAACAGTTTCGGCTAAACGAGCAGAAATTCTGTGGCAAATAAGTATTATTGTAGCTAGCTTTTACAGGTCCGCCAAGTATTCGACTTGGTGAGAGCCCCGCAGTAAGAATTAATTCAATCGGCATATAGCCACAAAAATAACCTATTTTAGGAGCATTGTGATCTAACAGTTGCAAGTTGTCTCGCCTCACTTTTTGCGATCAAAGCTGCACCTAATGCCCCAGTAAGTTGAGGGAACTTTGGCCGTAAAATTTCTTCACCTATAAGATTTTCTAAACATCGGACAAAATCATCATTATTTGCCATACCGCCACACAAACAGTAAGCTCCTTTATGATCGATCCGTCTTAACAGGCTGTAAACTTTTTCAGCTAAAGAAACATTAATACCGTGAACAATATCAACGATCGGAACTTTTTTAGAGATTAAGGATATGATTTCTGTTTCAGCAAAGACTGCACAAGAGCTATTCAATTTGTACTTTTTCCCACTCGACAATCCTACGGCTCCAAAATTACTTATGTCTAATTTTAAAATTCTTCCAGCCATTTCTATGAAACGCCCAGTCCCCGCTGCACATTTATCATTCATTACAAAATCCAATACCTTTCCATTTGAGTCTATTCGAATTACTTTATTATCTTGACCTCCAATGTCTATTACTACACGAGTTTCAGGAAAGAGCAAATAAATACCTCTCGCTTGACATAGTATTTCACTTACTTGTTTTTTAACGATAGAAATGTTTTTTCTGCCATATCCTGTGCTAACTCCATAATCAGCTTTATAGTCACTATCATTAAGGAACCCTTTTATCTTTTCTACTGTTATATCGTGATTTGGATAGGTATCAAAAAGTATGCTATCTAAAATATTTCCATCCTTCCCTATAATTACTGCTGATGTAGTCGCTGATCCTACATCAACTCCAAAATAACAACTCACTTTCCTCTCCTTTATATAGTTTTATATCTACATCATCTTTAATTTCATAGGCATCTCGGGTATCCATCATTGTATTTACAATCGTTTTGAGAATCACTTAATAATCACTATCAACTGTTTGATACTAAGCACTTCCTCTTTTGCACATTGAGCACGACCTTCTGCAATAAATGAATTATCCATGGCCTTAATAATATTAACCTCTATGTATAGTTGATTACCAACAGTAACCTGACCCTTTATGCTTACGTCAGAGAATGAGCCAATGAGTACTTTCTTTGATCGGGCATTTCCACTACTCAGAGAGAATAGGATACCTGCTAATTGCCCAATTGATTCCATAATTAATCCGATTGGATAAAATGTTCGATCCCCCTTTTTCAAATAAGGTTCATATGGAGATATATTTTTTATACCCTTAATACTTTTATTTATCTCATAATCTAATACACGATCTATAAGCAAAAAAGGGTACCTATGGGGAACATATTTTTTAAGATCATGATATTCGAGTACTTTATCCATATTAATTCTCCGGTGATTCTATTATTAAGGTTGCACAATTTCCAGTATTTCCAAAGGCATTAATAAGGATCTTTTTATAGTCTTTAAGCAGGGGGATTGCGGCGACAAGTTGCATTAGTCCGCCTGCGCTATAAGTATCACCGAAAGGCTTAGGACCACCTACCATTTTAGGTATTTTCTTACAAAACAATCCAGATAGCGCCTCTTTTTCAACTTCTTGTGCGCTTTTTGATCCATTATGTGATAGAAATACTACCTCGATATCAGAGGCGACCAATTGTGCATCATCAAGAGCTTCTTGCATGATGTTGACCAATTTCTTCACTTTAGCGCTATCATCTGATTTAATGGTACGTGAAGATCTACCAGAAATCTTCGCCAACGGTCTTATTCCTCTCTTAATTACTTCACTTCCTTTTTCAAGAACTACAAATGCAGCCCCTTCGGCTGGAGTACCACATTCAATTAATGATTTGTATCCGATATAAAACTCTTTACTGCCTTCTTCAGCTGCTCCAGCTAAAACTGCTTTTACAATATTACCTTTGACGTGACTATGCCTGGCATTACCAAACAGCTTCAGCGCAAGAAGGCTTCTTATGGCATGAGCAGCAGGTATCATCTTCGATCCGGGGAAACCAGCTTCATGTAGTATTTCATCCAGAGGTATCCTGACCAAATAGGGTAAAAATAGGAATATGCCTCCAAATTGGGTACGGA
>JBFLZS010000149.1:0-3256 GCA_040756135.1 Nitrospirota bacterium
AGCATACCTATGCTACTATAGTTGCCCAAAGGAACCGAGCTTTACTGTTAGCTGCATTCGGCATATCCCTCATAATTACCTTAACCTATTTCATGATGACCAGGTTGGTAAGTCGTCCTATAGAGAATTTAGCCGGGAATGCAAAGAGGCTTGCAGAAGGAGACATGTCTGTTTCTGCGGATGTAAAGACAGAAGATGAGATCGGGGTCCTGGGCAATACCTTTAATTATATGGTAAAGAGGATATCCTCATTCAGTAAAGATCTGGAAGCAGAAGTAGCCAGGAGGACCAAGATGTTAAGGGAAAAGACAGTCCTTCTTGAGAGCGCTAACAGGGAGCTCAAGGAACTGGATAGGCTTAAGGTTTCGTTTTTGGCCAACATGTCTCACGAACTCCGCAGTCCAATGAATTCAATTATAGGCTATACTCAATTACTATTAGAGGAGATTGACGGCCCTATTAATGAGGAACAGGCAAAGAGCTTACAAAAAGTAGAAAGGAATGCCCAATATCTTTTGCAATTAATAAATGACGTCCTTGACATGTCAAAGATAGAAGCAGGGAAAATAGAACTGGCTTTCAAAAAGCTCAACCTGAAGGATGTTTTAGAGTCAGTTACTGCTGTCTTTGAACCATCAATAACTAAAAAGGGGCTCACCCTCACCATAAGTCTTGATGAGGGATTACCTCAAATTTATGCTGATGAGGACAGGCTCAGACAGATTTTAATAAATCTTTTATCTAACGCCATCAAGTTTACCAATCAGGGCGGAATAACCATAAGCGCTAAACCCTCTGAAAGGGGTATCAGACAAGGGGAATCACCTTTATTTGTGGAGGTCTGCATAGAGGACACAGGTATCGGGATAAAGGATGAGGATATTGGTAAGTTATTTGATAAGTTCGTCCAGTTAGAGAAATCTATTACACGCCAATATGAAGGCACAGGCCTCGGACTCAGTATTGCCAGAGGACTGGTAGTGCTGCATAAGGGTGTAATATGGGTAACAAGTAAATATGGAGAGGGCAGTAAGTTCTGTTTTACAATTCCAATTGAAAAAGAGATATTAGAAAAGCCTGTTAAGCCAATAATAGAACCAATGATGGCTGAAGCACTGGCCAAATATTTTAATAAGCCGGTTGAGACCTTCTTGAAGGAGCCAGAGTTTGCTGGCGTACCAATGAGGTGCTGGGAATTTACAAAGTGTGGCCAGGTCAACTGTCCTGCATACGAAAGTAAAGAAAGCAGATGCTGGTTAGTCCACGGGACCCATTGTGTCGGCATGAAAATAGCCTCCTATCCTGAAAAGGTAAATTTCTGTAAAAGATGTGATCTCTTACAAAGCCTCATAATCGGGCCGGAAAAGGAGGAAGCAGAATTACCTAAAGAAGAAGTCATTAAAAAGACTGTATTAGCTATAGATGATAACCCTGATGCTATCGATATTATAAGCAAGTATTTAGGTAAGGATTACAAGGTAGTTGGCCTTTCCAGCGGTGAAGGGGCGGTGGAGAAGGCAAAGGAGATAAGTCCTCTGGCCATTACGTTAGATATAATGATGCCAAAAAAGGATGGATGGCAGGTTTTGCAGGAGTTAAAGAGTGAACCTGAAACACAGGATATTCCAGTGATTGTACTTTCCATAGTTGATGAAAAAAAATTGGGCTTCAGTTTAGGTGCTGCAGAATATATAATAAAGCCATTTGAAAAACAGGTTCTTTTACGAAAATTAAAGAACTTAGAAAAAATGACCCTGATAAAAAAGGTAATTGTTGTGGATAATGAGACAGATACCATAAAGTCGATTAGCAATGTCCTGAGAGAAGAAGGTTATCAGGTAACAGTAGCTTATAACAGTAAAGATGCCATCAAATCTATTCAGGCTTCCATGCCTGATCTGATTGTTGTAAATTTATCAATGCCAGAAGGCAGTGGTCTCGATGTAATTGAATATACCAGGACAGATGAGAAAGTAAAGAATATCCCACTTATATTGTTGACTCATAAGGATTTGACAGAAAAAGAGATTGACGAGCTGGATGGCAGGATCCATGGAATATTAAATAAGGGAGTTCTTACTGAAGGGGAGATTTTAAAAATACTCAAAGATACTATAAAAGAATAGTATAAAGTGCAATGAAGGATAAATCTTTGAAGATAGTCGGCGGTATCATAAAAGAAATACTAATAAGGTCATAAGTATGAAGACATTGATTATAAAATCCCTCCTACCCTCCCTTTGCCAAAGGGAGGAAATGTACCCCTCTTTGGCAAAGAGGGGAGAGGGGAGATTTTTCAATAATGATGCCTTACTTATGAACTCCTTAGTAACTTTAAATTTGAGGTTATAACAATGATCCATTTTCTGAGATTTTCAATAAGGTATTTATTATTTGCCCCGTTTAGAAATAAAAAATTTCTAACGGGGTTTGCTGCTATAACCATCCTGATAGTATCAGTTATTAACCCACCTTTAATTCTCGGTGAAACAAAAGACAAAACACCTAAATATGTCGGGTCAGATGCCTGCAAGGACTGCCATAAGAACGAATATGATACCTTTATAACTATTGCCAGAAAGAGCAGGTCCTTTGAGAGCGTTGAAAGGCTGAAAAGGGTGTTGTCAGAAGAGACGATTAAAATATGCTATACCTGCCATACTACCGGATATGGCAAACCCGGAGGTTTTATCAGTCCGGAAAAGACGCCTCACCTGAAGAATGCAGGATGCGAGGTATGTCATGGTCCCGGTGAGTTTCATGTGAAGACAGGGAGCCCTTCCACTATAAAAAGGCGTATAACCATAGCGGACTGCAAGGTCTGCCATATCCCGGAAAGGGTAAGGGCATTCAGGTACAGGCCACTGGTCCATGGAGGCGGACATTAAAAAGTTACTAATACGGTCATTAGTAAAGCCACATATGACATCCTTATTCGTCATGCCCGAAGTTCTTAATCGGGCATTCATGGTTCGACAAGCCCTCGGCCTGAGCTCGGGCCGAAGGCTCACCATGACAATTGTTACCCTGAGCATGTCGAAGGGTGGATTCCTCCGTCAAGCGGGGGAATGACAAACAATGTGGTCTTACTTATGAACTCCTTAGTAAGGGTGATAGAAATCAGGAGATAGGATGTTTGGTTTTATTAAAAAGCGGTTGGGTTATAAGATAATGGCGGCTATAATAATCAGTGCATCGCTGGTTATGGGTGCCGAAATCTATGTGCGAACATCCTTCGGGATTAAAGACAGGATAG
>JBFLZS010000150.1:0-3200 GCA_040756135.1 Nitrospirota bacterium
AAACCAAAGAAAACAGGCAGGGGGATGTTGTCCCGGATAAGAAGTTTTTGTGCCCGCAATACAATCCCAGCTATGAAAATCCTTATGGAGAGCGTACTCTCTCCCGTGTTTTCTGGCCTGTTACCTTTAAAAAAGGCGGGGTAAAATTCTGGGTCATCTTTACAGAGAAATACGGGATGCCCTTTTTAATCGGCAAACACCCACGAGGCACCAGCAAAGAAGATACCGATAATCTGGCTGATATGCTTGAAACAATGGTGCAGGATGCCATTGCTGTAATCCCTGATGACAGCTCGGTGGAAATTCAGGAGGCCGGAGGCAAGGGAGCGAGTGCAGATATCTATGATCGACTGATCGATAAGATGAATGCTGAAATCTCTAAAGCGATTCTCGGACAGACTCTCACCACAGAAATCGGGGATAAAGGCAGTTATGCCGCTTCCAATACCCATATGAGTGTGCGGGGTGATATTGTCGATGCAGATAAAAAGATGGTTGAAAAGACCCTGAATCAGCTCATCAAATGGATTTATGAACTCAATTTCTCAGCAGAAGCCTCGAATATCCCAACCTTTACGATGTGGGAGGAAGAGGACGTTGATCTCGCTCTTGCCCAGCGGGATAAAATTCTTACCGAGACAGGGGTTAAGTTTAGCAAGAACTATTTTCTCAAAACCTATGGTCTTGAAGAAGAAGACATCGAAGAAACCCCGGTTGCAAATGTCAATTAAAAAATGTACCACATGCTGTTCAAATTATGTACCACCCATAATCATGAGTAAAAACTAAAAACGTTGTTTGGTAATAAGTCTTTAATGTCAAGGCCGAGCGAAGCGAGTGCCTTGACATTAAAGTGCGCGGCAAAAGTGAGTAATTCATCTTTAAGCCTCCTTTTCTGCTTGATTGGCCAGGGATTGTTTGAATCTGTAGCTATCTCCATTGATATTAAGTATATGAGCATTATGAGTAAGTCTATCCAGCAATGCTGCTGTCATTTGCTCATCCCCTAGCACTTCTGTCCATTTTTGGAATTCCAGATTGGTAGTAATAATGATGCTGCCTCTTTCGTACCTGTTGGAGCAAAATTGAAACAATAATTCAGCCCCCATCTTGTCAAATGGAACATATCCTAATTCATCAATAATTATTATATGAGGCAACAGCCACTGTTTTTGAACTTTATTCAAGCGATATTCCTGTTGAGCCGCAACCAATTCATTGATTAGCCCAGCAGCCGTATAGAATTTTACTCTTTGTCCTTGCCTACAAGCTTCATAACCCAGAGCAGTTGCAATATGAGTTTTTCCAACTCCAGAATTACCAACAAGTAATATATTTTGTTTTTTCTGTATATATTCTCCTTTCATAAGTTTTAACACTTTTTGTTTATTAAGAGACGGTATAGCTTTAAAATCAAAGTTTTCTAATGTTTTAATAACCGGGAAAGAAGCCTGTATTATCCCTCGTTTTATGCGATTGTTGTCTCTCTGAGTGATTTCCTGTTCCAATACTCCAAGCAAATATTCTTCATAATCCAGATTGTTTTCTATCGCTTCACGAGCCATAGATTCATATATTTTAGCGGCTTGAGACATTTTGAGTTTTTTAAGATAGCTTTCCAGCAACATTTTATTTACACTCATATGTTTATACCTCCTATCATTAAGGCTTTAAACTTATCAATATCAGGAGGAATTACTTTAACCTCTGGAATATTCTGAATTGCATTTCTGTTCAATGGTATTATTTTAGGATTTGAAGTAACTAATTGACCGAGTATATTTAATACACCATCATAGTTGTATACGTTGTAGACCACAGCTATCTCTACAGCTTCTGTTATGGTGATTGAAGAATATTCTCGATGCAGCATAAGGATTTTTACAAATTCACGATTACCCTTTGGATTTCTTAACAGAAGACCTTTACGATATTCTTCATATACTGATGGCAGCCTATTAGGTTTGTAAACCTTTGTATTATCAACTGCCCTAGCCTTTTGAAGTAATAAATCCAGGTAATGATCAAGTATTAAGCTATCTTTATTTCTCTGAAATATTCTATTATGCTTAGCAATTAAAATATTATTGGCTATTATATCTACATAATCAACTGTAATCTTTAAAGTTACCTTTTCTCCTACATATTTTGTCGGCACAGAATAACGGTTGGTTTCAAATTGTACCATTGAATATCTATTAACCTTAGCTTCATTATACCTAGCTCCATTAAACCGATATTTAGGCAAAGGTTTTAGTGCTGCTTTTTCCTCTTCCCATTTTGTATTCCTTTCAAGCAGCTTAACACATTCTGAATGCAGATGATAATTCAGTTCTTCAAAGGAATCTACATCGGGATAGGGAACAAAAAATTTTCGTACTACTTCTTTGCCAGCATTTTCGACTCCACCCTTTTCATTACCTTTAGCCGGTCTACAGAAAGCTGATTCATAAAGATAATGTGTTCTTAGTGCTATAAACTGATCCTGTTCTTCTCTGTTGGAACCTTTTAGGATCTTCTTTACAGCAGTTTTCAGGTTATCATATACTATTTTACGAGGGACACCCCGCATAAATTCGAAACATTTTATATGACCGTCAAAAAAGGCCTCCTGTTTCTCAAATGGATACGCTATAGCATAGAATCCACCAGATCCTCTAAGTTTCATGACAAATATATGTGCTTTGGTAATTTGTCCTTTGAGGAAAAAATCTGCTTCTATCCAGTCTACTTCAGCATGTGCACCAAGTTCAAATTCTAGTGGCAGGAATGCTTCTTTATGGGTCTTGCGTTTTTTCCTCAAATACTGGGTTACTGTGCTATATCCTCCTTCATATCCAAGTTCCTGAATTGTTTCAAATATTTTTGTTCCTGTATACCGTTGCTTTGAGTGCCTAGATTTATCATCTTTAAGGATCTGTTCTATTACTGGTATGTATGGGTCTAGTATTGGGTGCTTCTTTTCTTGTGTCAGATTATATTTAGGAGGATGAGGATTTTCCTCTGAAACATATTTTGATATTGTTTTCCGATGAATACCAGTTCTTTTGCTTATTTGTCTTACACTTAAGTCATCTATAAAGTGCATTTTTCTGATATCTTCTATTTGATCCATCTTAATCACTTCCTTTTCTCCTGTAGAGATTATGTTTTAGCAACATTCATCTTACAGGTTTTTTTGATCAAGGTGGTACATTTTT
>JBFLZS010000151.1:0-3053 GCA_040756135.1 Nitrospirota bacterium
TTTTATTAAACAGTTTTGCAGGAGAAGTAATTGCGTTCATAAGTGTCTCTCTAAAGGTCTTATAAGGCAATCTTATACCTATGCGATATTGTTTACTAAGGTTTTCGACAGAAATGATTGGGTTCATGAGTTCTTTAGTCGGTCAAATGATTTTACAGCGCAGTTGTCTATCTCGAGATTTTTTCGATTAAATCAATAAATTTCTTGATATCTTTTTGAAAGGCGTTAAAAGCCTTTGTAATACTATTTGCCAGCTTCATAACCTTTTGCGGGATTATATTGAAGGTATAAATATTCCTAACAAGATGTCTAAACTTTCTATATTCATCAAGAAGTATCCTTGTTTCATTCTTAATAACAAAAGGTCTAACGCCTGGTATGTCCCTTGCCATCCCTTTAATAAGTGCGCTATGCCACCTTGGCCCTTCCGGAGTACCCTCACCTGTAAATACCGCTATCTTTTTAAATACATCTTCAATTCCCATATAAAAGTTCTCTATATTATGGACAATGCTGTCCAGATAGACATCGGCATCACGGGCATGTTTCTTAATCTCTTTTCTTCTTTTTTCTATTATGTCCGCTATCCTACGTATATTCTCAAGTTCGTCCATTATCTCGGTCTTAAATCTCAAAACCTCTTTTCTGCTTTTCAAATCTGTATTCCTTCTCTCTCTATTCTTTTTACAACTGACGGCAGCGCTTCTTTTAAATCTACAAGATCAAAAGTAACATCATCGAGCGTTTCCTCAAGAATACCTAAAGCCTTAAAATATGCATCAACAGAAAGCCCTTCAACTGCTATATCTACATCGGAGTCCCTTCTGAAATTTCCAGTAGCAAGAGAACCAAAAAGAATTACCCGTTTACCACCAAGTTTTTTAAGCCTGTATGCACATAATCGTACTTTTCTGATTAGCTGTTCTCTTTTCCTGTCAAGCTCCTTTTCTTCTTCTTTTAATCTTCTATCCCAGGCTTTTTTATACTTCTCGTATGTCTCTGTCTTCATTGACATATTATACCCAAAAATTGTTTATCTTTTATCTTTTTTAATTTCCTGAGGATCTTATAAGGCAATTTTGTGCCTATGCGGTATTGCTTTGAAAGTCCTGAAACTTCAATGATTGTATTACTCATGATTCTTGCCTTTTGATTGTTTGATTAGATAGATGAATTTAATATGATTTTCATTCAAAATATATAAATTCATAATCTCCCGTGTATCCAAACTCTTTAAACAACCATATCCATTCCGGTGGTGTAAAAAAACACTCGCCGGTTAACACCCAACATTGGAGGTTAAATAGTTCCTGTTCGTTTCTGTACCCCTCAACTACTACATATTTGTTTTTCCCAACCCTCTCTATTTCTTTAAGTGCTGATTTTAGTTCATAAATATGAAGATTATGCAGGGTATTTATTGATATAACCAAATCAAATTCTCTATTGCCGAAAGGATATGGGTTCTGGGCTTTATGAATGAACAGGTTTTCTCTGATTTCTTCTTTGGAATTTTGTATTGCATACTCGGATATATCGAAGCCTGCAATCTCTGCTTCGGAAAGAAGTTTTTTTAATTCGTAAAGCAGATATCCCTTCCCGCAGCCAATGTCCAAAATCTTTGCGTTACTTTGAAGTTTATATATCTCTATCAATCTTTTTGCAACTGCTTCCCACCTGCCATCGTATTTATACCCTCCGTAACCATATCTCCTATCGCCATCCCAATAATCCTTTCCATATCGTTTTGCAATTTTCATACACTCTACTTTGTTATCAACCATTCGTCCGATGTAATCTCTACTTGTTTTTTTATGTAAAGGTGTAAAAATCTCTATCAATTTTCCCATTTTTATCTCTCACATTTCTAAGGTTTATGTTGATATTCCGATGGATAATTTAATATTTCATTCAGATTTTCTTCTACCCATCTGATAACTTCTAATATACCTTCCTCGATTTTTATTTCCGGTAGCCACCCAAACTCAGTCCTTGCTTTGGTAGAATCAATCACATATGCGGCGTCCTGTCCGAGTCTCTCTTCACCCACCTTTGTTGCTTTTTCAAAAGGCACTTCCATTTTCTCGCAAATAATACGCACCACATCCCTCACCGAAACTCCTTTATCCGGTGAAAGATGGTATATCTCACCCAATCCTCCACGTTCCATTGCGGCAAGCTCACCTCTTGAAATGTCCCTTATGTGAATATATGACTTCACTGCATGACCACCGCCATGAAGCTCTATTATTTTTCCTAATTTAATATAGATTACAGACCTTGGAATAATTTTAAACAATTGCTGATGAGCACCGTATACGTTAGTAGAACGGATCATTACTAAAGGGAAATTAAAGTTCTTCACATAAGTGAAGAGAAGTAAATCCGCTGCTGCTTTTGATGCGGCATAGGGAGTGCTCGGGTTAAGAGGAGCGTCCTCCTTAATCACTCCAACGCATGTACCGTAAACCTCAGGAGATGATATATGCACATATCGCTTTATGTAGTGACGGTCCTTGAGGTGATGCACCAGTTTGGCTAAAGCTACCGCATTTGTCTGAAACCATTCCCATGGAGATTTCCAGCTTGGACCGACTTCGCTTTGAGCGGCAAAATTCACAACGTAATCTGGCTTAAAAGAGTCAATGAGGTTGATGATTTCAGGCATATCCTTATTTAAATCCATCTGATAAAACTTAAAGTCCCCCTTGGTATGCCGCTTATAGGGAAGGAAAAGTGCGCTCTTTTCAGGTGATCTACTTATTCCAACGACTGAATATCTATCACCCTCTAATAACAGGTCAATGAAATCGCTTCCTGAAAAAGAATTACTTCCTATTACAAACACCTTTGTTTTATCTTCCATTTATCCGCCTACTATACAGGGAGTCATAAACCTTTGCTCATGTGATGCTCATATGGTCTGTCATTCCGGCTTGTCCGGAATCTTTCTTGTTTTTGAAGAAGGATTCCCGACGCGCTTCGCTTGCGGGAATGACATGCGCAATTATTTATGACGTTATGTATAATCGTTGGTTGTCATTTAAAAAGGT
>JBFLZS010000152.1:0-3010 GCA_040756135.1 Nitrospirota bacterium
GAAGGTGGACAGAATGTTTTAAGTCTTAGAGCATTGATTTTAAGTAATCGCTGGGAAAAGTTTTGGAATTATTTTCTGCGATCTCATTTTCCCGAATATGGTACGTAATATCAGACCAACACCCAACAGTGCTGAGTAAAGCAGAAATAGATACTCTCTTAAAAGGGAAATGGGGGGAGATGAAGGGAGCGCTGAAAACAAATAACATTAATGAGGCTCTCAATTATCTTACAGAGGATATCAAAAAGAAGTTTGAAAGAGTGTTTAATGTATTGGGAGGAGATCTCCCTAATATTGTCAGCCAATTGCCGGATATAAAACTTATATCTGTTAAGGATGGGATAGCGGAGTATTACATGAAAAAACTCGAAAATGGCAAAGAGTACGCCTACTTTATTTATTTTGTGAGGGATGAAAATGGAATATGGAAGATTGAGAATTTTTAGAGTTATTCTGGTTGGTGCATTATTTTTTGTAACAGGATGTATGGGCGCAGCTAAAACGATGTCTAACGCGGCGACTCCAACATGGAAAGAAAAGGTTTTATTTGTTGATGAAAGGAAAATTACTCAAAGAGAATCAACTTTTGATATCTACATTGCTAATCCAGACGGAACGGACTTAAAAGTATTGGTAGAACAAGGAATCCAACCATCTCCTTCTCCAGATGGGAGCAGAGTTGGTTTTATGGCTTTGACAAAGTTGTATTGGAAGCATACGGGAATAAGTGTTGTTAACAATGATGGTTCGGAAAGAAAGGATTTGGTTCAAATAAAAGGCTGTGAATTTTTTATTTCTCAATATCACTGGTCACCTGATGGCAAGAAGATCGCTTATCTTGTCGGGTGCGAGGAGATTATGAAACGACCTGAATTATGGGTAGTTACACTTGACGGCGATAAACAAAAAATATGCGACTTGGATAAAGATATGTTTTATCTTATCAGTTGGTCACCGGACGGAAAAGAATTACTCGTGTTCTATTTTGATGGCTCTCGCGCATTTATCGTTGATACTATTTCTCTGAAAAAATCAGAAATTAATTTAAAAGGATTAAATATAATTAACCCTCAAGATTTTTTCCCTCCTTTTTTAATCTTTTTTGATGATGAAAATCTAATCTATTACGGGGATGACAAAAGCCTTTGGATAGTTAAAAAAGATGGGAGCAAGACAAGAAGACTACTTGAAAATATTAATTTTATGTGGCCTGAAACCTTAAGACCTCCATTAGTATTTTCACCAAGCGGGAAGATCAAATTCATATCATATGGAGGTGATACGAAAAAATTACGTTACTCATATGAAAATGGTCAAAAGTATTCAAGTCTTTATGAAATTGATATTAAAAGCAAGACTGCTACAAAGGTTTTCGAAAAGCCAGGCACATTTAGAGGTATGCTATGGTCACCAGTTAGTAACAAAGTTTTATATGGCACTTCGGTAATAGATTTGGACACTGGCAGGAAAATTGTCATTAAGGATTCTTGGAATCGGATGCCTTCAGAAATCTTCAGGCTATGGGATGATTTTACCTGGTTGGTCTCACCAGATGGAGGGGAGAATGAAAAGTAGAGTTTACAGAAAATTTATGTGCTTATTTTTGCTCTCTTTGCTCAACTTTTTTATGGAGAAGTTAGGATGGAGTTACGATGATGTGACTAACCACAGAGAAATGACAAAACTTGCAATATCGCAATCAAATATAACTACATTCTTAGGAAAGAATCTAAATATAAAAGAGGGTGATGTTTTCCCAAGATATAAATATTTACAAACTTCGCCAAGTGGTGAGCAATACGAACCTGATTCTCCATTTTCTAACGTAAATGAAGGAAACTACAAGTTATTGATAGAAGTAGGCAGTTATTTTGAAGATCATCCTGTATATCGTACTGGTAATCATTTCTATGACCCAACAACTGGTAAAAAATTAACTGATACCCTTTATAAATATACAGCTGAAGAATCAGCTCTTATATGGGGCACATATTATGTGAATAATGATTTTAATTGGAAAAAAGCTCGAGACTATTTCTACTATGCCCTGTCAGAAAACTCTAAGGATAAAAGAAATGAATACTGGGGTAAGTTATTTCAATCATTAGGTCATGTGCTTCATTTAATTCAAGACATGGGAGTGCCCGCACATGTGAGAAACGATGCTCATGGGCTTGGAGCAGGTTATCCCGAGCCTTATGAAAGTTATGTTAAAACTTATTACAGCGTTAAGGGTGGTTATTCTTCAGTAAATCTTCCTCAGCTTACTGACTATTGGGATACAAAAGCAGGTAAAGGATTAGCTGAATTTACAAATTCAAATTTCTTTAGCAGAGATACAAATTTTGATAACCCTGAACATCAGCCTCAATATTCTAAACCTACAGTTACTTTAAGTGATCAAGAATCTACAGAAACAGTTACAGATGCATATGGCAATAGCGAAGAAGTAACAGTTAGATATGGTTTAGGCACTGTAATTGATAAATATATCAATACCTTATATCAAAATACTCATTTAACTGCGTATTCCCTTTGGGACTTTGATTTTAAAAAGAAAGCCAACGAGCGGGTATATTCATTAAATGATACTATCCATAGAACTTATGCGGACCTTCTCCTCCCCCGGACCGTCGGCTACTCGGCAGGGCTTTTGAATTACTTCTTCAGGGGAGAAATTAACTTGATTCCTGATGATGCAACCGGCTCAGGCTATGTGATAGTCAATAATACCGATGAAGACATGAGCGGGACGTTTGAACTCTGGTATGACAATACAAGCGATCAAAGAACAATAGTACCTGGTGCGACCTGGACACTGAGCATAAGTAAGAAAAGTTCAAGCAACAACAAAAGCGAAAATATCACTTTTATCAAGCTGACTAATACTACAGCGAATCTTATAAATCATCGATAATTGCCACCAGTCTTTTCTTCCTGTGCGATAGATATGCTATGTGGTTACGAATAGTGTGATAGCGCACAATCTCTAAAGCCTCCCCGATCTCCA
>JBFLZS010000153.1:0-2974 GCA_040756135.1 Nitrospirota bacterium
TAATTGAATTCACATTTATTAGAAAATCTCCCCTGCCCCCTCTTTGCCAAAGAGGGGCTTTATTCCTCCCTTTGGCAAAGGGAGGTTAGGAGGGATTTTATAAAACTAATATAGTTATTATTATTATAAGACCCTTAATAAAAATCTTTTTCTCTGTGTGCTCTGTGGTGAAATTCTTTTTCTGTGGTTTCATATCTTCTCCTCTTTTTCCTTCAGATATAAAATAGCCGGTAAAACAACCAATGCAATCGAGGCGCAGGATATCGCCCCGATTGACAAGACAAGCCCTATAGAAGCAATTCCGCTGAATTTTGCACTAATAAGACTGCCGCAGCCTGCAATTGTTGTGGCAGCGCACATCATGATATTCTTGCCTGTAATCTGAAGCGCATTACGTATATCCGTGATATCTTCTTTAAGGTATGCCTGCATCAGATAGATACCATAATCTACTCCAAACCCGAAAATCAAAGCTATAGTCCCGACATTAATAAAATTAAAGGGGGCATTAATATATCCCATGGTCCCCAGGGTCAAAAGAATACCAAATACAACAGGGAGCATACACATCAACAGATAGAACCAGTTTTTAAAATACCAATAGACGATAACGAGATTGAGCAAAAAGCCCAATATCGAGGCCAGAATACTGTATGAAATAATCGAAGATTTTATCTCATCAAAAAGAATGGGTTTTCCTATCAAAATCCAATCTGACCCTGATGATTTGACATAGGCATGTATCCTTTCAATGGTATTTTTATCCCAAATATTTCCTTTAGGGTAAATATATGATGCAATAGATGAATCAGCCTTGTTGTAAAAGTGGTTAATCTTTGGGTCAGAAACAGCCCCAATCCTGTCCAGACCGATGCCTTCATAATTGCTTAGCGCGTTTATTATGCCTTCAAGATACGTGTGAATATAATCTCTTTCGTATGCAAGGTTGTTTTTCTCATATGCAATTTCTATTCTTTTTTCTATATCATGAAGTTGCAACACATTGTCCCTGTTCATCTCTCTTAGGTTTTCTATTGTTAGTCTCTGTACAGAAGGAGGGGGTAGAAAAGTTCCCAGTGAATCATAACCACCTATAATCCCTTCTCTTTTCCATGCGGAAAGGGTTCTTTCCAGAGAATCAAATTCATAAGCAAGTTCCTCTTTATTACTGCTTTTTATTACTATATTAAGAGGTTCTCCTTTTTTGCCGATCTTTTTGTTTATCCCCTTGCTTAATGCAATGGCACGGCTATCCTTAATCCCGATATGTTCTGTATTATTATCAAAGCCCAGTTTGGTTATCCCGATACCAGCCACCCCGATCAAAACAGCGCTGAAAAGAATTATATGCCATGGTTTTGTGACTATTAATTTAGTAAGATTCTCTACCCCGGAGGATACTTCCTTTTTAGTCGTGATAGATTGGGAGGAGCCATCCTTGGTCACCCAGACAAGCAGGGAGCTCATTAAAAAAAGTGAGGACAGAAGGCACAGCATGACGCCGATTCCGGAAACAATCCCGAGCTCGTATAATCCCTCAAACTTCGTTACAAGTATCGTGAAAAAGGATAAAGACGTTGTGATAGCGGATATGACAATCGCCGGGCCTGTCTTGGAGATTATTGCCTCTAAGGCTATCAGGGGATCCTGTTTCAGTCTCAATTCATCACCGTATCGCTTGACAATATGCATTGAATAATCAACGTAAAGACCTATCAATACAGCGGCAACAATGCTTGTTACGATATTAAGGCTTCCGAACATCAAATAAGCGAAGGCTAATGTCATTGATAGGGATGACAGTAATGTGAATCCGATAATGAGGAGAACCACACCCTTTACCCTGTAAGCTATCCATATGAGGAAAGAAATAAGAATAACGGAAAGGACAAAGGAGCTGATGATATCATGTTTAATAACACCCCTGACTTCTTCTGAAATAGCATAGCTTCCGGTAAATCCTACATGGACGCCTGCTGGGTTATCGGCCTTTTTCATTGATGAAGAAAATATGGCTTGAAGTTCTTTATTTAACTGTTTTACAAATGCCATATCCCTGCTCTTGCCCCTTGGTTTTACAAAGATTAATGCCAGAGAATGGTCTTTTGTAAAGTAATATCCGGAGCTCAGGTCAAGGGAGGCATTTCTATCAGATTTTTTTGAACCTTCCATGAAAATCTCCCGGATATTCAGCGGGTCCTTTGCAATAAATTCGTAATCCACCGGAGAGCTGAAAGGGGATATCAATTTCTGCCGGTTTAAACTGATCTGCCGTTCAATTCCCCTCGGGGTGAGTCTTTCATAGACCTGCTTCAATCCTTTTTCATCAATGAAGATTGGAAAATTTTTCAAGAAATAATCAGTTCTAAACAGTAAATCCCGTACCACGCCTTTACAGGCGTGGCATTGGGGATGTGCCCTTCGGGAATTTTGTTGGCATTCACAGTCAGGGCTTTCTGCGTTGGTACGGGGTAAAGGGCTATAATCTACATATTCTATCAATGGAGATTCATTAAGTCTTTTGACGATATCCTCTATAAGTTCAATCTGGTCATCAATTGTTTTATTCCCGGACTGCACTGCTATTATAAGACTGTCCATGGCGCCGAATTTTTGCAAAAAATCCTTGAATTGATTAACTGTTCTGTTATCCCTGGGAAGCACGTCAATGATATCAGTTTTAATCTCCATATTGAGAATAGTGATTATTGAAATTACAGTCAGAAGCGAAAATAAGGCTACAATTGATTTATGATATTTAAAAATAAAGTGGGAGATACTTCTAAGAAATCGTTCCATATTCAGTAAAATTCCCTCCCCATCCCTTCATCCGTATTGCCAAAAATCAACCACAGAGAACACAGAGTTCACAGAGTTTTTTAAACTTATTAATAGTCTCATAATTGAATTCACATTTATTAGAAAATCTCCCCTGCCCCCTCTTTGCCAAAGAGGGGCTTTATTCCTCCCTTTG
>JBFLZS010000154.1:0-2966 GCA_040756135.1 Nitrospirota bacterium
CGAGCCTTTTACGGAAATAGTGAAAGGTATTATGGTTAGGTGTATCCCCGTAAGAAAAACCACAGAGGAAGGCGAGCCTTCCATCAAAACGAAGCTTTCTCGCAAGGTCTCTCTCGGAGGATGCAAAGCCGAGATAAATGAGAAGGAGTGCCTTAAAAAGGGATTGAGGGTCATAACCTTCAGGCCCTTCATCTGTGTATTTATCTTTAACGAGTCTGTAGATAAAAGAGAAGTCTACAGTGTCAAAGAGGATTTTAATGGGGTCGTTGGATGGAATCAGAGTGGATATCTTAAGGTCAATAAAACTGAACTGCCTATTAGTTCTCATTCAATGGCCTCCTTGTGGAATTGATGAGATATTTTAAAAGAATTTGCGGTAAAAGGGAATTAATATCTACTCACAGAACCTTGATTTTCAAGGGATTGTGAGATATTGAACAGGCTTTATGGGAAAATAAGAGGTGCGCCTGCCTTTATCGTTTTTATCGGCGATATAAGTGATCCATATATTCACGAGAAGACTGGATACACGGGTGAGGTATCATTCTTGAAGCCACATCACTGAATCTTGGTACGTGCTGGGTGGGCGCATCATTCAAACGGGAAGTGGCTGCCTCTTTTGTTCAGCTGAAAGAGAATGAGAAGGTGCTTGCCGTGACCCCTTTCGGTTATGCCGAAAATAAAGTCTCTTTCGAGGAAAAGATAATGACAGGTTTTGGAAGAACCCACAAAAGGAAGCTGCTTTCTGAAATGGTACAGGGTCTGGAAACGGAAATGTGGCCTGAATGGATAAGGAAGGCCATCGAAGCTGCCAGACTGGCTCCTTCAGCGGCTAATCGCCAGCCATGGAGGTTTCACGTGGATGATGGAATGATTACCGTTTCTGTAGATAATCTCAAAAACTCTTATAATATCCCGAAAAGACTGGATTGTGGTATTGCAATGCTTCACATTGAAGTGGCCTCGCTTTATTGCGGGATAAAGGGAAAATGGACATTTTTACAGCCCCCTGAGGTGGCCAGGTTTCATGTTGGCAAATGATGGAATATCTCTATGGATGGGTTTGTTTTTATAGAGATTTTCTATTTGATTAATTTGATTTTTTCAAGAAATACTATGAGTATATTTATAAAATAAAATATTCAAATGAATTTTCTTAAGAAGAAAAAGACATTAACTGGGCTTTCCCGCACGTGCGGCTGAGCAGCTAAAATTGGTCCGTCAGATCTTTCGGACGTGCTTAAATCTCTTAACACCTCGGTTGATCCAGACTTACTGGTTAGTTTTGATACTTGCGATGATGCGGCAGTTTATCGCCTTTCGCCTGAAATTGCTCTTGTGAGCACCGTGGATTATATTACACCCCCTGTAGACGATCCTTACTGGTTTGGACAGATTGCTGCCGCGAATTCTTTGTCCGATGTTTATGCTATGGGGGGCAAACCTCTCATTGCTCTTAATTTGGTTATGTTTCCTTCGAAGAAACTCGGCAAGGAGGTTTTAAGGGAAATACTCCGCGGCGGAAATGATAAAGTTATCGAAGCAGCAGCTTCGATGGCTGGTGGGCACTCTGTGGACGATAATGAGCCAAAGTATGGTTTAGCTGTTACCGGTGTTGTGCATCCCGACAAAATACTTACTAACTGCGGATCTAAAAAAGGAGATGCCCTCATTCTTACAAAGCCTCTCGGCACGGGAGTTCTGTTTAATGCCTGTAAGTCGAAAAAACTCCCTTTTCGAGAATTAGAACTCATCTTACCTCAGGTGGCATCTCTTAATAGAAATGCTCTTGATGTAGCATCGGAATATGATGTTCATGCATGTACTGACGTAACAGGATTTGGTATCGTCGGTCATACTCTTGAAATGGCAAAAGGAAGTAAAGTTCAAATAAACCTTCTTTACAAAGAGATCCCGTTTTATCCAAATGCACTTGCAATGTATCGAAAAGGTGAAACGACGGGCAGTAATAAAGCAAACAGAAAGCTTTCGGAGGGATATCTGGAGATAAAAGCAAGAATATCGAAGGAAGAGGAAGAATTACTTTTTGATCCTCAAACATCTGGAGGGCTTCTCTTCTCTGTGCCTGGTTTTCAAGCAGGAGATGTGATAAGAAAGCTTAAAAAGGAAGGTGTTGAAACCGCTATCCAGGTTGGTGAAGTGGTATCCGATGCAAGGCCATTTATCAGGATAATTTAAAAAGCTCAGATTGCCGGACCGTCAAGTGGAGAACTTATCTTTCAGCGACAACATGCCAACCGGAAAATTTTCAGAAAAACGATTACCGGAGCAATCTTTCAAGCAGGCATCTGGCTCCCTCTTTGTCGAGGGGCTGATTTCCTGAGCCGCACTGGGGGTCTTGCACACATGAAGGGCATCCCTCTTCACAGGGGCATTCTTGGATTATCTTCAGTGTATTCTTAAGCCAGTCCCTTATGACTTCTGATGTCCTTCTTGTTAAGCCTGTTCCGCCCTCATATCCATCGTAAATGAAGATGGCGGATTCCTTAAATTCAGGATAAAAGGTATAACTCAGGCCGCCGATATCACCCCTGTCACAAAGTGCAAAAAGAGGAATGCATGCAATGGCAGCATGTTCAACAGCATGAAGCGTGCCCGCGAGGTCAAAGCCTTCCTCTATAGATGATTGCACGGCTGCGTCCATCCTGATCCAGAGACCCTCTGTTTCGAAAATATATTCAGGCATTTCTATACCGTGTCGAGAAATCCTGACCCGGTCGAATATTCCCTTTCTGTCATAGCCGTATACCCTCTGGGTCATCGTAAGGCTGCCCCAGTACACTGAAAATTCTTTGAAGCTCAACCTGTCTTTTTCTTCTCTAACCCACATTATTCATAAATTTTTCATACATGAGGATTTTAAAGATTTTTGGAGTCGATCGGAGCCAATGGAAGACGAATACGCTGCAGTTTTATACCGAGTCACGCTCTGATTTTACAAAATC
>JBFLZS010000155.1:0-2964 GCA_040756135.1 Nitrospirota bacterium
TCTCCTGCCATTTTTGCATCTTCGTACCCAAGAACAATTTAAGGATCATTTAGTAATAATTTCTGAGAATCGCGTAAAATGGATTCTTACGGCCAATACATAAATACCGTAATTTAATATGACGCTATTAATTTTCCCTTGCATTTTTATAAGCTTTTTTGCTTGACAGATGAGATTTAATTAGGTTAAAACATACTACAAAATTGTAGCAGCTCGGCTTTTTGTTTTAAAAGTAGTTTATGGGGGGATGTGGGAAGTGAATCCTGCATCATGTATTGTGCATTTTGTATCAAGGATTTTATCTCATGAGCGAAGCGAATATGATGGCTCGAAATTTGCTCACTCACTCACTCACTCACTCACTCACTCATTATCCTTTTAAATATTATTCCGGCTTACATGCCCGCCGTCCTTTTGGAAGGCCCGGAATCCTTCTTAACTACAAGAATTCAGCAATTATTAACCAACAGGCGTTTTCTGATCATTCAGAAAACGCCTGTTTTGAGATGAGATTGTGGATATGCTAAAGAATAAATTTAAGGAAATGGTAGAAGGTAAAGAAGTAACAAGTAACCCCTTGGAGTTGCATTAAAATTGTGCAATATGTAAACCCTGATTAAAAACATAAAGACCTTATCATGACCATGAGTTATGACTCATATATTTACGGGGAAAAAGGGATGTCAAAAGTGAAAGATATACAAGGGGGAAAGGGGAAAAATAGAACCGTCCCTATTATCCCCTCTATAAAAATGAAAGAAGCATTGAGATATTTAAATAATGCAAAGGAGATTCTTAAAAAGGCCTCTATTGAGAACGGTATTTATACCGATATAAAACCCGTTAGGGAGGCATTTGGAACAGCATATCTTGCTGTTTTAGAGGCTATTGATGCGGTCTTAATAAAGAAGGGTTTGACCAAAAAAGAATTACCAAAGTCTGTAGATGCGTACAGAAAAGCCCTGCAAAAGTATCTTGCAGTCCATAATGGGAAACTTTTAAAGGAATTTGAATCCCTCTACGATCTACTTCACATAGCAGGCTATTACAGAAAACTCTTAAATAGAGTAGATATCGTCAAAGACGCCTTAAAGGCTGCAAGGGGTTTTATTGAAAAGATTGGATAATAGGTCAGGCGTCTCGCCTGACCTTGCCTTTATCCTTACTCAATATCTCCCTCTCCAACCTTAAGAGCGTAAGATAGTGTTCCACAACATGTTCAGGAAGTTCGTTCAGTAAGGCTAAAAATTCCTTCTTGTCAGGACGCTTTTTCCTATATCTTTCAATCCTTTCGGCAACTTCAGGGGCACGCTGGGCTTCTTCTTCCCTGAATAACTCTATCATAGGAACAGATAGAGCATCTGCGAAGGTAGGGGAAAATGGGGAAATAACCTCATGCATCAGTCTAACAAGGATTCAAGAGATAATTTAAATTTTGGATTAGAGGAGCGTTATGCAAACTGTCCTTTTTTTGTTTTTTTCGTGATTTTTTCTCATTGAGTGTAAATTATCCCCTCCCTTGACGGGAGGGGATGTAGGGGAGGGTGAGATTTTATAAAGGTCTTTTACTCTTAGCCCTGGTCTTAAAAGGGTAAGATTATGTTAAGAGCAAACAGGTTTCTGCAATATTGGCAGGGATTATTTGGGGAAAGGGGAGAAATAAAACCGTCCCCTTTAAATTCATTCAATCAAAATCATGCTTAATGGTATCAATTTCTGAGGTTGGAGTATTTTTCTATTTTCTCTGTGGTATAATTTATCATATAGGAGAAAAAGAATGGTAAAAATAGCGATCCCTAAACGAGCAAAACATCCCTATATATCAATCAATCCTAAGATATCAAGGGGTAGTCCTGTCATAGCAGGAACGAGAGTCAGAGTGATAGATATTGCCATAGAATATGACAGGCTTGGTATGGCACCTGATCAGATTATCGATGCGCACCCTCATTTAACCCTCGAAGCAGTACACGATGCCCTTTCGTATTATTATGAAAACCAGGCTCAGATTGATGAAGAGATCAGGCAACGAAGAGAAAAAATTAAGGAGCTGTCAAAGAAATATCCTTCTAAATTAAAAGAATATTTTGGCTAAACTCGCATTTTATACAAATGAAAGTGTCCATATAGCGGTAGCGGAAGGTTTAAAAAGGCGGGATATATACGCATTAACTGCAAGAGAGGCAGGAAACTTGGGGCTTTCAGATGCAGAGCAGCTTGAATATGCTAAGCAAAAAGGGTTAGTAATTGTTACCCATGATGATGATTTTTTATCCCTGGCAGAAACTTTTGAACACGCTGGTATTGTATATATCCATCAACAAAAATATTCGATTGGAGATTTAATAAGAAATCTGAAACTGTTATGGGATATTGTTGAGCAGAAAGACATGAAGAATTATGTGGAATTTCTATAAATCTTTCACATCTTTTTCCCTCCAGCAAGCCTCGCAACCTGAAGGACAATATTTTTAGAACTGCTTTCTTCGATTTTCCTGAAATACTTAAGAAGCTTGCTTTTATTTCCAACTATTTCTTTAGCTGATAGCTTTTAAAGGCAAATAGGTTTCTGAAATATTGGCAAATATTTCTCGGCGGTCCCGGGGACAAGATACGGAGGAATTGTTTTATTGACACCTAAATTGAGCGATTCTTTTATGAATGTCATTGCGAGGAGCGAAGCGACGTGGCAATCTTTACCACTTAAAACAAGATTCCTCACGGAGTTTACCCTGAGCGTGAATACAAGATTCCTCGCTTCGCTCGGAATGACAGTGAGTGAAGGGTTCGGAATGACAATTCTTAAGGCTTTGTCCATAAGAATCGCTCAAATTAGGTGACAAGTAAAATATATCTTGGTAGCGTCTTTATATTCTGAATCCATTTCCTTGTGCTATAATTAAGAAAACAGAGGAACAAAAGGTGTAAAAGGATGACTTTATTAGAAAGAATTGAACTTGATCC
>JBFLZS010000156.1:0-2726 GCA_040756135.1 Nitrospirota bacterium
ACTACAAGCAATTTATCCGCCTTATTCAGTGTCTGTGTATAAAGTCGGGTTTTGTCATTGTCCGGCTTGACCGGACAATCCAGAAACTATTGAAAATACTGGATTCCCCGATCAAGTCGGGGAATGACAGAATATTCAATTTACAGTTTTATACACAGACTCTATTTAGCATCAAAGAATTATTATAACTTTTCACTCTTAGCTTTTAACTGTACCCTGTTGTTGCATAAATTTATTTGATCATAAAAGCGCAATATCAGTCCTATATATTAGCAACAACAGGGTGTATAATTAACATATGAGGACAACACCGAGCCCGAGCTATAGCATAACACTCAGACTGGAGATAGTAAATCAGGTTGGTATGTTTGGAAAGATTGGTACCGCTATTGGTGAAGTGGGTGGTGACATCGGAGCTGTGGATATTGTCAGGGTTGGGAAGGGCGCGATTGTAAGAGACATAACTGTTAACGCACGGGACGAAGTTCACGAAAAAGATATTATTGATGCTGTTAAGAAGATCAATGGGGTCAGGGTTATCCATGTATCAGACAGGACTTTTTTGTTACATCACGGTGGGAAGATAGAGATACATAATAAAGTACCTGTAAAAAACCGTAATGATCTCTCAAGGGTTTATACGCCGGGAGTTGCCCGTGTATGTATGGCAATATACCGTGACAAAGAGAAGGCTTACAGGTTCACGATAAAGAGGAATTCTGTAGCGATAGTAACAGATGGAAGTGCTGTCCTTGGACTTGGAGACATCGGGCCCGAGGCTGCAATGCCTGTTATGGAAGGGAAGGCTATGCTCTTTAAGGAGTTCGCAAATATTGATGCATTTCCGATATGCCTTTCCACGAGGGACACTGAAGAAATAATCAAGGCAATAAAATATATTTCGCCAGCCTTTGGGGGTGTAAATCTCGAGGACATTTCCTCTCCGAGATGTTTTGAAATTGAGGAGAGACTCAAACAGGAACTCGACATCCCTATCTTTCATGATGACCAGCACGGCACTGCAGTTGTAATATTAGCTGCCCTTTTTAACGCAGCTAAGGTTGTGGAAAAGCAACTTGAAATGCTGAAGATAGTTATCTCAGGGGCGGGCGCCGCAGGAACAGCATGTTGCAAGATTCTTAAAGAAGTAGGCATAACAGATATAATTGTTTGCGACAGGGAAGGTACGATTTACAGGGACAGAAAAGGGCATATGAATCCTGTCAAGGTGTGGCTTTCTGAAAATACAAATCCGAGGATGATTAAAGGAAGCCTCACGGATGCGATGGAGGGTGCAGATGTCTTTATCGGCGTCTCGGCGCCTAACCTTATAACAGTTGATGATATTAAAAAAATGGCCTCTGATCCTGTTGTCTTTGTTCTTGCTAACCCCGAACCAGAAATAGCCCCTGAGGATGCATATCCTTATGTCAGGATTCTTGCAACAGGCAGGTCAGATTACCCAAACCAGATTAATAATATGCTCTGTTTTCCGGGTCTATTCAGGGGGCTTCTTGATTCAAGGGCCAGAATTGTTAATGAAGAGATTAAGCTTGCTGCTGCTAAGGCAATAGCCTCAGTGGTAGATGGGAAAGAATTGAGTGAGGACTATGTAGTACCGAGTATATTTGATAGAAAGGTTGTTACGTCAGTCGCCTCGGCTGTGTCAGATGCTGCCTACAAGACAGGTGTTGCGAGAAGGGAAAGATGATACAATAAATCATGCTAAAAATTGGATTCTTAGAAATATGTTATATTTTATCAGGGATTGATTAAAAGATGCTGGATCCAGTAAGTTTAACAGAGTTATGCAAATTAATCGTAAAGCCAGACATCATCGGGGCGTAGCGCAGCCTGGTAGCGCACACGGTTCGGGACCGTGTAGTCGAAGGTTCAAATCCTTTCGCCCCGACCAGATAAAACATTATATTACCCCTATGGCTATCATAATCGCCTTTTCTATTTCCTTCATTTTCTCGTCACTTATCTTACCTGCAAAAGGCCCTCTTAGGAGTAAGGTTTTGTCTATTGTTGTTACCTGTTCACATTTAGCCTTAGACGCCTTTGATAAACCACCTTCGCCCTCTGGAAGCAAAACGTGGGTAGGAGCAGGTCTTAAGGTTGACAAAGGAACGATAATTATGTCATTAGCCAACTTATTTCGAATATCTAATGAGACTACCAAGACAGGGCGATTTTTAATGTCCTTTGGCTTTGAAGGCAGATTAACCAAATATATCTCTCCTCTTTTTGGATACTCAGTCATTCCATGTCCTCTTCGCACTTTCTGCTGCTATCTTGGTCCATTCTCTGTCTTCCTTCTTCTCCTTTTCTGTGAGAGACAGGTAATAAGCCTCGATATCTTTCTCAATCTCTCTTTTTTGGGATTTCAGCAGCCAATCGCGTAGCATTTCTTCCATTACCTGACTTCTTGGGGTTCCTTTTTCTTTTGCAATTTCGTCTATTTTATTAACCACATCACCGCTTATTGTTACTGTTAGTTTTGCTTTACGCAGAGTACTTGTAGATGGCATATTAACCTCCTTTTAATCTTACTAATTATAAGCTAATCAGGAGTTTAATTGCTATAAAATATTATGCAACCCTTGTTTCCTTCGAGTACTTTTTAATAAATTCAAAAAACAAGACGCGACCCCTCTCTCTCCCCCTTTTTAAGCATGATTTCATAAGACCTCAAAGATTTCCCGGCCCAGTTAATTATTAAA
>JBFLZS010000157.1:0-2534 GCA_040756135.1 Nitrospirota bacterium
TTAAAGTGAACCATTTAATCGAGGCAGAAAATGCATAAGGAGATGAAGTGCAGACGTGTAGATGCACTTCACTCATTTTAATTTTTTTACAAATATATTGACAAAGGTATGCGCTTTCAGAGATGACGGACTACCTGAATAGCAGTTTATACACAGACTCTAAATAGGAGGAAGAAGATATGAAAAGGTTAGCGATTATTTCAGTAATTTTATTTGTTTTCTGTATCCCTGCATACGCCCAGATGGGTATGATGGGCAGTCAGCAAGGCCAGATGGGGCAAGGCATGATGGGCATGCCGATGATGAATTGCCCGATGCAGCAAGTAGAACAAGGAATGATGCAAGGTGGCGGCCAGCCGATGACGGGGCAAGGCATGATGGGTGGAATGATGGGAATGGGTAGAGAAGGAATGGGACATCGTAAACAATGGTTTCGATATGGAGTCACTTTAATGCTTCAAAATGCAGACAAACTGGGTCTTAGCGATAAACAAAGAAAACAACTTGATGAGATGAGGATAAGATACTCAAAGGATATTATAAAGCAGGATGCAGAGTTGAAGATCGCTGAGATAGATCTTGAAGCCCTTCTGAAAGAACCAGAGATTAATCTGTCACACGTTAAGGAAGCCCTAAAAAAGATCGAAAATGGCGAAACGCAGATAAGATATTTGAGGATTATGGCCTTTGTTGAGGCAAGAAAGATTCTTACGGATGAACAAAAGAACAGCCTTAAGAAACTAATGGAGATGAGGCCAGTTCCCGGAATGAGAGGAGTAATGAGTTCACCCGAACCTGAAGAAGGAGAGGAAGAAACACCGGAAGAAGAAGTTCCCAAAACCGATCCGCACGGACATTAGATTGTTCAGAAGTAATGCTTCCAACAGAATTTGAAAAACCTGTGTCAAAGGAATTAGTGCTTCAGACATCTCAGAAGGTGAGAGCTGACCCATGAAAGCTGCGCTGTCAGGAATCGTATTAGTGCTTCTTATCTGTACCCCTGTTTATGCAGAAGAGATCAAACTTTCGAAAATCGAAAAGTTTGTTGACGATGTAGATTTTCCTGTAGCTTTATGCTTCTACGACAGAGATACAATCCTTTTTACAGAAAAAAATGGCTCTGTAAAAGTAGTTAAAATTGGGAAACTTCAGGCAAAACCCTTAAAGAAATTCGATGTGGCTACAGGCTTTGAAAGAGGACTGCTGGGCATTGCGTGCAAAGATAAAAAGGTTTATGTGTATCATACCTATACAGATATTTTTAAGACCTATAACCGCGTAGTAAGTTTCCCCCCGGAAAGAATATTAATTGACAGAATTCCAGGGGCAGTAATACATGATGGAGGGATTCTTTTAATCGGACCTGATGAAAAGCTGTACATATCTACAGGAGATGCAAGAGATAAAGAAAATGCACAGGAGATACATAGTCTATCAGGTAAGGTATTAAGGATTAACTTAGATGGAACTATTCCTGATGACAATCCTTTTAAAGGAAGTCCTGTCTGGAGTCTTGGACATAGAAATGTCTTTGGAATGGTCTTTGATGGAAAAGGTGATTTATATATCACAGAAAACGGAACGGATAGGGATGATGAGATAAATATTATAAAGAAGGGGAAAAATTATGGATGGCCTATTGTGCTCGGATTCAGTAATGATAAAAGATTTGAAAATCCTATCAAGACTTACACCCCTAACATAGCTCCAACCAATGCCACTTTCTATGAAAACTGGTTCATCTTTGGAACCTGGGATACAGGCGAGATAATTGGTTTGAGGGTACAGAATGGAAAGGTTATAAAGGAAAAGGTCATGTACCGTCACAAGAGTGGAATAACAGATGTTAAATTTTTCCCTGACGGATATCTTTACTTTACATCAAGGGACGGGATTTACAGAGCTACTTTTCAGAGGGGAGATTAGTGATGAAAAATTAGCCAGATTCATATATTTGAGAGCGAGATGAAAATGGTTATACTTACAATTTTATATCTTTTATTAGCTTCTGCTGTTGGGTATCTATCGATTGTGTATCTTGTATAAGATAAGAAAAGATCAAAGGAGAAGGGAAAATGGTAGAGAAAGTTAGATCAATCATTGAAGAAATACGACCCTACCTCCAGGCTGATGGAGGTGATGTGGAGCTTGTGGAAGTCACTAATGACGGTATAGTTAAACTCAAATTGTTAGGGGCATGCGGTCATTGTCCTATGTCCATAATAACTCTGAAAATGGGCATAGAAAAAATACTCAAGGAAAAGATACCTGATGTAAAAGAAGTAGTAGCAGTTTAAAAAATGGGCTGATTTATATTCAGAATAAAAATAAAGGTAATGTCAAAAGTTTTATGGAGAAGCAGGAAGATTTATGAAAAGGATATAAAAGGCAAAAGAGAGATAAAGTAAAACTATAAATTTCAGGTAATGAGCAACGAGATTTATAACAAGGGAACAAGGGAAAGCTGTTAAATAGGCAATAGAAGGACTTTAAAGAAGTATTGATCTTTGATAAACAGAAGTCGCTTTAAGCAG
>JBFLZS010000158.1:0-2473 GCA_040756135.1 Nitrospirota bacterium
CCATTTGAAATTATTACGCCTAAAAAATTTTGGACTACCGAAAATGGTAATCATAGTGACTAAACAATATCATAACCCATTGATTTAAATAGATTTTGGTCACTAAAGTGCGGAAGTTGGGTTAAAAAGAAAGCAACCCACTGCTCGTAGTTTCCATTCTCTCTGACCATATTTAATCGGTCGTAATACTCCTGGCGGTGCTTTTTGAAAAAATAGCTCAAATAAAGAAGCGGCTTTTGAAGCACTTCCTTCCAATAGAGATAAAAAGTGATGAGAAGTCTCCCGAGTCTTCCATTTCCATCGAGAAAAGGATGTATAGTTTCAAATTGATAATGTATGAGCGCACAGTTTACCAGTGTAAGCAAATACCATGTTTCATGCATATATTTCTCGAGACCACCCATAGCTTTTTCAGCCTCATGTGGCGGAGGGGGAATGAAGGTAGCCTCATTAAGAGTTCCGCCCGCCGGACCTATCCAGTTTTGTGATCTTCTGAACTCCCCAGGATTTTTTTCACCTCCCCGCACCCCCTTCATGAGAACCGCATGAATTTCTTTAATTAGTCCAAGGCTCATGGGGAGTATAAACCCCATGCCGTCTAACCGCGCAATTGACATATCAGCCTTTGACAGAAGATCCTGAAGCTTCTCATCCATAGTGATTGGTGGCTTCGGAGGCAAAGGGTTAGGAATGAATGCCCTATAGCCGGCAGGCTGTTTAATATATTTCCCGCTTCTGTTCATTCTTAGTGATTGTTATTCAAGTTATCTTGAATAGTATAACAATTAAAGAATCATTATTCAAGTTCTTTTGAATAACAGAGAGATCAGGACAGTATTGTGAAAATATTCTTGAATAAGAATATTCCATATCCTTGAACGGTTGCCGTAGAAATGCATTATAGAATGTACAGAAGAGCACATGATTTCTTCACCCGCCCGAAAACTCAAGGTGCAACATCGCAGGACTCTTTTTACACTTTAGTTCATTTAGACAGAATGTCCCCTTATTCCCTTGTTCCGTCATTATCTGATACAAAAAGCTGCATAAAAGGTTGTGAATTTAATATGTTGTATCCTGTTCATTTCAGTTAAAATAGTGTATATTCAATACTGAAAGGGGATTAAAGATGTCTACAGCCGTAAAGGAAAAAAAGGTCAGTGACATGACTGTTAGAGAGCTTAAGTCTTTAATCAGAGAAACTTTGCAGGAACTTATTGACCCTGATTATGGTTTGGAACTCAGGCATGAAGTCGAGGAGTCATTAAAGAGATCAATAAAATCGAAAAAAAGAACGCCTGTTGAAAAAGTTATTACAGAAGAGACATTGAACGACTGCCGCCGAAATGCAACATAGAATATACCAAGGACGTATGATTTCTTCACCCATCCGAAAAGTCAAGGTACGACACCGGCGACACCTATACTTGTTTTGATGAGGCAATTCGATAGTATGAAAAATTGTGGTATTTTAGTATAAAATGTGCTTACTTAAAGAGAAAATAAATGAAACCAATCAGGTTATCAGGACATGCGAAAGATCAATTATTCTTCAGGGGGACTACTGAGGAAGAAGTTATTGAAACGATAAGGACTGCTCCATGGCAGCCAGCGGAATTGGGAAGGCTTGAAACCAAAAAGAACTTTGCCTTTGAAAAAGAATGGAATAAAAAGTATTATAAAATAAAACAGGTAAGGCCGATTTTTGTTGAAGAGGACGATGAGATTGTTGTTGTGACGGTATATGCCTATTACTTCGAGAAGGAGGGATAAAAATGAGAATAACATATGATTCTGAGGTTGATGCCCTGTATATCCGTTTCATAGAGACAACAGTGACAACAAAGCATGTTGCTGAAGGAATTGCAGTGGACTATGATGCTGAAGGCAAAATAGCAGGCATTGAGATATTAGACGCTGTAAAGAGATTTGGCACTAAAGACGTCTTCAAAAAAGTAACCCTCGAAGACCTTGCATTACATACACATTGAAAGAAGTAATAACCCCAAAAATGACTCTCTCCCTGCCTTTTTGTATTCCTTCCGAAACCTTCCTGCTCTCATTCTTCCGAAGGTGGCAAAGAATTGTTTTGTTGCCTTCCCTCTCAAAATTAGTGTTTCTTTGATCTGCTTTGCCATTGCAATTATTACTCCTTTTTGAAAACATTATTACAGAAGCGATATTGAACGGCTGCTGGTTGAAATGCATTATAGAATGTCCAAAAAGGCTACATAATTTCTTCACCTGCCAGAAAATCAAAAGTCAGAGGGCGATTCCGTAAGCTCATTTAACATCTTAGTTCATTTAGCCTAACTTCCGCACAATTTTCACAAAAACAGACTTTTAAAAAAAATTCAAACACATAACCTATTGATATTCAAAGAAACCAATGAATGAAACGCCTCGGAAATTATAAATAGTGACTAATAATATGCATTATTAGCTTGACATGCCATAGTTATTATGGTATTGT
>JBFLZS010000159.1:0-2447 GCA_040756135.1 Nitrospirota bacterium
ACATTTATTAGAAAATCTCCCCTGCCCCCTCTTTGCCAAAGAGGGGCTTTATTCCTCCCTTTGGCAAAGGGAGGTTAGGAGGGATTTTATAAAACTAATGTAGTTATTATTATAAGACCCTTAATAACTTACTCCCCTATCTCCGTAAGAAGAGCATCGAGCAGTTCATCTTCTTTGACTGTTTTTACTATTTTACCTTTTTTAAAAAGAATTCCCCTGCCCTTTCCGCCTGCCATCCCGAAATCAGCCTCTCTCGCCTCTCCAGGGCCATTTACAACACATCCCATAACAGCAACCGTTATCGGCTTATCAATGTTTCTGAGTCCTGTTTCAACCTTTGTTACAAGTCCTTTCAGGTCGATCCTGCACCTACCACATGTGGGGCAGGATATAATATCTACACCTTTCCTTCTAAGACCGAGTGAACCGAGTATCATGTAGGCAACACGCACCTCTTCCTCTGGCTCTGCGGTGAGGGATATCCTGATAGTGTCTCCTATCCCTTCTGAAAGTAAGATACCGAGCCCAACAGAGCTTTTTATTATCCCTCTGGGTGGAGGACCAGCCTCTGATATTCCTATATGTAGAGGATAGTCATATCTTTCAGAGAATAACCTGTATGCCTCGACTGTTTTCAACACTTCTGATGCCTTTAGCGATACCTTGATATTTGTAAAATTAAGTTCTTCGAGTATCTGAATATGTCTTCCTGCACTTTCAACAAGAGGCTCTGGTTCGGGATGTCCGTATTTCTTGAGGAGATCTTTCTCAAGTGAGCCGGCATTTACACCTATCCGTATCGGTATACCTCTCTCTTTGGCAGCAGTAACTATCTCCTTTATCTTCCACGTTGCACCTATATTACCCGGATTTATCCTCAAGCCATCAACTCCCTGTTCTATCGCTTCAAGTGCGAGCCTCCAGTCGAAGTGAATGTCGGCTATCATGGGTATGCTGATAGATTTTTTAATCTTACCGAGGGCCTTTGCTGCATTCATGTCAGGCACTGCGAGCCTTATTATTTCGCAACCTGATGCCTCAAGAGATTTAATCTGTCTTAAAGTTGACTCTACATCTGCTGTATCCGTCTTCGTCATAGACTGGACGACAATCGGATTTTCGCATCCGATAGGCACCTTACCCACATAAATTGTCCTTGTCTTTCTACGATTCTCCATTTCTGCTTGCCTTTTTGATCTCAATCTTTTCATTATTCTCTATCTTATTCACTATCTCTTTTTCTATCTGTTTCTTTTCTCTGTAAGCCTTCACAGCAAGTCGGTGCTCTTCCACTGTAACAGAAAAATGATGTGAGCCGTCATTGTTTGATACAAAATATATATAGGGCACATCTGCCGGATAGAGTGCTGCAACGATTGATTTGATGCCGGGAGAAGCGATAGGCCCTATTGGAAGGCCCTTAATAACATAGGTGTTGTATGGGGTTCTTCGTCTAAGATCCTTTGCTGTTATTTTTTCTCTAAAACTTTTTGTCCCATAAATAGCAGTGGGATCTGCCTGAAGCGGAATATTTTTCTTGAGCCTGTTGTGATATACGGCAGAGATTAAAGGTCTCTCTTCATCTGTTACTGCCTCTTTTTCAATAATCGAGGCGAGGGTCAGGACCTCTCTTTCCGAGAGATCAAGCTCTGATGCCCTTGCGTAAAGTTCAGTCGAGATTTTTTCACGCATCCTGTTTATCATCATACCTATAGCATTTTCTGGATCCATCCCCTTTGGGATCTTATATGTGTCGGGGAAGAGATAGCCCTCGAAAGACGGGGCATTAATATCATATAATGAGAGAAAGTCTTCATCCGATGAAAGCTTCGTAAATTTTTCCTTATCAATAATGCCTTTCTCCGAAAGTTTTTCTCCTATCTCTCTAAGTGAGTCCCCTTCAACAATGGTTATCTCATATTCTATTATCTGTCCCCTCTTCAGCATCTTGAAAATATCAAGGGGGCTCAGTGATCCAGTTATAAAATAGTATCCAGCCCTTATCTTTCTATCCAGACCGCTTATTCTGCCAATAAGGAAGAAAAGTCTTTTGTCACGCATAAGCCTTTCTTTTGAAAGGATTTCGATCGCCTGCCTGAAGGTAGCACCCTCTGGTATTTTAATCTCTATATTTTTACCTCCGGTTGGAAGCGGGAACAGTAGCTCTGCTGCTATATAGATACAATACAATAGTATAATACCGGCCAACGCAAAAAAGATATTTCTTTTCATGGTGTTAGAATGACAGAATTAAGAGTTGACAGTCAATCAGTTATTAACAGTCTCATAATAGTAAGCACATTGATTTATAAAATCCCTCCTAACCCAACTTCCGCACTTTTTTCACAAAAACCGTAAGATTTGCCAAGGCTGTTTAGAAAAATGATTGATTTTCAAGAATATTTTTAGGCAAAAAATCAAAAATCTCAAAATAGTGACTAAATTAT
>JBFLZS010000160.1:0-2388 GCA_040756135.1 Nitrospirota bacterium
TTATATAATTTAGTCACTATTTTGAGATTTTTGATTTTTTGCCTAAAAATATTCTTGAAAATCAATCATTTTTCTAAACAGCCTTGGCAAATCTTACGGTTTTTGTGAAAAAAGTGCGGAAGTTGGGCTAAGGAACATTATGGCTAACCCTCGGACATAGTAATTGTTATGTGTTGTCAGTTTCCTTATTGTTGGAAGGGCTTTCATATACTGTGCATCAGTCAAGAGATGCACGGCTGAAAATGTTTCAACAGGATCATTCGATGTCTCGAGTATCTCCGCCACGACGGGTACGCCTTTTGGGCCGAATACGCCCCATATAAATTCGTGTGTCAGCGGTGATCCTAGTGGTTTTTGGGTAGCCACATCCCACACGCGAATCCCGTCCCGTCCTGCCGAAGCGAGCAGTGTGCCATCGGGGCTGAAGGCCACGCTCTCCACAGAACTCGCGTGCTCAGTGAGAGGTAGCGCAAGGGGTTTCTTGGTGGTCATGTCCCAGAGGATGATGATTCCCTTGATTCCCTCCGTGGTTTCAGTATGCCCACCAACCGCGAGGATTCTACCGTTGGGACTAAAAGCTACGCTGTTGGCTCCGGATGAAATCCAAAAAGAGAGATGCGAAGGTGTTTTCAGGAACTTACCGCCTTTTCCATCAATAACAAATGCCCATCTGTCTTCATCTGACCGGGGAAGATAGGGAAACTCCGTAACCCCAGTTGTGGTATCAAGCCACAAATCCCTTTCCTTCGTTGGAATATAAACAATCATATGGGAGAAATCTGGGGAAGGGACTTCCCTATTTATTTCTCCTCGGGGAGACGGGTTTATAAATGCCGGATATGCCGTAATACCTATCGCCTTCAGCATGGAGAGGAATAAAATAACCTGATCCTTGCAGTCGCCATACTGGTTCCTGAGTACCTCACTTGCGGGATGGGGTATATATCCGCCGCGGTTGAGGTCTGCCCGTATGTATTCAATTGCGCTCTGTATGAAATAGAAAAGGGCTGCTATCTTTTCCTCATCTGACATTGCTTCCTTCGTTATTTTCTCTGCCTTGTCCTTGATTTCTTTTGTTACTTCAATTCTCGGGAACAAAATCCCGCCCGCCCATTGATCAATCTCTTTCCAATCCTTCAGGGAGCTCAATTGTATCATGGAAAGCATGTGATCAATTGGGGGCATGTTCCTTTCTATTGGAACGGCAGGAAGGTCTCTTGCTTCCCATGTGTAAATTAAAAAACCGCCTTCCTTCCGCATTACAGAAGATACGTCTATATTTTTTGTCCGGTAAATGAATTCTTCCCCTTCTGGAACCTTGAGTATGAGCTTCGATTGAAAAACAGGATCTATCCTGGGTAAAGGGGGAAAAGACAGTTTAAGATGTGTATACCTGAGGTCAAAAGACCTATGCCATTTGTTTGTTATTATGGGCATCTTTTGCCTGATACTCACCTGATATTCAAAGGCTGATCCAACCTCTAAGGCAGGAAGGGAAAAGGTGAGAATCTTGACATCAGTATACGTTTTTGCTCCGTAAAGTTCCGGAAACGTTTTAATCTGTACCGCATCCTTTGAAACCTCTAATCTTTCCCCGTCCTTTTTTATAGTATAGGCAAAATCAAGGATAGCCTCCTGATAATAAGAGTTATAGGGAATGCTCACCTGCCCGTAATCCGATGCCGCATTATCGCTAAGAATTTTTCCTCCGATATGGGTCGTCTCGGTATACAGACCGTCCTTTTCTACCGTCATTCTCATCTCCTGTAAAAGAATCACTGCACCCGCTTCATAATAGGTATCCTTTAAGGGCACTTCCTCTATAAGTTTGGTAATATCCGGCCTCAGATCGTTAGAATGCGTTTGGGCATTTAACAGATGAACAAAAAGACTGTTCAGAAAGAGAATAAGCAATAACCATAAAGTATTTTGTGCTATTTTCATCTTTGAGTACTTCATAAACTATCTAATGGCCCTCCCTTTGTCACATATCTTTTTATTTAATCGCAATCGCCCTGTCCTTTTGCAAAAAAAGGAGAAAGGGAAGTTGATCCCTAATGTGACTTCCTGAAGCTTCACCGCAGTGCTCATGCCATGCCTGCGCCATTTTGTTTATTTTCCCTAATTTATTCACTATGGTTCGATTTCATTTCACTGCCTGGTTTGGCATCTCTGCTTAAAGTTGTGAATGTGCCAATTCCCTATTCATTCTTATGGCCCTAATTGTCTTTAATTCTTTCGCCTCATTAATTTTCGCTTTATATTACTACAGCGGATTTTCCTATAGACAAATAAAATGGCATCATGTATCATAGCATTTGAAAGGCGCGTGAAGGAGCGCAAAGTCTCGTTGCCGATCGTTGAACATGACTTTCGGCGACTCAATAT
>JBFLZS010000161.1:0-2320 GCA_040756135.1 Nitrospirota bacterium
CAAAAATTATAAAAGGTTTAAAAAGCTTATAGAAAATTGGATTGATCTTGCAATTGATCATTCAAAATTCAAAAGAGATATCGCTAAACGGATTGATTTGAAATGATGAGAACTCGGTACTCTCAAGCTTTTAAGAATGCCTCAGTTTCCTGTATTATCACCTCCTGAGCCTCCTATTTATTGGATTGACAAAAAACAACAGTTACAAATTCTTGAGGCAGTCCCTTTAAATCATAGACCAATCTTTGAATTTCTAATATATCATCCTGTAAGGCCAGGGGAAGCAAGAGCCTTAAAGGTCAAGGATGTAAATATAAAAGATATGACTATACATATCTGTAGAGCTTGGAGTTTAAAATCTCTACGGCCTCGTAAAAATAAAAAGCCTTACTACTTACCCTTATCTCAAAAATTCAATCTTAATATTTTGAGAAACAAACTCCCTGAGGCTTTTTTATTTACCAATACATTCGGTAAGTCCTATACGGACAGCCGGTTAAGAAAGATATGGAATAGAGCCTGTAAAAAGGCAGGTATAAAAATACCCCTTTATCATGCTACAAGGCACTCTATTGCTTCCCAGGCAATTAATCAAGGTGTAGACCTTGCAGTGATATCTCAGGCATTAGGACACAGTTCTACAGCCAGCACAAAACGGTATGCAAGTTTAAAGGTTCAAAGGCTTAAAAGTGTTATTGATGGTGCACAAATGGTGCAAATTGAAGATTTTCTCGAAGCTAACTAATTGATAAATAAAGATAAAAATGGTTAGTGTTAGAGGTTCAAATCCTCTCGCCCCGACCAATTTCTGATGACCATTTTAACCACCACTCATAGTACCGTTCTCCGAGCAGGATGGTTAAGAGAGTTAGTCCAAAACCGGCAAAGACATCCACAACATAATGATACCGGCAGTATACTGTCGAAAATACAAGGGCTATTACAACAGGCAGTAATATAAAGAAAAATCCCTTCTTAAACCTGTAGGCAAGATAAAGCACAAGCACGGCTATGGCAGTATGCCCGCTCGGAAAAGCATCTCTTTTTATCCCTTCAAGCTGGTTTAAAAGTTTCTGGATTGGCTCTGCAATAATAAATCCCTGAAGGTCAGTAGTCTGTAAATGGTTAATAGTAAACCTCGGCCCGATGGCGGGGAAGAGTATATAGCCAAGATAAGAAAGGTAGAAACATAATAAAATCAGAAACAATACCCTCTCAAATTCTTTTCTTTCATTATTACGCAAAATAAGTATGCCGAAGCTTATTGGTATAAAGTAGTAAGTCGTATAGGAGAGTTGAAGTATATCAGTCAAGAGTGGGCTCATAATCCTCTCAAGCATGACCGTAGGATGGTTATTAAAGATCAGATAATCAAGCCTGATAAGTATCGGGTCTATATCCTCAGGATTAATATAATGTACAAGCGATCCGAGGCTGTCAAAAATCACCAGTACACATAAAACCGGAAAAATCACGTCATAAAAAATACCCATAAACCGACTGCTGTCTTTAAACCTGATTATAATAATCTGAATGATACTAAAAATCGAATAAAGACTTATTAAAAAGGTTGCCTCGGGTATATGCTTGTAAAATATCATGGTCAGCAAAATAAGAAATAAAAGGAAGATGATTGTTACTGCATCTGCTGGTCTTTGTTTAAGTACTATCCTCCCCATCAGAGCTTGCTTAATGCCCTTCTGACAGCCTTTTCTTTTTTGGATGGTTTTCTCGGGTTACCTTTTCTGCGAGGTTCAATGTATTCCTCATCATATTCCTTTTCGTCAAAATAGGATGGAATTTCACTTTCTACGGCCATCAAAAAATCTTCTGATGATATTGGTATAGAGCTCGATGCCCAGGCATGATTTGCAATATCCCTGTCTGACGTTACCACAATCCACTCACGTCTGTCTGAAGAGATTATACGTTTGATAACAGAGTCAGCCTTTTCACCAATCCTCGAATAGATGACCTTTATTCCGCCAACTACCAGATGATTCTCCTGCGCCTCTCCTGTTTTCCATCCATCAAATACAACTGTTATGTCATGACCTTTTTTCTTTTTATATTCAATCAGGGAATCAATCAACATATTCCTCTGTTTTTCGAGGTCTTTATGGTAGATACCAATTAAGTTGTAGCCATCAATTATTATCGAAGAAATAGCAAAACCTCCTTAAATATTATATATTATTAACAGTCTCAAAATAATGTATACATTGATTTAAGAAATCCCTCCTACCCTCCCTTTTCCAAAGGGAGGAATAATGCCCCTCTTTGGCAAAGAGGGGAGGGGGGAGATTTTCTGAATAATGTC
>JBFLZS010000162.1:0-2296 GCA_040756135.1 Nitrospirota bacterium
AAAATAATGCTTTTAATGTCAGGCGAGACGCCTGACCTACTGAATCTAAAAGCTTTTATTTTCAATAAGTTACAACAGTAGGACAGGCGTCTCGCCTGTCCAAAGCTTAAAATTTGCTAAACTACAGTATCTTGTAATATAAAATTTAGGTTCATTCGTAAAAAAGTTGAAAATAATAAGTGACTGGATTCCCGCCTGCGCGGGAATGACAAAACTGCTTATAAAAAATGTCATTCCCCGACTTGATCCCCCGATCAAGTCGGAGGAGGGAATCCAGAAGCCTTTTCAACTAAAATACGAAAGACACAAAATTTATTATGCAAATAAAAGAAATAACCGTTCAAACTTCAGAATCTGGTGAGAGGCTGGATACATTCCTTGCAAAAAAGACAGGCATTACACGTTCACAGATACAGAGGCTTATAGAGAAAGGCAATGTTCTCGTTAACAATAAAGGCATCAGTCAAAATTACAGATTAAAAGCAAAGGATTTAATATCTCTCAGCATCCCTGATAAAGAAACAGAGGGGCTTATTCCAGAGCCGATACCCTTAGAAATACTCTATAAGGATGAATATCTCGTTGTCGTAAACAAACCGTCGGGCATGGTTGTATATCCTGCTGCGGGCCACACTCATGGCACACTAATGAATGCCATTTCTTACCACTGTAAAAATCTTGCAACAAGGGGCGGCCCATTGAGGCCCGGTGTTGTACACAGACTTGACAAGGACACATCAGGCGTGATGGTCTTAGCTTTAAATGATGAAGCTTACTACAACCTTATTGAGCAATTCAGGCATAGGACAATAAACAGAAGATATATTGCGTTAATTTACGGGAATCTCGGAGAAGATGAAGGTGAGATAGCACTCAGGATAGGACGGTCAGAATCTGATAGGAAGAAAATGTCAACTCGTGTGAAAAGAGGTAAAGAGGCTGTTACAAGATGGAAGGTTTTGGAGAGATTCGGAAACGCCACATTAATCGAGGCCAGACTCGGGACCGGAAGGACACATCAGATAAGGGTACATTTTGCATCCACAGGGCATCCTGTGCTTGGAGATAGAATATACGGGAAGAAAACTCTTTCATTCCCGAGACAGATGCTCCATGCTAAATTATTGGGATTTACGCATCCCATGACCGGAGGGTATCTTGAATTTTCAGCACCCGTACCAGAAGATATGGCTCAGAAGATAAAGGAACTTAGAGGGGGGAATGGCTTTTAACCTTCTGTCACTACAACTATAGAATCTTTAATTACCTTCAGCAACTGGTTGAGGTTTTGCTCACTTATGCTCAGTGGAGGCATTATGACTATTACATTTCCGAGTGGTCTGATGAAAACTCCATTATCCCTTGCATGGTACGCAACACGCCATCCCATTTTCTCCGACCAGTCATAAGGCTCCTTTGTCTTTCTATCTCTTACCAGCTCTACACCCGCCATAAGTCCTGCATTTCTAACATCGCCAACGTGTTGAAGAGTTAAGATTTCCTTTAACCATGCCTCGAGAATTTCAATCTTTCCTCCAAGATGTTTCAGCACCTCGTCCCTTTCTAATAAATCAAGGCATTCGATGGCAGCAGCACAGGCAAGAGGATTGCCAGTATAAGAATGGCCATGAAAGAATGTTTTTAAATCTTTGAAATCTCCCAGGAATGCATTATATATTTCCTCTGTTGCAATAGTTACTGCAAGAGGCATATAGCCACCTGTTATACCTTTTGAAAGGCACATGATGTCAGGCACTACATCCTCATGTTCACATGCAAACATCCTTCCTGTGCGGCCAAAACCTGTTGCCACTTCATCTGCAATCATTAATATATTGTACTTAGTGCATAATTCCCTTACTCCTTTGAGATAATTAGGAGGTGAAGTTAGCATACCGCCTGCAGCCTGAATTAGTGGCTCAATAATCAATGCCGCTATCTCATGTGAATGAGATTTAAACATCTCATCCATTTTTGCAAGGCAAGCAAAATTGCAATCTAAGAATTCTTTGCCCAATTCGCATCTATAGCAGTATGGTGAAGGAACTTTATAAGTCTTGAATAAAAGCGGTGCAAATGCCTTATGGAATATATCAACACCGCCAACACTTACAGCACCTATGGTATCGCCATGATATGCATTGTTAAGGGATACAAAGGTATTTCTTCCTTCAATCCCTTTATGCTTCCAGTACTGAAATGCCATTTTTAAGGAAACCTCTACTGCGGTTGAGCCATTGTCAGAGTAAAAGACCTTACATAATCCCCCCACCCCCCCCTTCAAATCCCCCTCAGC
>JBFLZS010000163.1:0-2071 GCA_040756135.1 Nitrospirota bacterium
TTAAACACCGATTTTCACAGAGTTCTAAGCGTCATAATTATTTCGGCCTATAGTTAAGAAAGAACCAATAGTATCAACCAGTTAACGTCTTTCAATCAAAAATATTCAATTTAATTTTGACGCTTAAAACAGCCATATTGCGCATATAAATATCATAATCACATCAAATATTTATAGTGAAGCCCCTCAAAAAATACGCATAGACGCTAATATCAGCTATTTTTTAATTGCTATTAAAGTAACTTAGCTGTATACTATCAGCATTATAAGCGTCATAATAAATATATGATAACAGCATGGAACTGAGAGATTATTTCATAAAAGATCTGCCTCCAAGACAAAGGCAATACGAAGCAATACGCGCTGTTGCCTTCAACGAAGGGGCCATAAAGGATATTGCTGAGCGCTTCAGGTATACACCGCAAACGTTGAGAATGTTAATCAACCGGCTTGTGCAAGAAAAACTTCAGCTTTTCCCGGATATAAAAAGAGGGCACAGAGGGAGGCATATCCCATCAGAGGCAGCGAAAATGATTATTCAGTTGCGCCGCAAAAAGATGTTGAACTCCAGAGAGATTACGGAAGAACTTAATCGGTCAAACATATCCATCAGCGTAAGGACAGTGGAAAGGATACTGCTTGATGCAGGCTTTCCGAAACTGCGCCGCAGAACAGATAAAGAAAGAGGGTTCAGCAAAGAAGGCACGATAATACCGCAGCGTTCCATGAACCTGCCACTGAAAAAGCTTCAGCCGTTTCGAATCGACTGCCAAGTAGCCGGCATCTTTTTGTTTCTTCCCTATATTCTGGATACTGGTATCCTTGATATCGTGCAGGGATGCGCCCTTCCGGAATCCTGTGACATTGGGAGGAAGCAGGCAGCCTTATCCATGTTATTGCTGAAACTGATTGGCAATGAACGGCTAAGCCATATAAAGCAGTACAACACTGATACGGGATTCGGGATTTTTGCCGGGTTGAATGTATTGCCGAAACCCACGTATATGTGCTCTTACTCCTGCCGAACTGATGCCTCTACTGTTATGAAGTTCCAGCAGAGAATAGTCAAACACTTCCACAAACTCTACCCTGATTTGTATCAGGGCAAGACCATCAATCTGGATTTCCACTCGATCCCGCACTTTGGAGATGAATCCGAGATGGAAAAGGTTTGGTGCGGCAGTCGTGGGAAGTCACTGAAGGGGGCCAACACGTTTTTTGCTCAGGACGGCAAAAATAATGCGCTGATATATACCAGGGCGGATATCAAAAGGTCCGAGTCTTCCGAGGAAATCAGGAAGTTTATTGACTACTGGGTAGGAATAAAAGGAATCGTAAATGAAACACTGGTCTTTGATTCGAAACTGACACGCTATGACATCCTTTATGAAATGGATATGGATAACATCAAGTTCATTACCCTGAGAACACGCAGCAAAACCCTTATAGAAGAGACTCTGAAGATTCCCGAAAAAGATTGGCAGAAGGTTTATTTGCCGATTCCAAAACGAAAGTACAAGCATGTTAAAGTCCATGAAAGCACGGTAGTATTAGTCGAAGGGCAAAAGGCTTTCAGACAATTAATCGTGAAAGATCACGGGAGAGCCGAACCTACTTTTATCATCAGCAACAACGAGAAGTTAAAAAATGCCGACCTCCTGACCATATATGCAAGGAGGTGGCACATTGAGAATAAGCTTTCAGACATAGTGAAATTCTTCAATTTGAATGCCCTTTCTTCCCCGATCATGATTCGCATCCATTTCGATTTGCTTTGGACAATTATTGCTGATACGCTTTACCTTCTTATGGCGAAGGATTTGAGAAGGTTCGAGAATTGTTCTCCTCAAAAGCTTTTTAAACAGTTTATTGATATGCCCGGGCAAATTGATTATAACGGAAACATATTCACGGTGAGAATCAGAAAACGGGCGACTACTCCCATTTTGTTGGGAATTGAGAAATTGAACAAAGAGGTTATTGTCCCCTGGCTGGATCATAAACCTCTCAGAATCATCTGGACGCCATAAGAAAAATGACGCTTAAAAACCCTGTGAAAATCGGTGTTAAA
>JBFLZS010000164.1:0-2067 GCA_040756135.1 Nitrospirota bacterium
TTCTTCCTGATTGCCCGAAGGTATCCCATTGGATTTCAGCAAGGGCTGTCGCTCCTGAGTCTATATATGACTTTGTGATTGAACCTATAAGAGTACCGCCGCTTTGTGGGTCTCCGTCATAGAAGGATACGACTACATCCGATGCACCGAGTCCTGAGCCTGTCGAAGGGGCGATATTGTGTATTATCGCTTTTATGCTTGCAGGTTGTCCTTCTATGGTATCAGGAGGAATGATGGTTATGTCTGATTGAGTGATTGAGAGATCGGGTATGGTCCTCATTAGTAGAATTGATGCTATATTGTTGCTTTTGTCCATTTCTTCTATGGCATTATCAGGGTCAACAACTACATAGATTACGGCGTCTTCATTTGGCTGTGAATTCTGTTTGCAGCGGATCAGGTGGAGCATCAAAAGCCCATATTCCCATATCATACCGGGCAGCGAGAAGCCATGATGTTCCCGATGTAATAGCATCATTTGTTGCCTGTGCAGAAAGATATACTGGAAATAGAGAGATACCAACACAAATAATCAAAAGAATTCCAATTATAGAAATCCATCTTTTAGTCATCTATTTTCTTTCCCATATCTGAATGGTTCCGTTGCTCGTCATGACTACCAACTGCTTCTTGCCACTATTTTTGATATCTTCGACCAGAAACTTTGTGCCCCTTTTTGTGTAAGGTGGACTTACCCACATAGTTTTATATTTTTTACCATCCCATTTTAAAATTCGGATGTAATCTTTTGTATCTGAATAATAAATTGTTTCTTCACCAAATTCTCTCTTGCCTGTCTCTTCTAACAGAATTACTTCATCAAGTCCATCCCCGTCCAAATCCTTTAAATCAAAGAAACCAACACCAAGAAATGCCTTATTGTGATCAAAATTAATGTCTTCTTTGATAAAACCTGAAAGGTCAGGCTTCAAAAACACTCTTCTCAAAAGTAAAATGTTTCCTTTATCAGGGGCTTCTGCAAAACAATACCCCCAATATTCTTCAATATCTTTTTTCTGGGTTTTTCTAAGATAGATGTCAGGTAAATCATGAGAAATAATGCCGATAGAGTCTTTCATCCTTAGATTTCTCAGATAGTAATCATTTTTATTTTTTTCATATCCGAAGCTATACCATGAAAACTGTGACGGGGGTATATATCCGAACATCAAAAGTCTGGGAGATACTTTCCAATTTAATCGATCGGTTAGATTTCTTGTTCCTGGAGACCACCATCCAAAAGACAAGGATGAGTCAATAATTAGCTCTTTTTCAACTGCGAATTCTTTGTCGAATTTTCTTACAGTTAAAATTTGTCTATCATTTTTATTTTTTTCTTTAATAGTAAGTATCATAGGGTTTCCATTTCCTAAAAAATCACGTATTCCAATTAAACATTCACGAGGCCATGTTATTTTATTAACGAAACTTTGATAACATGAAGCGCTTAGCCATGGAAACACCCAACTGCCAATTAGTGGCCCTTTATTAGAGGGTCCCTGTTGTTCATGCAATACATACTTATCTTTTAACCACTCAATCCCTAAATATGGGGGTATGGTTTCTACTACAATCCGGTCTCCAATCTGCCACGACACCATTTGGTTTGCTTTAAATGCGACAAAATATCTGTCAGCTTCAGCATCTGTATGCATTTTAGTCATATCCCATCGTTTACTCCATTTGTTTTTCAGTTCGCTTTTTTCCCATTCAAGAATAAAAAGGTTATAGTAGGGGGCAGGAACCTTTTTCCATTCTTTCCATTCATCAATATGATCTCCGAATCTTCCGAAATCAGTAACAATCAGTTCTTTGAGCCCGTTTTTATTCACATCTGCAGCAGTTATTAAAAAGAAAGGACTATCGGTAAGTTGCTGTGTTTCATGAGTCAATTTAAATTCCCATGCGTCTTGTGCAATACACGTTTGTAAAGAAGGACTAATTAACTTGAGAGTACCGTTTTTTCATTAAAAATTCAATCTATGCAGCCAGCCGTAAGTATTTAGATTTAGAGAAATCTATTCTTTCAATCAGGAATTTAGTAAAGATATAATCTTGATGTGAACC
>JBFLZS010000165.1:0-2051 GCA_040756135.1 Nitrospirota bacterium
CCGAAGTCTAAGAATAAGTTTGTCAAGACAGTGACCTTGAGCAAAAAACAAGAAGAGATTCTCAAAAAAGTCAACCCTCTGCTCTTGTCAAAGTGTAGTGTATAAAATTAAGGGAAAAGTCAGGTAAATTAACATTCTTTTTCTCTGTGTGCTCTGTGGTGAAATTCTTTTCTGTGGTTTTATTTCCTCATCAATCTGAGGGCTGACAAGATTCCGAGGGTTACGGATGATACCGCTGCAATTATTGCAAGTACTTTTTGATTTATCATTTCAAAAAATAATGCTGCTACTGCTGTAGTCACGGTAAGGATAACCATCATCATTATCTTGGTTATAGATGTAAACTGGCCTGTTATCTTCTCGATATCAGATTGGGTGAGTTTGACCATCATATTGCCTCTATTTGCCTTGTTAAAAAATTCATTTAGTAAAGACGGTATCCTCCAGAACCTTGTTCCCGTATCTTTCAATTCTTTTAAAATTGATTCGATTTGTTCTTTTTTCCCGCCTGTTAAAAACTCCTTTACAAAAGGCTTTCCTATCTCAATTATATTGATTTCAGGGTTCAGCTTTGATGAGATTCCGTTTAAGATACCTACTGTCCTTCCAAGGAGTATGAAATTGTTGGGTATCTGGATGAAGTCAATAACCTTTATGATATTGTCAATCTCCTTCCATATATCATCAAGTGTGAGCTTTTTAAGTTCCGTTGGGGCTATATCCCTGTATTTATCCATCAGAGATTGGGTAAGGTCAATTATAGCCCTGTAATCCGCACCTTCGAGTATAAAGCCCATTTTTCTTATTGAGTCAACAGCTTCTTCCGGATTACTCTCTACTATAGCTTTTGCAAATCTTCGCAATTCTCTCTTTATTCTCTGAGGGATCGCCTGAACCATGCCGAAATCAACAAATGCAAGCTTCGGGCCATGTTGTACAAAGATATTGCCGGGATGTGGATCTCCATGAAAGAAACCGTGCAGGCAGATCATCCTTAAGTATATCTCTGAGAGGAGTGTAGCTGTATCTGCACAGTTTATGTCTGATTTTTTTATGGCCTCACATTCAGTAATCTTTATACCTTCAACGAACTCAAGGGTTAATACATGTCTGGTGGTGTATTCCCAGTGAACAGAAGGGAAAATAACCCTGTCGTCATTTTTAAAATCTTGTCCGAACCTTTCAGCGTTTTTCCCTTCTTTTAAATAGTCAAGCTCGGCCCTTATAATTTTAGAAAATTCTTCATGCAGCATATCAAAATTTATCCGTCCATATCTGCCACGGAATAACCCTATGACAAATTTCAATATCCTGATGTCTGTCTCGATTATCTTTTCAATATCAGGATACTGTATCTTTACTGCTATCCTGCGGCCATCCCTTAAACTTGCCTCATGTACCTGACCCAATGATGCTGCTGCTATCGGCTCTGCATTGAACTTCAAAAAAATATCCTCAGGTGGGGCACCGAGTTCCTCTATTATTCTTTTTCTTATCTTGTTGTAGTCATGAGGTGGAACGCTATCCTGAAGAAGTGATAATTCTGAGGTATATTCATCAGGGAGAAAGTCTACCCTTGAACTCAGGAACTGGCCTACTTTTATCATAAGCCCTTTCATCTCAAGGGCCTTTTCCCTGAAGAAGATAGCATTTCTTCTATGCAGTACCTTGAGCCTTTTCTCCCTCTTATAACCGACCGTGAAAATGCCCAAAAGGTTGAAGAGCCTGTAAGAAATAATGATCCTCAAGGCAATCAAAAGCCCCTTTAAAAATCTCTTCTTATAATGAATGTTGTTCATAAGAAAAGTTATTCTCTTTTTTTACATGGTCAGGTAGTTTTTAAAACACTCATCTCGATCTTTCCTTACTGAAATAGATGAAAAAATGTATTTTAAAACCTGCCTTTCGATGGTTTAGAGTAATATATTAAGGTTCTCATAATTGAATAGACATTATTCAGAAAATCTCCCCCCTCCCCTCTTTGCCAAAGAGGGGCATTATTCCTCCCTTTGGAAAAGGGAGGGTAGGAGGGATTTCTTAAATCAATGTAT
>JBFLZS010000166.1:0-1952 GCA_040756135.1 Nitrospirota bacterium
TTGTAGGGCTTCTGGCGAAGCCGATTTTCTCTCAACCCGAGTTTTTTCAATATATGGGGTGGTAAGCATACCGTAAGGGGGTCAATTCTATTTGCAGAAAAGGGGTCAAATGTCTTGACAATCTACAAATACCTTCTTTTATTTCCGTTATTATTGACTCAAGTGTGAAATATGCATCAGGTATTTGAGCAAATAATAAGTCAAGCTTATCGGCTGTGCACTCTAAATCATATGCATAAATTTCATAAAAATCCGGCACTAAAAAACTATTTGGTCTCTTGCCATCCCTGTCCCTTGGAAGATAATAATGAACTTTATCATGTTCAAAGGGTTGTGGCATTAAACCAAGGGCTTCCCACAATTCCATCTCTTCCACGGAAAACTCTTTTTCTCTTTTCTGATCTATTTGGAGCAAATCTCCATGTTTAACATTAAGGATAATAACTGCCAGTGTATTTCTGTCCTCATCAGGGGTTTTTTGAAAGATAGACTGCATGAGAAACATAGCATATGATGTTTTTGTGGCAAGACCACTAATACCTGATATATTCACATGGGCAGATTCTGGGCCAAGGACATATCTGCGATCTATATAGGCAACTGCTGCAACACCGTTACTCATCTTGATAAGACCAGCAGGAATTCTATTTTGTCTTTCCATTGTGTCTATTCCAAGGGCGCTTTGAATCCCTTCTTCATCAGCAAAATTCACTACCTTTTCGCTTGAGACAGGCATATAAATGTCCATATCATTGCTCAATACATTTACATGGGCAACGGTTGTCCCTTGGCGAGGAGTATTCGGGTCTTCTGTTAATTCACCAAAATTGCTTGAAATGAAGTTTGCAAGATGGGAAGGAGAATCTGTTCTATGTTCTAATGTGGTTACTAATCCAAACGTCTTGCTTTTACCTTCATGGCTCACCTGTTCGACTTCGACAATATCAAAGGGATTAACAATGACCTTTGGAGCAAGCCAGAAGATAAACTTATCGGATGTATTAGGGTCTCTATCTGTTGCAGAGGTTTTGCCAACCTCTTGGATGATCTTTGTCTCATTCATGATATACCTCCTATTTGTGGCTTAGGCCACTTGATACAGCCCATTAAAACTTCTTTTGAAAAAAATCTATTTTTTATTACTTTTTCGGCTATGTGAATGGGATAAAGCGAGCAATGCCATCGCCGATCCAGACCGTAAGGAGTAACATTCCTTTCGGCTACAAGGGCTTGGGATATCAAGTCAGCAAGTTCTGAAACGACAGGAGTCCTATCAGGGCGGGGAAATTCCACCTTTACTACTCCCATAAGGGGATAGTCCAGTTCTTTTTGTTCCCTTAACCTTACATACCAGAATGCTACCTGTCCATCATAAGCACTAAAGGCAACAGTTCTGTGTGCATGAGGAAGGCCGGCGAGGATACTTGTAATATCTTTTCTTTGAGATGCTCTTCGTCCAAATTGAAACATAGGGTCTTTACGAAAAGATTTGGCAACACCTATTAGGTAAGGGTTATCTTTCCATGAATTCCAAATATCTTCCTCAACAAATTTAACAGCTCCATCTAATATCAGCCAGGTATTCTCATTACGGAGATTATCTGTAGATTTAATGAGTTCTATCTCTAATTTATGCATCTCAGAGCGAGCCTTTGCTCCCGCTTTATCTCTCGGATCTTTTTTAGCATCACTTAATGTATCAGGCAATGTAAAGTCAATAATTTCAAGATACTCAGGTTTTGGAATGTTTCGAATTTGATCCCACAAAGTATCCGAGATACCTTGATTTTGTTTTGGTAGTAAAAGTAGAATGCGCTGCTTCTGAGTTAACCTAACTTCCGCACAATTTTCACAAAAACAGACTTTTTAAAAAAATTCAAACACATAACCTATTGATATTCAAAGAAACCAATGAATGAAACGCCTCAGAAATTATAAATAGTGACTAATAA
>JBFLZS010000167.1:0-1888 GCA_040756135.1 Nitrospirota bacterium
TTGCTTTTTACCATAAGGAAAGCGGCTCTGTTACGGAACTTACTTTGAAATTTATTGGCAGATTGCGCAATGAGTTTCATGTCAAACCTAAAATCTTTATTGCAGACGGAGCTTACGATGTTAATAAGCTGATAAAACGTTTAACAGATTATGGTTGGCCCTGCATTATGAGGTGTAGAAGCAGCAGAAAGTTTAGTAAAACACCTCTCAAAAAATTAATTCCACGAGGTTTTGGTGAAGTTAAAGGTGAATTGAATAATAAAACAAAAGTCAAAGTTTTTAGGCGCAAAGAGCGCTATTTTATTACTAATAGAATGCTAATGGATATGCAAAAAGCTGTTAAGTCATATACTTCCAGATGGAAAGTTGAAGAAAGTTTCAGGTTTTTAAAGAGTTGCATTGGTATAAAACGCTGTCAGCAGCATAGAACAATCTCTCAGGAAATTTTTATTTGGATGTGTTTAATTGCTTTTGCCCATTTCTCTTATCAAGAAAGCATTTCAGAGGTATCTATGTATAAACTCTATGATAATGTCATCTTTGGGCTTCAGGATTTTGATTTACCCCTATTGAAAGGTCTTTTCACTATGAGTTAATTTTCAGTCATACTAAAACAAAATCAATTTTATTCTTAATTGCAATTCAAATAAGATATTAATTGAGAGCGTTGAATTATTAACCATTTTACCTCAAAATTGCGTTTGAATTAAATTTTTTGAGTATATTTCGAGTAAAATCTTCTAAATCAAGCATCTTACAGACTATATTTCCTCCTTTTTTCTGATTTTAGGCACACTTCGCCATAAGTATATAATATGGCTCTTTGAAAATGGCTTTTAACCAACATTTCGCATTCCAAGCCATAAACGCAAAACTTGCTTGAATTGTAAATCTATCATTATCCCAAGATATTGTTTTATCAAGCCTATGATAATTTTTAACAATCGAATAATTGCGTTCTACCTGAGTTCTACTTTTTGCTTTTTCTTTGTCTATTTTTATTTTTTCGTTTACTTTTGGTATTATTACGTCTTCTTGACCCTTGCTTTTTAAAAAATCTCTGTTGTTACCAGAGGAATAACCTTTATCTGCTGTTGTAGCCTCGGCATTTTCATTGACTATCGGTTCAAAAAAGGTCATATCAGATTGATTGGCTGGTGTACACTCTAAATTTGTTACTATTCCTGTATCAACATCACAAGCAGTGTGAGCCTTGAAACCATAATAGTTTTTCTTACCTTTTGTTAGCCATTGAGCATCAGGGTCAGGACTTCCACCTTCCATCCAGAGACGATATTTGTTTGCATGGCTTTCAACAATTGTCGAATCGATAGAACTTAGTCTATCTGTTATGATTCCCTTTTCTCTTGCTTGCTCAACAACCCTATTAAAAGCATCTGCTATGGTTTCTGAGCCTACTCGATCGAGAAAGGTAGTTAAAGAACTGTGGTTTGGTGATCCTTCTTCCCACCAGTCACAGAAATCTCTGTAGAGAAGGTTATATTGAAGTTCACAAACTATTATTCTGTAACTTTTATTCTCAAAAAAGCTCAGGTAGATAATTTTGAACATCATATCTGGTCTATAGGGAGGCCTGCCAGGACCGTTTTGGGCATAGAATTTATTACATATCTTGTTGATAAAATCAAAGTCTATTTCCTTTTTTATTATTATCAATGGATGATTTTCAGGCACAAACCTGTCTTTAACACTCTCGAAAAAACTCATTTGTCTGCTCCAATTTCTCATAACCATTCTATAGTAACATTAACAGGTTAATTTGTACATGACGATTTTTTCAACGCTCTCAATATATATCAATACTCAAAACTAATAAGTAACAAATTAATAGTATATATTTCAGTTAAGTAACAAACTATAAGATAAT
>JBFLZS010000168.1:0-1794 GCA_040756135.1 Nitrospirota bacterium
CGATGTCGCTGACAGAGGCTATAGGAATTGTGAGATATTACACGATGAGAAATTACATTGCATATCGATCACACAGGAAAAAGAAACTGAGGTCACGTGTTAAAAAAAATCCGCTGTAGTGTTAGTAGGAATATTTATAAAGTTTCCATCTTTATCGAGAGTAAACTCACCTACAATCAAGATTCCCCTCTCAGTCTTACATAAAACTGGCACCTTCCATGTCTCAGTCTTTAAATCAAGTCTCGGTGTCCCAGGAGTGGTTAAATGTCCAATATTATTATATAAATATTTTCTCACTCTCTCATAGATTTCCATATCTTTATCCCCTTGAATGAGTATTTTGACCATGCATCAAAAAATGCCTTAGCATCTTTGACCAGATCTTTATCTAAGTCAGGGTCATGGTAATAAACCATTCCCTCTTTCAACCCAAAGATTACTACAAAATGTCCAAAGCCCTGAACACCACCGTATAAGACTGCAGGGTCTAAAAGTGCAATTATAGGAATTCCGCTTCTCAAAGAATCCTCCAAACTCTCCATCGTTGCATTCTCTATTACCTCTGCCTCAAATCCTGCTTTTTGAGCCCCTGTAGCAAGTTCCTCACAGGTATTACCAAGCCAGCTTGTTTCGCATGTCTCCTCTAATTCTGTTTCAGATTTCTTAATGCCATTGTATGCCATCACCATCCGTACACAAGCTGGACCACATGTCGTAGTCTTCCCTTGTTTAAAATATGGAATCTCTAATTTCAATATCTGTTTACCCGAATCCTTTGCGCATTCTCTTTACAATCTGCCTCCCGTAAGCATTTATAAAGGTCTCACCATCGGTCGTGGAAGGTACTCCGATCACCTTATTATCACCTGTATAATTATCATAGCATACATTAGATGGGCTGCTGTATGAAAAGTAATTACTTTGGGTAAGACTATTACTGAACTTATTGAGAAAATGGCAAAGGACGCAGGGATTTTAAAGGCAGAAGCAGGAAAGGCACTCAATTCTTTTATTGAGGAAGTTAAGAAGACCCTTAAGAAAGGCAGCAAGGTCACATTAGTAGGTTTTGGCACATTCTCGGTAGCTAAAAGGAAGGCAAGAAAAGGCAGAAATCCAAGAACAGGTGAACCGATCTGAAAGGATATTCTATTTTACCTTTGATGATCTCTCCCTCCGCCAAGAATTATCTGGTCAAGTGACAAAAAATACGGGCAAGGCATCTGAAAAGAGTCAGAAGTTTTTCTTGAAAAGGAAAGGATTGGTGGACTCATTGGGAGTTTTGAGGATGTTGATATTTTTAGATAATGGGAGAACCCTATCTATTTTCTTCCATCTTGGAAGCTTTGAGGTGGTATGGAATCTTTTTTGCATAATAAATTTGAACCGAAGATATGCAGATACTTATAAATGGATTGATTCAGGGACTCCTTATAGCCCTAATAGCAAAGGGGTTTTTCATATTTTACAATTCAAACGGTCATCTCATATTGCCCGGGATGCTCTGGGCTTGAGCCTGATCTAATGGCCCATGCACAAGTAGAAAATATCTGCACAGATACATTTAATTTCTATCCTTCTATCCTGCATTTTAATATTGAACAATTTGAAGTATATTTTATAAAATATACTTCAATCAGGGTCTCCTCAAAAGTGGAATTTTTGTTACCTATTATCACTACAGCGGATTTTTTTTAACACGTGACCTCAGTTTCTTTTTCCTGTGTGATCGATATGCAATGTAATTTCTCATCGTGTAATATCTCACAATTCCTATAGCCTCTGTCAGCGACATCG
>JBFLZS010000169.1:0-1748 GCA_040756135.1 Nitrospirota bacterium
GGCTTCGCCATTTGCCCTATACGAGGCGATCTCGACATCACTCGATGTCTGATATCCCACCTTCGATTACTATTTTAGAGCAGCTTTACCACTTATGTCTCTGTCCAGTTTCTCCCGGCCAGCTCTTAATATGTATTGCACATGGAGCACCTACATCTTTTTTGTGATACAAGATTATATTTCCCTTCCGAAAGCTGGCAAAGAAATGCTCTATTTCTTTCCCTCTAAAATTGGTGTTTCATTGATCGGCCTTGCCATTGCGTTCTCCCTCTTTATTTCTTTGAAAACACAATGACAGAAGCAATATTGAACGGCTGCCTGTAGAAATGCATTATAGAATGTACCAAAGGCCGCATGATTTCTTCACATACCCAAAAAGTCAAGGTGCGACACCGCAGAGACCTTTTAACACTTTAGTTCATTTAGTCAAGGTCGTCCCCTTATTCCCGTCCCTTTATTCTGTCCTCTGTATAAGATCTAATCTCCTTTAACCTGTTTCAAATCATGCTGATAAACTTCTACCTCGCTTGTGCTGTAATCAAACCCAACTGCGTATCCTTTAAAACCCTCTCCTTTCCTTTCAAAAAAATAGCATCCATAGTCTCTGAACAACTTATTATTTGCCGCTTTGGAAGGATGCCAAAATAGACGTAGAAAATGATTATCGAAGTCTCCGTACAAATCCCACTTTTTTCCCGGTTCACTTTCCATAGTTATGTAGCCATATATCTTTGAATCTTTTTGTTTTGTGATATGAAATATTTCCTTTCGAATAGTCTCATTCCCATTTTCTTTTTCTATCCATGAAGATATCCAGTCACCAGTTATACGATCTATGGATGATTTTATTATAATTTTGTCAAACAAGTCAGATCGGGCAAATAATGCACCAATAATTGTACCAACCGCACCAATAATTCCCGCTAAAATTGTAGAATCCATCTCTTATTTCCTCTGTAATAACCCAGAATTTTAAAAATTCGCTATTAACATAACGGCTTTTAATGATTATATTCACTAAAATTTACACTATTTTATGAGTTTAGTGAAGTGAAATTTATAGAAAGAGCCAGTTTTTGAATATTGACATTATCTTTTTTGCTTCTCTGTTCCACACCCTTCTGAATTCTCTATTCTCTTCTATTTTCCTTTTAACCTCTTGAGGGGATGTAGGTGTGGGGGCATTGTTGGAGTTGCGGGCAGGGAGTCGAAGGGGAAGAACACCGGAAATCTGGATAAGGATAGCGGGAAAATTGATGAAAGATCATGGGGTAATTATGACAGAGGTCACACATTATCTTGATATTTCAACATCAGCATATCAAAGACATTTAAGCAATGAAAGTCAACTTAATCAACATGTCCCCCGTCCCTCCCCCGTCCCCTTATTTCGATTGTACGTTATGTTGCCTATTTTTTTAATGGGAACTTACATTGTAAATTATAACTTAGGATTCATTTATCCTTAATGTAGGAAAAGCTATACACTACTAATTTTAATCTCTGCAATCGTAAATATTCGGTAAACCACGTTAGTTAAGGTTCGATTGTCTTTATAAATCTCAAATGACAATTTAATAACACATCTATTGTTAAGCCAACAGGTTTTATGACTGAACACGCCCATCGACAATATATTATACTTCTTACATGTATAACAAAGCAGCTATACCATATGAGTTTCATCATGATACTCTGCCTGTTGTTAAAACTGATAAAGTCGTTAATGCCTATGATGAGGCAATATC
>JBFLZS010000170.1:0-1698 GCA_040756135.1 Nitrospirota bacterium
CAAAAATTATAAAAGGTTTAAAAAGCTTATAGAAAATTGGATTGATCTTGCAATTGATCATTCAAAATTCAAAAGAGATATCGCTAAACGGATTGATTTGAAATGATGAGAACTCGGTACTCTCAAGAGAAGATTGTTTATATGGTAAATTTCAATAAAAGACGCCGTAAAATTGCAGGTTAACTTTATCAGAAAGTATGGTAATATAGAGTTATTAAGATGATAGTAGCTACTGAACATCCATATATTGTCCGCAATAATGAAATCCTCGGCGGAGAGCCTGTTATTAAAGGCACAAGAACCCCCGTGCGCGCCATTGTTGAATGGTGGAAGTTTGGGGCACATCCTGAAGAGATTCTGGAAAACCTTCCACATCTTACTCTTTCCCAGATATTCGATGCCTTGAGTTACTATGCTGACCACCGCGAAGAAATCGAGCAATATATTGCTGAAAATATCGTAGAAAGAGAAAACTCTTAACTTGCCTGCTGAAAAGCTGTTCATCTCATTGTATTTCGATGAAGATGTTTCAGCAAAAATAGCTGCTATCCTAAAGAACAGAGGATTTGATGTCTTACATGCAGTCGAGGCCGGAATGCTAAGCGCCGGTGATGAAGAACAACTTAATAAGGCTATTCTTGAGAAGCGAACTTTTTTAACCCACAATAAGAAGCACTTTCGCATTTTGCATGAGAGATGCCTTACCTCTGGTAAAAAGCATTTTGGCATTATAGTTGCCAGCCGTAAGAGAAACCCTTTTGAAACCATTAAGAAACTCTTAGACATAATTCAAACATTCTCTCCTGAAGAGATGGAAAATCAAATAAGATTTATCTGACCTTATTCATTTTACCTCTTCTATATGTATCTTCCCATCCTGCCCCATGCTTGCATCAGAGAATCACGGGAAAGGTCATTTGTTTACAAACTTTCATCTCTCATTTTTGTTTTCTTAAGCCAACAAACAATGCCTGCCAAAATAGGATCCTATTTGCCTTAAACATAATCTTCCCTCCTTATAAGGCCAGAGCTAAGAGTAAAAAAACCTTTATAAAATTTCACTCTCCCCTCAAGGGTGGGAATAATTTATACTCAATGAGAAAGAATCACGGAAAAAACAAAAGGGCGGTTTGCAAACCGCCCCTATCCTCAAAATTTAATAATCTCTTGAACCCTTGTAAGACTTTTACGCCCGAGGTTATTTACCCCATTTCCTTCCCCCTATACTCCCTAACAAGCTATTCCAAATTACAAACAAAAATACTATTGATATGATGGCAGATTTATATCAAGAATAGACCTATTTTGTCAAGATAATATTCAACAAAATGCTTCCTGTTATATTGGACTTAATTTGTCTATATTTTATTCAATCTAAGGTGATTAAGATGTCTAAAGGTGTTGAAAAACTAATAGGAATCAGCATAGCCAGAATCAGGAAGGACAGAGAACTGACTCAAGCCCAATTAGCTGAAATAATTGATACAACGGTAGAGACTGTTTCGAGGTTTGAGCGCGGAGTATCCGTCCTGTTTATCTTCACACCTGGCGCAGGTTCGAATTCATACATCGTGACAACAGGGCCTGGATGTACCTGTGTAATTCTGCCTTCAACACCAAAATCCTCAAGTCTTTTTTCGATGAGTGATGAATATGCCAAAAGTTCATCCTTTGAAGGCCTGATGGCTGAAGAGTCAG
>JBFLZS010000171.1:0-1558 GCA_040756135.1 Nitrospirota bacterium
AAAAAAGTCCTCGATCAGCTTGCATATGATATAACCTTCGATCCTTTCAAACTTCTCTTCCCGACATCTCCTTCTCCGCCGTCAACCCAATAAGCTCTTATCCTCCACGCTTCACTGAAGGGTTACCCTGGAGTTTCCTGAGTTTTTAACAAAATTCAAATCGTAGTTGAAAATCATCGATGCTATTTGGCTTTATACCTCTTAAAGCAGTCTTATCAGGGTAAAGCAGGTTAAAGATACCATCTGCTACCGCATAATTGAAAAAGCTTGGAATTCCAAAGAATCTCTTTGATACAAGGAATATCCTTTCTACAAGCATTTTAAGTTTTATACTCTGTCCAATATAAACTGCTGCAAAATAAGACACTGCCAGCACAAGCACTACGATATTGCGTATACTGGTGTAACTCTGCACCCGTATATCTTCAAGATTATAGCACTGCTTAATATACCGATAGGATTCATCACATTTCCATCGAGCAAGATAATACTCCACAATCCTCCAAATGCTCTCCTTCGTGTAGATGTCAACAGGACAGCTTGTTAAAAGCATCATCGGCTTCATGCCGAATCCCTTCACAACAACAAAATAAAGCTTATGGTCATACTGAGGAAGCTTTACTGCTATAGCATTATATTGAACCTTCCTTCTCTTTTCTTTCCCATCATCATAAATGATCAAAATACTCTCATGAGGTGTTGGTAAAGCCTTTGCCATATCACAGCAGTTCTTCCTTTTCCCTCTATGGATTAAATCCCTGTCATTTAACCGAATAACAAATCGTATCGGCTTTTCCCTCTTGAGATATTTCTCGTATATAAAACCCCTGTCTCCTCCACGGTCTATTGCATGGATCCCTCTGTCTCCTATGTGTTTGAAAATGGTATCTATTGCCTTAAATATCTGGTCATTTTCGCTCTTTACATCATAAGCTGAATGTGAATATGCCTCACAATAAAGAGGAATAACTTTCTTCGATTCTATATCTGAAGCCACTGCCTTGCACAAAGGATACCCATTGCCTATTTCATTTTCACTTCCATCACGCACCTTCCCTAAAAACTCCATCTTCTTCGCATATTTCTTTCGTATATCACCAGGGTCTATCGCAATAACCATGTCGTCTGTGATCTTAGGTGCAGCAAGTCTGCATATCTCGTCATTAACCCTCTCTGTGAAGTCTTCATCATCAAGGTTTCTGGACAGACGATCCTCTGTCTTTATCAATGCCTGCTGTTCTTTTAATGTCCGTGCAATATTGCTCAGTTTTACATCCTTCGATGCCTGTATTCCATAAAGCATCTCCTTAATAAGCCTCTGTTTCGGTTTCTTGACACCCTTGGAAATGATTCCTGAGAATTTTGAAAGCTGTCCTTTTAGATTGGCTATTATCTTAGATTCTCCACTCATAGTTCCTCCATTTCCTGAATGGGTGTTGGTCTGATATTACGTATCATATTCGGGAAAATGAGATCGCAGAAAATAATTCCAAAACTTTTCCCAGCGATTACTTAAAATCAATGCTCTAAGACTTAAAACATTCTGTCCACCTTCATT
>JBFLZS010000172.1:0-1553 GCA_040756135.1 Nitrospirota bacterium
TTGGTGGTCGCCTTTCCGCTGGCTTTAAAGTGCAGATCGAGTATTTTGAGGTTTTACAAGCCAGCGGCTGTTTAAAAAAACCTTGTAATAGGGGGGAGGAAGGTTAATTTGAATAATTCCATTATATTAAAGGACTTTTCAAGAATTTGCTTAAAAACTTTTGACAATACGAGAGCGGTAACGAAGAGATTATCTATGATAACGGTCTTGGTGCAGACAACCTTGATGATAATGCAACAACTGGTATCGGAGGGGGTTCTGTAGTAATCCATAAAGACTAAATAAATCATAAGGCATCAAGTATATATGAAATAAGGAAGGGAGAATCTTCAGATGGAGTAGCTCTCCCTACCCCTCTTAGTCCCGAATGCTTTCGGAAAAGAGGGGGTAAGGGGGAGTTACTTCAATGCAGTTTAGGAACATTATAAAGTAACCCCCTCAATCCCCTTTAGGGGGAATCTTCAGATATGCTTTTTGACTGCAAACTTACCAATAAATTTGTCGCAGACCAAAATCAAGAGATTGCTTTATGGAAATATGTAATATGGGCTATAATAGTTTCCTAATAGGTAATGTCAAAAGTTTCATGGGAAAAAAGAGGCGAAATATATGAAACCACAGAAGGAAAATTTTACCACAGAGCACACAGAGAAAAATATATTTTTAAGTTTTAAAACTCTGTGAACTCTGTGTTCTCTGTGGTTAGTTTTGACAATACGTTTCAATTAAGATAGGAGGATGCCATCAAAAAATTACCTGACAGAAAGGGTTACTTTGATATTTACGGTGGACGCTTTGTCCCTGAGACCCTTATACCTGCACTATTAGAGCTGGAGGAGGCATTCTTTCGGTCTAAGAAAGATAAGGAGTTTCAGAGGCAACTTAAACATTTGCAGAAGACATACATTGGAAGACCTACTCCTCTTTATTTTGCCAGTAGTCTTACAGAATATCTCAATGGTGCAAAGATATACCTGAAGCGCGAAGATCTTGCGCATACAGGTGCACATAAGATTAACAATGCTGTTGGTCAATCATTACTTGCTAAGAAAATGGGAAAAAAGAGAGTGATTGCAGAGACAGGCGCCGGACAACATGGGGTGGCTACAGCAACAGGAGCAGCACTTATGGGTCTTGAGTGTGAAATATATATGGGCACAGAGGATATGAAAAGGCAGGCTTTGAATGTATTCAGGATGAGGCTACTTGGTGCAAAGGTTACGGAGGTGCCAACAGGCTCGCAGACATTAAAGGATGCAATTAATGAGGCGTTGCGCGACTGGACTACAAATGTACGGACAACACATTACGTTCTTGGCACAGTATTCGGCCCTCATCCATTCCCTGTTATGGTCAGGGAATTCCAATCAGTTATCGGGAAAGAGACAAGAAGGCAGATACTCGATGCCGAGGGTAGACTTCCTGATTATCTTGTAGCCTGTGTTGGAGGTGGAAGCAATGCCATGGGGCTTTTCTACGAGTTTCTTAAGGAAGATAATCCCCCAGAATCCCCCCACACCCCCCTTTGGAAAAGGGGGGCTGGGGGGGATTTT